>JAZKIM010000001.1:0-19059 GCA_040384865.1 Patescibacteria group bacterium
AAAAGTTATCCACCTCTCTTCTATAAAACGGGCTTGAAAAGCTTAATTTGTGCTAACATATACTTAATGTCAGTTGAATTTTACGAAGAAAATCAATTTAACAAGACTGCTTCCTCACAGCCAGGAAACAAGAATTCCTCTTCTCTTTCCAAGTGGTTAATTTCAAATGCTATTGTTAAGACGGAAAAAGGGGCCAACCAATTGATTCTTACAGTTGCAATCATTTTTTTCGTAGCCTCTGGTATTATATTAGCCCTAGGTGGCAACAAAACAGACGGTAACACCCCTGACGGTTTATACATCGAGGATATATCACCCGACCAGAGTCAAAATCTTTCCCCTGAATATTTAAACTCATTACCTTCCAGAAATGAAAAAAACATCTAAAATAGGCGGTTTTACCCTCATAGAACTTATGATTGTTATCTCAATCATAGGGCTTCTCTCGTCAATTGTTTTGGTAGCATTAGGGTCGGGACGGCAAAGAGGAATTAACTCCAACATAGCTCAGCAAATGGCACAAATGCGGAACGCCATCGAACTCTACAGAACAACAGTTGGATCATACCCGGCGGCACTTTCAAACTTAAGCCCGACGTACATCAAAAGTGTTACTTCAAGCTATGTCACTTACTCATACTCAACTACAGCAAACACCTTCAGTTGTGGAGGCGTCACTCCTGCTACATATATTGTCTATACAAGTAGCTATCCTGCAGGAACAACAGCAGGACTCGGAACTATGATTCCTCTCACATACACAGGTAGCAACTGCTCGGCCGGCGCAGGTGTGAACTGCACAGTACTTGCTAATACCTATTGCGTAGCAAATAGATAGGTTGTTGATGAAGAAATATGGCCTTTTAGCGCATCCTACCAAATACTCTCTTTCACCAAAGATGTGGAATGCTGCTTTTGAGTCATTAGGCATGGATTGCGTCTACGAAACCGCCGACGTCTTACCCGAGAATCTGAATACCGAACTTCAAGAACTAAAAACTAATTTCTCTGGTTTAAGCGTTAGCATGCCGTACAAAGAAACTATCATTCCTCTTTTAGATTCGATCTCCGAGGATGCCGCAAAGATAAAAGCAGTAAACACTGTCAAAATCGAAAACGGCCAAGCTCATGGATTCAACACCGATTGGATTGGTGTCCACCAAGCCCTCGGCCAAATCCCGGAGCTTTCCCAAAAAACAGTTCTGATCAATGGTACAGGCGGGGCAACAAGAGCTGCAATTTTTGCATTGAATAAGTTTGGTATCATTCCATTCGTTCACGGAAGATCAAAAGAGAAAGTTGAAATTCTAGCTGCTGACTTTAAAATCAAGACCGCTGATTCCCTTTCAATACCAAATATTAATATATTTATCAACGGTACATCGATTGGCTTGGAAAAGGACGAGAAATATCCAATCGAGGATGCTGTCCTAAAAAATTTCGAATGGGTATTTGATGTAGTATACGGAGAGACTGAGCTCCTACGTCGAGCAAAAAGCTTTGAAGTTAAAACAATCAATGGTTTTGAAATGGTCCTCTATCAGGGATTTGAACAATTTAGGATCCTTACCGGAGTTGAGGCCCCGAAAGAGGTGATGCGAACGGCTATCTATTCCTAATTTCCGTCACTTATTCTTTCCGGAATGTCTACCAACCACAAATTCTCGCTTACGACCAATTAATTCAGGGTTCAAAATTTCATATGTAGTTGGATCTTTTTTCATGCCATTTATGTGAATACCCGCCTCATGTCTGAAAGCATTAATTCCAACTACCGGCTTCTCAAAAGAAGCGGTTCTTCCAAGAATCGAATAGACCAGATCTGAAAGATCACTTATATTTTTTATGCGGATTTGCATATCACGCTGAAAAAAATCCTTTCTTACAACAAGTGCGGTTGCCACTTCCTCAAAGGAAGTGTTACCAGCCCTTTCACCTATGCCATTAATCGTTGTTTCGACCTCATCTACTCCAGCTACAATTGCAGAAAGGGTATTTGCTGTTGCCATACCCAAATCATTATGACAGTGCATAGAAACCTTCGCCCTTCCTGCGACCCTGTCCATAATACCTTTAACAAGGTTAAACGTTTCAGATGGAATAATCCAACCCGTTGTATCAGCAATAACAATTGAATTAACGCCCTCTTCGAGTAAAAGATCGATGACCTGATACAAAAATACCGGATCAGCTCGTGTCGCATCTTCCAACCCAAATTTTATATTTGAAAAAAACTTTTTCGTATACTGAATAGATTCTCTTATTTTAACTAAAGCCCCTTCTCTACTTATATTGTATTTCTTTTCAAGATGGATATCCGATACTGCGTAAAAAATTGATATCATCTTATTTTTAGCCTCCTTTGTAGCTTCATGAGCACAATCGATATCTTTTTCCAAGCATCGAGCAAATGCGGAGATTACGGCACTTTTTATACCAGAAGAAATCATTTTCACAGCTCGAAAGTCCTCCTCACATGATATAGGAAATCCCGCCTCTATTGTATGCATACCGATTTTCTCCAGCTCAATAGCTATGCGCAGCTTATCTTCCGGACTAATAGCATTGCCGGGTGCCTGCTCACCATCCCTAAGAGTAGTGTCGTAAAACTCTATTTTTTTCATTCCACATATTTTATCATAAATAAAAACTTGGTTTGTTTCTAATCTTCATCGCCTGAATCTCCTTCTTCTCCCTCCTTTGGCGGGTTTTGCAATGCATCAAAAATGGGTCCAATATTACCGAGGAAAATACCTTCAATATTGTGCCATGACTGCTTAATACGATGATCTGTAACGCGATCTTGAAGCACGTTATATGTTCGAATCTTTTCTGAACGATCAGCTGTACCTATTTGGTCTTTTCGATTCTGAGCGAATTTCTTCGCATCCTCTTCCTCTTTTAGCTGCTCGAGTTTAGCGGTAAGGATAGAGAGAGCTTTCTCACGGTTTTTAAGCTGACTTCGTTCTGATGTTGAGCGCACATCGATACCTGTTGGCTTATGGATTAATCGTACTGCTGTTTCCACTTTATTCACATTTTGTCCACCAGCCCCTCCAGAACGAGAAAATTCCATTTCAATATCTGCGGGGTTGATTTCGAAGGTTGATTTCTTACGGATCGGCAACACAGCCACCGATGCAGTAGAAGTATGAATTCGTCCTGACTTTTCAGTAGCAGGAACACGCTGAATACGATGCACGCCAGTTTCATAACGAAAATATTTATAAATTTCAGGCCCCCGGATTTCATAGGATGCTTCCTTAAAGCCACCCAACGCCGTCTCCGATGAATCGACAAGCTTTGCCGACCAACCCTGAGTGGCTGCGTATTTTTTGTACATTTCAGCAAGTTGTGAAGCAAAGAGTGCTGCTTCGTCCCCGCCTGCACCAGCCCTCACTTCGAGAATAATTTCAGATGGAAATTCATCAGCAACTTCATCCGCTTTTGTGATTTCCTTTATTCTTTCTTCAATCGCTGTTATTTGTTCATCGATAGACTTCATTTCTTCCCCTGCCATCTCAGCCATCGACGGATCTTTAGCCATTTCTTCAATTTCTTTTTTCTGCCCTAAAAGCCGCTCGTATTCATAAGCGAAATAGCTAGTTTTATGATTCTGTTTTAATTCGTCGAGGTTTTCCATTTAAATTTGTTATTCTTTATTTTACCTGCAAAAGAAAAAACCGCCTAAAATGAGCGGTTTCTTCTGCGAGATCGTTACTTTGCAGCTTTTGCCTTTGGCGCCTTTGCGCTTGCCTGTCGAGTCTTGAATTTTTCTACTCGTCCGGCTGTGTCTAGGATCTTTTCGTTACCTGTAAAGAAGGGGTGGCAATTTGAACAGATTTCAACTGAAATCTTTTCCTTTGTAGAACCCATAGTATAAACCGCTCCACACGCGCAGGTGAAGGTTGCCTTGTCAAAATATGCTGGATGAATATCTGCTTTCATAGTTGTAACAATATATCACACGGGTATAAAAAGGCAAGAATTCCTCTATTCTAGGCCTTTTACCCACCTTATTACAAACCTTGTAGGATATCGATATTTGCCTGTATACCATCAACCCGAGACATTACCTGATTTCCATAAAACTGAGTGCTTCCCGTACAATTCTTTCCCGAGTAATAACGACAAGCAGCGTTTCGTTCTGCCGTATATGAGCCACCAGCGGCACCTAGGTCGGAAAGATAGAAAGCAGAGGCCATAAAGGCGTCCTGAGGATCCCAGGGGTCTGCAATGCTCTTACCGGTTGCCGCTTCTATCTTCCCACTAATAAGGACCCAGGTCGAAGGAATGAACTGCGCAGGACCCATGGCACCGCCGTATCCAACTGACAGAGGACAAGATACAACTGTTTTATAAGGATCACGACCAAGTTCCCTGGTTATTTGCAGAAAAGGTTGCACGTCTCGACTCGCCTTCATCAAGTTTGTCACTACAGCGCCACTACTCTTACGAATGCCGGCACCGTTTTCACCGGTAAGGTAACACTGACCTACATTCGCACCGAGGTTACTTTCTTGCTGGATGATACCGAGAATGAACGCGGCACGAACCCCCGTCTTTGCTGAAGCAGCTTTGGCATACATTACTGCATCACCGAACTTGATAGCCGCCGCGTCTCGAAGAGCAAACAACGCATTACGAATTTTTGTCGCTTCAACTTTCTTGTTTGCAATTTGAGTTTGATAGTTTTGCTGCTCATTCTTATTAAGAGCAAGTAACCGTCGTTTCTCCGCTTCTGCTGCCTGAACCTTTGCCTTTTCGGATTCAATTTCCTTCTTCAAGTCGAGCTCCTTGTTTCGCTGTGTATTCAACTGATCTTTCTCCTCTTCATTCTGCTGTTTATCTTCCTTAACATTATTTAATTTTGCCTCAAGATCGATACGGATTGAACTAAAAGTGTCGAGGTCGATGAAGAAATCTGCCAGACTCCGATTACTAAGAAAGGCTTCGGCAATCGAAAGGTTATCAACTTCATGCGTACGACGAATAATTTGGGACATAGCATCCTTTCCGTTGTCTATCTTGCCAGAGAGAGTGGTAATGGCATTTGTCTTTGCTGTGATATCCTTGCCAAGTTTTGCAATAGAAAGCTCTCGAGCTTTTATTTTCAGCTGTGCCTGTTTGATTTGAAGATCAAGCACCGCCTTGTCACGTTGAAGAGACGAACCCTCCTGGGCCTTACTACTCAATTGTGTGCCCAGACTAGCGATTTCCTTCTCTGTTTGATCTAGGAGAGCTGTGCAAATAGCCTTTTCCTCAGGAGTATCACACTTGTATGCTGTCTGCGCACGGGCGGGAGAAACGAATAAGGAGAACGTGAAAATGAGAGCAAACAAGAAGACGGTGGGAGGAGTAAAAAAACTACGCATAGGTCCAATTATAGGTTTTATATGCTTAAAAGCAAAGGTTCTTTCATTAAGAATAATGGTATAACAAAAAAGACCTTTCTGTGATAATTACCACAGAAAGGTCTTTTTTGTTTAACTTAGGCAGCAGGAGTCTCGGCAACAGCATCTTCCTCTTTCTTACCCTTTTTCTCAGAGAGTTCAATCGCGGAAAGATCGACTGGAGCAACTTCCTCTTCAACCTCTGCTCTAGGAGCATCAACGAGGGCAATAACCTCATCAGCTTCAGCAACGAGCATTACGCCAGCAGGAAGCTTGATGTCACCAGCCTTGATTTGATCAGCAAATGTTACGAGTAGAGAAATATCGATCTCAAGGTTATGTGGAAGATCTTTAGGTAGAGCCTCAATTTCAATTTCGTGAACTACCTTAATGAGAGAACCTCCGAGATCCTTTACAGCAGCTGACACACCAATGAACTCAAGAGGCACACCTACCTTTACCTTCTTACCCTTCTCAATGACGTAAAAGTCAGCATGTCGGATCTTGCCAGTAACTGGATCTTTGTCTATGTCATGAATCAAAGCATCATGGTCCTCGTCAATACCCTGGAGAGTGATGATACTTGATTCACCAGCCTGTCTCCATACACGGAGGAAATCAACCTCATTAATAGAAATTGAGGTTGTTGGAGCTTTAGGACCGTAGAAAACCGCAGGGACTTTCCCCTTGGCTCGCGTAGCCCGAGCACTGTCTTGTCGCTTTTCGATAGTAAGATTTACCATAGGCACTGATTATATATATTTCCATAAAAAAGGCAAATCCCTTAGGCAAGATGATCCTTCATATATTCTTTCGTCGCCCCGACCTTCTTTCCAGGATTGAATATATTCATCGGATCAAAGGCGTTCTTGGTGGCGATAAAAACATCAATTATTTTTTGGCCGTACATTTTAGGCAAATATGGAGTACGAACAATACCGTCACTGTGCTCAGCGGTAATTGATCCACCGTATGAAAGAACTAGGTCATACACCTTGTCTGAAATTTCCATTATGAAATCTCGGTGTTTTGGGTTTGAAAAATCCATCAATGGAAATATGTGGAAATTTCCACTCCCTGCATGACCTGCAATACTGTACGTAAGCTGATATTCTTTGAGAATATCACGGAGCTTCGGCAAAAACTCAGGGAGAGATGCAGGGGGCACCACTACATCTTCAATGAATACGGCAACTTTTTTCCCTTCCGCATGCTTACGCAAGAGGTTATAGCTTTCTCTCCTAATCATCCAGTATTTATCTGCCACAGACTGACGATGGATGATGCGACTTTTCAAGTTGTATTTTTTTAGAGCTACCTTAAGAAGGGTCGCCTGGCCAGTAAGTTCCGCTTCATTATCACCATCAAACTCTATCAACATGACGAGTTTCGGAATACCACCGTGAAAACCCATCCAGAATTCAGGAAGGAAATTAAAGAATAGCTTAAGAGCAGCACCGAGTTGTCCATGCTTCAAGAGATCTGGAAAATATTTAATGGCCAAACGCACAGTGTCCTCATCGTAAGACTCGAGGCTAGCTGGTTTAAATGGCAAGATGTCATTAACAATCGAACCAATGCGATCAAGTGTCGGCAAAAACACAACAAGCATTTTGGTTTTCTTGGCAGCTGGCACGGTACGAAAGGCAATCTCAGTAATAATACCGAGCGTTCCTTGTGAACCTACGATCAATTTTACAAGATCAAAAGTACCAGTCGCTTCACCCCACACATCCCAAAGAAAATATCCCGCTGAATTCTTTGCTGTTTTAGGTTTCGCTGCCTTTAGTTCCACGTCATGATCTGAAATGAGTTTCCACATCCGAGCATACAATTTTCCTTCAAAATTAGGTTGGACTATCTTTGCCTCTAATTCTTCCTTATTCAAAGACTTTACTTCATATTCATTTCCATCCTCGAAGATTATTTTAACCGATACCACGTATTCTTTTGTTTGACCAAAAGTGAGGGTCTTTTCACCAGCTGCATTGTTTGCCACCATACCAACAACCGTACAAATGTTTCGAGACGCCGGATAGCTGGGTACGAATCTTCCACGAGAAAGTGTTTCTTTTTCAAAATCCCGGTAAAACGTACCTGGTAAAACTCGTACGGTAATATCATCATCCCAACCAACGATACCTTGTAAGTATGCGTTTACATCGAGAATAATGGATTCGCCCAAAGGTCCACCACCCATGTCAGTACCCCCAGACCGCGGAGTAATTGAAAGCTCAGGATGATCTTTTTTGTTTACGGTAACAAAATTCACCACCGCTTTTATATCATCGATAGTTCTTGGCTTAACTACAACTTTTGGCCGCACCAAGCAAACACTAGCATCGCGACTGTATGTTTGTAGTGTTAATTCGTCCTGCAACACCTCCCCCACTATTATTTTTTTCAACTCTGCCGCAAGGTTAAATTCTGTCATTGGTTACAATATTATTGCTAAATAGTTCTTTCATTACTACATACGGTTCATGATTCGTAATTTTTCTTCAACCACTTTCGAAACCGCCTCTATTGTTCCAACTGTAATCTTGTAAGGTGCCACTTCATCTGGATTTTCTGCAAGAGACTTCTTTAGGGCATCACGGAAAGCAACACGCAGTTCGGTGTTGTAATGAACGATAGAAATACCAGCATCAACGGCTGCACTGAGATCTGCTGAACTAATACCTGAAGCACCGTGAAGAACAAGCGGTGTTTTAACTGCTGCTGAGATTTCACCGATACGACCAATATTCAAAGCAGGATTACCACCGCGAATTAGGCCATGTACATTACCAACAGATGGAGCAAAAAGATCTACTCCTGTCTGATCGATGAATCGCTTAGCGTCAGCTGCTGAAGTAAGAGAGGCGGGGTCCAAACCGACACCCTCAGGAATTACATCGAGAATTTTAGATGAAGTTCCAATATATCCAAGTTCAGCTTCAATCAAAACCTTTTCACCAAAAAACGGCTTCTTCGATTTTGCATATTCAACACACTGGCTGGTTAATTTTACGTTGTCTTCAAAAGAAAGTTTTGCAGCATCTATAATGACAGCGTCATAGCCAGCGTCGATAGCCTGCTTCACTCGATCAAATGAATAAGTATGATCAGCGTTGAGAAAGATGGGAAAATTATCACGTTCTCGTGCTGCTTTTATGATAGCGGCAGCTTCATACACTCCAAAAAAGTCACGCTCACCCTCAGAGACACCGATAATGACTGGCACATTGAGTTTTCTTGCTGTGTTATAAATAGCATGAAAAGTCTCAATGTTTGAGATATTAAAATGACCAACGGCACGACCTTGCACCCGCGCCTCCTTCAAACAATTTCGTAGGGTTAATTTCATGTGGATAATAATACCACAGCCAGAGAGGCGCTGTGTATATAAGACATCGGGAAAAAAGATGCCTTTATGCTATAATTTTACCAACAAATTCTTTATCATGTCCTTTTTCTCAAGCCGCTCTCCAAAAATACCCCTCCCGGAATTCATCGCCATTGGCGATGTAGTCATCGATGCATTCATACGCCTCAATGATACAAACGCTCATATTGTAGAGAATCCATCGACCAGTACTCGTGAAATTAGCATGAACTACGGTGACAAGATCCCTTTCGATTTTTCAGAAGAGCTTCCAGGTGTGGGAAATAGTGCTAACGCTGCTGTTTCAGCAGCACGACTCGGCCTTACTTCCGCCCTCATTGCCAACGCAGGAGAGGATCGCCACGGTCAGGAGTGCACAGAGCAATTAAAGAGCGAGAATGTCCAGACGCAATTCATAATGACCCATAAAGGACTGAAGACAAATTACCATTATGTCCTCTGGTACAAAGACGAACGTACCATCCTCATCAAACACGAACTCTTCCCTCTCAAAATGCCGGACATTGGTTCCCCAAAGTGGTTCTATCTTAGCTCTTTGGGCGAGAACTCTCTTGAATTTCACGAAATCCTAGCCGACTACCTCGACAAGCATCCAAACATTAATCTCATCTTCCAACCGGGTACCTACCAAATGAAATTTGGCACAACAGCACTAAAGCGCCTCTACAAACGCTCCAAACTCTTCTTCTGCAACCTCGAGGAAGCTCAGCGTATTCTCGGTATACAAACACGCGAAGTACGGCGCCTCCTAGGTGGTCTTCAGACTCTTGGCCCAATACTCCCCGTCATCACAGATGGCCCCAAGGGAGCCTACACGCTCATAGACAAGCGGGTAGTCTTTATGCCTTCATACCCAGATCCAAAGCCTCCTTATGAAAGAACAGGCGCTGGTGACGCTTTTGCTTCCAGTTTTAGTGTTGCCATCGCCCTTGGTCAGACAATAGAAACGGCATTAAAATGGGGCTCAATTAATTCAATGAGTGTCGTTCAGTACGTAGGAGCACAGAAAGGGCTTCTTAGACGAGCTGCTTTGGAAAAGATACTTGCCACAGCACCTGAAAGTTGGAAATTACAAGTCTTAGAATAACCGACCTAGCCGAATCTTTAGAGAATAGCCTCACTATCCTCCTCTAACGAGAATCTCGACTGCTTCACACCATCACGATCATCGATCTCAAGAAATATTCCTATTGGCCTTGCCCAGACATCAGAGAGTGGATTTTTATATGAATGAGCCTCATATATGACTAGGTCTTCTAAAGTTTCGGAATGCTTGGCAATGGCTATTACCCTGTAAAGTTGTTTGTTTTTAAAGTTTCTATACAAACCCCCTATCTTTATCTGTAGTCGTCGTGCTGCTTCCTCCAAAACTTTCTGTTCGTCTGTCATAAATTTAATTAAATATTTCTAAACCTTCCTCTTTAATACCTTTTCAATTGCCATACGTATGTCCTTCTCTCCCATTCCATAGTATTCAATGAGTTCGGCCGGGGTACCTGACTGACCAAACAAGTCTTTGACTCCGATGAATTCAATAGGTACAGGAAAACTAGCAGCGAGACATTCAGCTACTGCGCTTCCCATACCCCCCGCTATCTGATGTTCTTCAATAGTGACAACCGCCCCTGTTTCCTTTGCTACGGCAATTATTGTTTCTGTATCGAGTGGTTTAATAGTAGCAAGATTGACGACTATCGTTGAAATACCTTTTTCATCAAGTTCATGAGCTACCTTGAGTGCTTTATGAACAAGGGCACCAGTGGCTACAAGTGTTACCACGGGAGCCGCCTTCCCCCTAAAAAATATCTGGGCTTTCCCTATTTCAAAAGGTGTTTCCGTTGTTGTTATCACGGGCGTTTTTTCTCGAGCAACTCGAATATAGACAGGGCCTTTCACAACACCCGTAGCGACAGCTACTGTTGTTTTCTTTGCTTCGATTGAATCGCAGGGGGAAATAACGATAAGGTTTGGAATGACTCGTGTAATAGCAATATCTTCAACCGCCTGGTGAGAGCCTCCATCAGGACCAACAGAAACCCCAGCGTGAGATCCTACGATAATAACCTTTCTATCGTTATAACATATTGTGGTTCGAATTTGTTCCCAATTTCGTCCAGGGCTAAACATTGCATATGAGCTGATGAATGGAATCTTTCCTGTAGCGGCCATGCCTGATGCAAGAGAAGCAAGGTTCTGCTCAGCAACACCCACTTCGATGAATCGTTCTGGGAATTTCTTTTTGAAAGCCAACATCTTTGTTGACTCCGTAAGGTCTGCACAAAGTCCAACAACTTGAGAATTGTTTTCTCCAGCAACGACGAGCCCTTCTCCGAAACCATCTCGAATAGCCACTTGCTCGACATCTATATTAAAAATATGCGGATTAAGATTCATTACTGTATATTATGCGATAAAGAGATTCGATACGATAGAGGTTAGTCCCAGTATTGCCCAAACCCAAAAGAATTTTTCTCCATACTTCATCATGAAAGCCCCCGTTGGTTTATGGAAATCAACAAGATGAAGTATGAAACCAAGGCTATTTATACTGTTATCTTTAAAACTTTTAAGCATTTTATCTGATTAGTGTTGTTGTTTTGAAAGTTCATCGAGCGCGACCTTTCCTTGTTCTGCTTTTGCCGGAGCACCAACGACATCTGAAATACCCGGTGGCGTACCATGCCACTCAAAACGACGTTCCATATAGGAAACACCTTTACCGGGAATGGTGTGCGCAATAATCATTGAAGGCTTTTCAAAAATAGCCTGCGCTACTTCGATCGCACCGACGATGGCACTCATGTCGTGACCATCAATTTCCTGCACATGCCAACCAAATGCCTTCCATTTATCGTAAAGAGGTGCAAGAGGCATAATGTCTTCGGTATATCCATCGATTTGAATATTATTTCGATCAATGATAGCAATGAGATTGCCTAATTTTTCCTTACCTGCCATTAGCCCGGCTTCCCAAATTTGACCTTCATTATGTTCGCCGTCGGAAAGAAGGGCGTAAATAAAACGAGGAGTTACCTTTCCATTATCTATCCTGTCAGCAATAGCCATACCAACCGCCTGTGACAAACCAGAGCCAAGTGGACCAGAACTCGTTTCGAGCATCGGCAAGAATTCACGATGCGGGTGACCCTGCAAGCGTGAACCAAATTTCCGAAGTGTCTTTAATTCCTCAACGGGGAAATATCCGGCATGCGCCATTGAGGCATACAAAACTGGACAGATATGACCATTTGAAAGGACAAGTCGATCACGATTTTGCATTTCTGGATTCTTTGAATCGTGTCGGAGAACGTGGAAATACAGAGCGGCAAAAATATCCGACATACCAAGCGGACCGCCTGAGTGTCCAGACTTAGCTTCAAGAAGCATCTCTATGATAGAGCGGCGTATATCATTGGCGTGCTTTTCAAGCGCCTTTACTTGTTCATCGGTAAGAGCCATACAATGCAATTATAGCATCAATGTAGCCGCAGGTTATCAACATGTTTAGTCAAAAACAATTATCTATTATTAACATCCACTATAATACTCAGTGTTAATTAAGAAATCTTCAAAAAGTCATCGAACTGTTCTATAGTTTCTCGCACTGATTTTCCATCATGTAGCTCTGAACCGACGATAAGACGGTTTACGCCCACTCTCCCTAACAAAGGAGCAGATTCTTCATGTACTCCACCATCAACTGAAATTATAGCCTCTGGAAATTTTTCCTTAAATTTTAGAATACGGTCTAGCACTCGTTCGTCAAATAGCTGACCTTGAAAACCAATCTTTTCGATTCCCATAAACTGAACAGTATCGATAATATCTTTATATTCTTCATAAAAAACAGCAAATGTTTCTGGTAAGGTTTCAAGACCCACAGCAAGGCCAACTTCAATACCTTTATCCTTAATGGATTTAAGGACACTACCAATGACGGCAGCTGGAGCACTCTCCAAATGAATGATAATACGTGCTGCACCAGCTGCAATCCACTGATCAGCAGCACGGGATGGATCACTGACCATGAGGTCTGCTTCAAAATCAACCTCTTCCCAAAACGGAAAGCCTTCTTCCTGATTGACTATCTTCAAGAATTCCCCGTCAACAGTAGATTTATACGGCCAGCTTTTTGAAGCGGTTAAATTTCCGTCCATGACATCAATTTGTACCAGGGGTACAAGCGACACAAACCGCTCCATCTCACTGCGCAAATGATCAAAGTCCTCCGGCATAATGGCTGGAATTATATTTCTAGAAATAAAATCACTTGCGTTTGTCATATTTTTAAATTGATTAACCAAAAAGATTGCTCTCTCCTGCTATCAAATCTACTTCACCGATTCGTCGAATATGTCGCTCCTCTCCTGAAAACTTTGTTTTAAGCCATAATTTAACAACTTTCAATGCTTCTGTTTCGCTCAAAAAACGAGCTCCCAGTGAAAGAATATTGGCATCGTTATGCTCTCGCGACAAAGTGACGATTTCTTCTGGGCCGCCATAATATACAGCGGCACGCACAGATTCATATCGATTAGCCATAATTGCCTCACCCTGTCCTGATCCGCCGATGACGATTCCTCGCACCTCCAAATCCTCATCATTTGGTGAATTGGTAATTGCTCCGCGCATACGCGCAATTTCACACTCAGAAACATCCCGTGCGGCCTTACTGATATATTTAGGATAGTCGTCATCTTCAATAAGCTGATGGGCCCCACAATCAATCATCTCATGGTGGTCCTCACTAAGCTTCTCAACAAGAAACTTTTTAAGTTCGAATCCGGCATGGTCTGCAGCAATGAATATTTTCATAATGTTTTTATCAACCAACTAACCGATGTGCTCAGCTGCCTTCATTACATGTGCCAACAGTGTGTGAGTGTACCCCATTTCATTGTCATACCACGCAAGCACTTTTACCAAATTTCCGTCGACTACGCGCGTGAATTTGAGATCAGCAATTGATGCATGAGGATTTCCAATGATGTCTCGAGAAACAAGTTCTTCATCACTCGCCTCAAACACACCCTTCCATCGTGGATCCTGTGCCGCCTTTTTCAAGATATCGTTTACTTCATCTTTAGTAGTCGCCCGCTTTGTTATAAACGTAACATCGACGATTGAACCGGTAATGACAGGTACTCGCATGGATACACCGTCAAACTTTCCAACAAGATCCTTTATTACCTTCGTAACAGCTCTAGCCGCACCGGTTGAAGATGGCACAATATTCATGGCTGCCGCCCGCCCTTCTCGCCAATCCTTTTTGTTTGGAGCGTCTACCAAAGCCTGGCTCGCTGTATACCCGTGTACGGTATTGAGAATTGCTTTCTCGATACCGATGGATTCATCGATGATTGAAATAACTGGACTTGCCGCATTTGTCGTGCAAGATGCATTAGAAGAAATTGCACAAGTCGCAAGCGCAAACTCATTAATTCCCATAAGTACAGTTGCACCCTCGATGGTTGCAGCAGGTTCATCTTTTGCCGGAGCAGAAATAACTACTCGTTTTGCACCCGCTACAATATGAGCATTCGCTTTTTCATATGAAGTAAAAAGACCTGTAGACTCAACAACAATATCAACCGCATTATCTTTCCACGGAAGAACCGTAGGATCTTTTTCACTCAAATACTTCACCTCCTTACCGTTGATAATGAGTACGCTTCGAGCTTTATCTGCCTTTATATCAAGATCACTTCGACCGTAAGCGCTGTCGTACTTCATCAAATATGCAATATTTTCAATATCAGCAAGATCGTTGATTGCAACAACTTCTAAAGAAGCTTCTTTTGAAGCTAATTTCAAGAATGCTCGGCCAATTCGTCCCGCTCCATTTATCGCCACGCGTGTAGTACTCATATATGTATGTCAGTTTAAAATGATTGTATGTAATGTTTTGTGCCCTCCATTATATATGAACTATATAGTCGAGCCAGTGTCAGCTGGTGGATTTGATGGTGTACTATCGGCGATTGGGGCAGATACCTGCTCTGGAGCTGGTTCCAATGTCTCTGCAGGCTCCGGCACAGGAGCGGACTCAGCAGAAGGAGTCTCTGGAGTATTATCTTCTTCGCTAATAACGTCCGTTTCAACAGGGATATCTTCTGTTGGAGTTGAACTTGCTACAAGAGAAGTATCACTGTTATCAATTACCAACTGATCACCTCCCCCTGTAGTTGTATCCGTCGATGAAGAACTTGGGGCTGAAGATGTTATGCCACAAGCGCCAGAAACATTTACCATTGTTCCATTCACCACCTGTATACAATATGGTGCCCCTGTTGCCTGATCATAAATAGTGATACCTGCGGGTTTTTCAGATGAACCAATAGTAAACCTTTCAACAACAATAGTCTTTACATAAGCAATTCCATCTTCGATCTTAGAAAATACAGATGCCAATTCTTTAATAGCATTGATAGCGGCAGCCAGAATAGGCCTTTCCTGAAGAGAAAGATATCCTTGGCTATTTGGAAGTACCGCTTCAGGAATTGCTAATTGAACATTTTGTGCAGAGAAACCGCTGTAAAGATTCGATGTATCATAACCTGTTTCTGTTTTCCAATGATACGATATTGGATTTATTTTTTTAATATCTTCCAATCCTCGAGTGAAGTCACCTTCTATGTCCTTCAATCTTTCATCCGATGCGGTAGTTAAATTACCAACAGCATCAGATGTAACGGCACCTGCCCCTCCGAGACCACTAAACTGAACTGTCCCTGTCGTTGTAAGCTGCGCGCCAGGAGTAGTGGTACCAATACCAACACGCCCTGCGGCGGTTATTGTAAAGAGTCTTGAATTTGTGGATGAAGCCACGGTAAAGAGATCAGTGCTTGATCCCGTTGTTCCTGTGATAGCAAGCTTCGCTACTGGAGTTGTGGTGCCGATGCCAATATCGCCTGTGCTCTTAATAGACATTACATACCCAGAACCGAAGGTGTCGTTATTTACATTAAACTCGATTCCTTTTGTGCTACCTGCTTGCACGACAGTATTTCCTCTACCAGAGTCGTGGCCAAAAAATCCACGTGGTGAACCAGAAACTGAGTTGTATGCAAAGCCTAGGTAGGTTGAGGTATTCGTATTATCCCCAAATCGTGCGGCCTCTCCAGTGCCCCACACATTGAGTTTTGTGGCTGGAGTAGTGGTACCGATTGCAACATTTCCTGCGTTTGTCACAACCATATTTTCTGTGACTGAATCTGATCCGTAAAAAACCATATTACCACTACTATTTAAACCAAGGTATCGAGTAGTAGCTGTATTGTTATCAAAACGGATGAATGTTCGAGTATTAGTACTTCTAAGTTGCAAAGGAGCAGAAGCGGTTGTTGCAAGCGTAAGCAAGAAACCAGGGGTGGTGGTACCGATACCTACATTTCCTGCGCTTGTTACTGTCAACAGCCTTGCTTCTGTTGAAGATGCAATAGCAAAGATATCACCCGTTCCTGCTATACCAGTGACAGCGAGCCTTGCGGATGGGGTGGTGGTACCAATACCGAAATTACCAGTTGGACCGACGACACTCAACGCAACATCGCTCGAATTTCTCCACTCCTGAAGATTACCACTTTGAGTACCTGAATTTGCTCTTACATAGAAAGTATTTGCATCATCTCTAAAGACAATACCTAAATTTGCAAGGCTATAAGCCTGGTAACGATATTCAACATTTCCGGTAGAACCGCTATGAAAAAAGCCACTACCATCATTATTGGGGTTTGTAAATCCGAAATAGTCTTCCGTAGCGTTGGAGCCGACACTCCATGCAGTTGAACCACTCACAGAGTCAAAGGTTGTTATATATCTCCTATTAGTCGAGGGCTTCGGCACTCCTAATCCATTACCATCAAATCGAAACGCCTCCACACCAGCGTATGAGTAGGCAACTGAGTTTGCCTGCCCTGTAATCCCATAGAAACCACTCGATGTTTCTCCTCCGAATGTTATAGATGGCAATGTTGATGTACCCTTTGGGACTGAAAATTGACCTGATCCAAGCGTAAGCAGTGAGCCCGGTGTTGAGGTTCCAATCCCAACATTCCCCGCCTGTGTCACATTAAAGAGAATAGCGTTAGTCGAGGAAGAAATGGTGAACGGGTTGACTCCTCCTTTTCCTTTTACAGAAAGCGTCGAAATAGGAGTTGATGACCCGATACCGACAAGGTCAGTCGATGTAGCGTTATAAATAAATCCATTTCCAAAAGTAAATGCTGAATTACCAGCACTTGAGAATGCTGTACCATTTTGGTAGAGACTACCGGTAAAATTTATATTACCGGCAATAGTGAGATTGTGGGACGGGGTGGTGGTACCAATTCCGATATTGCCGTCTCCGGTGATCCGCATTCTTTCAGATCCTGTCAAAGTATTTCCGTTTGCTGCAGTGTAAAATCTCTGAGTCGTGACAGTATTGTAAAGAGAACTTCCTCCTCCCCAAAAAAGAGTGTTATCTGAATTATCTGCTGCCGTATACGCCTGGAGCGTAACAACGCTTTCTTCCGAATCATTGCCGTGCTGCAGGATGATTCCCTGTCGCCTATAGCCACCGGAAGCGGTATTCGAAAGCCTCAAAGTATCGTAATTCGCTCCTGGATTTGAGATCTCCAGAGGGGTTGTGGGGTTTGTAGTCCCGATACCCAATCTACCATTTGTGAGAGTAAAGGTATCTGTGTCTACTCCCAACTCTCGGGTGCCAAAAACCAAAGCAGCATTTGCTAAATAATCTGACCTCATGTAAGTCCCATAATCTGCGTTCCCATTATTGGAGCCGAAACGAAGGGATTTTCCTCCTTCTATAAACAAGTTAGTGTTTGTAGGAACTGTACCGGTACTCTCTCCGATCTGGAGCTTGGCTCCAGGAGCAGTTGTGCCAATCCCGACATTTCCTGCTTGGGTAATTTCTAACATACTTACGTTCGTCGAAGAAGCGACGCGGAAAGGGTTGGTACCTCCCGCCCCTGTCACCTGAAAACGGGCAGCTGGCGTCGTCGTACCGATTCCGACATTCCCCGTAGAGATGGTGGTACCCGTGCCGTCTATCGACGTGCCGAAGATTATGTTTCCTATGTTAAGTTGGTTAGAAGCTGTAGCAGACGGAGCATCTACCCTGTCTCCGATGATAATATTACTCGAACCTGTAGTTATATTTGACCCGGACCCCCTACCGATAATTGTGTTATAAAATCCACTAGTAACAGCATTGCCCCCGCTGCTTCCGATAACCGTATTGTAACGAGCACCATTGGCATTTAATAAGCTGTTATAACCTATTACTGTGTTTTCCAACAAGTTTCCAGTTGCATTAAACATTGCGCTAGTACCAATGACAGTGTTTGCACCAAAACCACCAGTATTAAATAAAACGTTGTATCCTATCGCAACATTATCACCCGAGTCCGTATTGTAATACATTGCCGCCCTCCCAATCGCCGTATTACGAGTTCCCGTTGTATTTGAGTAAAGAGCACTACTACCCATTGCCATATTACTAGAACCGCTGGTGGTATTAGCCAAAGCACTGTAACCAAAAGCGTTATTCTCACTTGCCGATGTCAGATACTGTAATGTTCCTGCTCCATATGAAGAGTTTAACGTGCCTGTAGTCGTAAAATTACCTGCGTTGGCCCCCATAAATAGATTACTGGTACCGTACGTATGCAGCAGCCGTGTGCCATTTTGAGTTATCTGCCCCGCTGCGGAAGTCGTAGTTGTACCAATATCGATATTACCATTCACAACCAATTTTGATCCGGGCGTCGTGGTGCCGAGGCCAAGATTACCAGCACTTGTCAATCTCATTCTTTCAGTAGGTAGCGTATCGGTTACTACATCTCTAAGACCCCACACAAAATCACCTTTTTCCTGTGACGCTAGAGTTGTTTCTTGAAAGCCGAAATACCCAGGTTGCTGAGTACCTCCCGCATATCCAAAGCCAATTAGGGCATATCCGTTCAATGATTCTTCGAGACCACCGATTTGTAAATAGTGGTTTGCACTAGAGATAGAAGTTGGTAGTGCTGACTTTCTAAAAGCTGCGACGCCATTAAAAGTTGCAGCACCTCCAAAAATAGATGCTCCAGTGATATTTGAAGTTCCAACAACAGTAAGAGCAGAGCCTGGAGTTGTTGTGCCGTGGAACCAACTAGTAAAGTCAAAAGTAAGACAGGATATAGGATGTAGGACTTAGGATGTAGAGGGTGATGTGAATGTATTAATCTGAATTTCATATCAGCATCCCCGCTGTCCGGCAATAAATCATTGAAA
>JAZKIM010000001.1:19069-52200 GCA_040384865.1 Patescibacteria group bacterium
GAGCCTGGAGTTGTTGTGCCGATTCCGACATTGCCCGCAGCAGTCACACGCAATCTTTCTGCAACTGTTCCAGAATTTGCCGTCGATATATAGTAATCACCGCTATGTGTTCCCGCTCCGGTTGCAGTGGTAACAAATCCAGTCTGAGCGAATGTGCCGTAGGTTGTCCCGGTCGTGTAAGCAGAATAATTTTGAGATGAACCGACACCGACGCCGGTATTATTATTTGAAACAGTAAGAGGAGCAGAGATTCCGGAACTGTAGTCGTTAACATGGAGATAAGTTAAAGGACTCGCGCTTCCGCCGATATTTATTCCCACCTGCCCTGTGGCGAGCACTCTCATCGCAGTTACGCTGTCAGTAGAATTATAGAAGCTAAAAGTCCCATCAGAAACAGATGAAAATTGCCAATCTTTTGCACCAACAAGTGAGACTGTGGCATTAGTCAAACCTCCGATCCTTAGAGATCGCACAGAACCTCCTAGAGAAGTCCCTGCGACTCCGATGCCGACATCGCCACCAATCACTTCAAACTTTCCTACGGGAGACGTCGTACCAATCCCGACATTTCCACTGGAAGTCACTGTAAAGAGTCTGGAGTTCGTCGAAGAAGAGATCGCAAAGATGTCTGCTGTTCCTGCCGTTCCATACACATCGAGTTTGGTTCCAGGAGTCGTCGTTCCGATTCCAAATCTATCATTTACTTCGTCATACACGACCGTCCCATTGTTTCCAAAAAATATACTGCCCTTTGTTGCGTTCGACGTAGAACGGAGAATGAGATCGTCACCCGAAGCTGTACCCCCCATGATCGACTGTCCTCCACTTCTTCCTGCAAGAAGAAGGTACTGCGCATGGTCGTCATCTGAAAGGCCCGCCATCGAACCATGATCGGGTGTTTCCCACACTCCATCTCCACGCCAAAATGTGAGAGGTGTTGCATTGCTAGCAGCATTAAAATGGGTTAAATCTATATTGCCTATCACTTCAGTACCGAGATCAACAAGTGAAGACGACAAGATACCATCGATATCAGAATGAACAACACCTACTAAGCCAAGAGTTGAGATACGCACACCTCCGACCACATGCAGACTCTCTGATGGAGTATCAGTACCAATTCCAACATTACCGGTGCTGTAATAAATATCAGAGCTAGAAGCGGTCCACTGTGAAGAAGTGATACCGAGAGATGAAGTGGACACTGCTCCGGTGAGGCCCCCGATCGAAAGGACGCCGGTGTTTGAAAGAGAGTTTCCTGTCCACAACAGACCGGTACCTGCGCTGATACGATTGCTTGGAGTGGTATAGAAGTCATTCCATGAGGTAGTTGAAGCGATGAGAGGAATGTTGTATCCGGAAGTCAGGGAGAAGATTCCGGTTGATGTTGCAAAATCAAGCCCTGTAGCGGTCAATGAAAGTGCATTCCTTGCTCTTGCATCTGAGAAATAAAGATTACTAAGACCTTCAGAAAGCTGATCTGTGTTGGTCGCAGCTGAAGCAAGAGATTGCCAGACTGGAGTAGTAGAAGTTCCCTGTGAGACAAGAACCTGTCCTGATGATCCATAAAGTCCATCGAAGGAAAGAGTGCCTGCAACCTCAAGGTCGGTAGTTGTAGCGTTTACTCCTGTAATAGTACCGCCAGTAATTGATATAGCAGACTGGTCGACCGAAGGGATCGAGTTTGTAATAACATTTGTGATATTCGTATTATTCGATGTGATAAGACGACTGATGGAATCGGCAATACTATCTGTCTGCTGCGCAACATATGTATTGTTGATTACCGTCTGAGGGCGACCTTCCAAAGCATCGATACGCGAAGTGAGTGCTGAAATTGTGCGGAGGATGAGAGACGTATTCGTACCAGCAACGACAACCCTCTCAACAACAGGCTGGTTATTTACCACCTTTGTAGACGTTGCTACCGAAGACTTAGGGGCAGATGGAACTACTACTTGATCATATGACTGAGAATCAGAGTTAGAACTTGAAGATGGAAAAAATGAAGAAAAGAAAGATACTGTTGTATCTACAAGATTCCCAAAAAAGTTCTGAAAAGTATTAGTCGTGCTGACAGCTGCCTGATTAGCAGTTGTTGATGCACGATCAGTCAGAGACATACCTACGTTCTGCACTGAGCCAATGGCATGATCTATTTTTGATGCAACAAAATTTGTGGAATTCACAGCACCTTCTTTGATCCGACGTAAAGGTATAGAAGCAGTGATGATAGATTGCTTTTGAAAATTATTTAACGGGATAACAATATCCCGTGAAAAATCATCAGCGATACCAGCAAAGACCTTACCTGTCTGTGCAGCAGGCTGGATAACCATTTCTTTGATCTGCAAAAGATAAGGCAAAAGCGATGGAAGCTTAGGAACCTCCGGAACATGCGGAAAAACAATGTTTGAAAAGAAGTTACTTTTTGGTGTTATCTCCTCAGCACGAGCGATAGAAAAAGGGCAGAATGTGAAAAGCGCACCTAAAAAAAGAACTACGATCGAAGCCGGAAACTGCTTTTTCATTTGTACCCCTAATTGTACCACTCGACCCTTTGAAAAGCGCTTATTTTTAGGCCTACTTATCCACAGCCTCAATAAGTATTTCGCGGGCAACAGCAGGGTTCACCGATCCTTTTGACTGCTTCATAATCTGACCAATGAAAAACTGTAATGCAGCCTGTTTCCCTGCCTTATAATCAGCCAGAACACTTGGATGTGCTGCGACAATATCTTCAATCATCTTTTTAAGTGCTTCTGGATCGTTTTTTTGTATCATGCCGTGAATTTCGGCTATTACTTTTGGAGATTTACTTGATTCCTTGCCCTCCCATATCATCGAAAGAATGTCTTTTGCAGATCTTGATGAAAGCTCATTCGCAAAAATCATTAAAATAAGCTCGACAAAATGTTCTGGGGAAATTCTCACCTTCCACTCCCCTGTTTTTTTCATCAGGCCTGCAATGTCAGAAGTAATGTAATTAATGGCTAATTTATAAACTGCAGGATCAGAAATTTTTGAAACAACACTCTCAAAAAACATTCGAAGGGTATCATCTTGCACGAACATTTCAGCGTCTTCATCTTTCATGCCATAGTCTTTTATATATCGTGCGCGCTTTTCCCACGGAAGCTCTGGAAGGGCTGCCTTAATCACGTCCGCCGCAAATTCAGGAATCTCTGAGACAAACAACTTTGGCAAATCAGGGTCAGGGAAATACCGATAATCATGCGAGTCTTCCTTTGCCCGCTGCGAGAATGTTTTTCCCGTTGATTCGTCAAATCCGCGGGTTTCTTGCACCACTTTTCCACCCCGTTCAATAAGATCGATGTGTCGCTGTACCTCATAATCTATAGCTCTTTCGACAGATTTAAACGAGTTAAGGTTTTTTACTTCTACTCTCGTACCAAACTTTTTTGGATCGCCAGAGGTATCTTCCGTTACAGAAATATTCGCTTCAACACGCATCTCTCCCTTCTCCATATTTGCATCGCCAGCACCAAGATATCGCAAAAGTAATTGTAACTCGCGTGCAAAATTTCCGGCAGTTTTTGCGTCATGAATAACCGGTTCCGTTACAAGCTCCATAAGCGGTAAACTTGAGCGATTAAAATCAACGAGGGAAAAATCTCCCTGATCGTGGACTGAACTCGCTGTATCTTCTTCAAGATGGATTCGTGTAAGATCAACACCAGCGATCGAACCACCGCGCACAAGAGGATGTGCATACTGACTGATCTGATATCCCTTCGGAATATCTGGATAGAAATAATTCTTTCTATCCCATTCGGTAAAATCGGCAATATTACCACCAACAGCATTTCCAATGCGAATGACCTGTCGAACCGCCTCTTTATTTATTGTCGGAAGGGTTCCAGGATGACCCATACAAATTGGGCAAACGTTGTGGTTAGGCCGTATTTCATCTGGGTCATTCTTGCACGAGCAAAACATCTTCGAATGAGTTTTGAGCTCAGCATGAATTTCAAGACCAACGACTGTGGTGTATTTCTTTTCAGCCGTTCCTGCCGCAGTTACAGGATTTGTTGAGAGGTCTGACATAACGGAACTATCCTAACACAATTAGGCTACTTGAGCATCTTCACTAATTCATCTGATAGCTGCTTAATAGCATCCGCATCGTAAATTGAAATAACGAACATCTTCTTTCCTTCCCAAGCTGAAACTTTCTTTGCAATCCTCTCACCTTCTCCCGGCGGATATATATCGCTTTTAGTAACAATAATTATTTCCTCTTTCTGTGAAAGTTCCGGATCAAATTCATTCAATTCATTTCGTACAGTAGTATATATTTTCCAAAGACCAAGAGCGGGGTCTTCGGAACTTTGGGCGTTCTCAAGGGAAACACAGTGCAACAAAATCTTTGTACGACGAATATGTCTCAAGAACTTATGACCCAGACCCTTTCCTTCTGACGCACCCTCGATTAATCCTGGGATGTCGGCGAGTACGTGGCCGTAAAGATCACCGAGATTTGGTTCGAGCGTTGTAAATTCATACGCACCCACCTTTACAGATGCCCGCGTTAGTGTATTGAGAAGTGAAGACTTGCCCGCATTTGGCAAGCCGATGAGTCCTGCACTTGCGATTATTTCTACCTCAATATCGAAATCTGCTTCTTCGCCATCCTTTCCAGGGGTCCATTCTTTTGGCTGCTGATTAGTGGATCCCTTGAAATGTTCGTTACCGAGACCGCCATGACCGCCTTTCAAAAGTAAAAGTTCCTGCCCTTCTTCATCAAGGCGAAAGACATCACCTGTTTGCTTGTTAGTTAAAATACTTCCAATTGGCAATTCAATGAAAAGATCTTCGCCATTTTTACCATGCATGTTTCGATTCTCTCCGTCAGCTCCGTTCTCAGCAATGAACTCAATCTTGTGGCGATATTTAGCTAGTAACCATGAATCACGCACCGCTTTAGCGTAAATGTTACCTCCCCGACCGCCGTTTCCACCAGCAGGACCGCCATATTCTTTGTATTTTTCATGTAGCCAACGAACAACGCCGTTGCCGCCCCGGCCTGCTTTCATGTGTAAACTGAGTTCGTCTATGAATGCCATAATGACCCTACCATAGCACAAGATTTAAGCATTACCGAATTTGTATTGAAGAAAAACTAAATTATATACTATATTCAAGCGCCTTTTTCACTAATGCCAGTATGCCTTCTTTTGATTTTGCCACTACAAGGAAACGTGCATTGTGACAAAAATAAGCATCCGTTACACCCGTGATTTTAGCAAGCTCTTCACCTCCCTTACCCGCCCACTCTTTTGGAAAATACATACGAGCTTCAAAGAAGTCATTGCGATCTGTTTTCTTAATTGTTTTTGCAGCCCAGTTACCTTTCGTTCTTAAATCTCTGTAAACAGTAACCAATGGCTCTGGAAATTCAGAAAAATCGAAGCCTATATACGAGTCCATGATTACAATTCTCTTATCTGTTGTCTTTTCAATCAGCTTCTTTGCCTTCTTTCTCATCGTCTCTTTATATGAACCGCGAGCAATCATGCTCAAGATAATATCCTGAACAAGAGGTAATAGTTTCTTAAACGGAGCATCGAACACCGAAAGTTTTCCATTCTTTTCAAACTCATCTTTCGCCTGATTTGATTTCATGTACGCATAATCCTGAATGACAAACGGCCCGACTGATTCAAATTTCGGAGTGTATAGCTCCACCCCGTTATCTCCAGCATCAATCGGCTGCACTAGTTTTCTATCAACGTAATCAGCCACTTCTTGCGAACCAGCAATTTTTTTCCCAAACTTTTTCCAGACTAATCCAAATGCGGCATACGGAATTCCATTTTCACGAACACCCGCACCACCTTCTTGATGGTGATCAAAGCGATTTTTTGCAGGATCGTAAACACGCCCTATATCATAAACAAAATCAGCATTCTTCCATGTTTTTTCATCGAATGTCTGAGAGCGGACCAATTTAACAACTTCTTTTGGTGCTATCTTCTTTAACAGCAACATAAGAGCGGCGGTCGCGAACAAATCATCACTATGAAAATTGGCGCCGTGGGTTACAATCGTTTTCATTTCAGTATATCTGGTTTAAGCTTCCTTTATTTTTTTATCGTCAACCACCTCACTCGTCTTTTTATCACTACCACTACTGTGTTGATACACGCGCACCAGTGCAAAAAGTAAACTCAAAACTAATGGGCCAAGAAGAAAACCTTCGGGACCAAAGAATTGCAAACCACCGAGAATGGAGAAAAGAATGAGAATGGGGTGAATATTGATTCCCTTTTCAAGAAGAAAAGGGCTAAGAAAATTATCAATAGTTCCAACAAGAAGCACACTCCAGAGCAACTGACCCAGCCACATGTAGCTACTACCGCCTGTGACAAAAAGATAGATTGTCGCCGGAATCCAAACAATAGCAGTACCGACGCCTGGAATCAACGAACCAATCGCCGCTACAGTTCCCCAAAGACTTGGGTTTGGTACACCGAAAATTGCGAAACCAATACCGGCCAAAAGTCCCTGCACTAGGGCAATAATGAGAGAACCAACGACAACAGATTTGACAGATGTTTTAAGCGATTTAATAATCGTCTCATCCTCTCCTTGTGGAAGCGGACTTAAAGCTGAAATATGCTCACGAAACTTGTCACCATCACGAAGAAAATAGAAAAGTGCGACAAGAGCAAGTATTAGTTTCAAAACAAAATCCAAAGTGCTCGAAAAGAAACTACCGAGTCTTGCCACTATCCATGCAGAAGCCGCTGCGGCATATTCGCGAATATTTAAATTAAAATCAGGAGCGATAGCACTTACTCGTTGCTGAATCGAGTTGCTTAATTGATCGATAGATACTTCATTGGAACTAGTGAGATGTGTGTATATTCCCTGAGTTTCCTGAAAGATCTGAGCGGCCACAAAAGTAAGTGGCAAAATGATGACTACTACCAAAAATAATATAGTAAGCAACGCCCCTATATTTTTTGATCCACGAGCAAATTTCGTAGCACGATCATATACAGGACCGAGCACAAGCGCCATCATTACAGCTAAAGCAATAACAGTAAGAAAGGGCCAGAAGATACAAATGGAGAGAATCAAAACTACTCCCAATATACCGAGAAAATATACATTCTGAATATTCTGGAGGTTCATGAAATAACTATAACACCAAAAAGAAAAACATCTAGCGCTACTTATTTATGTGCTGCAAGTGCCACCTTTATGCCTAAAGCGATCAAAACCGCACCAGTCACGCGTTCTACATAATGTTGCACCTTTCCTATGCGCATTTTAATATGCTTATTTGAAAACATGAGTGAAATAAGCGCAAACCAAACAAATGTAATCACCATCATTTCAATACCGTATAGGAATTGTATATTTTTAGGCGTGACCGGATCAATGACTTGAGTAAAAAGTGCTAGAAAAAACATTGTTGCTTTTGGATTTAACGCGTTTGTCAAAAAACCAATCTTAATGGCTTCTTTTCTACCAATTTGTTTATCTCTTATGGAATTTGTTGCTTTGGCTTCAACAAGCAATGATGGTTTAACACGCAGTGATTTATAACCAATATATATTAGATAAAGCGCACCTATCCATTTAATGAGGTTAAATAGTAAAACTGACTGCGAGATAATAAAACCAATGCCGATAAGTGAATATGCAACATGTACCATAATACCGAGAGCTATGCCCACTGATGTATATATGCCGATCTTCCTTGAGTAAATAAGGCTGTTTCTGGTGACCATAGCAAAGTCCGGGCCCGGACTCATTACCGCAAATAAATGTACGACCGCCACTGTTAAAAATTGGGTTAAAAACATAGAGTTAATACTATTCTTACTTTACTAAAAAAACAAATACCTAGGTGCCATTGCTAAGCTATTTTTAAATTTGAGCAATGTGTTTGTCATTACACCTTCCCCGCCATCAATTTTTGATGCTCCTCAATATTCTTCAATCCGCAATTCTTCCATTTCTTTCCGCTTCCGCAAGGGCACGGATCATTTCGCCCAATCTCTTCGCCCTGCTTTACAACAGGAACCGCAGTTGCAGGGACGTTGCCAACAGGCTGTCCGCCTGAAGTTGCAGTAATGTTTCCTGCCGCATCTGGCCGAAGTTCTATAGTTTTAACATTCTGACCCATGCTGATGTTAGTGTCCGGAGCGATGGACTTAAGAATACGAACGATTTCATTATCAACGGCCTGTTCCATTTCCTTAAAAAGATGGAGTCCTTCTCGCTTATATTCAACAAGCGGATCTCTCTGGCCATATGCACGCAAGTTAACGCTATTTCGCAAATAATCCATCATTTCAAGATGGTCAACCCAAAAAAGGTCTATTGTTTGGAGAATAATACCTTTTGTCATTGAGAGAAAGGTATCGCCACTGTTTGTTGCAGCACCAACTTCAATTCGTTTTGCTTCCAGAGCAACACGATCTTCTTCGCTTACACGCGCCAGTATTTCACCGAGTACTGATTCAACAGCCTCCTGATCACCAAGAAGAATCTTTCGTCGACGTTCATAGGTTTTCTTTCTCTGCTGATTGAGCACGTCATCATATTCAAGTACGTGCTTTCGAGAATCAAAATGGAAACCTTCAATCTTTGTCTGAGCATTTTCAAGAGCTCGACTTACAATGCCATTTTGGATAGGTTCATCTTCAGGAATTTTAAAGCGTCCCATGACATTTTTTAACATATCTGTTGCGAAGATTCGCATAAGACTATCTTCGAGAGACACATAAAATTGTGTCTCTCCTGGGTCACCCTGTCGACCAGAACGACCTCGCAACTGGTTATCAATGCGACGCGCTTCATGACGCTCAGTACCGATAACATAAAGGCCACCGAGTGCCTTTACTTCTTCATATGCTGAAGCTGAACTAGGTGCGCCACCGAGCTTAATATCCACACCTCGCCCCGCCATGTTAGTGGCAATCGTCACTCCTCCCTTCTTACCTGCCTGGGCTACAATTTCACCCTCTCGTTCAGCAAACTCCGGCTTTGCATTCAAAAGTGTGTGAGGAATTCCCTCTCGTTTCAAATAGTCGGAAAGTAATTGGTTCTTTTCAATTGAAACTGTACCGATTAGTACCGGCTGACCTTTTTTATTCAACTCCTTCACTGTCCGTGCAAGCGCCTTAAACTTCCCAGCCTCCGTTTGAAAAATGAGATCTGTCTTATCTTGCCTCGCTACTGGCCGGTGTGTCGGTACTTCAATAACATCAAGACCATATACCTTAAGGAATTCTTCTGAGCTTGTCTTTGCTGTACCTGTCATACCAGAAAGCTTTGGGTAAAGTCGGAAATAGTTTTGGAAAGTAATGGAAGCATACGAACGTGACTCTTGCTGAATCTTCACTCCCTCCTTCGCTTCAATAGCCTGGTGAAGACCTTCACTCCAACGTCGTCCTGGCTGTAATCGTCCAGTTGATGGATCGACAATGATAGCCTCACCATCCTTTACAATATAATGGTCATTATTTAAATAGAGAGCCTTTGCCCGTATAGCAGTTTCCAAATGATGAACATATTTAACACCTCCTTCGCTATATATATTTCCCATACCAAGCTCCTTCTCCGCCTTGTCAATTCCTTCTTGAGTCAAACTAATGGTTCGCGATTTTTCATCCACAGTGTAATCAATTTCAGGCTGTAACCGTTGAGCAATTTCAGAGAAACGAGGATACAAACTTTCTGCATCAGACACAGGCATTGAAATGATGAGCGGGGTTCGCGATTCATCGATAAGGATTGAATCTACTTCATCTACGATAGAAAAATTAAATGAACGTTGTCGAATACCTTGAGGAAAATGTTCGATGTTGTCTCGCAAATAATCAAAACCAAATTCATTATTTGTTCCGTAAGTAATATCAGCCGCATATGCCTCTTTTCTACCAACGGGTCGAAGAAATTCAACAACGACCTTGAATGAACCAACTTCACTCTCTTTCTTTTCACCCTCAGTCTCTTCTTCTTTGCTCAAATGGGACGGATCAAAAAGATATGATGAATCGTGATTTATAACACCCACAGTAATACCGAGCGCGTGATAGATTTCACCCATCCAAGCGGCATCTCGTCGTGAGAGATAGTCGTTTACTGTTACGATATGGACACCCTTACCCTCGATGGCGTTAAGATATGCAGCGAGTGTTGCCATCAAAGTCTTTCCCTCTCCTGTCTTCATTTCAGCTATCCTACCCTCATGGAGGATCATTCCTCCGATAAGTTGAACGTCGTAATGACGCTCGCCTCGCGTACGACGTGATGCTTCACGAACAACAGCAAAAGCTTCAGGCAGTATCATGTCCAAAGTTTCTGGATTTTCGACCCGAAGAAGACGCTCGCGAAACTCTGCGGTCTTTTGTTTAAGATCCTCTGCGGACAATGATTTGATCGAATCCTCCAAGGTATTAATCTTCTCCACTGTCTTGCGGTAGCGCTTAACTTCTTTCTCGGAATGGTTAAATAGTGAGGTAATGAATGACATATATTTGTGGGCTCTACTCTAACATATATCCCTATGAATGTTTAATGAAAACAGCCTCCGGCACGCATGGCGCCGGAGGCTGTAAAGGAGTCGCGGGGATCACCTGAGGCAGTAAAGCTCGGCTTGATTGAGATGAGCGAGGACACGAGCGGTGGCATCACTTCCTTCGAGTACGCGTTTGACGTACTTTTTCCGAGCTTTCGGACTCAAGCCGCACCTTAGTGCGATAGATTGGAGGCTCTTTTTCAAGGCCATCCGTTCTTTACTCTCCTTACGACGGCCTTTTTTGACTATATGCGATGGGCGCATACGGCCTCCTTTCTGTTTACTAACTCGGAATTCACCCTATCATGCACCTTATTAAAAATCAATAACAAAAAAGGCAAAACAAAAATCCCTCTTGCGAGGGATTTTTGTTAAGTGAGACGAAGACTATCGTCGCTTCTTTGAAGCGGCCTTCTTTGCCTTCTTCTTAGGAGCTGCTTTCTTTGTCTTCTTTGCTTTCTTCTTTGCTGCCATGTTATTTAAAGATCAATTTGTTGTTAATATTTACAGACGCCGACGTCGCGCGTGTAAACGTAACTTAATTATCTGCCACATCACACACACTAGCAATATTTTTTTACTGAATGTTGTGGATAACTTTTTTGAAAAAGTTTTTTTAAAAAAATAAAATTTATAAAATAAAATTTATTTTTTTATTTTTGTAAATATTTTATTAATTTAATTTGAATATTTAACGGATGAAATAAAAATAAATATAATTGACTTATATTTTTTCGAGGCGTATAAATGGCGTAGTAATTTTAACCAGGTCACAGAGCTATGAGGCCCTGTCGGCCGCATTTCGCTCTTTGACTACAACACCGCAAACAAACCATGCAATACGCCTCCTGGGATAACGCCCGAAAAGTTCTTGGACCTTACTGGGACAAGATGCTCGAACACAAATTCTTTCCTCTCGGCGAGATGATCACAGACGTCAAGGGAATGGTCGATTTTGGTGATCGGCACATTCCCTCTATCATCGACATCGCGCCGGCCAACAATCGACTTCAACGCGAACTCGGTTCCTTCACGAACTACGCAGCTCATAGCAGCGGGATCGAAAACCTTTCCTCGATTAATTACGCTTCAGGGATCCACGACTTCCTGATCAGTGGCCCGACGGGACCCTGGCGTATCCGCCCCAAAACAGCAACAGAGCCAGACATGCTCGTGTGCGACACTGGAAATTACAAGGAGCTGATTGAGTCCCTGCGGACGGCTTCAAGCAAGGCGGATATACTGTCGGTGTTTCGCGACACGCCGCCACCGACATCTCTCCGCATCAATGGACCAGGTGACGCAACACTTCTCTGTATGACAGAAAAAGTTGGGGGTTACTCTTCAACCGAAGGCAGTCCTCGCAGGGAATTTCTTTACCTGACGGCGCAAGACAAACACCAAGCACGCCTTGCTCATGTCGCCATCGTTCAATACCTCTTCCCCAAAAAGGAAATCTTCGACAAGGTAGGGATCAAGGTTTGCCACCATACGGAATATTTCTTTCTGATCGGAAAAAAGACATCTCGATAACCAGAAGAAAGTTCCTTCATCAACGTCAAACGCCGCAACCCAAAGGGGTTGCGGCGTTTAAACTTTTTGGAAATCACCCTCTGTCCACAAGCGGCCGGCGGGTGCGAGCTCCAAACGAAATGTTGTATGTGAGTGCAGCCGCCGGCCACTTCTGGACGGAGTCTACAATCTTTCGGATACCCATTCGCCTGTCGCCTGTACCAAATCGATGATTTCCTGTTCGCTAGTATAGCTTAACCGCATTCAAAAAAACAACAAGAAGGCAAAACCCCGATACCATTTCTGGTTCGGGGCATTGCCAACATTTCGTTTGTTTTTCGAGCGCGCCATTAATTAATCTGGCACTCACGGGGCTATAATAGCACAAATGAACCCTAAAGTCAACGATATTAGTTCTGTGTTTCACTCGGATCCCCACCAGCCTGAATGATTCTAATATATTCTTCACCTTGAGTTTTAAACCTTGGTTCCAGTTCAATTGCTTTTCGCAGACTCTGAATCGCAGATATACGATCACCTGCTTTCAAATAGACGGCAGCGGCTGAAACAAGCGTCTGTGGGTCATTTGGATTTGCTGCCACTTTTTGTTTTACGAAAGCAATCAGCTTGGTAAAGTTTTTAGTATCCAAAAGCGCCTGAACAAATCGAGGATCCTCGGTCACATCGATTCCGTTTGCTAGTCCTTCAGCAATGACAGCATCTGCTGTCTTTACATCCTTTGCATAGACGAGAATAACGGCGTAAATGGCGAGTGCTTCCTTATTACTCTTATCAAGCTCATATGCTTTCTTTGCATTTGAAAGAGCTGGGGCAAAATCTTTATTTGAGAAATATGCCACAGCAAGCTGAAGCAAAAACTGCTGCTTATTAGGAGAAAGCTCAATTGTTTTCTTAAATGCTTCGATAGCTTCATCTGTTCGGCTTGTTTGTGACAAGTAGGCTCCATAAAACATATATGGTCTCGGGTCATTCGGAGTTTCAGTAAACTGTTTTGCATATTCACTTCGGAGCAGTTGTTCATATCCCTCCGCCACCTCCCCTGCATTTGTAGGATTGGTCACCACGGACGCACCGAGCTCTGCTATTCGCTCTCGGACCTCGTATTTTCCAAATGCATTCTTAGAAGCCGCTTTTTGGAGATATTTCAAGATTTGAGATCCTTTTTCAGCTTCAACAAGGGCACCTCCTTGTTCATTAACTCCCGCGTTAGCTTTTAAGGCATTGATAAGATAAATATTCTGCATGTAAGGAACATAGACACCCACATACAAGGAACTGATGACAAGTACTCCGACAACACCTATTAACACATTCTGAGTGACCTCGGATGTAATGAGTGGAATATGCTTAGTGTGAGTACCGTGCACGGTACTCCGCTGATGAACATACGCAAGGAGCATAAAAAACAAAATATAACTTGGAAGATTGTCGAAAACAAAAATGTTATGAACAAAATATGCAGCCAAGAGACCGGTAAGAACTGACTTCTCAGCGACAGACCATGACTCATCTTCATGCTGCGGTTTTCGCCATATCAGATAGATAATGGAGACAAAAAGAGAAAGATATGACAAGAGGCCAAGGGCGCCACCAGCAATCATCCAATCAAAGAATACATTATGGCTGCGATCGAACCACTGCTCTTGATCATACATTTCAGGATTGTAATGCTCGGCAAAGACATAGTTGAAACTTTCCTGACCCCATCCGAATATTGGCCTATCCTTAAACCCTTCCCATGCCATACCCCAAATAAGGGAACGTGCATGGCCTTGATTCTCAAGCAAAGAAGCAACATCCAGGGTAATAAGTGAACTGAAACGAGAAAGGATAGGAGAACTCTGTACAAAGGGAGTTTCCTTGGCTGAACCGAGCCCTATAATGACAAGAACAACAGCTATACAGACCCCGACGGCAATCTTTCTCATCTGAGGCCGTGTGCGCTCGAAGATAGCAATCAATATTGTAGTAACAAGAGCTCCTGCGACTAATCCAACAAAAGACCCTCGGGTGCCAGTGCTATACATAATATATGTATTGAAGATGGCCAGAAGTGTATATATAGCAACAGGTGTCCAACTTTTCTTAAAGCTACCTCTATACTCCACGAGCCGGAGAGCAAGGAACGCAGCAATGAATACATGTAGCAGTGCATAAACACCGAGGTAAGTTGAATTACCAAAAGTTCCTTGAATACGTCCGAGAATATTCTCTCCGAAACGATCGCTCATAAATGCGTATCCTCCAATAATTACACTTGCCGCCAATGATGTATTCAAGAGAGATCTCCATAAATCACGGGTAAATACTCCAGCAAGAACAAGAAAATATGCACCCAAGTGAAGCATCGTCACATAACCCTCCATTCGCTCATAGTTACTCCAAAAACTTTTAAATGGATTTTCACTCAATATTGTGGCGACGGCCATCACTACAAGGAAAGAAATAAGTGACCAGGTAATAGCTGATTTTCGTGGAATATATGATCGGTCTCGAATGACTAGGGCCAAATAAAGAGCAAGGGCAATTTCAATAATCGTCCGAAACAAGAACCCCTTACCGGCGATGAATGGAAAAAACATCGAACCGGAAACGACAAGTGGTATTACAAGAACAAGGAATAAAAGTCCGATGATACTATTTCGCAATAAACCGTTGATGTTCATGATAGTGGGTTATGTATAAAATTATGAAAGGGATTATAGCACAAACCGAAAGAAGTAAGAGTACTGAAAAACAGTGATTTTTCATCGGTAAAATGCTACTATCCATGTTGTTCAACTCGACCTCAATGAAGACACTTTCCTGGAACTATATACAAGAAAAATGGAGCCACACAGGCTTTCAGAAGTATTTCCGAAACCTAGGGTGGATGTTTTTCGGGAGGATTGCCAGCATGGCGATTTCATTTATTGCTACAGCCTACATTGCTCGAAATCTAGGCCCTGCCAATTATGGAGAATTAAGCTACGCCATCAGCTTTGTCTCTATTTTCTCCTTCATCGCCGTATTGGGAATAGACCAAGTGCTTTATCGAGACCTCATCCATTTTCCCGAAAAGAAAAATCAGTATATGGGATCGGCATTCGTTCTCCGAATAGGAGCGTCTGTAATTGCCATACTTCTTTGTACTTTCTTTGCGGTATGGTTTTCGCCAAAAGATGTTTCATTCTTTTTGATCTTTTTATTGAGCCTCAGCTTCATCTTTAATACCTTTCAGATAATTAACTATGAATTTCAGGCAAATGTTCAATCAAAGTTCCCTTCTCTGCTTACCCTCTACGTAACAATTCTCCTTAATATACTTAAAATACTAGTGATTGTTTTCGGACAAGGTGTCATTTATCTTGCGTTCGTATTACTTCTTGAATCAGTTTTTTACGCTGCTGGTTATTTATATTACCGAGCAAAGTTTTATGGAATGATTTCGCAATGGTCTTTTGATAAGGAAATCGCCAAAAAGATACTGCATGATTCCTGGCCACTCATTTTTTCCTCAGCCTTTGCCCTTATATATGCACGCATAGACCAAATCATGATCAAAAACATGATGGACGCGAGTTCGGTAGGTCTGTACGATGCAGCAGTCAGATTGTCTGAAGTTTGGTACTTTATTCCAAGCATTATATCCTCATCTCTTTTCCCTGCTATCATAAACGCCAAAAACACTTCAGAGAAAACCTATTACAAAAGGATCCAGAAGCTCGCCCTATTACTTGTTGGGTTGTCCGTACTCATTTCCCTACCAGTAATGTTCCTTTCTGACTTTATTGTACGATTAGTATACGGTCAGGCATTCATAGGGGCCGTACTTATACTCCAAGTATATATATGGAGCAATGTTGCAACATCACTTAATTCAGTCGTTAACCTCTATCTCGTTACCGAAAACTTCAAAAAAATGCTTCTATTCTCAACATTCGCAGGAATGCTTACTAATGTAGTATTGAATATATATTTCATACCAAAATACGGAACTATCGGTGCCGCGTATGCAACCCTCATTTCTTATGCTGTTCCCTTCCTGTCAATATTCGTACTTCCAAGAGCCCGAAAATTACTTAAAATTTAAATCATGTTTCTTACATTAAAAACTCAACTACGTAGATTCCTTAATAGGTCATTTCACATGCATCGTCCGGCCAGCTATCCATATCTATCCGGAGACGGTTTCAGATCAATAGCGAACCATATATACGATCAGTTCCTTGATTTTAACCCGGAAGAAGTAATGTACGGCGATATTATTTTTGTGCGAACCAATTATTTGCCAGAGTTTTTTACCAAGATTCATATTTTGATAAAAGAACCTTATGTTTTATTGTCTAATAATGAAGATAGTACTGTTGGGTCGGAATTCATAAAGTATATTGATGACAAAATCATCCATTGGTATGCACAAAATATATACTTCAGACATCCAAAAGTTACTGCCTTGCCTATTGGCATCCAAAACCTCACCGTCGGAAATGAAGAAGATTTCATTCACAGGTTTAAGAGTGGCGATATTACTAGCATAGACAAAAAACAGAATCGAATACTGTTCGGTTTCACTGTTGGCAATACAATAGAAGAGAGAAGAAATGCCCAGGAGGCATTATTGAAATCAAAAATAGCCGACCAAGCCTCACTTCCCCGTTCTGAATATTATGAGACTCTTGGTACATACAAGTACATAGCCTCGCCACGCGGCGGCGGTCTTGATTGCCATCGCACATGGGAGGCATTGTATTTCAAAGTCATTCCCATTTTGCTTCGCAACCAATTTAGCGAGCGATTGACCGATCTCGGCTTCCCAGTACTACTTATAGACACTTGGCAGACTGTAGAAACATTTACTGCAGAATATCTGGCAAAATACTATACCGAGCATGTAGATTCATTCAATACCCCAAAGCTCTTCTTATCTTACTGGTACGATGAATTTACAAAGCACAGATTAAAATAATCTCATCCTATGAACTACTCAATCGGCATAGTCACTTATCACGCACGATTTGAATCGTATTTTAAGCCCCTTGTAGAAAGGTTGGTAAAGATATTTCCTGACAAACAGATCATTTGCATAGCCAACGGGCATCCCGACAGAGAACTGCAAACTAATTATTTAAGAAAATTCACTGCCTTTTTGAAACAGTTTGAAAATGTAACACTCTCTACCTACGAAAACAATCAATCATTAGCAAAATGTTGGAATGAATTAATAATTGCTTCGAAGGAGGAAGGATGCCTCATCTTAAATGATGATACACAGGTGACTGAATTATTTCGAGAAGAATTCGAAAAAAATATTATCAGCAACGATTTCAGTTTTTCTGCAATCAATGGATCGTGGAGTCATTTCTTTATTTCAAAAGACATCATCAGAAAGATTGGCTGGTTCGATGAAAACTTTACAGGCATAGGTCAAGAAGATTCTGATTATATGTTTCGAATGGCAATACTAAACATGGAGACCATTGATACTCCATGTTTAGGTATCAAGAACTATGTAGCACCAGCAGAAAACCCAAGCTGGAAAGAAGTTTCAGAAGTGACAGACAACAAATATTCTTCTTCAAACAAAGAATATATGAAGAAAAAGTATTACACGACAGATTTCAATCCTGACATGCAATCATTTGAATACACCTTGAATTGGAGGGGTGGCAAAACCGGATTCACTCCGCGAGAAACTGGACTAGAGGTCAAAGTATACGGGCAAGAATTCTTGGGCCCAAAGGATGCAAGATTAAATCGACCCTTAAATTACAAACCGAAGATCTCTTTTAAAATCACAATTCAACGAATTCATTACACAATACTCTCCTTAATCAAAAGATTGTATTATAGAATCACCTCCCTATACAAAAAATGAAAACCATAGTCTTAATACCTACAAAAAACGAGGAATGGATATTGGAATCAACGCTCAAAAATACAGCGCCCTATGTTGATTTCATAATCGTAGCTGACCAAAAATCTACAGACAAAACGGTTGAGATATGTAAACGGTTCCCTAATGTGCGAATAATAGACAATCCATATGAAGGACACAGCAACAAAGTGCGGTGGCTGCTTTTAGATGAATCCAGAAAGATCAGTCCTGACGGTCACAACTTGATCATATGTATCGATGCTGATGAAATGATATCCCCTAAGGCAATAGAAGCTGTGAAAAATATCTCGATGGAAAGCAATGCAACCGCAGGGAATGTTTTCAGATTCAAATGGATACAACTTTGGAAAAACGTTAATCAGTATCGCGATGACGGCGTATGGAAAGACAATTTTAAAAATATTGCCTTTGTCGACAACAAAGGAGTTAACGAATACAGAAAAGAATTCATCATCAACGACCACACCACTCGTGTACCGGACACAAACATCCACAAAGTCATCGATATTCCATACCCCCTCCTTCACTTTCATTTCGTTGCATGGAAAAGAAATCAAATGAAACAATGCTGGTACAGGTGCTCTGAATTAGTAGAGGGGTTACGGAATGCTAAAAGAATAAACAACACATACCGCGTGACCTTGATGCCAGAACGACTCATTTGCCAACCGGTTCTTAAAGAATGGACGGAAGGGCTCATTATGCCGGAAAATCTAGAAAATATTTCAAGTAGTTGGCATCTCCAATCTATCCTTGAATTTTTCGACAAATATGGAATCGATTTTTTTGAAGAGTTACAAATATGGCACGTACAAGAATTACACGATGAATTCGTCAAAAGAGTTGGCCGAGAACCGGTAAGTAAGGTATACCCCGCTTGGCTTGTTACTTTAAATGAAGTTAAAAACAAGATCAGAAACTTTCGCTTTTAATCCTGTATGAAAAAATCCTTAACACAAAAATTGATCCAAAAACTGCGGAACGCTATGCCCCTCAGTCTCCGACAACGAATTGGTCCGTACGTCGCATATGTTGTATACATCTTCAATATATATATGCGACCGAACAGAAAGAGACCTCATGTATTATCACTCGATGCCACTATTGATTTGATCAAAGAAAAGAATCTTTCTGCCATCCGTTTCGGTGACGGTGAAATGTCACTGATTACCAACCAAGACCTAGCTTTTCAAAAAACGAACAAAGATCTATCAGAAAAGATGGCACATATTTTACAAACACAAGACGACAAACTCCTAATCTGTATTCCAGGTATCTGGGAAAATATAAACGGATTCAGTAAGCGTTCCTTCTGGTTCAGTCTCCACCATCTCTTCCGTTACGATCATGCGTGGAAAAACATATTGTCGTCCAACAAAATGTACGGCGATGCTTTTATTACCCGTCCATACCTTAATTACAAAGACAAATCCGTAAGCGAAAGAATATTCCCGAAAATAATTTCTCTTTGGAATGAAGCTGATGTTGTACTTATCGAGGGATCGAAAAGTCGCCTGGGGGTCGGTAATGACCTTTTTAATAACGTGAAATCACTAGGTCGCATACTATGCCCACCAGCCAATGCTTTTTCAAAGTACGAAGCTATAAAAAGCGAAGCTTTAAAGATCAGCAAGAACAAACTAATTCTCCTTTCTCTAGGACCTACAGCAAAGGTACTCGCCTATGATTTATTTTTGTTAGGATATAGAGTACTTGATATAGGCCATATCGATATGGAATATGAAATGTTCCTAAGAAAGGAGTCTGGTATTGTTAAGGTGAAATATAAGTACTTCAACGAAATAGACGAGCGGAATCCCGAAGAATGTACTGATGAAAAATACCTCAACCAGATTTTGGCATATATCGAGTGACGCAATATAATACAGACTCCCTACCAACAAGGACTATGAAAAATATAAAAATAAAAATCATCAATTATGATCCAGAGGATAGATGCTCCTACGGATTCTTTCTTGTCACTATTCTGAAAAAGTATTATGAGGTTGAACTCTCGGAAAACCCTGATTATTTATTCTACAACGAGTCAGGATATGAACATCTAAAGTACAATTGCATAAAAATATTCTATACAGGAGAAAATCTTCACCCCAATTTCAACTTATGCGACTATGCCCTCGGTTTCGATTATATGGATTTTGGCGACAGATATTATCGGCTCCCCATTTATCTTGTAGCTAATTTTTACAGAGAGGCTGAAATTACTCAAGTTGGTAATCAGGATTTTACCAAACAGAATATTTTTACGAAGGAAGATCTTGCCACCAAGACTGAATTCTGCAGTTTTGTATATTCAAACTATCTTGGTGATGTCGCCCGCGAGGAATTTTTCAATAAGTTGAGCTCATATAAAAAGGTAAACGCTGGAGGTTTTTATTTGAACAATATAGGCGAACGCGTCGCCAACAAACTGGAATTTGAAATGAAGCATAAATTTTCCATCGCTTTCGAAAACTCTTCACGAGAAGGATACACTACTGAAAAATTACCGACGGCATTACTAGCGCGAACAATTCCGATATATTGGGGCAATCCCGAGATACAAAGAGAGTTTAACGAAGGGCGTTTTATAAATTGCCACAAATACAAAGACTTCAACCAGGTAATAGAACGCGTCAAGGAAATAGATACCGATGATAATTTGTACCTACAAATTATCAATAAGCCAATAACAACTTCCCATGACTTCGAAAAAGTACGGGAAGGCTTTGAATTATTTTTAAAAAACATAATAGATCAACCCCTGTGCGATGCCCGTCGCAGAAAGATAAATCCAATGAGAGCGCTAGAGGTGGAAAGGAACGAGGCTATTATTGCAAAACATGCAAACAAACAATCAGCGGTTAAAAAAACATTGGCTAGTATTTATAGACCGTTTAAAAAAATAAAAGCCTTTGAGAGATTGAAACAAAGATATTTTGCACGCAAGTTTTTAAAGAAATAATATGTCTCTCATTATTCTAACAAAATCTCCCGCATTCGATGCCTTTTCTCCAGAGACATATAAAAAACTCATTAGAAAAGTATTCAAAAAAAACAGAGGGCCACAGGCGGTAACCGCAAGTGTCATGCGCGGCTTAGAGGCAGTAAATTATAAATACAAAATTAATCCCAACATTCGAGAGATAGAGCCGACCGATACTATTTGGGTAAATGAAAGTGTGGAAGCGCTGCGCTGGGCAATTAATTTCAAGCAGGAAAATAAAGGAGCTAGATTGATCGCTGGACCGAATTTAGTAGTCACTCCCGATGACAACGACGGTATTATTTTTAATGAAAATATTGACATTATTTTACAGCCATCTTTGTGGACTAAAAAACTATATGAAACCTACAGCAATGAAAACGCTTCAAAAATTCACATATGGCCGGCCGGAGTGGTAGATCCCTATGAAAAAAATACCGCCCCAAAAAAAGAGAACTTCATGATCGTCTACCAGAAGAATGCACCTCAAGAGATTTTTGAAACTATTATTCGCACCCTTAATGAACGGAGCATCCCTTTCCTCGTCATCAAATACGGATCATTTAAGCACGAAAACTTTCTATCTCTTCTCAATAAAGCCTGCGGCATGATCTATCTTTCTTCTTCCGAAAGCCAAGGTCTTGCTCTCCAAGAAGCGTGGATGCGCGATGTACCGACACTTGTCTGGGATAGAGGTTTTTGGATACATAAAGGAATAAAATTTGAACACGAACTTATCAGTAGCCCTTATCTTACTTCGGATACAGGCATTGGTTTTAAAGGAAAAGAAGATGCTGCTCAAAAACTAGATCTGTTCATGGAAAAGTTACACGATTTCAAGGCTCGTACTTATTGCGTAGAAAACCTATCCGACAAGGTTACAACAGCTAAATATATTGATATCATTCGATCATGATCTCCCGACCATTCATAAACGCCATCAAGAAAATTCGCCGCTATGCCCTTTTTCCTTTTGTCCTGAAAAATTTATATTCATACAAGTCTACGAAGGGATCAAATCGCTTTTCGACAAAACTAGCCGATATATATCCCTGCATCAGAGACAAGACAATCACGACAGGATTCGATCGCCATTACGTCTATCACACATCTTGGGCAGCGCGTGTGGTCAAAGAAATAAATCCTTCACTACATATTGATATTTCATCAAGCTTGTATTTCAGTGGAATCCTATCGGCCTTTATCCCTGTTCACTTCTACGACTATCGTCCAGCAAAGTTAACTTTATCTGATTTAGAATCAAAAGAAGGCGACCTACATCATCTGCCTTTCGCTGATCAAAGTGTTCAATCAATATCATGCATGCATACTATTGAACATATAGGCCTCGGACGATACGGCGACCCGATAGATGGTGAGGGAGACCTTAAGGCCCTAATGGAATTAAAACGAGTAGTTACTTCTGGTGGAAATCTTCTTATCGTGGTTCCAGTTGGAAAACCAAAAATAGAGTTCAATGCTCATCGCATCTATTCATATGAACAAATTCTAGAGTCTATAGTTACAGAAGATGGTATGTTTGAACTCAAAGAGTTCGCCTTCATCCCGGAAACAGAAAGCGAGGGGCCGATAATCAGAAATGCAGACCCGTCACTGGTTACAAAAGCCAATTATGCATGTGGTTGTTTCTGGTTCCAGAAGAAATAAAATGGAAGTCCCTATCAAAAAACAGTATTTTGAATATCTCGATGCACTACGATGCCTAGCGTTTCTTGCCGTATTTTACGCACACACGGGTACCATCTTTCTCGGAGCGACACTTACTGAAGCCTTTCCACTCAATATGTGGAAAAAGTTTACCGTTTATGGATCATATGGTGTTAATTTTTTCTTTGTCCTAAGCGGATTCCTTATTACCTATTTACTGTTAAAAGAAAAAGCTACGCGAGGCAACATTTCCATAAAAAATTTTTACATAAAACGAATCCTCCGTATTTGGCCTGTTTATTTTCTAACACTCTTCTTCGCCACGTTCGCCCTTCCCTTCATTATTTCCGAGAGTACGTATAGTGTTCTCGGCATGACCAACCCAGTAATGAGTACCGGCACTTTTTCTTACTTTTTCTTTTTTATTGGAAACTTCTACCAAGGACTCGGCCTCGGTTTTGGCTCTCTTTCGATTGGCATTCTATGGTCGGTATGCGTAGAGGAACAATTTTATCTTGTGTGGCCCTGGATTGTCCGATGGTTTGACTTGCGCAAACTGACACTCGTCACTGTCTTTCTAATCTCCCTCTCTCTTTTGTATAAATTCCTTTGGGCTAATGATCGTGTTGCCAACTACTATCTTCCCTGGTCGGTGGGTATGGATTTGGCATTCGGTGCACTACTTGGAATATTTTATTTTGCCAAAAGACAACGTCATATTATTATTGCCACACTTGCCACGTTTTGTGCATCACTCCTTGTTATTATCAGCACTGTCGGATTTGTATATATACAAATCTCCGGCCTTGAATTTGCCGCACAAGTGAATATTATAAAATCTACTCTGATCGAAATATTAAGACTTCTAAAAACACCACTCATCGACTGTATCTTCATGTTGATAGTCTTGTTCTATATCAAAGAAACAACTATTTTCTCTACCAGCAGCAAGCATCCGATCATTAAATTCTTCCACCTTACAAAGAAAAAGATTGGTAACGCTCTAATTTATCTCGGTAAAATCTCATACGGACTTTACGCATATCACACCACCTGCCTCATGCTTACTGTTCACTTTCTCTACACTAGCGGATTTCTAACTCTCAACGTCAACAGAATGATGTTCTTCACTGTAGTCACGCTTGCTCTCACGCTTACCATTCTTGCCGCCCATTTTTCATCAAAACTAATTGAGAAACGTTTCTTAGCGCTGAAAGATAAATTGGGAGAATAGGGATCTAATTTGATATACTTTTGCCATGATATATATCCAGATCAAAGCCGGCCTTGGTAATCAAATGTTCGAGTACGCTTTTGGGCGAGCGCTATCTTTAGAACAAGGTAAACCTTTGGCTCTTGATCTGTCTTGGTACGACAACCACGCAGGGAGAGATACTCCTCGGAAATATCTTCTCGATAAATACAATATCCAAGCACGCATTGCCGTTCCAAGAGAAATAGAAAAATTCAACACTCCGCTCAAGAAATTACTTCGTAAAATATATCGCAGGTTGGTATACAAAAAAGATAATGTATATCGCGCATCGCTCATGAAGTCACGGGGTTCATATTTTGAAGGGCATTGGGCAAATGAGAGATTTTTTAAAAAACATAAAGATGTGATCAGAGCAGACCTATCGCTTAAATATCCTCTTACCGCCTTCTCCTCTTCAGTTCTGTCGGAAATAAAAACTTACAAAGAAAAAGGATTTGCTACGGTATCCGTCCATGTCAGACGCGGTGATTGTGTTACCAATCCTCACGCAGCGAGCTATCAAGGTACCGTAGATACAAGCTACTATGATAAATCTTACGAATATCTTGTCGAAAAGTTTGGCGAAGAAAAACTAGTTTTCTTTATTTTTTCAGACGACATCGAATGGGCAAGAGCAAATGTACTTACGAAGGCAAAAACGACCTGCGTTTCTCGGCCAGAAATTCCTGATTACGAGGAACTCTATCTCATGACCCAATGCGACAATCACGTTATCGCCAACTCCACTTTCAGCTGGTGGGGTGCTTGGCTTAACGCAAACCCGGACAAAATTGTTATCGCCCCGAAACAATGGCTCAAAGATACTTCATTTGATACAAGCGATGTATGTCCTAAAGAATGGGTTAGAATATAATCTCTATATGATTTCTGTTATCATCCCTACAAAAAACGGCTCCCAATATATCGGGAGGGCCATTAAAAGTGTCCTTTCTCAGACGGAGACAGATCTTGAAATCATTGTTATCAACGATGCATCGACAGACAATACGGCGAATCTCGTTACCGAACTTCAACAACACGACGCTCGCATTCGTCTCATTACCAACAAAACTAGTGTTGGGCCAGGCATCTCACGACATGTTGGTATTAGAGAGTCAAAGAGTGAATTCATCGCCCTCATTGATGATGACGACGAATGGCTCTCCAAAGAAAAACTATCGCTACAAAAGAAATATTTAGATGAACATCCGCGAGTTGCAGTAGTCGGATCTGCTAAAAATAACTTCGTGCGCGAGGACGGAAGTATTTACCCCGTTCGTATGGATAGACAACCAGAAACAGATGCGGAAATCCGCCGCACTATGTTATGGAGAAATCCATTCATCACTTCATCCGTCATGCTTAAAAAAGATCCCTATCTGGAAGTAGGTGGATTCAGTCCAATGTATCTTGCTGAAGATTACGATCTTTGGATGCGCCTCGGACATCATGGTGAACTAGCCAATATTCACAACTGCGATATCAACTACATGATCCGCGAGGGCAGTGCCAGCACTCTTCGACAACAGGAAATGAATCATATCATCCTTGGGCTCGTAAAAAATTACAAGAACGACTATCCGAGATTTTATTATATAAATTTAATAAAGGCTTACGCTCGAATTTGGCTATTCGACCTCAAGCATCTTTTTTAATACATCCTCAGGTACTTCAGAGGGTTGCTGCTTATCTTTCCTTTCAATTTGTGGACTCTCTGTGCGTGGAAGTACAGGCTGCTGACGCGTAGCGTTACTTTGTGTAGTTACTTTTATTTCCGGAGTTTGGGAAGTAGCAGGAACCTCAATGTTAACCGTCGTTGCTTGGATTATAGGCTGACCCGCTGGAGATTGTGTTACTTGACTGACAGTCTCAGTCTTTACCGGAGATGGTTGAACTGGCTGTTGAGCTGAGACAGGGGTCATTTGCGCACCAGCCTCCTTCATTACCGATAGCAATGCATCACGAAGAGCGGCGACGTTTTCAGGCTTCGCTTGTTTCTGATCATTTTTTGTTTCAGGCTCTGACTTGAGATAACTGAGAGAAACGGCCTTACGCAACTGATCCTCTCTAGCCGCGTTCTGATGAGCCCTTTCGCTTGATCGCTCAGTCACAGGTTCTGAACGTGGGCCCCGAGGTTTACTGCCTATACCCTGAGCATCAAAACGCGTCTCAGGAGCCTTATTCGGGCTTTGCGCAGGCGTTCCCCTGCCTCCTGAGCCTTTGAAAGACCCTTGAATTTGAGGCCCTCCCTGAGGGCTATACGGCCGATCGTCTCGACGAGGCGCATTTCGGTTTTCTGTGCTTTTTTCACCCCTGTCTGATCTCTCTCGAGGAACTTGAGCTGGCCCTTTATATGACCCGTCATAGCGATATTCCCCTCCTCGGGCAACGGCTTGAGCAGCTGAGATTTGGGCACCCTCAAGACTATTTTGCAACCACTGTACAATATCGTTTTCAATTTCACTTCGAGGTCGCGAGTATGTTGATCGCGATGCGGCGATAATTTCCTTTACGTATGAAATCTCTGGTTTAACCGCTGGACCCAATCCCCTTGCTGAAAACGGCGGTGACCCTACGTAGTCAATCATAAGTTTCAAGTACATCTGATACTGCTGAAGGTTTACTATATCCTCCGCTGTAAATTGAGGAGCAAATTCTTTTTCCAAAACTTCAGCGTCATAGGCACCGACACGGAACACACACATGGTACCGACGTTACCGAACACCGCCGCTCGTACCTCATCCGACATCTGTTCAATATATTGGTGAGCAATGATCAAATTCAACTTGTATTTTCGCGCTTCTGACAAAATATCGGCAAACGATTCATTTGCGAAGGACTGAAACTCATCAACATATAGATAGAAGTTGGCAGCAGCTTTAAGTTCTTTTTCATTCATTTCGGCACGGGACATAGCTGCCAAGTATATCTTGGTGATCAACATCGAACCAAGCAGGTTGGCATTTGACTCGCCCACCCTCCCTTTTGAAAGATTGATGATAAGAATTTTCTTCTCATCCATAATCTTTCTGATATCAAAAGTAGATTTAGGCTGGCCAATGATATTTCGAATCAATGGATTCGTCACGAATTGACCGACTTTATTTTGAATTGCTGGTGCTGCTTCTGCCGCAAACTTATCAGTATACTTCGCATATTCATCTACCCAGAAAGCTTTCACCGACGGATCAGTGATATTATCTACAACTTTCTTTCGAAAATCTTTGTCTGCGAGCATTCGATTTACACCAAGCAAAGTAGACCCTGGATACTCGAGAAGTGCGAGCATAATGTTGTTCAATATATATTCCATTCGAGCTGACCACGCATCTACCCAAATCTTTTTGAAAGCGGACATGAGGCCGCTTGAAACAAGATGGCGTCTTTCTGCACCCACATCTTCCATCACATTAAAAGAGACTGGGTATTCCATGTCGAAAGGAGCGAAATATATGACATCATTAATACGTTCCTTTGGAATATATTCAAGTAGGAGGTCTGCTGACTTACCGTGCGGATCAATAAAAGCAAGACCATTACCGTCGCGGATATCCTGCACCGCCAGATTTTCGAGCAAAGTAGATTTACCCATACCTGTCTTACCGATCGCGTACATATGACGTGATCGATCCTTTGCTCGAATACCAAACTTCACACGTTTGTTTCGCGCGTCTGTTTCGCCAAAATATGTTACTTTCTCATCGTCATTCATATATGAAATGTACTTTCATAGTTTAACACAACAAAACTAACCAGTCTTTGATGAGGGCTGCCCGACAACAGCAAAAAGGGTCCTCTTCCTATTGGATTTTTTATAACTGCCACCTTTTCATATACAGGAGTGTATACATATTAAGCAACTATTTCTTAAAAGCAGGAACGGTGTATTTATTACTTGGATCCCACATCAACCAACTTGTCAGTCCTGCGTCATACGTTGCCTGAATCTGTGCCCTTACCATTTCAGCTGTATATGTTGCACCTAAATCAAAATCTTGAAGCCATGGGCGAAGTTTTTGAATATTAAGACCTTGGGCACGGGTACGTTCAGCTGCGCGACTCATTGATATTTTTACTACATCATACGGATGATCTGCTGGATTTTTAAAGTTATTCCATCCAGCTGCAAAATGAGATGGATAGACCATTGGATAAATGTAATCGACATATGGAAGCGTTTGAGCCAATGTTTGACCAATACCAAGATCGTCCTCTGCAACAGTCACAAGACCAAAGAGATCTGCCGAGACAACCATGCGACCGTTCCCCGCGTTATCACTCCGCCCGTCTGATCCACCAAAGAAACTTTTATTAGTCGAAGTGGAAGTATACGAGGCATATAATTCATCAAAAACAGGATCGCTCGAACTTGCGGCCTTTCCTCCTCGCAATTCCTTATCAAGATATCTAAAGAAATCACCGATCACCAAATCCTTGGCGCGCGAGCCGCTTGCAGGAAATGCAATATCTTTCATATTTCCATCTGATGGAAAACGAATATAGTCAAAATTGATCTCATCAAAACCAATATCATAACTAGCACGAGCAATATCAACAGCATGATCCCATATTAACTTCGAACCAGCGTCCATCCAACTAATCCCCTTACGATCCTTCCATATACCTCCGTCGCTAGAGCGTTTTACCGCAGCCTCAGGATGAAGCTTCACATAGCAGGGATCTTGAAACACAGCCACACGACCGATGACATACACGCCTTTAGTGTGAAGCGTCCCGATGAAATCTTGAATGTCCCTAATACGGTTTTCCGTGCAACCTAAGCCATCAAGTGCAGCATCCCCTGTTTTAAAGGCAATATTACCTGTGTAGTCTTTAATATCAATTACAACAGCATTCACCTCTGTTGTGTCAATAATATTTACTACGTTATCTCGAATACTATTTGTCCCCGCCACCCAGCTGGTCATATATATAGCTTTCACAGATGCGGGAGTTTTAACGTGCGTTATTGGCGCAACAACAGGCACAGCCTCGATCGTCGTCGAGGCGACAACAAAATCACCTAAAACTATATTTTTTTTAGAATCGTATTTTACTGAAAATAGATCCGGGAGGAGTAGTGATGCAATTACAATAACAAAAATAATAAATGACGCTGCAATCGCAAAACGGCCCTTAGAGAGTTGGGTCTTGAATGACGTTCTTCTTAGCATGAATATATGAAATCAACGCGATTACTAAACCCGAAACAGTAATAATCCATCTTTTCCAATCTCCCGGTAAACCAAAAAAGGGAACAATGGCGACCCATAATCCGAGTATTGAACAGAGCGTACGTTTTGACATGGCAACAGTATATAACAACTTATGCACGAGGCCAAAGAATAACTACAAATTCACCTCTTTCTTTTTCAGGAAAAGTTTCAAAAGTCTTCAGCAACTCTTCAGGACTGCCCTGAAGCACCTCTTCATATATCTTACTGAGCTCTCGAGCAATAGAAATTTTACGAAGAGGCTGCTCAACAGAGACAAACTCCCGCAACGAGGCCAAAGTCTTAAGAATTCGATGGGGTGATTCATAAAAAACTACAGCGCGTTCTGTGGCCGCCATCTCTTTAAAAAGAGTTTCTCTTCCTTTTTTATGAGGAAGAAAACCGAGAAAAATAAAATCTCCGCCAGGGATACCTACGATCGAAAGTGCTGCGGTAAGGGCACTTGGGCCAGGTATAGCCACCACCTTAGCTTCATTACCTAACTCTTCACGGACCTTACTTACAAGGATCGACCCTGGATCTGAGATAGCAGGTGTGCCAGCATCAGTTACAAGAGCAAGGTTCTTCCCCTCCTTGAGCATTTCAATTATCTGGTCAACCTTACTCAGGGTACTGTGAGCATGAAAACTCTGAGTCAATACGTGTATATCGTAATGAGACAGCAGTTTCTTAGTAACCCGCGTATCTTCACAAAGAACAACATCTACCTCTTTTAGAATCCGTAAAGCACGAAGGGTAATATCCTCCAGATTCCCTATAGGCGTAGCGACAATGTAAAGCGTACCCATAAAGATCAATTAATATTGAACATCGATACTTGTAAACCCATCTCGACTGACCACAATATGATCAAGTAAATTAATACCGACAATCTTCCCCGCCGCTATGAGCTGTTTTGTAATCTCTATGTCAGAAATACTTGGTGTTGAAACCCCAGACGGATGATTGTGGACCAAAACAACAGCAGCTGCCCCATATTCAAGCGCTGGTTTAAAAACTTCTCGAGGATGAACAATATTACTATTAATAGTTCCTATAGAGATAACTTCATCGTGAATGACGCGATTGTGCGTATCTAGATAGACACCTCTTAATTGTTCTTTGGGTAACCCGTGCATATCCTTTACGTAATCATAAAGGTCTTTTGCTGTACGGATAACAGCAAGACCACTGTCATTTCGACGATAGAGTCTCCGGCCAATTTCCATGCAGGCAACAAGCTGAGAAGCCTTACCTAGAGAAATACCGAGGTCGGCAGCAAGCTTTTGTACATCCATTTGATCAGCGAGAGCACTGTTACCATACTCACGAAGGATACGTTGAGACATCTCCATAACATTTTCCTTTTTCGTACCAACGCCAAGGATTACCGCCAAAAGTTCAGGAAGAGTGAGGGATTTTACTCCATGTTCAACGAGCTTTTCACGCGGCTTATCGGTATCCGGCAAATCGCGGAATTTGGTTACATATTGTCGTTCAATATTTCCAGTGGTCATGACAAAATCCGTGTCAGAAACAATGTAAGGAGATGAGTATTTTTGCATGAGGAGATTATAACACGATGACCTTAAGGGGCGATAAAAAAGATATCAATAGATTCTGACATCTTCAATATCGGTAAAGATGAATACCGATTTCATTTCCTGAATAATGCGGGCTGGTGTTTCTGCTAAACTTCCCTCTTTTGCCAATGCCTTTTCAAGCACATCACGTTTTTCTTCACCCCTAACATAGAGCAATGGGAAATCCACAATACGCAAGAGAGGAAAGGTAGTTGTTACTCGGAGGGGTTGATCGCTCTTTCTTCCAGCGTCAAGATGAGCAACAAACCGATCTCCGTCAAACCGTTTAGCGAAATCATCATCAGACATTATCCCAGGAATAATTCCTGCAATGTGGCCATCTTGTCCTATCCCATAAAGGGCGACAATGATTCCTTTTGGAAATTCCTTCCGCCAGTCATTAATATTCTTCTCAAAACGTTCAGAGTGACCAGTGATCGTTTCATCACCATAAATTTGAGTATCTATACAGAACGCATCGACGCTAATAAGATCATTATAAAATGAAGTCGATTGGAGGTTTGAAAAGTTATTCTCGAGAATATCGTCAGTAAAGCGTTCATCTGTAACTGTTACCGTGATGTGCGAACCAAGATACTGAGGGTTGATATGATTGAGTACAGCAAGTGCTGAGCCACCGGCGAGCATGAGAAGAAGCGGCCGACCATGATGGACAGCCAGGAGATCACTTATACAATGACCCGCCGCTTCGGCAGGACTGCCCGATGATTCAATGGTGATATCCTTGATTTGTTTTAGTGGCGTCATAAGTAGCGATACTTTACTCTTTTATAGGAAATTTGGAAAGTGTAGTTGAAAAAAACAAAAAACAGCATCTTGTGATACTGTTTTTTGTTTTTTCAACTAGTTTTTCTTTAAAGAGTCTCAACCATCAAAACGTTTGATTCCGTAACCTTACCAAAGGGGATCCCTGAGACCACCACAACCTTGTCTCCTTTCCTAATGAGCTTTTCCTTAACAAGTACTGGACGAATATGTTTCAGCGCATCATCAAGAGATTTGAACTTACTAATCATGATTGGGTAACAACCGAAGAAAAGACATGCCTGCTGATATGTCGAGGAGTTTGGAGTGATAACAAGTATAGGCTTCGGGCCTCGGTGTCGAGCTGTCATTCGAGCACCATATCCATATTCCGTAAGTGCAACGACATACTTCGCGTCAACTCGTTCAGCAGTCTTTACTGCTGATGAGCAAATTGCCTCACCGATAGCAAGATGATGGCCTTTGTCACCATTCAAAAGTTGCTTGTGAAGGTGATCATTTTCAACTCGAAGTGCAACTCGTGTCATAACGTCAACACACTCAATTGGAAACTTACCAAGAGTCGCTTCTTCTGAAAGCATGATCGCATCAGTACCATCAAGAATAGCATTGGCAATATCAGAAACTTCAGCTCGCGTAGGTACTGGAGACTGAATCATTGATTCGAGCATCTGAGTCGCAGTGACAACTGGCTTTCCGGCTGCATTACACTTCTTAATGATCATCTTTTGAATAAGCGGTACATTCTCTGCTCCGATCTCCACAGCCAAGTCACCTCGGGCAACCATAATAGAATCTGAAAGTCGGATGATTTCATCAATATTTTCAACAGCTTCTTCTGTTTCGATTTTAGACATAATGAGCGCCTTTGACTTTGCTTTATCTAAAATTTCACGAAGCTCGATAACATCTTCTGGTCGTCGAACAAACGAAAATGCCATGATATCTACTTTGTTTTTAATACCAAACGCAATATCCTTCTTGTCCTTATCAGTAAGAGAACTAACCTTAAGATATGCACCCGGGAGGTTCACACCTCGTCTGCCCTTTGTATCACCACCAACAATGATCTTACATTTTATTTCCTTCCCTTTTATTTCAACTACTTCAAATTTCTTCTTTCCATCATCAACCATAATGAAATTGCCTGGCTTTAACTCCAAGTGAAGTGTCGGATAGTTGATATGGACACGCTTCTCATCACCCACAATCTTTTCTGGTGTAAGAGTGATAAAGTCTCCTGCCTTGAGTTGAACTCGTTCTTGATAGAATTCACCAATGCGAAACTTAGGGCCAGAGAGATCTTGCATAATAGCCGCAGGAATTCCAGTCTTTTTAATCGCCTTCTTGAGATTGTCGACTTTCTTCTGGTGTTCAGGAAAATCTCCATGAGAGAAATTCATACGCATAACATTCATACCGGCTTTGAGCATCCGAGCGAGCTGTTCTTCGCTTTCGGTCACTGGACCGATGGTTGCTACAATCTTTGTCTTCTTTCCTAAGTGCATATTGGTGATAATTATCTTTAAATATTAATAAATTCTACGCGACAGAGGTTTGCCAAAAAAAATAAGCCAACCGCCGCCGTTCGGGTGCGAGTAGTAGGATTCGAACCTACGACCCCATCAGTATCAGTGATGTGCTCTACCAACTGAGCTATACTCGCA
>JAZKIM010000002.1:0-6305 GCA_040384865.1 Patescibacteria group bacterium
GGGACTCGAACCCCAATTAACCGCTCCAGAGGCGGTCGTCCTACCATTAGACGAACTGGCAATATTTCAATAGAATAGCCTGTTTTAAGCTAAAAATCAATAAAAGTAACTACCTTTCTTTTCTCGTAAAGAAGAATACAATACTGTGCTAGGAGGTAACCATGTTAAAACATGACAGAAAAAAACCGGAGAAGATGTCTCTAGAGGAGAGGATTGCGGAGATTGAGGAACTGCACAACAAAGAACTTCGTGAGGGATTGGACAAGTGTGAGATCAGGAGGCAGAAACGTCTCCGATTCATCAAACCAGAAACTCTTCGCGAAACAATCGCGAGGGGCGTGACGGAACAGCAAGTCACCTACGCTGATGTATTCTTTGTTGACGATCCAAAGCAAGAGGGTTGTCACATACCACTGTCGCAGGTGTTGCTCACCAAAGTTCCCCTCGAGCAGAGAGGTCACTACGCCCGACTACTCAAACTCCCCAAACGAACACTCGTCAGGAACATCCTCAGAGACCGTCGCCGGTAAAGCGAGTGGCCCGACCTTGTGTCGGGCCACTTTACTTATCTACTAAGCCTTATATTTCAAAGCCGCCTTTATAAATTCTGAGAATAGCGGATGAGGGTCAAGTGGTCGAGCTAAAAATTCTGGGTGGAATTGTGTACCGACGAAGAACGGGTGTTCTTCCTTTGATAGTTCAGCGATTTCCATAAGATGGCCATCAGGAGATGTACCAGAAAAAACCAGACCAGCATCAACCAGTTTCGTGACATACGCAGGGTTAACCTCATAGCGATGTCGGTGTCTTTCATATACGACACGCACTGTATCCCTATTTTTACCCTTCATCTTCTTATCCTCTCCCCACCCTACTCCGGTATATGATGAAAAGGCAATGGTGTCTTTTTTCAATACGCATGGATATCCACCAAGTCGCATTGATGCTCCATATCTCCCCTCTGACAAATGTTTTTTCTGATGCTCCATAATATCGATAACGGCGTGGGCAGGCATAGGATTTATTTCAGTGGTATGAGAACCAAGAAGGTGTGCCACATTACGGGCATATTCGATCACTAAAAGTTGCATACCATAGCAAAGCCCAAAATATGGAATCTTTTCTTCCCGTGCATATCGGATAGCATTCATCTTTCCTTCAATCCCGGTTTCGCCAAAGCCGCCCGGCACCAAAATGCCCTGTGCCCCCACTAAACGTTTTAATAATGTGCGTTTGATAGAGCTATAGCTACCATTCTCAAATTCCTTAGCATTTATCCATTCAAGCTTTACTTTAACACCCAGTGCATATGCTGAAAACTTAATTGCTTCAATGACAGAAACATAGGCATCTGATAAAACAAAATCGCCGGTGTCGAAATATTTGCCGACAACGGCGATCTTTACTTCTTTTTTCACTGTCTTGGTTTTTCGAACAAAAGATTTCCATTGAGAGAGGTCTATTTTCCGGCGTTTCAAATGCAAATACTTTTCCACCATGTCACCAAACTGATCTCGTTCAAAATTTATCGGCACATCGTAAATACTACTAATGTCTGGAGCAGAAATGACATTATCCATCGGCACGTTACAAGAAATGGCAATCTTTTCCTTTCGCTTCTTGTCCAGCGGTACCTCACTACGAGCAACGATAAAATCAGCTTGCACGCCATACGACTGCAATTGTCTGATGGCGTTTTGAGTTGGCTTTGATTTCATCTCGCCGAGTTTTCCAGGAATTGGCAAGAAAGAAACCATAATAAATACCACATCGTCCGGATGTTCAATCTTCAACACACGTGCTGCTTCAATAAACATAATGTTTTGATAGTCACCTACTGTTCCGCCAATTTCGATGATGGAAATGTCACTTTTATTTTCCTTTCCACCAAGCTTAATTCGCTCAACGATTTCATCACGAATATGAGGCAGTGCTTCAACACATTTTCCTCTGTACCCAAGAGCTCTCTCACGATTGATGACAGACTGATATACCATACCGCTAGTCATGTAGTCCGCATTCGACAATGCACGATTAAGAAAACGCTCATAATTCCCCATGTCCTGATCAGTTTCGAGGCCGCTATTTAAAACAAAAACCTCACCGTGTTCGGTGGGGTTCATAGTGCCTGCGTCGACGTTAAGATATGGGTCAGCTTTTGTGATGTTTACCTTATAGCCCTTTGCTTGGAGTATGGTACCAAGCGATGAGGTGGTGATTCCCTTACCGACACCGGACATGACCCCTCCGATGACAAATATATATTTATGTCTTTTCATGTCTATTCATTTTACCCGCACCTTAGCCTTGACGCCACCCCTTCACAGAAGCCTAGTTGTATGCGATAGTTCTGCTAGTCAACAGAACCCCGCAGACCAACAACCACACAAACCACCAGGAGGTGATTCACATGCCAGGTAAATTTGATAGAAAAGTATATGCAACCATCGACGATGAGACAGAAAATGAGATTATCATCGTTATGACAAGGGAAATAGTGGTCAATATCCACGAAATTGCGAGGTGGTTAGAAAAACAAGGCAAGCCCGGGTACTACCTTCTCAGGACGGAAGAGGTGGTAGTGATCATCGCCGACCGTGGACGCAAAGTGCCAGCCTCCTGTTTCCCGATCGTCGCAATATCGGAAGATGGACTGAAAGCCGAACATCTCTGCGCGCGAGGAAGAATCGGATATACTCGGAATCCGGCTGCAGTCTTGGTAAGCGGGGCCATCTTTATGCTCTTCAAAAAGAAAAAGAGGGAGTAACCGTCATGAACGTAACCCCGAGACTCACGTACCCTTTGCCACGGTACGTGAGTTTTCTTTTACACCTTCAAATATTTCTTGACTGCGAGATAGCTTGATACAGCACCTAAGAATAGTCCTGAACCGATGACGACAATGAAAAGTTGGCCAAAGATGGCGAGATAGTAATCAAAAAGATTGAGACCTGTACCGAGGCGGAGAGTTATGGGACCAACCCAATATGTGAATGGGTAGAGAAGGATGAGCGTTACAATACCAGCAACAAATCCATACATCAAACCTACCGTTACAAAAGGACCTCGAATATACATTTCGCTCGCACCTACCAAACGCATGACTGAAATTTCTTCTCGGAAAATATAAATGGCCAATCGAATAGTGTTGAATGTGATAAGGACTGAAACAATGACGAAGAAAATAACAATAATAGAGCCAAGCTTAGTTGAAGCATCGATGATACGGCTCAAAGCATCAATAGCTTGTTTATTTTGAGCATAGTTGATGCGGTCAATAATAGAAGCGGTTCCACCCTCATTAGAGGTACGACTTTGAAGGAAAGTCACAATACTTTCATATTGGGAAGGATCAGCAGCACGCACGTTGAAACTGGCACCAAGTGGATTCTCATCCAACTCTTCAAGAGCGTTGAGTGTCAATTCATCATCGGCATGTCTTGTTCGAAAATCAATCAATGCCTGTTCGCGTGATGTGTACTCTACCTCGGCAACCTGCGGCAGATTTTCAAGCGACTGCTTGAGGTTTGCGATATCCTCTTCTGGAGCAGTTTTAACAAAATAGACATTAACATCCACCTTGTCCTTAATGCTATTCAATGTCGAAGTAAGCATGGCACTGGTGAACAAAATAGAAGCGATGACGCTCAAGGTAACAGTCATAACCAATACGGATGCAAGCGATACATAGCCGTTACGCCAGAAGCTGACGAATCCCGCCCGAAGTATTCTTTTTATCTTGGTCCAAAACATATATAAATAATTAGAGGTGATATTTTCCTTCAGGACTGTCCTGAATAATCTTGCCATTCTTCATACTAATAACTCGCCTACCGAGATTGTCGATGACACCAGTATTGTGAGTGGTCAAAATGATGGTTGTGCCAAGATCATTGATCTTCTTAAGAATTTGAATGATGTCAAATGTATTCACCGGGTCAAGGTTTCCTGTTGGCTCGTCTGCGATAATAAGGTCAGGCTGATTGACAATAGCGCGAGCAATGGCTACCCGCTGCTTCTCGCCTCCTGAAAGCTGATGTGGAAAGTTGTGCATCTTTCGGGCAAGGTCGACAAGCTCAAGTACATGGGGTACATCAGCGGCAATTTCATCGTCAGGTCGCCCCGCTGCCTCCATAGCAAACGCCACGTTCTCATACGCCGTCTTATCAGGAAGAAGACGGAAGTCCTGGAACACCGTACCAATTCGTCGACGATAGCTATTTATCTGCTTTCGCTTAAGGGAGTGAATGTCAGTATCTTCAAAGAAAACTGCACCGTCCGAAGGTCGTTCTTCTGCAAGGATCATTTTCAAAAGCGTAGTCTTCCCCGCTCCTGAGTGGCCCACAATAGAAACAAAATCTCCCGGCTTAATATGAATTGATATATTATCAAGAGCGAGAGAGTTGTCCGCGTATAGTTTTGAAACTTTGTCGAGTAACAGCATGTAATACAGTATAACGTGTCAAAATAAATGGGCAATGTTCAAAAAAGCTGTAATGTTTGAGCCACGAAATTCAACAAGAAATTATGAAGCTAACTGCGCACGTTCTGCTTCAATGAATTCATCAAGCTCACCATCAAGCACTTTGTCAATATTACTTACTTCAACATCAGTACGGTGATCTTTAACCATTTTGTACGGATGCATTACATAGGAGCGAATCTGATTGCCCCATTCAATATCCGTGGTCTTACTTACATACATCCCCTTCTCCTTTTTAATTCTATCACTTTCCATTTGAGCATAAATTTTAGCTTTCAAAATTGCCAAGCCTTTCTCTTTATTCTGAGCCTGGGAACGCTCTGAGGTGACATGTACGGAGAGTTTGGTTGGTTTGTGGACAATACGGACAGCAGTCTCTCGTTTATTTACATTCTGACCACCAGGACCTCCCGCTCTTGCTGTAGTGATATCAAGATCGTCATCTGGTATCTCAATATCCACTTGGTTTTTTTCGAAGCGTGGAATGACTTCTACCATTGAAAATGATGTATGGCGAAGCTGCTTTGAGTTGAAAGGCGAAAGACGTACTAAACGGTGCACACCCGACTCATGCTTCAATGTGCCGTACACGTTCTTTCCATTTATTTCAAAAGTTATATTACGAAAACCCCCATGATCGTTCTGGTTTTCATGAATGATGCCGGCAGACCAACCTTTCTTCGAAATGTACTTTGAATACATTTCAAAAAGTATGCGTGAAAAATCTTCAGAATCATCTCCTCCTGCCCCCGAAAAAATGGTGACTACCGCTCCGCCGCCATCATATGGACCACCGCCCTCTTTTACAGTCTTCAAATCTTGTAATTCCTTGATCAGTTTTTGAGCCTCCTCCTTATCACTCCAAAAATCAGACAGCATCATTGCCGCCTCTATTTCAGCAATGCGCATTTCCGTGACAGTTTTCTTTTCTTCGGGTGACATGTAAATGTTAAAGCGTCGTCTTGGCAATACCAATTGTTTTCAGGAATGACTCGAACATCTTCAATTTGTTTTCGTGATACGCCTTTGCATCCGCAGCTAGTATTCGCAAACTTTCATGTCGACCGCCCTCCGCAGCTCCTTCAACAAGTGCCCAGTGTACAATTGCTGCTCCTTCAAAAAATCCTGACCATTCTGAAATTTCCGCCGAATTGTCCCATTGATCTTTTACGTACATGTCGCGCATTGCTCGAAGTTTATCAGTGGTTACATCAGCTTTCTTTTCTACAATATCAGCCACGCCAAATTCTTCAGCCATCAGAAAGAGTGATCGCTCATGACGGTCATTGGTATCTTGCATATCTTTGATTTCCTCAGCGCTCATAATGCTAGTGAACGCAGCGAGACCTTTCTTCGAGGTTTCAGTGCCGAGTCGCGCAAATGCTACAACTTCTCCCAATTTCTTAGCCGTAAATTCGTTTATGCCATTCATGTTTTTGTGGTAATTATTTTTATAATGGAGCCGAGTGCGGGAATCGAACCCACGTTCCTACTTTACGAAAGTAGTGTTCTGCCACTGAACTAAATCGGCTTAGATACAAACTTTCGTCTTTCCTTTGCCCTATTTCTAAATACGCGGTTCATTCTACCATTTCCCTTGTTTAGCCCTGTATAGGTCGGAGTAGGGAGTCACAATATTATTACGCTAATTTCCATCAATGTGATCCGTGACGATAGGAATACTGCAAATATATAAGAACTACCTACCAACGTCAATCATAAAAATGGTTGCAGATTACACCGAAAAATAAAGTGAGCCGTTGTCCGGGATTGAACCGGAGACCTCGTTCTTACCAAGAACGTGCTCTACCAACTGAGCTAC
>JAZKIM010000003.1:0-33512 GCA_040384865.1 Patescibacteria group bacterium
GTGGCCACTCCACTATCGCCCTTGTCGGGGAAACACTACGTAACCAGTTTGTTTCCATTTTCTTTATATTACTGATGGTGTCAGCCGCTCTTTCTTATACCCTTGGTCAAAATATCGATGCAATCATTTTCCTCGGCATTAATATTATCAATGTGGTCATCGGTTTTATTCAGGAATTTCGGGCATCGAGGGCAAGTCAGTCGCTTGAGAGCTTGATCACTCACACGGCAACAGTTCGGCGTAATGGTGCGCTTAAAGAAATATTGAGCAGTGAAGTTGTCGAAGGTGATATTGTCCTGTTGTCTCCGGGAGATGTGCTTGTCGCCGATGTGGTCATCCGCGAATTCAACGATGCATTTGTCGATGAATCGGTACGAACGGGGGAAAGTGCACCTCTTACTGTCAGCGCTGGTATGACTCTTCTCGCTGGATCCTCGATTGTTGCAGGTCGCGCTGTTGGCCAAGTTATTGCTGCTGGGCAAGATAACTCATTGATGAAGTATGCGACCAAACTCAAGGATGTGAAGAAACACAACAGCTTTGCAAAATTTGTTTCTAGGATAAGTCTTTATATATTGGTAATAACACTTGTTTCGCTCGCTCTCATCGCTATTTTTTCAGTTTTAATAACTGAAAAATATACGCTCCCTGCATTTGCTCTCTTTGCTATCGCTATGCTTGTTGGTGTAGTACCAGAATCGTTGCCACTCATTATTACTTTAATGCTCACGCGTGAGGCAATGGCTCTTTCAAAGGAAAAAGTTATTGTCAAAAAGCTTTCGGCGTTGCAGCTCCTTGGTTCAATTAAATATTTGTTAACTGACAAGACGGGCACTATTACTGAAAATAAAATAAAACTGGCTGATCTTGTAGATACCTCGGACTTGGAAAAAGCAGCAACACGTGTGGCTATGTGCGAATATGAACGAACCCCGATGGATGATGTATTTGATGAGGCAACCAGGGAAAGATTTTCCCTTGCAACTATTTCTGGTCAGTCAATTGAACCTATTCATGTGAATGATAAACCGCAAGTGACCCCATACAAAAATACTACAGGCTTCGTCCGGTATGATTTCCCTGATATGTCGATTGTGCGCGGTCAGTTTCGAAAGATAATTGACTTGTGCGGTGCACGGTCTTCTGAGCTTGATAATACCTACGTGTCGTACGAGCTTCGTGGTCTTCGAGTGATTGCTATTGCTTCAAGTTTGGATCGAATCACTTTTGTATTGAATGGTCTTTTGGTGTTCGAGGACCCTCTCAAGGCTGATGCTCGCCATTCATATCTTGCCACTGAGGGGCTTGGTATTTCGGTGAAGATTATCACTGGCGATTCACCCTTGGTAGCAACGTATATCGGTCAAAAACTCGATTCAAAGATCGACGGGAAGAATATTTCAACTCTCGATACTATAAAAGTATCAGAGCTTACTGAGGAGGATATTATAAGAGACAAAATATATGCGCGCTGCCAGCCTGAGCAGAAGCTTGAACTTATTGACCGACATTCAGCATATGGCGCCGTGGGCTTCTTGGGTGAGGGGATTAACGATGCCCTTGCTTTGAAACGAGCAGATATTGGAATTGTTGTCAGCAATGCGAGTGATGTTGCTATTCAATCAGCAGATATTTTGCTGACAGAGAAAAGTCTAAGTCCGGTGGTTCGGGCTATCCAAATGAGTCGACGAGTCTATTCCCATATCTCCACCTACCTTTTGTGTACGCTTACTGGAAATGTGGGTACTTTATTTTCTCTTACAGCTGTTGCTCTTTTCTGGAAGGATTTACCATTGTTACCAGTCCAGATTTTACTTAACAACTTACTCACCGATGTACCGCTCATTTTGCTCATCACTGACAATCTGTCTAAGGACGAGTACAGTAAGCCGGTAGATCACGACCCTCGTTCATTATTCCGTACAATTTTTGTTTTCGGTCTCATCAGTTCATGTTTCGATTTTATTTATTTTGCAATTTTTTATACCTATCCCCTTGAAACACTTCGAACTGGTTGGTTCGTATTGAGTGTGCTGGCTGAGCTTGTATTGGTGCTTTCTCTTCGTGCAAAGACCGCGGCGTGGAAAGGTCGCGCCATTTCGCGTCCATTGATGTTCGCCCTTCTCTGCAGTGCTAGTTTGGCTATTGCTTTACCTTTCATTCCGCACCTTTCCACAATCTTCTCACTCGTCGCTCTTACAGGGAAACAAATGGTAATTGTTGTCGGTCTTGTTTTTATCTATTTCCTGATGAATGAAGGAATAAAGAAATTTGGAGGAAAATTAGGGGAAGTTTCTGGTTAATACCAGTCTTTATAAATAGTTAACGAAAGAAAAGATTAGGAGTATACTGCTACATTATCTATACACTATAATCACCACACATGAAATCGAAAGCTTATTCATTTCTACTATTCATTAAAAAGCCCCTTTTCTACATCCCGGTGTTACTGATCCTTATTGCCGGTGGTACGTACGCATTTATGAGTAACAGTTCAAGGGACGATGAAGATCTTTTTGCTGTCACCTCGGGTGAATTTGTTCAGAATGTTTCAGTTACAGGCAAGGTCGTGGCGGCGCAGGAAGTTGATCTTGGCTTTGAGCAGGCGGGTAGAGTATCGTATGTGCGTGTGAAGGTTGGTGATAAGGTTTGGACCGGACAGGCCATCGCCGCACTTTCGAATGCCGATCTTTTAGCTACAGTAGCTCAACGTGAGGCACAGGTGGAGGCTGAACAGGCACAATTGGCTGAAATTCAGAGAGGTTCTCGTCCGGAAGATCTTCGCCTTGCGGAGAATAATGTTGACCAGGCAAAACTTAGTTTGGTGGATGCCATTCGTGACTCATATACAAAATCTGACGATGCCCTTCGAAAGAACATAGATCAGCTGTATACCGATCCCCGTAGTGTTCGTCCACAAATCATTCCTTCGACTGATAATTATGCTCTAACTCAGTCTCTCAACGATCAGCGCGTTCGTATAGGTGAAATGCTTTTGGCATGGTCATCATCAATATCTAGTCTTTCCGTCGGAACTTACAGTGATTCATCTTTAATGACCGCGCGAGTCAATGTCTTGATGATGCAAAAGTTCCTCGATGATCTTTCAATTGCTGTTTCTTCATATAAGGAAGGTTCGTTGACGCAAACCACTATAGATAAATATAGAAGTGATATTTCATCAGCACGAAGCTCCATCAGCGGTGTCATAACAAGTCTTAATAATGCAGAGTCTTCCTTGAAGCGATATCAAGATGAATTGGTAATAAAACAGGCAGGCTCAACTGTGGAAGAAATAAATACACAACTTGCACAGGTAAAGAGCGCGCAGGCTCAACTTGCTAGTGCTCGGGCTCTTGTCGGTAAGACGGTAATTACCGCACCTTTTAATGGTGTCATAACAAAAGCGGACATAAGGGTGGGTGAGATCGCGTCGCCAAACACTTCGGTCATTTCCATTATCAGTGCTGCAGAATATCAGATAGAGAGTTTTATTTCTGAAACTGATGTGGCAAAGATCCAGCCAGGACAGAAAGCAAAAGTGACATTGGATTCATATGGAAAAGATATTGTTTTTGATGCTGAGGTGTCGGAAGTCGATCCTGCTGAAACTGTTCTCAATGGTATCTCAACTTACAAAACAAAACTTCAATTCAATCAAGCTGATCCACGTATCAAGTCGGGCATGACAGCAAATATTTCAATTGAAACAGCTCGTCGGGAGAATTCATTTAAGATTCCTCAGCAGGCATTGTTCTTGCAAGGCGGTGAAAAGGCAGTGACTGTCGTTAATGCAGATGGATCGCGTATAAACGTAATTGTAGTGACGGGCAGTATTAGCAATGATGGTGATATTGAAATCGTTTCAGGCTTATCTGAAGGAGATAGAATAGTAGTCAAGAAAATTCAATAATACCTTTTAATGAAGCGAAAATCTCAATCAATTATATACAAAGTAGGATTCTTCTTGGCAACCCGGCAGATTCGCCGTGCCAGCAAATGGACAACCGCACTCATTATCGCGGTAATGACGCTTACTTTTCTTAATCTTGTGGTGGTAAACGGCGTGCTCGTAGGCTTGATTGAAAGTTCTGTTCAGGCTGCACGAGAACGAGGGACGGGAGATGTGGTCATTACTAATCTTCAACAGAAGAGTCAAATTGAACGGAGTGAGGAAATTGTTCAGGTGTTGCGAGGTCTTCCTGATGTTACTTATATCACAACAAAATATACTGCCTCCGGTGTGTTAAATGCAGATTATCGTCGAAAGCTTTCCCAAAATGAGGTACCGAATAAGGCAGCAGCTCCCTTGGCCGGTATCGATCCATCCATTGAAGACCAAATGTTTGGATTGTCAAAATATGTCGTCGAAGGGTCATATTTGCAGAATGATGATGCAGACGGGGTCATGATTGGCGCCAGCTTGTTATACAAATATACACCAATCGAGGCTGCGGGATTTGAATCGCTCCGAAACGTCAATATCGGTGACAGATTGAAATTGACAGTAGGGAAGAACTCAAAGGAGGTGATTGTTCGCGGATTTATTAAATCAAAGGTGGACGCCAATGATTTTCGTGTGTTCATGATTGGTAGCGAGGTGCGAAAGCTTGTCGGCAGCACAAATACAAATGTTAATGAGATATCGGTGAAATTGCGTCCAGAGATTGCCGACGCGGGCGCTGTACGTGTAAAGGAAATATTGCTTAATAATGGATTCGATGAGGGTGCCCGTATCCAAACTTGGAAAGAAGCACAGCCGAAATTCTTACAAGATATTTCGAATACTTTTGGACTTCTCGGTAACATGATTGGCAGTATTGGCTTGGCGGTTGCATCAATCACAATATTTATTGTCATCTTTGTTAACGCGCTCACACGAAGGAAATTTATTGGTATTTTGAAGGGTATCGGTATTGATCCAATGTCTATTGAAGTATCTTATATTATTCAATCCATCTTCTATGCAGTGACGGGTTCAGCTATAGGGCTCGCCGTCCTCTATGGTTTTCTGGTTCCATTTGTTGATGCTCATCCAATCAACTTTCCATTCAGTGATGGTATTCTTTATGCACCAGTTGGTGGCACAATGATTCGCGTGGTCCTTTTGTTGTTGACCACTATCATTGCCGGTTACATTCCCGCACGCATGATCGTAAAGAAGAATACTCTTGATGCTATTTTGGGCCGATAAAATTTAGATATATTTTTATGACCACACACAACCACAAGGATGTAAAAGAAAGTATTATTGCAACGCGAGAGTTGCGAAAGATGTTTACCGATGGCGACAAGATCACCCATGTACTCAAAGGTATTGATCTTGATATTAGAAAAGGAGAATTCGTAGCGATTATGGGACGATCAGGTGCCGGAAAAAGTACGTTGTTGTATCAGATAAGTCTTCTTGATAATCCGACATCGGGTGACATATATCTCGACGGTCATAATATTTCTAGCATGAGCATGGTGGAAAAAACCAATTTTCGTTTGGAGAGATTGGGGTATGTCTTTCAGGATTACGCTTTGTTGCCGGATCTGACAGCGCGAGAGAACGTAGCTATCCCGCTTATTATGCAAGGGAAATCTCAATCAGAAAGCAATGCTATTGCCGACGCTACGCTCGAACGGGTGGGTTTGGGACATAGAGTTAATAATCTTCCTAGTAAATTGTCAGGAGGAGAGCAACAGCGCGTTTCAATTGCACGTGCCATTGCACACAACCCTGCAATCCTCTTTGCTGATGAGCCAACTGCCAACCTCGACAGCGAATCATCTTCTACCATCCTTAAGATATTTCAGGAACTTCATAATCAAGGGCAAACTATTGTCATGGTTACGCATGAAGATGAATATGGACGAGTAGCTGATAGAATAATTCAGCTGAAGGACGGGCAGGTTGGTGAGGAGAAATAACCTCTTTTTCTTTATACATTAAGACATTTTGTGTTATATTGCCTCTACAAATGGCACTAGACCACATTCGCAATTTCAGCATCATAGCTCATATCGATCACGGCAAATCGACCCTTGCTGATCGTATGCTTGAGCTGACCCATACCATCGAGAAGCGAAAAATGATGGATCAAGTGCTGGATAGTATGGAGCTTGAACGTGAAAAAGGAATTACTATCAAAATGCGACCAGTGCGTATGGATTACACCTTGCCTGGAGATAAGAGTGAAAGCGGCAAGGTTGAACAATTTGTACTAAACCTAATCGATACACCAGGACACATCGATTTTTCATATGAAGTATCGAGGGCTTTGAAAGCTGTAGAGGGTTGTATTTTGCTTGTCGATGCGACGCAAGGAGTGCAAGCACAGACGCTTACTACTCTTCGTATGGCTCGAGAGACAGGTTTGACCATTATCCCTGTCTTGAGCAAGGTTGATTCACCTTTGGCGCGTATAAAGGAGATAAAAGAGGAAATGGTTCAGCTATTGAATTGTTCAACAGAAGAAATTCTCGAGACTTCTGGAAAAACAGGTCAAGGAGTAGACGCCTTACTCCAGGAAATTATTAAGCGCGTGCCTGCGCCGGTTCAAACCTATGATGATAAGGGAAGCTTCCGTGCCCTTGTTTTTGATTTTCAGTATTCAAATCATAAAGGCGTCATCGTATATATTCGAGTAATGGATGGAGAAGTCAGACGACTCGATGAACTTTTGTTTAAGATCGCAGGTGAACGATTTAATGCACTTGAAGTAGGAATCTTTACCCCCGATGAACAACCTGCAGAAGTTTTGAGGGCAGGAGAAACAGGATATATTGTCACAGGTATTAAGCGGCCAGGTATTGCATCTGTGGGAGATACTATTACGCTATTTAAAAAACCTTTGCCAGAACTTGAAGGATATTTCAGTCCGAGTCCTGTGGTGTGGGCTTCCGTATATCCAGAAGATGCTGATGACTTTGAGCTGTTAAAACAGGCACTTGGCAAACTGCGTCTTTCGGACTCAGCCTTTTCATACGAAGAGGAATCTTCTGGATCATTGGGTCGTGGTTTCCGTTGCGGTTTCCTCGGACTTCTTCACCTTGAGATTATCACTGAAAGATTGAAACGAGAATTTCGTCTTAATCTTGTCATTGCTACACCGAGTATTACATACGAGGTGACAAAGAAAAATGATGAAGTACAAATGGTATATTCACCATCACTTTTTCCAGAACATGGCGATGTAAAGAGCGTTCGTGAACCTTGGGTGATATTAAAGATTATTTCTCCCGCTACTTACACAGGTGCCATTTATCAGCTTTTGTATGAACATGAGGCGGAGCTTGGCGACACTGAGACGTTCGGTGATGGTCGAGCACAGCTCACCATAAGGATGCCGCTTCGAGAGCTTATGCGAAACTTTTTTGATGAATTGAAAAGTGTTTCTTCAGGATATGCATCACTTTCATATGAGTTTGAATCAATGCGCCCGGCAGAAGTAATGCGTATGGATATTTTAGTAGCAGATGAACCTGTGGAAGCATTCACTCGTGTGGTTTCGGAGCGTAGACTTGAAGAGGAGGCAAACAAAGCAGCGGACAGGTTGTTTAGTGTTTTACCGCGACAGATGTTTACTACAAAAATTCAAGCACGAGCAGATGGACGGATAGTTGCTTCACGAACACTTTCCGCTATGAGCAAGAACGTAACCGACTATCTCTACGGAGGAGACATTACTCGAAAGATGAAACTGCGAGAAAAACAAAAGAAAGGCAAAAAGAAAATGAAGGCAAGAGGTACCGTTAACATTCCGCACGATGTATTTCTTAAGATGATGAAGACGGGAGAATAGTGGAAAACCGTGTAGCCTTTGAGCTACACGGTTTTGCTTTGAATCTGGTTCTGGTTAACGCCGTCGGCTGGCAAGAATCTCGCCCCTGCGGGTGAACTCGATCGGCAAACATTCGATCAGGCGTGCGCTGAGGAAGAGAGTCCGCAGTGTCTTTACGAGTTTGCTTTGGAGAACTTCTCGAACTTTCCCGCCGCGTTCATGTTTGTAGATCAAGCCTGTCACGGTGATCGTCAGTTCCAGCTCATCTGGCTTGGTGGAGGCACACAGGTCCAGGGGTGCGTGGACGGTGATGTCTTCGGGTTTCAGGTGGAGCTTTTCAACCTGAGAGACAACGCTTTGAACGGCGCCTCGGAGCATCTCGCCCTTTTCAATGAATATTGTTCCGGGCACGCCATTAATGGTGATTATCGGCATAAAAGAATTCTGAAGGATTGCAATCGGACAACCAAGAAGTTCCGTAGTCTTAGACTGCGGCTTGATAGAGCAAGGGTGATAAAGACCGAAGCTTATGAATTTATACGCCTCGAGAGAAGGTTTGTAAATACCGCCTGATTACAAGAAAAGCGCTGGTATTGAAAGGAGAATCATTGAAAGAATAATGAGGACACTGAGTGTTGTCCAAATAACTTTCATTTTTTTTCGGTTTTTAGGGTCAAAAAGCATGGAATAGGGTTATGTAGCAAGGATAATAATAGTATAATAGCAATACATGCGAGAATTTCAAGAGCGGCGACAAATGGAGCGTAAAATTAAAGGGAGAATATATTCAAAGACAACCCTTTTTGTTTTACTTTGCCTCCTGATTCTTACTGCTCGAGGAGTGATCAATGTCTATGCTAAGGAAAAAGAAAGTCGACGAGGATTGGAACGCGTCGAGCTAGAGCGAAGTCAACTTGCTTCACGTGCAGAAAACGTAAAGGAGAATGGTGAACGCTTGAAAACACCAGGGGGAATGGAGGCTGAAATTCGCAGCAAATTTAATGTGGCTAAAGAAGGCGAAGGGGTGATTGTTATTGTTGATAAGGTGGTGCAAGTTCCTGAACCGGAAGAAAAGGGAATGATAGAGCGTTTTTGGGATTCAATTGTTAGTGTTTTTGAAAAAGACGAAGAGGCCACGTCAACAGTTGATACTTCTGATATAAAATCAGAATAGAGATATGTTCACGAATACTTAATGAAGGTCTGTCACACTTAACATTGTTAAACATAAATAATTAAACTTAAAGAATCTTATGACTACTGTAATAAATAATTCTGGTGAAGGTGGTAATGGTGTCGGATGGGTAATCGCGATCGTGTTGATAGTTGCCATCCTCTTTGCCTTCTTTGTGTACGGGTTACCCGCACTTCGGCAAGCTCCGGCAGATAATGGTTCTGGCGCACAAATAAATGTCCAGCTTCCGGGTAATAATGGTGGAGGTGAGCAGACTCCTCAATAGAGAATAAATAAAATAGTAATCGCCGACGGGGAGTTTCCCCGTCGGCGATTCGTTTGAGCTCATACCTCATGTTCCCTCCAACCTTCACGAAGCTGCACAAGTCTGGAGACCAATGGTTGCCCAGGAGCGCTCCCTGTCTGGTCGATGCGGCCGAACGTTAGTAGTGCCGAATAGAGTAGCCACTTGAGGCGGGTCTCGATGCCGATAGCACCCATACCGATGGCGATGACGGGTTTAGCACTGGTATTCCAGCTGTACAGCTTGAGAATTCTCGCGTTGTCCTCGGAGCTGTTCGACATGAATGCAAACTTCATTGCACCCGCTCGAGATGACGACATTTGTCCCAGCATGTACCGAAGTGTCGGTTCGCTGGGTGTATGCAGCATGTCGTGACGTGAGACGAGCACCTTTTTCCAAGGGATGATTGTCCCTGAGAGTTCATGTCGGCTGTGTATTTGAAACACAATTTCCCATTCCCAATCGATCAAGAAGGCAAGCGCGATCACGTTCGGATGGCATGAGAATATATTCGCCCAAAAGGACAGACTGTGGTCGACGGTGTTCCATGCCGGCCCGCCGTGACTTGCGATCCTGTGGGTCAGGATGAATCGCACTTTGTGAAACTCGGGAAGCATGTGCAAAATATCTTGCTGGCAATCTTGCTCCATGCTGTCGAATCTGAATTCGAGTGTATCTGCCCGCATTTCCAGGGCTTTTTCGATTTGGTCCCAACACTTTTCGGTCGTGGGGCCAGTGATTGATGCCGCGATGAGGCCGCTAGGCCACGCCGTGGTGTGTAGTTTCATATTTTGTTTTGGTGTTCAAGTTTGAGTGTCTTGGGTGAAAAAATCTCTGCTGCAATAGTGCTTTCTTTATTGGCTCGTGTCAATGCCAAAAAATGTTTACAGAAGTTTGGGGACAGGGGTATAATGTACGCACCATGAAGATCACCATATACAGCACACCAACGTGCACCTATTGCAAAATGGCAAAGGAATTTTTAGAAGAACACAATGTTTTATTCGAGGAAGTGAATGTCGCGGCTAATATTGCCCGACGAAAAGAAATGATTGAGAAGAGTGGCCAAATGGGGGTTCCTGTCATAGATGTCGATGGTGATGTTATGGTGGGATACGACCAAACAATGCTTGCTTCAAAGGTGGGTATTGCAGTTTAGTTAATTAAATTTATATAACACACATGACCTCATTTTTTACCAGCAAAAATATTAAAATTGTTTTCGGTATCATTGTCGCGGCAGTTGTTATTGCTGGAATTATTATGTTAGTCAGTAACAATTCATCTATGTCTTCAGAACAAACAGCAAGAGTTGGTGATCATGTATTCGTTCACTATACAGGGACACTTGAAAACGGTCAGAAGTTTGATAGTTCTCTTGATCGTGGGGTTCCAATTGACTTCATCCTCGGTTCTGGACAAGTCATTAAGGGTTGGGATGAGGGTATTGTTGGTATGAAGATCGGGGAGAAGAAACATCTTATTATCACGTCTGACAAGGCTTATGGATCACAGCAAGTCACTGATGGACAAGGAAATGTTGTTATCCCAGCGAATTCGACACTTACATTTGATGTTGAATTGGTGAGTATTGAGAAATAACAGAAGGTTGGAGTATTAAGACAAAAAAGAAAATATATTTTAAAAGATATATTTTCTTTTTGTTATAACATTTACGGTATTTCAAACTCCTCATCAATGTGATAGATTCATACTGTCACTCAAGCCGCCGTAGTTCAACGGATAGAACAATCCCGTCCTAAGGGATTGATGTAGGTTCAATTCCTGCCGGTGGCACATCATAGTAAAACAGGTTGATATTGTCGCGGTTGAAAAATTACTAGAAAGTTTGAAATCTGATAAAATTAAGCCATAAAATATTCGCAACGAAATGAATAAAAATATCTATATAACTTCACCATCATCCGATTACGAATTGCTCGACAGCGGTGACGGTATGAAACTTGAGCGATTTGGTAGGGTTGTGGTCGCTCGACCCGATCCACAAGCTTTGTGGCGAAAGGGTTTACCTCAAACGGAATGGCTTAAGGCTGATGCACAGTTTGCTAAAGAAGGAAGAAAAAATAATACAAAAGATTCAGACGCTATTACTGATGAAGGTGATGAAAAAGGCCGCTGGGTCACTACTCCGGGAGTCCCTGAAAAATGGGAAATTAAATATGGTGATGTGACTATGGGTATCAAGCTCACACCATTCAAACATACCGGGCTTTTTCCTGAACAACTTTCTAATTGGAAGTGGTCAGCCGATTTGATTCGCTCCGCTGTAACTAATGGATATAAGGGGAGTGCGGAGGATGGAAGTCCTGTTGTACTAAATCTTTTCGGATATACCGGAGGAGCGACATTGAGTGCCTCTGTTGCGGGCGCTCACGTAACACACGTTGATGCATCAAAAGCAGCAATCACTTGGGCTAATGATAATGCTTCCGTCTCAGGTCTCAAGGAAAAACCAATCCGATGGATATTGGAAGATGCAGCTGAATTTGTAAAAAGGGAAGTACGTCGCGGTCGGCGCTATGATGCCGTCATTATGGACCCGCCATCGTTTGGTCGAGGATCTAAAGGTGAGATATGGAAAATCGAGGAAGATTTTCTACCCCTCGTCGAAGACTGCTTTAAACTGCTCTCTGATAAGCCTTTGTTTTTCATCATTAACGGGTATGCCGCGGGCTACTCTTCAATAGCGTATGAGAATAACCTGAAAGCTCTTGTGGGACGCTTTGGAGGCTCTGTGGAGGGTGGAGAGCTCGTCATTCAAGACACCGGCCCCTTAGGACGGTTATTACCATGCGGTATCGTTGCGCGCTGGAAAAATAGTCTCTAAAGGCAAAAAATAAGCCTAGCCATAAGGCTCATTCAATGCTATAGTATTGCCCATGGATCAAGAGATTCAAGAGATTCGAGCTGAACTTAAAAAAGTATCAAAATTGACCGAAGAAAATAGCGTGATTCTTCATGCTATACAGAGACGAGCAAAATTAGCTCTTCTTTGGAGCTTTTTCCGATGGATGATCATTATAGGTATTGCCATCGGCTCCTTCTATTACATTCAGCCATATCTTGAACAGTTGGCAATAATTTACCAAAAATTGACGGGTGCCAAGCTTGATTTTATTGAATTTTTCCGTCGATTTTAGTTGTATTACAATCACCACATGCCGAGATAGCTCAGTTGGTAGAGCATTCCCCTGAAGAGGGAAGGGTCACCAGTTCGAACCTGGTTCTCGGCACCAAAAGTCAGGTCGGTATTTAAGAAGGATTGGTTATGTTACCAATCTAAATAGATTTAACTCGAAGTTTCGTCTTTCGTCCTTTATCGATTCTTGGAAGTTTGATTGTGAGTACACCTTGAGCTTCTGTTGCTTCTGCCCGGTCGACATCCACTTCGTGGGGAAGATTGACAGTTCGAGAAAAAGTACCCCAATAGAGTTCACGAAAATGATAGTCTTGGTCTCCAATAGTACGATCCTCTTTTCGCTGGCCGCGGATAGTGATTGAGTCTCGAGAGAGCGAGACATCTACTTCATCTCGCTTGACGCCAGGGATCATCGTTCGAACAATAACATCGTCAGCCGTTTCATATACATCGATAGCAAGCTCGCCTTCTCCCGCAGCTTCTTCTTCCCAAGCTGTGCCGGTATTACCGCTTGCTGCAGATTGCACCTGCATGCTTCGTCTTTGGGTATCTTCCGTTTCAAGGAGCTCGTCCTCATCAATATTGATGGTGCCGGTTAATCGCTCGAAAAAGGATCGTTTTTTGCTCATAAGATTTAGAATTGTTTAATGGTCTTTACCCGTTCAAGGGCGATGATGAGAATGATCGTGGTCGCCCAGACAAATGAAAAGACACTGAATATGCTCTTTGCCTCGCTAATCATTATAAGAAAGTTAAAGAGCGCATGCAATAGGATGGCGGTGATAAGTCCAACGACGAGATAGAGCTCTTTTATGAGGCGTCTCTTGTAGTAGGCCATGGCAACAAAGACTGATAAGGCACCAGATGCAACAACGTGCAAAAGACTGGCACCCATAAATCGCAAGCTGCCGGTCATAATACTTTCAATAGTATTTCCCTCGAGGAGTGGGGTGAGGAGAAATAGAGTATTTTCCATAGCTGCAAAACCTAAAGCGGCTGTCATGAGATAAATGAACGCATCAATAGGTTCATCGAATACTTCTGTACGGAAGGCAATAACATATGCGGCAAGAAATTTAATTAATTCTTCGCACGTGGCCCATACTACTAGTGTCCCAAAGCTGTCACCTGGAAATCCAAAGAACTTTGTAAAGAGACTTTGAAATGGATAGACGATGAATACGCAGCACATACCGATAACAAAGGTCAGACTGATGGTGTGTTTAGGTTCGTGATGCTCATGTTCTTCATGCATCCAGAACCATAACCACAGTAGTGCAGGCAAAACACCACCTATGAGGGCGTAGACGAACATTTCAACGACGAAGAACGGAGAGTCGGGGGACATATTGACCCCTTTATCTTAGCATTTTATTCCACACTCCTTCGTGTAAAAATTAAACAGTTGGGGATGGCCATTTCTGTGCCATGAGAAGATCTTTTGCTTCAGATGAATCAGCAGGTATACCTCGGGTGACGAGTGACCACAATTCTTCGGTAAGATGCGGCATGAATGGATGCAAGGCGGTAATGATAATACGAAGAGTATGAAGTAGAAATTGTGCACGAGATGCTTTTTCCATATCGTTGCCTTCTTTGAATACCTTCTTTGAATCTTCAAGGATGATATCGGCAAAATTCTTCCAGGTATATTGATATATGTCATCAGCTGCAATATACAGATGAAATTGATCAAGCTCTATAGTCACTTTTTTTACCAATTCGTTTCGCTCTGTAAGGAGGATAAGATCTTTTTCGCTCCACTCTGAAAAATCAGCATCGAATATTGTTTTTTCAACGGCAGTTAGAACAAACCGGGCTATATTCCAAACTTTGTTTGAGAAATGCTTGTATCCTTTGATTTTGTCTTCTGCTAAAGCTAGATCACTTCCGGGAGTGTTTCCGATGATGAGGCCCATGCGAAGGGCGTCGGTGCCATATTTGTCAGAAAGGTCGACAGGACTGATGACATTACCTTTTGATTTAGACATTTTCTTTCCCTTGGCATCGTTCACTAAGCCATTTAAATATACATACTTAAACGGTACTTCGTTTTTCAGGTATAAAGAGAATATGACCATACGGGGAATCCATTTGAAGATGAGGTCGCGGCCAGTTTCCATGACTGACGTGGGGTGATAGATATCAACATCTTTCATGTTCGGATAGCCGAGAGCAAGAAGCGGCCACTGCCCAGATGAGAACCAAGTATCGAATGTGTCTGTATCGGCAATAAGTTCTCCGCCGCATGATGGACACACGGTTGCTTTGTCTGTATCAAGAAGTCCTACATTGCAGATCGAGCAGATCTTTGCCGGAATTTGAATACCCCAGACGATTTGGCGGGAGATGTTCCAGTCAATGGTATTGTTCATCCAATAGGTGAATATCTTTTCAAAATTATCTGGAACAAACTTTATCTTTCCGGCTTCAACAGCAGCAAGAGCTTTTGCGGCAAGCGGCTGCATCTTTACGAACCACTGGTCTTTAATTTGTGGTTCGATTTGTGTTTCGCATTTATAGCAGCACTTGATGTTGTGAGTGTATTCTTTGTCAACCTTTACGAGTAAACCCTTTTCCATTAGCTTTTCAACAATAAGGGGACGAGCTTTTTTTATATATAGTCCGGCGAACTCGCCAGCAATAGGTAAAAGATGACCATTGAAATCAATAATCTGCTCCGCTTCTAGTTTGTGGCGCTGTGCGATGTCGAAGTCTATTTGATCGTGCCATGGAGTGATAGTCATAACGCCAGTACCGAATTCCATATCAATGGCGCTATCCTTGATTACAGTTGCAACAATAGGTCCGTTAATCCACTCAAGGGGGATTTGTTGACCTTGTGTGTATTTGCTGTATCGAGTGTCTTCCGGGTGCATTACCACATATTTGTCACCGAATTTAGTCTCCGGTCGTGATGTACCAATGACGAAAGGGCCATATTGGAAATAGTAGAAAGGATCTTTTTTTTCCTTGAATTCAGTCTCTACTTCGGAAAGGGAGGTTTGATGCTTCGAGCACCAGTTGACGATGCGCTTGCCACGATAGATGAGACTGTCGGCGTGCATCTTCCGAAATGTTTCCTGCACGGTTGTGATGACATCGGGATCAAGGGTAAACTTTTCTCGACTCCAATCGCATGATGCTCCCAGCCGACGAACGTCCTCTTCCATATGTGCTTTGTTTTCGATGGTGAAGTCGTAGATCTGTTTGTAGAGCTCTTTTGGATCTATATCGAAGCGAGACTTTCCTTCTAGTTCAAGTTTTCTTTCATACACAATCTGAGTTTCAAAACCCGCGTGATCGGCGCCTGGTACCCAGAGGGCGCGTTTTCCCTTCATACGCTCGTAGCGAATGAGAATATCCTGAAGGGTGATAGTTAGAGCGTGTCCGGCATGCAAGCGACCATTGGCGTTCGGTGGAGGCATGATGATGGTATATGGTTCCGCATCTTTTGATGTAACACCTTTCTCGATCGATGTCTCCGGATTAAAAAGACCGCTTTCAAGTTCGAGTTGGTAAACGCGTTTTTCGGTAGCGAGGGAATCGTACGCGGAAAGGAGTGCTTTGGGAATATCTGGTTCCTGATAGGGTTCTTCGGTCATAATATGGGGATTTTAGCAGATTTTTGAGGTTTTTGAAATGTTTCAGATTTAGAGCGAAAGGTTTCCGTCTGCTTTGAAATCAGTAGTCCATTCTTTTTCTATTCCTTTAGATTTTTTTAAAAATTGTAAATATCCCGCCGCTGCGATCATTATTGAATTGTCAGTTGAAAGATCTATTGACGGGACGCGTAGTGAGATATGAGGAAAACGTTTAGAAATGAGATTCTCAAAAGCTGCTCGTATGTATGTATTTGCTACTACACCTCCACCAATGATAAAGGTTTCTGCACCGATTTGTTCGATTGCCTTTGCTGCTTTTTTGACCAAGACGTCTGTCACCGCATCTTCAAACTCCGCAGCCATTGCCTGTTTTTGGTTTTCGGTTAAAGAGATTGCGCCCTCATTGGTTGTTTTTTTTATTGTATATAAGACAGAGGTTTTGATTCCTGAAAAAGAAAAATCAAAATCTGGGGAGTCTATCATTGGGCGGGGAAGAATGAAGGGTCTTTCTGCTGGTGTATTTTTATAATCAGGATATGTTGCTCGGTACTCCGCTGCCAATCTTGATACGTGTGGTCCACCAGGATATGGCAGGCCAAGCAACCGTGCTACTTTATCGAATGCTTCGCCAACAGCATCGTCACGAGTTCGACCTATTACTTTATATGCATTCCATTCATCAATTTCCACTAATTCGGTATGTCCACCGGAAATGAGCAGGGCAAGAGCAGGGAATATGACAGGTGTAGAGCTGTCACTGAGCAATACAGATATAATGTGACCTTCCATATGATTCACCGGCACGATTGGAACATCCCAAGCTAGATTGAGAGCCTTTGCAAAATTAATACCTACCCAGAGTGCTGGCTCAAGTCCAGGACCATTGGTGACGGCAATGGCATCGATTTTGGGTATGAATTGGGTCTCGCAGAATTCAACAAATTGATCGGCAAGATTTCCTTCCCGTTCAAGAATATTTTTTAGCATTATATTTTTCCCTGCATTTGGCTTTGTGGTATGAAATTCAAGTCCATTTTTTTGTGCAACATCAAGCACTATCTTTAGAAGAGGTAGGATATTCCGAGCATGTTCTCGTTTAGCTAAGGCTGGAAAAACACCGCCATATTCGGCGTGTGTTTTGGCTTGGGAGTATAGGGCGTTTCCAAGCACTTCAAAACGTGGCGACTCAACGCCCCCTTCAGCAGAAATGATAGAAATTGCTGTCTCGTCGCATGAGGTTTCGATTGATAGTATCTTCATTGTCACCTAGATTACCCCAATTCAGCCATTACTCCAATAGTTCCATGGCGTTTTTCTAGTTTGATGGTATAATGTGAGGGTCACTATTCATATTAATTATAGGTCACATACAACATGAAAAAAATATCTTTATTCATTCTATTACCGGCGTTGGTTCTTTCTTTTGCAGTTTTTACTTCAAAAGCTTCTGCAACCGCTGCAGCTGCGGCGGCTAACAACGCATCGCCGGGGTCTGTGGTGGAAGTTTCAATTCTAAACAGCGGGAAGGTTGATATTTCAGGTGCAAAGGTAACATCTATTAGTAGCACAGGAAGTTCAACTCTTACTGTATTTGTTGGATGGGGAAACGCAGGTCAGACTTATACTGTTGATATATCTAGTGCCTCTATCACAAGAAGGTATTCATATCCTGCTTCTGCATCTGAAATCTCTGTAGGTGATTTTGTTAGCTTTGTAGGAAATGTAGATAAGTCTGTTTCGGGCCTTTTGATCAAAGCTACCTCCCTTCAGGACTACTCTATCCAGAAATATACTTCAACTAATGAGGGAACGGTAACAGCGAAGGGTACAAATACATTGACTGTGAGTCTAAAGGGAAATAACAGTGACAGTGTTACTGTTGCTATCGTGGCATCAACCACCATAATGAAAAATGGAAGTTCAGCTACTCTTGCTGATATAAGTGTTGGAACATATATTGTCGTAGATGGAACTTACAACAACATTACACGAACAATAAATGCAACAAGTATCCGCGTTACAAACAACCCTGCTTACCTAGTCTCTAGAAATTACCAGGGTACTTTGAAATCCATTACTGTAGCAACCGGTTACGGACAATCTTCTATGGTTGTTACTATAAATGGTGTTGATTACACTGTTTATATAGCATATGGATCAAGTGTCTATAACAAGGATTTTGTGCCAACATCATTATCTAATTTCAAAGTTGGTGACACTGTTAGATTCTACGGTGCACTTCGACCATATACGGTTGGAGTAGCAGACGCTACCGTCGTCAGAGATATCAGCATCTAATACCTCAATTGATTCAGATAACAAAAAGCCCAGAGTACTGGGCTTTTTGTTTACTTTTAATCCCAGCATGTTTGTAGTAACCGGGGTGATATAAATTACTGATGCTGGTCGGCATCATACTTGGTAAAGTAAAGATATGATTTGATCAGATTTTCAAACAAAGAAAATACTGTCATTGGACCCACCCCGCCTGGTACGGGTGTAATTGCGCCCACTATATTTTTTACTTTTTTGTAATCTACATCACCTACCACCTTCTTTTTTTCTGTCACTGTAATACCCACATCAATCACTATTTGATTTTTCGAGACATGATTAGGGGTAATAAGATGAGGTTGACCAACCGCCACAATCAGTATGTCTGCTTGCTTTGTTTCTTTTTCTAGATTCTTTGTGTGGATATGACAAACCGTGACAGTAGCTTTTCTGTTTAATAGAGCTAAAATCGTTGGCCTGCCCACTAAAGTAGATTCTCCTACTATAACCACCTTTTTACCTACGAGATCAATTTTATTATGTTGAAGGAGGGTAATAATTCCTTGCGTAGTTGCAGGAACAAAAGCTTCTGTGTTATCAAATAAAAGCTTGGTATTTTTTGCGGTTAATCCATCCACATCTTTTTCTGGATCTATTGCCTCAATGATTGTAGTACCGTTTAGATTTTTTGGAATTGGCAGCTGAATCATGATTCCATGTACGCTAGAATCCGAATTGTATTTTGATATATCAGAAATAACTTCTTTTTCCGATATATTTTCTGGATATTGTTTGTGGACTACGAGAGCTCCGAGTTTTTGACCAAAAGCCTTTTTCTTTTTAATATAAGAGTTCGATTCTTTTAGATTTCCAATTTGAATAATAACAAGTTTGGGTTTATAAGCCGTCTCGCGTATCTTTTTTATGAGTTGTGGGACCAGCTGGTCTCTCAATTTTTTACCATCTAATATTTTTGACATAATTTAAAAATTAAAGCATTTATATGAAAACTGCCTAGAGAGGCAGTTTTCATATCATCTATAGATAGTAAAATAACCTCTCTTTAGAATAGGGAGATTTGGTGGGGAAAGCCGGACCAGGTTTGTATGGATTTATTTAAAATCATAAGCCTATTTCGATTCATTGGAAATATAGCATATTTCTAGAAAAATACTACCAACGTTGCATCGCGTTGATTTAAATTTTCTTTTGGTTAAATCAAAAAGAGGTTCAAAAATATGAGTGAAATAAGTTGTGACCCAAGTGGGATAGAATCGGAATCAGATAATTCTTGAGATATTTTCTCGGAAGAAATTTGAAGAAGAGATTTCTATATAGATATTAATTTTCTTCGAGGAATTGATACATAGTTTTCTGATTTTCTAACTCCGGATGTATCTTCATGTCGACACCTGAGTTAGCAATATGATCATAGAGAAATTCAGCTGTGATGTGGTAATTACCTTCCACAAGCTTGTTAAGAAGTGCCTTAAGCTCATCCTTGCAATATTCAAGTTTTGAATTTTTTGGTTGTGTATTCATATTATCCTTAATTTAGCATGTGCGTTAAATGATTCCAAATTACTCAAATATCCCTTTGGTTACGCCAAAAACAGCTTGAAAATATAGGCTTAAAAGTTGTGAGCCCATTGTACCTAGAATGGAACACTATGGAAAGCATGGTTTTGAAGTGGAATCAGGTGTTTGAAAGCCTTTGTTTAAATAAATCTATACTAGAAATAGCCTAGAACATAAAGGGAAATATCATTTTGACGATTAAAAGACTCTACCCTAGTGGATATAGAACTATAAGAGTAGTAGGACTAGATCGAGCAAAAAAAGTTTTAAGATATATAAAAAGAAAAAGCGCCGTACCCGAAGGTCGTACGCTTTCTAGTGACTTGAGTTTCAAGGGCTGCCACCAACCTATCGAGTTTCACATTTCGGTTACTGCTCTTCCTCCGGGGTCTCGCTGGTGAGACGGTCGAGGATCCGATCCCACGCCTTCGCGACGAGGATGCCTGCGTAGGTGTAGTCCGCATCATTCCGCGGGTGCTTCTGCTTGCCCTCGGGGGTTTGCAGGAAGTCGTAGGTCACCTTTTCGAGCGTTTCCGCATCGAGGAAGTCGGTGACATCGCGGTTGGTGCAGAGCACCTTGACGTCGCCGATCGAGAAGGCTGGAAAGCCGTCGAACGCCGCCGAACCGGGATGATGGTGATGGTTCATATCCGTCACCACCGCCACTTTCTTCGCACCTGCGGCGAGCGCACGGAGAGCGATCACCGTGCCGAGAGGCATCTCTTTGCCGACGAACTTCTCGCCTTCGCCGCCCTGTGCCTTCGCCGAAGCGGGCACGAGGAGGTCGGTGAGGACGACATCGAAGTCGGGAATGGTCGTGGCCAACTGTTCGGCTTCGCCGGAGTAATAGGCCATCCGCTCATTGCGCAGCGCATCATCGATGCCGCTTTTGTAGGGATCGCGATCGCCGTATTTGGCGAAGAAGATGTCCTTCTTTTTGTCGTAATCGACCTGTCGCGTGAGCGCCTTCTCCGCTTCATCGTAAGTGCCAACGACGGTGACGTCGTGGCCTTTGAGGAGGGCGGAGGCGGCTTTGCGGTGGATTGCACTGTCATCAAACACGAGGATTTTCATGGGCTTAGGTAGGTAGTATTGGTGTTGTGTGCAGTTTGGTTTATGACTGCATCTTTCAAGGCACAAAATGCCCTCAAAGATGCAGTCAATTCCCTTGAAATGTAAAGGTTCTTATTCACGTATATGATAGCATGTAATGTGTGATATGTCAATAGACATAAATTGACTTAAAATAAGGGTAAAAACAGAAAAATCAGCATGATGATGACATAAAAAGCCGTATCAAAACTAACTTAAAAAGAGTACAATACTGCGCATGCGAGATTATATTTACCACCAGCCAGAACGACCAGACTTTTCCAGTTACTATCAAGCACTTCAAGTACAGGTAAAGGGCGATATTCTGAGAGAAAGCGAAGAACAGATACTCGGTAGCAACATTGAGGAGCTTGGTCAGTATTACTACGATAAATATGCACTTACACCAGTCGAGATAGACGCTAATCGAGAAAACAGCTGGGAACCTCAAGATTATTTGCAAGATGTCCCCGCCCAGCGGCGTGACGGCTCCTATCAAAGTGAAGGTGACTTGCGCGATATGCCGTCTCAAAGAGTGGTCATAGAAGTTCCAATAATACCGAATAAAGATTTAAATACAATCGCTGGGTTAAGCACTGGTTCATTCAATTACTCAGGCCGCGACTTTCGATGGAACACTGATGTCGTTTTTCGCACGGTAGAGACTAAGGGGTATCAATTCGAGCTTGATGTGGGACAGACAGCCAAAGCGGTAAAAGAATCACTCGAGTCAATCCAAAATATAATCAGTGAGAAAAATCAAAGCATCGATAGTGGAAATAAGTCATTGCTTTTTACAATTAAAACCGAAATAAGCCTCCGTAAGCAAAAACTCATAGATAATAAAGAAAAGGTTGCAAGCCTTACCAAGACTATTGATATCCCATTGAAGAAAAAGGCTGGTGCAGATGTTCAGGCTGTTCGCTTGGCTCACACCCCACTTGTCCAAAGAGTTAAGCCTAAACCAACTCTTCCAGAGGAATACGAGATCAGAGAAGAAAAAGTAAATGATGTCATCACACTACTAGATAATCAAGCGCGAAACTTCGAACAAACTCCTAAAGCAATCAAAGTACTTGGAGAGGAGGATCTACGAGATTTGCTACTTGCTAATCTTAATTCGGTATTCGATGGTGCGGCTACGGGTGAAACATTTTCAAAGAACGGAAAGACTGACATTTATTTGAAAATCGATAAGGGAAATATACTTATTGCTGAATGTAAAATCTGGGGCGGAAAATCTTTATACGCAGACACTATCAACCAGTTGCGTGGATACCTTACTTGGCGACATAATTACGGAATCATGATTACTTTTGTTAGAAACAAGGATTTTACGAAAACACTACGAGAGGTTGAGGCGAATATACCAACTCACGATTCTTATCTAAATGGATTTAGAAAGGTAAATGAGACACATTTTGTATCAAATCACAGAATAGATGATTCTGAAAAAGAGGTAAAAATACACCATCTTTTCTACCACTTAGCATATTAGACAATCTCTGAATTAAGAATAGAATAGCTTGAAATGGCACTCACGATAACAGCTTCTTTTCAGAAGTTTAAAGAAAATCTCCAGATTACTGGCCTTCAAGAATCTGCTATTTCAACACGGCAAGACAATATAAGAGACGCAATGAGCAAGGAGTTGGAGGTAAAAAGTTCATTTTTGACAGGCTCATACCGGAGAGATACGATGATTGCACCTTTGAGCAAGGCGGACATTGATATTTTTGTCGTTCTCGACCCTAAGTACTTTGCTAGATACAATCAGGGTCTAAATGGCGGTCAGGCAGGGTTGCTGGACTTAGTTAAGGCTGCGCTAAAAAGAACATATCCGAAAACACCAGACGTGAGTAGGAACGGACAAGCGGTCACGGTTCAGTTTACTGATTTTGTCGTTGATGTCGTGCCCGGCTTTGAACGACAAGGCGGAGGATATCTCATTCCTGATTCAATAAGAAAAAACTGGATATCGACAAATCCAAAAACTCACATTGAACTGGTAAAAACTGCAAATACATTCCAGAACGGCAATTTTGTACCGATCATAAAAATGATAAAGGCGTGGAACAGGAATACTGGTAAGTTTTTTAGCTCATTTCACCTCGAGATGTTAGCACTGAGAGTTTTTGAAGGAGTGCGCATTAGTGATTTCCCTTCAGGAATGAGATACTTCTTCGATAAAGGCAGACAGTACATGGACAAACAGCTCGCAGATCCTGCAGGATACGGAGGAGACGTAAGTATGTATATAAATACTCAGGAAAAGATAGACGAGGCGGTAAATAAGTTCCAACTCGCATATGAAAGAGCGGTTAAGGCGGAGAGTGCGGCACAGCGGTCGAATGTATCTGAGGCGGTCGAGTTTTGGATAAAGATTTTTGGAGACTATTATTTCCCAACTTATGGCTAGAACAGCAACAACAGCGATAATAAATACAGCAACTGAGATAACTGCTTCTAAAACAAAAGAGCAGGTAATTGCGGAAGCTCAACGAATTGAAGAATCATCGATGTATTCTTCAAAGGGTCATTTTGCTGCTGCTCGCATTTGGACGAACTTTCATATGTGCATCGGCTTGCCAATGGTAATACTTTCAGTTATTGCCGGAGCGTCACTTCTTAAAGAACATGTCCTAATCTCTGGAGTTCTTTCCATCATCGTTGCGGTGCTATCTGGAATAATGACTTTTTTAAATCCAAACGAAAGAGCTAGCAAACATTTTAGTGCTGGAAATCACTATGACAGCCTACAGGTGAAAGCCAGAATCTTTCGAACAATTGATTGTTGGAGAGAACCATCAGATCAAGTGCTCACAGACAGGCTTGCTACATATTTAGACCATCGAGAAAAACTAAAGCAGGGTTCACCGCAGATACCTTACTGGGCTTATCAGATGGCAAAGAGAGGGATTGAGGCAGGAGAAGCAATTTACGAAGTGGATAAAAAATCAGACAGCCCCAAGTCAGATATTGCGGCTATTTAAGGAAAATTATACAATTAGGTTACAAACAACGATTCTCGAGCAAAAGAATTGAACCCGTGCGCGCCCTGATTACCGCCTAAATGGCCCCGTGTGCGATGATTCAGAGGAAGTAGGAGCTAAGTAGCAAAAGAGGCGGAATCCCCCAGAAACCAGATGGCGAAACCATGCGGAAAAGAGGCAATCACCATTTTCACAATCACTATCAGCACTCAAGGTCGAAAACAGCAAGTCCACGTTGCAACATATGGATATAGTTGCAACCAGAGCATAGGGACAAATGCAGAATATCCCTAATGATTTCTGAATCATAACATTCACCATTTATGGCATTTAGAACACTGATGTCCCACGAAGACTTTGTCGAAAGTCGGGCATCCATAAGCATATTTAAAATAAAGAAAGCAGGCGTGCTGGACTACCCGAGGTCTAGTTCAACCTTCCGGATTGATGGCATCAAGATGAGGCTCGTCAAAGACCCATACGAACTCGACTGGTACATCAATCTCGAGGAATACGGCCCCACTTGCAATAGCAGCATAATCAACCTGATCCAGACAGAGCCTCACTTCGGCAAAACGAGAGAGTGGCTCGAGTGCACGAGGTGTAAAAGCAGAGCTGGTATCCTATACAGGGAAAAGGACGACTTCGAGTGCAGGAAGTGTCTGAATCTCGTGTACTCTTCCTCAAAAATGAACTACCGATCAATACTGCCAGCTTTGATGAATGACCTGAAGTTGAAGAAGATCAGATATCTTTCAATAAGGCACACGTATAAAGGCAAGCAGACGAAAAGATCCATGCAATACGACAAGCTCCGAGCAAAAGCGATGTTCGGGATGGAGGTATACGGAGCGAGATACCTCAGCTAAAGGCCGAGGATTTGTTTCTTCTTTGCCTGAAACTCCTCTTCCGAAATAACTCCCTTTGTCTTAAGATCGGACAGCTTCTCAAGGTCTGATGCATCGCTTTTAGTGTTAACAATGACGGGCGGCATTTTATCATCGTTCGCAACAGCCCAGATGAAAGCGACGATCCAGCCGATGAATGTCCAGCCCAAGAAAATGTTGAGCGCGAGAACCGCACCAGCATTCTTTTTCTTCTTTGTGTTTGCAATGATGGACGGCACGAAGTACAGGCCGAGCATCACGAGTATGAATATGATTGCTCCCATATTATTTAGCTTTAGACATATCAGTATTAACCTGTCCTCCGAAAAGATATTTGAAACCAACAGCGCACTTCTCCATCTCTGGATTATTAGTCATCATCACCTTGAATGGCGAAGTCTGTCCGGGAAGAATTGGGTTGTATGTAAGCAATGCTTCAGACGAGTTCACAAACTGACCCGATGCTGTGCGGGCAGTTCCTTCCGCCATGACATCCTTGAGCGAGTGATCGCTAACGTTCTTCACTTCACCTGTGATCTCGAAGAACCCGTAGCCGCTCGAGCAGTGAAAACTCAATAGCTCAAGTAACGGCTTGTCTGATTCAGTAGCTGCTACAGCGGGTGTGACAGGTGCGGATCGATTACTGTTCACAGGCGCATTCGGCATGCTGATGTAGTTGTACAGGGCAACAATCAGAATAATAAAAATGATAATAGCTCCTGCCTTGCGAGCTTTCTTTGGTATGAACGAGAAGATATCGTCTTTCCAAGGCTTGTCCGATTTGGTTGTTTCCATAGTTTTGACTTAACGAATAAGTACCTATGGAAGTACACAAAAATCCCCACACAGGTAGGGGCCGAAGCCCCTCATGCCGGTTTCCCGACATGGCCCGCAAAGACAACCCTATGTGAGGGTTTTTGTGTCTTTGCGGGACTTCTAGTGCCATATCCTCAATTTCTTAAGGGGTTAGGCTCATATTTGGTTGCGAGATAATACTAGCATTTTCAAGAGCTATTTCAAAGAAAAACAGTGCTATATTCCCTGCAATAGATTAAAATATCCCTAATCATGAAAGACGGCACAATCGACAAAAAAGCTGAAAGAATGAGCCTGCTTATCGATCACTTAATTGCACTTATGGAAGCAAATCCCGGCGAAACCGCTTTCAAAATTGACACCAGAAGTTTTTCAAAGAAATCATCTAATCCATTTGAAGATGTAAGTAAGCTAGAATCGACCTTGAATGCTCTAGCTGAGAAAGGAGGGATAAAATATAGCAAACAGACAGAGGTCGGCACTCATACAGTCCGTAATTCGGTGGCTTTTTACGGTGAACAAAGGACGATCACCTTAATTTCATACAACATCGACATTTTAAAATCAGCAGACAAATTAAGGAAAAAGAAAGTATCTTTTATATTGGATTCAGTATTAGATCCAGTAATGGCAAAGTTGTATCTGGAAAACACCTCCCCAGACCTATTTTACAAAATGGAAAAAGATGGGCTGCGATACAAGTTACTACATTTTTTAGCAAAGAGTCGAAGATTTATCATCACATCAACATTGGCCGACAAGTTCGACACCGATATTGTCAAAATACGAAGATCAATTGAAAACATGAGAGGTCAAATATCTAAAAAGTTCGAGCTGCCTCGAGATTCAATTTTCGAGAATGATCCTAGTACAGGAGCTGGTTACAAGGTGGACAATGTAAACCTTATCGACTAAGAGGTATACCTCCCAGCCCTACCTGTTTATATCTAAAATATGAAGACCGTAAAATAAAGTTTTTTGAGAATAAATAACCAGAAAAAATGGTTTGAGGGGTAGGCCAAGCGAGGTATCTACTTAGTAGGTGAACCCCGCCGAATCTATCCATCCAAACGATCAGTTCTTAACCTCAACTGGCTCTAGAACCTTATCTTTTGCTGACTATAAAAAGTCGCTTGGATCAGTGGCGGATAAATACTCCGATGAAAAATTGAAAGAAATCTACACTTTGACAGAGAGGCTTGCCAGTACTCTTTTTGATAAATGGATAAAAGATACTAATAAAGTGATAAAAAATCAGTAGCTATTACACCTCTCTTACTGGTAAAATATACATATGAAAGGCGTTCAAGATTATTGCGTAATAGACTGCAGAGTAAGTGACAAGCAGCAATTGCAAGGAGGAAGTCTTGACGATCAGGAACTGATCGGGCAACTTGTAGCGCGGGAACGTGGACTTCTTGTAGCAAAAGTTTTTAAAAAACAACACTCAGCGACCACAACAGACAGAGATGATTTTCAAGAGATAGTCGATTTTATAAAAAATGACTCGAGGCAAATTAAATACTACATCGTAAAGAGTCTTGATAGGCTCACACGTGAGGGGTATCCAGAATATGTAAGACTCAAGGCTGAGCTTGAGAAAATTGGTGTGCAAATTATTGATGCGGCCGGTGTCATTCAGCCCAAGAAAAATACATTGGAGCACTTGGGTGGCTCACCACAGTATAAATGGAGTATTCATTCACCCAGCGAGGCAAATGAGATGCAAGAAGCATATAAAGGAAAGGCGGAGGCAAGAGATATTTTGACGAGACTTATTGGAGCTTCAATCACGCTAGTACAAAACGGTTATTCTGTCCGACGACCACCCGATGGATTAAAAAATAAACCAGTTATTGTAAAGGGTAAAAATAAAGTTATTAGAGAGGCCGACCTTGAACGTGCGCCCTATTTCCAAAAGATGTTTGAGTTACTCTCTGAAAATATGGATTATATTGAGGTTGTAGAGCGTGTAAATGCTATGGGTTTTAAAACCAACACATACAGAAAATGGGATAGAAGCGACAAAGAAAATCCGAAAGTTGTTGGTAGTAAGGGCGGAAAACTTCTCACTGTAAAGCAATTACAGAGATACATATTGCAGACTGAATATGCTGGCATCAACTATGAAAAATGGACTAAACATAAGCCAATCAGACTAGAACAGTTTAATGGAATAGTCTCAATAGAAACCTTTAATAAGGCAAACCGCGGTAAGATATATATCAAAGTAAATGAAGACGACAGTATATCAGTGCTGCATAATTATTCTCCTTGGGGAAGGACAAAAAGACTTCGAGACAATCCGAAATATCCATGGAAATGTGTTTTGTGTCCTTTCTGTAAATCTGAAATGCTCGCCAGTCCATCTACAGGTAAGTCTGGCGCAAAATATGATGCCTATCATTGTGGCGGTATGAAAGATGGAAAAAGAAAACATATTTACTTTCGCATAACGCAGGCTGACTTTGAGAAAAATGTTTGTGCTTATCTCGACAGCCTCAAGTTTGATAAGGCATTTTTAGCTGGGTTGGTATTACACATGACCCATAAGTACCATAACCGCGAAAAAGAAATCCTTATTGAGTCTTCAGCAGTCAGTCGTTCTGTATCTGACTTGAAAGCAGAACTCGCACAGAAGCTCGATGCATTCGGCCTCGCTAAAAATCAGATAGTGAAGGATATGCTAGAGGGTCAGATTGTTGCGCTAGACGCCCAGATCAAGAAAACAGAAAGTGAGAGAAACAAAATTGAGATTAATGAAATGAGTATTCGTGCCTTTCGACAATATGCGGGACAATTAATGGAACACCCCGCAAAAATCCTTACAGAAGCAGACAATTTACATGCTAGGCGTTCTTTGATGACCCTCTTTTTTGAAGAGGTTCCGACCTATAATGAAATACTTAATGGAACACCAAAACTACAGCCATTATTCAGGCTTTCTGAAAGTTATAAGGTAGATAAATCCCAACTGGTGACCCTACCGGGAGTCGAACCCGGCTTCTCTGCTTGAAAAGCAAATGTCCTAACCGATAGACGATAGGGCCGTAGGCGAAAATATAGCATTAAAGGCGATAAAGGTAAAGTTGAAAATCGTCCCGAAACCTTTATTTAAGAAGGGTCTGTAGGAATTCGACGTCAGAAAACTTATCCTGCGGGCCACTGTCAGACTGCAAGACAATGACCAGGCCTAATGAGCGGATAACATAGAGGCGTTGTTTTCCTGCTCCTGCCGCCATAAAGAATTTAGGGAGAGCTTCTGAATTTTGAGAGGTACTTTCTCCTGGTAGTGAATTTGAATATTTTGTGCCAGCTTCAGTAGCTTCAGAAGCTTGTCCTAGCCAGAAGGTAATCCCGTATTGTTCAGGTGTATTTTTTGTCTGAAGTGTTGTTAGTTCATCTATCAACTCAGGCCGAATAATTTGCTTACCTTGAAACAAACCTTTGTTTCGGAGAAATTCTCCAAACTCTGCCCATTCGCGAGCCTGCATCTTGGCTCCGCCGGGCATATTAGGGCTTCCTGGAGACACGTTCCGCCATCCAGCAAGGGTGACACCGATAGGGTCAAGAACTCTTTCTTTAAGATATACAACTGGGTCTTTGCCGTTCAATTTTCTTTTGGTGAGTTCTCCAAATACCTGAAAAGGTACTGGTCCATATTGAAACGTTCCTACAGGAGCGCTCACTTGTGCATTAATAGCGTCTGAAAAAGAAGGAGCCTTGCCATTGTCTCCGGGATCAAGTCCGCTTGATAGGCTTAGAAGTTGTCGTATGGTGATATCTTTTTTACTCGGATCATTTTTCCACTCAGTGATAGTGTTAGAAACTTTCTCGTCAAATGAAGAAACATAACCGTCTTGGATAAGGGCAGCAAGAATGATACCTGAGAAGCTTTTTGATCCGCTTGCCAATACGTGACTGTCACTCGCTTCGTAACCATTGTGATAATCTTCAAATACTATTTTCCCATTTTCTAAGATCAAAAAAGACAGCCCGTGGCGAGATACCGTATATGCCAAAGCTTTTGCAATGCTGTCTTTGTTCAAAATAGCTGATGTTGAGGTTGCACTTAAAACCGAAGATGTATTGTTTTGTTTACCAACACGATGTATCTTTCGAAAGTTTTTCAATGCTAGAACGCCCGCAGCGAGAAGCACACAGAATAGAAGGATGACGACGAGAGATTTCTTTGAGTTTTTCATAGTAAGAATAGTACACTATAAGTAAAATGTCCTCAATGAAAAGGGGATTTGAAATTGGTTGTGGATATAGTACTATAGGCACTACTTCAGAGGGCGATTAGCTCAGTTGGTAGAGCGCAACATTGACGTTGTTGATGCCACAGGTTCGAGTCCTGTATCGCCCACAAATAAAAAATCTAATAACTCATCCTCAGTCGGTTCTGACTTGATATAATTCATTTAGAAAGGATTGTTTATGACACCACAAGACAGTGAGATTATGTCCCTTGTCGAAAGCCTTAGTAGGTATGTGCTCGGTCCGAAGCTGAAGAGTCTCTCGTATACCACTTCATATCGGAAAAAAGACACCCTTCCGGCAGATGTTCGAGGCACGTTCTACACAAAGAACGGATTAGCTATTTCTTTTGAAATGCTCGTGACTACAGCTGAGCCGGAAGATGTGGAGTGTGAACTCGAGTTCGATCAACGCTCCACCGTTGCCGTCGTTATGGCACAAATCGACGGAATCCATACATGTACCTATCATGGCGGACAATGGACATAACAACCCCGCGACGCGAATGTCGCGGGGTTTGTTCTTCTTATTTCGTATGTAATTCCGCGTAAATATCTTCCAACGCTTTCACCGCATCGCCTGTTGCAATGTTGTTTTGATGATAAATGCCATCGGTGCAGTCTCCAGCCGCCCAAATGCCATGGGTACGAGTTTTTTGCGTTCGCGGATCGACGTAAATCTTTCCGAATGAATCAAGTTCGACAATATCTTTCACAAAGTTGGTATTTGGAATAAGACCTATTTCAACGAAAATACCGTCCGCTAATCTTTCTACAGTTTCATTTGTATCAGTCTTTTTGTAGACAATGGCGTTGACGAATTTATCACCTTTCACTTCAACAATTTGGGCATTCTGAACTGAGCTGATGTTTGGTTTTGCTAATACTTTTTCAACTGTTACGGGATCAGCGCGAAACCTGTCACTACGATTGAGAATGGTGACTGATTTGCAGTATGCCGCAAGCTGTGCTGCGCTTTCAAATGCTGCGTTGCCTCCGCCAACGACAAATACATCTTTACCGTCGAAAAGGGGACCGTCGCAGGTAGCACAATAGGTGAGGCCTTTGTTATCAAATTCCTCGGCACCTTTTGCTTCAAGTTTTCGTCTGACACTTCCGGTTGTGATGAGGACTGTTTTAGAGAAATATGATTCTTCTCCATTTCCTTTTGCCACCGTTATCTTAAAAGCCTCCGCATTGGTATCGGGGTCTTGTATCTTCGAGACGCTCTTTACCCAGATTCCTGTCTTAATATCGACTACATCGGCTGCGTAGGCGCGTAGATGGGCTTCTAGGTTCTTGCACAAGTCTGCACCACTAATCTTAATTGTTCCAATCCAGTTTTCAATACCATCAGAAACGACACTTTGACCATTGAATGATTCGGTAAGGAAGAGAGTTTTTAGTCTTTTTCGAGAGGCATACACGCCAGCACCAACTCCTGCAGGACCTCCGCCGATAATGGTTAAATCATAAATCATAGTTTGGAAATTATATCATAAGATCTTATTCGGGGTTGAATATAAAAAAACGAATGTGTTTTTTAAGACACATTCGTTTTTTATATTACGCTTACTTAAGCTTTGATCGTCGAAGGAATGCCGGCACGGCCCAGTCGTCTTCGTCCGCATTTGCTGCTGTTGGCTCAACCTTCTTTTCTTCAGGTTTGGCCGCAGGTTGTATTGTTGAAGGTGTACTGTTGGCAATATTGTTACTGGCTCCAAAACCGAGAGAATTGAAAATCTTTCCTTTCGGTTCAAAATTCTGACTGTCACTGTTTGCTCCAGATGAAACCTCATTGCCAATTTGACTGTCTCCAAAAAGTGATCGTCGAACACTGTTTGAATCTGGGAAGTTTGCAGCGATGACGGTAATTCGGATCTCGTTTTTCTTGAGCTTGTCGTCTTTGATGGTACCAAAAATGATCTTAGCATTTGGATCGACAGAATCGGTAATGATTTTTGCAGCCTCCTGGATTTCAAACATAGTGAGATCATCGCCACCGGCAATGGAGAAGAGAACACCCTTCGCTCCGTTGATTGAAATATCCAAAAGTGGGGAAGAGATGGCTGCTTTTGCTGCTTCTTCGGCGCGCTTTTCACCACTTGCTGTTCCAATTCCCATGAGGGCAGAACCAGCGTTGTCGAGAACAGCTCGGATGTCGGCAAAGTCAATATTACCGACAGTCCCAGGGGTAGTGATGAGTTCAGAAATACCTTCCACAGCTTGTTTGAGGACTTCGTCAGACATGGCAAAGGCATGTTTGGCTGTAGTCTCTTTTGTGATAGCCGTCATGAGCTTGTCATTTGGAATGACAACAAGAGCGTCAACGCATCGACTGAGTTCAGCAAGACCTTGTTCGGCGAGGCGCATTCGCTGTTGACCTTCGAATGCAAAAGGTTTTGTAACAACTCCGACGGTAAGTGCACCCATTTCCTTTGCAATTTTTGCGATGACAGGGCCTGCACCTGTGCATGTTCCACCACCAAGACCTCCAGCAACGAATACCATGTCGGAATTTTTTAATGCCTCCTGAATTTCTTCTTTTGTTTCTTCCGCTGCGCGTTGACCGATGGCTGGATTCATTCCAGCACCAAGGCCTTTTGTGAGATTTTTACCAATATGTATTTTCTTTTTTGTAAGAGAATGATGGAGGTCCTGAGCGTCTGTGTTGATAGCAAGAAAATCGACTCCTTTTACCTTAGAGTTGATCATGTGATTGATAGCGTTCTTTCCTGAACCGCCGACTCCAACGACTTTGATACGAGCGAATGTTTCTACTTCTGGTTTTACTTGAGGCATGGTCATAACGGCTAATATTTGTATGGGTGCATAATACCACTAAAAAAAGAATTGCAACAGGCGACAGAATGAGGGGTTTGTTGCGTAAATTTTAGCTAAATACGGCTTGGAATAAAGGGAAACTAAGGTAAAAATTTCTTTATCCAATTCAATACGGTATTTTTGAGGCCACTGAATGCTCCCGGTGTATTGTCTACAATACCAGTCTCACCGCCATTGATTCCTATCACTGTAAGACCATATGCCACAGCCCATTCGAAGTCACGAGCGATGCCTTTGAGATTACCTTCGAATCGAAGGCGTGACTGCTTTGAGGGAAGCCGAAGTGCTGCTTTTGCAAGTTCTTCAATGTTAGCGATTCCAGCGCCACCACCTGTAAGGACAATACCGGCTGGAAGAAGTCCGTTACGATCAATCTTTGTAAGATGATCCTCAATGAGATCAAAGATGTCGGAAAGACGAGCAACGACAATTTCATCAAGTTTCTTTTTCGAATATGTTTCTTTTGGTGTGCCCATCTTTATATTCTCTGCTTCTTCTATTGAAACTTTAAGACCCAGAGCAATATCATTGGTTACGTCATTTGAGCCGAACGGAAACACTTCCATTGAAACAGGAATATTGTCTTCGAAAACAATGATTGAAGTAGTTTCAGAACCTATGTTGGCCAGTACACAGCCGGCAATTTTCTGGGTCTTGGAGAGCGTTACAAGACTTGCTGCCATAGGTGCAGCAATGATGTCCTCTACTTCCACCCCAGCCTCATCTAGGGCTTGTAGGAGGTCATTGAGATGATGGG
>JAZKIM010000003.1:33522-81600 GCA_040384865.1 Patescibacteria group bacterium
GTAAGACAAGTGATGTAGAGTACGCGAGCTTCAAGCTTTACTCCTTTCATACCATGAGGTCGTCCCAGTACTTTTTTGCCATCGATGCGATAGCCAAGAGGGATGATGTGAATGATGCGGCGGTTCAAGATGAACCCAGCAGGTAACTCTTTTTCACTTTCATCGCACGCTCGCTTTACATCAAGATCGGTAATTTCGGTATCTGCTTTTGTAGTGATGATACTACCGGTTGAAATGATGGCGGAGACGCCAACACCGCCGATTGCTACATACGCTTTCCTAATCTTTATGTTCGCAGATTTTTCTGCCTGAATTACCGCTGCACGGATACTCTTTGTAGCTTCGTCGATATTGGTCACATATCCATGACGAAGACCTTTTGATTCTGATTGCCCTGCACCCATGATGCGAGGAAGGGCTGATGGAAGTTTCTCACCTTTAAATTCAGCGCCGCTTTGAGAGACGATTACCTTGATCGAACTTGTTCCGATATCTATTCCGACTGATGTTGTTCGACCAATGGCCATTTGGATGTAAGGATATTAGATGTTAAATGAATCGCGAACTTTCGCTTCTTCACTTTCCATTCTACTACCATGATCGAATCCTTTCAAATGAAACAAACCGTGGATAAATATAAATTGAAGATAGTTTGAAAAATTTCTGTCGAATTCTTTCGATTTGCTGCGAGCTTTATCAGGGTTAATAAATATCTCACCATTATTTTTGTCGAGCGGAAAACTCAAGATATCGGTGACATAATCTTTGTTGCGATGTTCACGGTTGAGACGTTTACCAAGCATACGACCGACAAAAACCAGACTGAGCTCATAGTCTTTTCCAAGTACTTTATTTTTTAGGCGCTCAAAAAGCGCACTATCAATTCGAGGTGCGCTTTTTAGAGTAGTGGAGATTGAAAGTGATCGATCGTAAATAGTTCGCATGATGTGAGCGAAATAAGTACGTCGATTACCGGCCTCCTTTTCGAGGTCGTGGTGGAAGCTTTCCGAGCTTTGAAAGAACTTCTCGGGCGTCAGCTTTTTCAAGTTTTTCAAGAGTTGCCATTTTTGTTTTGTAGTGAGAAAGAACTCGCTGGTTGTAGCGGAGCTTTCGGATACGGTTAAGAACACCATTTTCCTGGGTTCTCTTGGTAAAACGTCGAAGCACTGAAGAAGCGCTTTCGTTCGGGTTTTTTTCTACGGTTACGTTATTCATATATTGGTAGGGGAAAATTTACCACAAACTGTTATTTTAAGCAATACTGCCTAGTTTGTGGCAAATCTTGGATTGTCTAAGGAAGTTGTCTTAAATATTCAATCAATTCAGGTACCGGAATCGTTTCCTGTGATCGGTTGTTCATATGCCTCACCGTCACGCTGTTTTCGATAGCCTCTTTTTGACCAACGAGAAGAATGTAGGGAACATTGAGTTTTTCTGCAGCAGCAAGTTGACTGGTTATCTTGTCACGGGAAAGAGATTGAATGACGGGAATTTTTGCCTGACGGAGCATTTCAATGAGTGAAAGGCTCTTGAGTTTTGCATCATAACCAAGTTGGATGAAATAGAAGCGGGCGTCCTGCTCTTTCTTTCTTTTCGGAGTAGCTTTCCCCGTGCTATTGATGAGTAGAGCGGCACCAATTGCAGGTATTTCTTTCTTACCCCAAGCTTTTCTTGAAACCGTATTGTAACGTTCGCCCAGTGCAAGCACCGTCGGTATTGTATCTTTGTTCTTCTTTGGAATACCGGTAATTCTGAAAATAATACCACTGCAATAGTTTCGACTGCCGACAAGGGCATGGTTTATAGTATAGGGAAGTGATAGTGATTCAAGATATTCCAATACCTCTCGGAAGTGGACACGGCTTGGTTCGGTAAGATATGCGATAGCCTTCGGTGATTCATTGTGAATAAGGACACACTTTTCGTGTCCACAATTTAAGAGTTCGAACGGATCTTTTTTGAACAATATGCGGCAAGGAGCCGAGAGTTCATTTAAATTTTTCTTGTAGTAAATGATGAATTCACGAGTGAAGCGAGCGAGAGAATCCTTATCACCAATGGAATTGATTTGGATTTCGAGATCGAGATCTGGATAATGCTCTTTGGTGATGACGTAGGCTGTTTCGATGGTAATCGCGTCAGCAATACTTTTTGGATTGCCGATGATATCGATATTGAAGAGGTGGTCACGATTGCCTTTCTTTGTGTGAGGGTTACCTTCGAGGGGGCCGCTGTATGAAATCATTGCTGGCTGAGGCAGGTCGATCATTTTCTTTTCAATATGGTTTCTCATGATAGCTATTTTTTCTTCAAGAAAACCCTCGAAGCTTAAAGTGTCGCTTTTTTCTGCTTCTCGCCCTTTGTTTTCCTTAAATGCTCGCGCCTTAGCAATGTCCGTTTTTTCAACTACCAAATTATTAAAAGGAACGAAACCATAGTGGCCGGCCGTTGCTTGAGCTGTTTGGTGTTGAGGATGAATGACCGATTTTTTTGGCTGTGACGCGATGTTCCCGGTTTGTGGTGACATATATCGGTAGAGTTATATTGAACTAATTTTTTGTGGTACTTGAAGCTCCCGGAAAAATACCTATCTGATCGAATGGGTAGAGTCTCATGAATGCTCTTCCTGTGATTGCGCTACGCTTCAGTGGCCCCCAGATACGTGAGTCCGAACTCACCTCACGATTATCTCCCATGACAAAGTATTCGTCCGAAGCAAGAGTAACCGTTGTTTCGCGAGTACTCTGAAACTTTACGTATGGTTCAACAAGGGTAACGCCGTTGGGATTTTCATTGTTCTTTATGGTTACTAGATTACCTTGAACGATAACCGTCTCACCAGGAAGACCGACGATTCGTTTGATGAAGTGAGTTTTTTGCTTTTCAGCCAGCGGCGGTGTTAGGACGATGACATCACCACGTTTTGGATTCTCAAGTCTGTAGGTAAATTCGTCGACGATGAGATAATCACCGGTTTCGAAGGTTGGTTCCATTGAGCTTCCATATACCAGGAATGGTCCGAAAACGAAGAGACGTAGGGCAAGGAGTGCGACAAGAAGAATGGAAGAAAAGCGCCAGAAATCAGAGTTTTCCTTGTCTTTCTGTACTTCTTCATCTTTTATCATGCGTGCATCATAATATATTTAAGGGGTTATGTACAATTGAAATTCTTCTCGATCTTTATTTGAAAGATGACTTATTGGTGGAAAGTTACGAAAAGCTGAGAAAGTCTTTGTAGATAGTTAGAGGGCGGATTATGAAGGGTTTGTGGTAATATAAAAATATGTATATTATCGTTGGCCTCGGTAACCCTGGAGAAGAGTACGAAGAGACACGTCATAATGCTGGACGTATGGCCGTTTCGGCATTTATTAAAAAAGTTGGATTGCCGGAAGCGGTACCGAGTGCAAAATATTTCTCGCTCATTTCAGAGGGAAAAGTAGGTAGTGAGAAGGTGCTCGTGCTTATGCCTGAAACTTTCATGAATAAGTCAGGGGCAGCAATTAAGAATCTCATTACTAGTGTAAAAAAAGCAGAAACACTCGTTGTTATTCACGACGATCTTGATATGCCACTCGGGAAGATAAAGATTCTCTTCAATCGTGGTACTGGTGGACATAACGGATTGGAATCAATCAAAAAAGTGATTAAGACTGATGCATATATTCGGGTGAAGGTAGGAATTTCTCCTTCTACTCCAGGTGGAAAATTAAAAAAGCCAGATAGTTCAAAAGTTCTTGATTTCATCATTAGTAAATTCAAAAAACCAGAACTTGAACTGATGAAGAAGGTCTCGAAAAAGGCGGCTGAAGCAATTGAAACAATCGTTGTCGAGGGAAAGGAAAAAGCACAGGAGATTTTTAATCAATAGATGAATCATATATTTACATGAAACGAACTAGGGCCACAGCTGTAGTCTTGAGAGAAAATAAGTTGTTGATGATTCATCGATTTAAAAACGGGGAAGAATATTTTGTATTACCCGGAGGAACTACTGAAGACAATGAAACAGTTGAAGAGGCAGCACTTCGTGAGCTAAAAGAAGAGACCTCGTTACACGGTACTGTTGTAAAAAACATTGCGCGATTTAGCGATGATTTCCAAACGGAACACCAATTGTTTTTAATCGAGAGTTTAACCGGGGAAGTATGCCTGTCCGAGAATAGCATCGAAGCCAGTATTATGAATAAAGACAATTCTTTTGAGCCTGTTTGGGTAAGTATTGATGAAATAGGAAAGCTTAAAATATATCCTGGAAAGACGAAGGAAACATTGCTCAAATATTTCAATTTGCATATTTAATCTTGGCTGGTAAGCTTTTGTCAGATTCAGCAAAGTTTGCTTTGATTGAACCTTAACTTTGTGAATAACTCAACCTAAACAAATAGAAAGGGGGCTGCTATGAAGCGCTCATACACAACTAATTGGCCACGAGCTTGCGAAGTATTTGACAAACTCATTGGCCAACTCCGAGGAGGGGAACATCCGTTCGATCACTCGAAGGCTCCACAGATCGACGAGAATATGCCGGCTAATCTCAGCTTGGCGAAAGACAGGGGCGAGGGTGATAGAAAAAAACACGCTTTGTTTCTTTGGATGTCATGCTATTACATGCGTGGCGGCATCGACAGCGAAGTGGCGTTTCGACGCCTGACACTGATTCACGAACGAAAGCCGTATCTTTTCGATCCGGCTTGGATTAAGAAACACGTAGCGAAGAAAATTGCAGGTGGTCAGGTTCCGTACAGCAAGAGGCTTGTGCGGCACCTGAAAAGACATGCCGTATACAAGGAATTGAGCCGGGAGCTCAGTGCTCACGGACTTGGATTCAGTCTGCATGACAATACGCGATTTTGGATCCTGAATGCAGTTAAAATGGAAAACTTCTGGCATGGAGACCCCCGGGAACTTTTCCACTGGGTCGTTTCTTACGACGACCTCGTGGGGAATATCGCCAACAAGAAGAAATTCAGCATGAATGCTCACGGAGGCTTCCTTGGATTTCAAGAAAAGATGGTGAGCATGATCTCGTATTTTCTCGCTTCGACCGATCTCGTTGACCGACATACTATTCCGGTGCCTGTGGATTTCCACGTGCTTCGGATGCTGCTTGCCAATGAGATCATCGTGCCGCATTGGAAGGTGAAGCCTGGGAAGAGTATCTTCTCACCTAAATTGCTTGAAGTTGCGCGTGAAGTTACGCATCGCTACTGCCAGGAGCGTCGTGTTGAGATGATTGAGCTTTGCGACGCACTGTGGTTGTTTTCAAGGTCGATGTGTTCGTGGCACCCAGACAATATCAGTAAAACCCCGGACAAGTCGTATCAAAGAAAGCAACAGCAGAAACTCAGGATGAATCCTTTAAGGGTACTTGAGTTGACTAGTGTCGGAAGGCCGACCGAAGCACTTAGTCCTGATAAAGAGGTTGGGCTCGGACGTAAATCCAGAGTCGTCCACACACCACCGGTTTGGACCTCTTCGCAGCTAGCCGCATACGATCGATCGTGCCGAATGTGCAAACTGGAAAAAACCTGCAAAAGGGCGATTCCAGCCGCTCCGTACTATCTCTCAGGACAAGTTCACCTGAGAAACCGCACCTTTCCTGAAGGTAAGCCAACCTTGCTCGATATGGCCGAGGTGCCAATTCGAGTGAATGTAATACCTTGGGATAAGGAAGGGACGCGTAAGGCTGCTGAATGGTTCCTTGATGAAGAGAACAGGACAGCTCCTGTAGAAGATCAGCAATCCAGTCTTGATCTTGTCGTCGAAGAAAACCGGTCGGATCGCCGGCAGTTGATCAAGTTGACTGACGTTTGAATTAAAAGTGCCCCCGACCCGCTTGAGGTCGGGGGCATTCGTTGATATTTGGGTATTCCAGCTTGCGTCTTTGTGTGGTCAAAAATGTTGTCCACAACATTTATATATTTAATTAACATTAAGACGACTATACTTGAATTAGGTATTCAACCCGCTTTAAATAAAGAAACAATTAACCTAGAAAGGAGGCGATCAGTTGAAACGGAACATTGAAAAACAAAAACAACGCAAGTTGAGGTTTTCAGATCAAGCAGCGTCCTTGCTCAAGATTCGGGAATCAGCTGAATCACTTCCGGGTGGTCTGGCATTTCGAATCGCGGCAAGCCGCGTCATTCCGGTCGTTTCGAGTTTCTGTGAAAATTTCATTGCGCGTCTTCTCGGAGGAGAGGTCGTGTCACATGATGCCGATTACGCTGAACTCGCAGACGTTTACGTCAAGAATCTCAAGATGTCTCTTCAGGTGAAGGGATCCAACCGCATGCACGACGGTCGTGCAAGTTTGGAACAGGTGGACCGTCTTTACCGCCAGGTCACCAGTCCGTTTTGGGACCCACTTGGTATCAGGGAAGGTGTTTACGCTGTCGTTTTTTACAAAGGTGACAACGGCGACGGCAGGTCACTTCTCATCAAGAGGGGAATGTCCAATGAGCGAAAGCAGATGATCATCGCGGAGGGAATCCAATGCGTGTATATTCTGGATGTGCGCTTCGTGCAGCACCTCTCGACTCAAACAGACTTCGAAAGTCTGAGGACGAACGGAAAAAGTAAAGTCTGGGCGGACCGTAAGGTGAGTAGCCAAAGTCAGCGCTACGTCCTTCGCTTCAAGCGGGGATTTCTTCACCCCATGGTGGAGGCACCGGAATTGCCGGCGCACTATCGAACAGCGCTCGATGCCGCATTAGGCGTTTCAGGCTGGAAAATTCGTGAAGAGCACGTTAACGCCAGGTTCAACTTGAAAGGCTCGAGTATGACTCGTTCCGTCCCTGTCCGGATCATTGGTGGGAACAAGACGGTCAAGATGGTCCTGCGGACACTTGGCAAGAAGGAGAGGTTCACGATGGACCTCAGCAAAAAGGAGCCTAAGCTCGCGTTGTGAAAAGTGCCGGACGCTCCATTGCGGGCGTCCGGCATTTCACTTTTCAATATTTACATAAACAAAAACCCCTTTCGGGGCTTTTTGTTTGAAACTATTTCTTATCAACAAATCCCAATGCCATTTTTTGATCTTTTGCATCGAACACATTGATCTTGAATGTATAGTTCTTGCCGAGCTCGAGTTTTTCTCGAAGCTTAGCTTCACTGCCGAATTCAGAAACGTGCACCAAACCAGCAACACCTTCTTCGATGGAAGCAAGGGCGCCATGCTTGTTGAACTTGATGACAACACCAGAGACTATGTCATCTTTTTTATATTTCTTCTCAGCTTCCTTCCAAGGGTTTGTTTTGAGAGCTTTGATTGAAAGAGAAATTTTTCCTTCCTTTATTTCAATAACCTTCACTTTGACTTTGTCACCAACCTTGAAGATCGTTCGAGGATCTTCAACGAGAGACCAGTCGATTTCAGAGATATGAACAAGACCTTCAAGACCTTCTTCAAGCTTCACGAAGACACCGAAGTCTACCGTACCTGTGACCGTACCGTTTACTTCTTCGCCAACAGCGTACTTGCTGATGATCTTTTCCTTGTCCTTCATTTCAGGGCTCTTTTCAGAGAAGATGAGTTTACCTTCCTTTGGAGCTGCATTGATGATGACAACAGAGAGTTTTTGTCCGACGAACTTCTTAAGTTCTTCGAGGATTTTATCCTTGTCCCCATCTGCTACTCGAGGATAGTGATCAGCCTTGAGTTGTGAGGCAGGTAGAAATCCATTGATACCGTTCCAAGAAAGAAGAAGTCCACCCTTGTTAGCTTCAAGTACTAGTACGTCGAATACCGTTCGAGCCTTGATACCCGCTTCTGCTTCACCCCAAATGATGGCTTGCTTTGCTTCCTTGAGAGAAAGCTCTACATACCCATCGGCATTATTCATATCGACAACTTTTGCTGCGATATTGTCACCGACATTTACCTTTCGGATGATGTCTCGGGCGTTAATGTATTCGCGGCCGTAAATGATACCTGTTCCGTAGGGCTTCAAGTCGATGAATACTCCTTTTTTGTCAACGGCAATGACAGGACCTTCAACGAGATCCCCGACGCTTGGTGGATTAGAGGTATCCGCTAGTATCTTGCTCATAACAGTTTCCTTTACAGGAACCTGTGTTTCCTCCGTGTCTGTATCGATATCTGCAGTCTTAGATACCTTTGCTTTTGTTTCAATCATTATATAATTTTTCTATAGGAGCTTCCGCTTGAAATACTGAATGGCACAGCGGGGATTACAGCTACAGAGTACTAATAAATAGTTCCGTTAGTATACATATATGGTATAAAAAGACAAACCCGCCGGCGAACGCTCCGAGTGGAACGCCGCGGCGGGTACATGGTGCCGTTGACCAAGTTTGTAATAGTCTGTGTTTGTTCCTACGACTAGAGGTTTTTAATCACGGGGTCAGTGCCGCCTTAAGGGGTATTTTGCCTTTTCAGTAGCGCCGAGCTTTTTGCTCGGTTTCGGACCGGTTACGCAGGTTGGCATTCTTTCAGGGCATCCCGCAGGACGCACTCACCGCTTAGGCAAGTATTTACGCACAGCTTCGTGTGCTAGACCGCATGAAAGAACGGAGATCTCTTCAGAGCTGCGTCGTGAAAGGACAATTTTGTTTGTGTGCACAACTGTCGACACTTCAGAGTACCCTTCACATTGCTGATTGAGTGCACCAAAACAACCTGAGGCATGTATTTCAATTGGCGTTGCTCATGCCAAAGTCGGACGTGAACTACGAGCTGGTTCGCGTGGAACGAATGAGCCGCCGCTCTCTGACCGTTCTTCGACCATTTAAGCACTTGTTCTTCTTTAAATCAAATTTTGTATTTTTGTCATTACAGCAAAAATACGTTAAAATACACGTATGATACTTACATACCTCGGACAGGAAACATTCAAAATTCAATTTGGTGACCTTACTATTGCTCTAAATCCGCCTTCAAAAGACTCGTCATTCAAGACCGGTAAGTTTGGTGCGGATGTCGTTTTGCAGTCGATTATTCACGAAGATATGAACGGCGGCAAAGACTATTCATACGGCGAGCGTGAACCTTTTGTCATTTCGGGTCCTGGTGAATATGAGACCAAAGGCGTGTTTGTGAGGGGGGTTGAGGGGGAATCTAACTATGATGGTGAGAAGAGAATAAATACAATATATTCATTTACCGTAGATGGCATTAGTATGTTGTTTCTCGGTGCTCAGTCGGGCCCCTTGCCAACGACGATTTCTGAAATCATTGATACCGTTGATCTTTTATTCATTCCAATTGGTGGTAATGGCGTTTATGACGCTAAAGAGGCATACAAGATTGCTATGAACCTCGAGCCAAAGATCATTGTTCCGATGCACTTCAAGGATGTGAAAGACGATTCTCTCAAAGCATTTCTTAAAGAAGCGAGTGAAACAAGTGTCGAGCCGCTTGATAAGCTCACCATCAAGAGGAAAGATGTAGAAGGAAAGGAAGGTGAGGTGGTCGTGCTCATTCCACAGTCGTAATATGCAAAAACAAAACGGATATATTGAGAAACTTCGGGCAAAGCCACTTGCATATCGACGCATGTACGCCTTTCTTGTCAGTTTGTTCATTACCATGCTGATTCTAGGTGCGTGGTCTGTATCGATAGCTTCACGTCTTATGTCCTCAGACAAAAATGAAAGCATGTCCGCTTCAGTTTCAAGTAGCCTTTCGGTATTGTCGCTTATCAAGAATCAGTTTGCTGAAGTTGTCGATAAGAATCCGTTTAAGGAAGGATCCATATCTACGACCAGTGAGCAAGCTGGGCAGGAATCAAATATTTTGGTACAATAGGGGAACTTTAAAGGCGTATTTTTCTACCCTAAAATCAGGCTAAACATCATTCATGGCAAAAAAGACCGATTCTCATTCAGAACCACAGGAAATCCGACACGATAATATCGTGGCGCGAAACATCACGACAGAAATGAAGGAGTCATATATTGACTACGCCATGTCTGTTATTACTGACCGAGCGCTACCTGATGTACGTGATGGTTTAAAGCCAGTGCATCGACGAATTCTCTATGCTATGCATGAGCGAGGCCTCACTGCTACTGCAAGGTTTCGAAAATCGGCGTTCGTAGTGGGTGAAGTGATGGGTAACTATCACCCGCACGGTGACCAGGCCATCTATGATTCCTTAGCTAACATGGCTCAGGATTTCTCTTTGAGATATCCATTGATTTGGGGACAAGGAAACTTCGGTAACATTGACGGTGATTCACCAGCTGCTATGCGATACACCGAAGCTCGCATGAATCGCATTACCAGCGAACTTCTTCGCGATATCGAAAAACAGACAGTAAACTATCGTCCAAACTATGATGGTTCTCGAAAAGAACCGACGGTTTTGCCGACAGCAGTCCCTAACTTGTTGCTTAACGGTATTCTTGGTATTGCCGTTGGTATGGCTACAAACATTCCTCCACACAACCTGACTGAAATTGTGGACGCAACAGCTCATCTTGTTGAAAACCCTGATGCTTCTACAGAAGATCTTTTGCAGTACATTAAGGGTCCAGATTTTCCAACAGGCGGAATCATTTATGGTGAGAAGGATATTGCGCACGCATATATTCATGGACGTGGCGGTGTGGTAACTCGAGGTGAGGCTGAGATAATTGAAGACAAGGCTGGCTTGTCTAAGATTGTTATCACATCTATTCCATTTCGTGTTAACAAAGCATCTCTCATTGAATCAATTGCAAACCTTGTTCACGAAAAGAAACTCGAAGGCATTAAAGACCTTCGAGACGAATCAGCAAAAGATATTCGTATCGTTGTTGATCTGAAGAATGGTAGTTATCCTCAGAATGTTCTTAACTTTTTGTACAAACACACTCAGCTTGAAACGACATTCCATTTCAACATGGTCGGCCTTGTTGATGGCGTTCCTCAGACTCTCTCACTTAAAACCTGTCTCGAAGAATTCGTAAAACATCGAAAGGAAGTCATTCGTCGACGAACTGAGTTTGATCTAGCAAAAGCTAAGGCACGTGAGCATATTTTGGTTGGCTTGAAGAAAGCACTCGATCATATCGATGCCATCATCAAGCTCATCAAGGCATCTAAGGACACTCCTACCGCTCATGCAAATTTGATGAAAGAATTTAAGTTTTCCGATCTTCAAGCTGCGGCTATTTTGGATATGCGATTGCAGAAGCTTGCTGGTTTGGAACGAAAGAAGATCGAAGATGAGCTCTTGGCGATTCAGGCGTTTATAAAGGAATGCGAGGATATCCTTAAGAATTCAAAGCGAGTTCTGAAAATTATCAAAGACGAACTTGCTGATGTAAAGGCAAAATATGGTGATGAACGACGAACGCGTGTTATAAAGCATGGTGCAAAGAATTTTTCCATTGAGGACATTATTCCTGATCAGGAAAGCGTTCTTGTTCTCACTTCTGGCGGATATATCAAGAGAACTGATCCTGAAGAGTATAGAAAGCAGAAGCGTGGTGGTGTGGGTGTTATGGATCTTAATACAAAGGAGGAGGATTTCATTACCCACTTTATCACCGCTTCCACACACAATGACATCTTGTTCTTTACCGATAAGGGTAAGGTCTATCAGATAAAGATGTACGATATTCCTGAAGGGAAGCGAGCTACTCGTGGAAAATCCATCATGAACTTCCTCTCACTTTCTTCTGAAGAAAAAGTGACATCGATTTTGCCGATGCCAAAAGAAATAAAAAAGACAAAAGATGATGAAAGTCCTCTTTCGCTTTTCCTTGTTACGAAGCTTGGTACCGGAAAGAAGGTTGCTGCTGAAAGTTTCCACGATGTACGACGAAGCGGTATTATCGCTATTCGACTTGATGTTGGTGACGATCTTGTTTCCGCTTCATTTGTGGAAAGGGGTGATAACGTAATGGTGGTTTCTTCTGACGGACAGTCTATCCGATTCGATGAAGCTGATGTCCGAGAAATGGGTCGCGCTGCTGGAGGTGTTCGTGTAATGAAACTCGACAAGAATGTTCAGGTTGTCGGTGCAGATGCTATTAAAAAAGGTTCGAATGATGCTGAGGTTTTGGTTATGTCTGCAAATGGCTATGGTAAGAAGACAAAACTTTCTGAATATAAGGTACAGGGGCGAGGCGGCTCTGGTATTAAGACAGTAAAGGTGACTAGTAAGACCGGCGATCTTATCTCTGCAAAAGTTGTTACTGGTGAATATGAAGAAGCTGTTGCCATCTCAAAGAAGAGTCAAGTTATTCGATGTGGCCTCAATGAAATTCCAACACTTGGACGTGATACTCAGGGTGTTCGTATTATGAAACTACGAGAAGGGGATTCTATTGCGTCACTTATCTGTTTGTAAGATATTTACTGTTTCTTCTGTAATTTGTAGTGGATTTGAATGTTCAATTTGTTTTTTATACACAGATAAATGTAATAATTGGATCATCTAGTCTAAATTTCATATATACTTATCTTTATATATGTTCAGTGATCCAAAAAAGAATATCGTTGAGATGAATATCGGCGAGGGTATGAGTGTGGTCGATTTTGGATCGGGTGTCGGTTTTTATACCTTTCCACTTGCCGAACGGGTGGGAGAATATGGCAAAGTCTTTGCTGTTGATGTGATGGTTGATCATTTGACAAAGATACATCGTGAAGCAGATCGAAGAAATTTCAAGAATATTAGTGTTATTCATGCAGATCTTGAAACTCCAAAGGGTTCAGGACTTCCTGATGCTTCTGTTGACCGTGTAGTCATTACAAATGTCCTTTTTCAAGTCGATGATCCAAAGCAAATTGCAGTAGAGGCAAAACGAATCATTAAAAAGAATGGCCGAGTGGCGGTTGTCGAATGGGTGGAATCATTTGGCATGATGGGTCCTCATCCAGACCATGTAATGAGTGAAAAGGAGACCATCAACACCTTCGCGGAAGAAGGTTTGGTGGTTGATAAAAAGTTTGATGCCGGTTCTCATCACTATGGTCTGCTTTTCAAACATGCGGTAAAGGGGATATAATATACTTATCATATTTTCATGAGTACTTTTAAGATTGCTGTCATCGGAATATTCATTTTCTTCGGAGTGATAGGCGTCTTTCTTTTTGCTAGTTACGGCAGTTCTGATAAGGCTACGGTTCCGGAGGTAACTATATGGGGCACTCTTCCGGGAAGAACGGTGGCCGACTATCTTCATGAGATAAATTCGAAGTCTACAGTACTTAATGCTACTTACGTAGAAATTTTACCTAGTGATTTTAAAGAAACATTCGTCAATGCCCTTGCTGAAGGTAGAGGTCCCGACCTGGTTCTTTTACCTGACGATTTGCTCTATCAGGAGCGTAACAAGCTAGTACCTATTGGTTATCAGACCTATCCTGAACGAGATTTCCGCGACACATATATAGACGCGGCAGAACTATTTCTTTCAAAAACCGGAATTCTTGGTGTCCCTTTTGCCATTGATCCGCTTGTAATGTATTGGAATCAGGATATTTTCTCAACAGCAGGGATCGCTCGCCCTCCTCAGTACTGGACCGAACTTTCTGGACTAGCACCTCGCATAATTGAGCGTAATGATACTTCGAATATAATGCGGGCCATGGTACCTTTCGGCGAATTTCGTAATGTTTCGAACGCAAAGGAAATATTGGCAACTCTTTTCTTTCAGGCGGGAAGCGACATTGTGGTAGAAGGGGACTCCGGTGAATTCTATTCCACCCTTGATGTTAGCCCGGGATCAAGTGTGACGGCTCCAACAAATAGTGCTGTAAACTTCTATGCGGGGTTCTCTAACCCTGTTAATCCACTGTATACCTGGAACAGATCTTTACCTCTTTCAAGAGAGACTTTTTTGGCCGGTGATCTTGCTATGTATTTCGGTTTTGCTAGTGAGTTGAGAGAACTTCAATCAAAAAATCCAAACTTGAACTTTGATGTTGCAACAATGCCTCAGGCGGAGGGTGCTCCAAAGTCGAGCTATGGACGTATCTATGCTCTGTCTATTGTTAAAGGGAGTAGGAATCTTAGCTCTGCTCTCACCGCTATAGGTATCATGACTTCGGCTCAATCTCTACAAACATGGTCAATCTTCTCACAATTACCTCCTGTCCGACGAGACTTACTGACTACACGACCTAAGGATGCGTATCTTGATATTTTCTATAATGCAGCTATTCAGGCGAAGACTTGGATGGATCCTGATCCTGATGCAACCAATGAAATCTTCAGGAGTATGGTGGAATCAGTTACCACTGGACGAGCTGAAACTGGAAATGATGTGGTAACTTTGGCTAAACAGCGACTTGATCAAGCTCTTAAGGAAAATAGATAATATATAATCATGTTTACAACATCACTTAAAACTCTTCAAGCGTGTACAGCTCCCGGTAAGATTTGCGAATGGCCAGATTTTATCGGAATGATTAATGAACTTGTGAACTTCGGCATATATTTGGCAGTAGTGTTTGCAACGCTCACTTTTGCCTATGCAGGATTTAAAATGCTTACCGCCGGTGATAATTCAGGAGAGATAAGCACAGCAAAGGGGATGATGGGGAATGCCATACTGGGGATAGTTTGGGTACTTGTAGGCTGGCTTGTTGTACAATTCATATTAACCAATCTTGGATTGCAAGAAGGGTATAGCCTTCTTATAAATAAATAAACATGAAATACCTTTTCTGTATTCTTTGTGCCTTTGTCCTAACTGTTTCAATACCGCAATATTCTTTTGCTGCAGCCTCTAACACTGGAGGAACATCAGCTTCAAATTCAGGTGGAACATCAGCAAGTAATGGTGGAGGAATTCAAAATCCCTTGGGTCAAAATAATAAGGATCTTGCTTCTTTTCTAGAAAGTTTGCTTCGAATAGTTTTCCTTTTGGGAACAATGATTGCAGTGTTCTTCATTGTCTATGCTGGCTTTAAATATGTAATGGCCCAAGGCGATCCTGCAAAGCTAAAATCAGCACACTCTATGCTCCTTTGGGCATGTGTCGGAACTGCTATTCTCTTGGGTGCACAGGTAATAGCGGATGTCATTGCTAATACAGTTAAGCAGTTGGGAGCATAACCACATATATGAATTTCATTAAAAAAACAAAACATAATATTTCAGCAGCAGGTACTCTTCTAGCATCAACCCTTTTGATTCCTGTAATTTCCATTGCGGCCACCACTCCCACTGATTTTAAGGGTGTTGTTAAACTCGTTCTTGATGTAATAAACGGTTTGGTGCAGTTGGTGCTTGTACTAGCCTTGCTCTTCTTCGTTTATAATATTTTCAAATTGGTGTTTGCGGGAGGGGATGAAAAGAGTAGGACAGAAGCAAAAACTTTCATGTTTTACGGTATTATCGCTCTTTTCGTTATGGTATCAGTGTGGGGATTAGTAAATATTCTTACTTCCACTTTCTTTGGAAGCTCATTTATCGTTCCTCAGTTGAAATAGTCCACAGGCACTTGTTCGTTTATTAAAGAAACGGGGTATAATAAACTTAAGACTTTTATATACTAAAGGTCCCTTTATAAAAAAGAAAAAAGCTTCATAAGCTGTTTAAAGTTAAGCAATAATTTATCAAATGAAAAAAATTCTAGTTCGTCTCGGTGCCTCACTCGCTCTTTTCCCTGCGCTTGCTGGTGCTCAGAGCATTGGCGGATTGATGGGTCTTCTTGATATGGCCAATCAGTTCATCAACCGACTTATTCCGTTCGTCATTACCCTCGCCCTCCTTGTTTTCCTTTGGGGTATTCTGAAGTATGTGTTCTCAGCTAGCGGTGAAGGTCGCGATGAGGCTAAGGGGTACATGATCTGGGGTATCATCGGTCTCTTCGTTATGGTGTCAGTATGGGGTCTCGTAAACATTCTCGTTCGAAGCTTGGCACTCGACAATACCGCTCCTCCTGCTCCTGGTCTTCCAAACCCGGGTGGATATTTCACACAGCCTTAGTTTAAGTTTTCGGTTAACACACTACTATGGACGCCGAAGATCTCATCCACAACTTCAACGAAATCATCGTCAATCCGCTCATTGCACTAATGTTCGGTGTAGCCCTTGCTGTATTTCTTTGGGGAGTCTTCCAATATCTTCAGGGAGGGGATAGTCAAGAAGCGAGAAGTACTGGAGGTCGTCACATTTTTTGGGGATTGGTGGGAATGATGATCATGATTTCAGCCTTTGGTATCATTAACATTGTTCTTGGAACATTTGGTATTTCCAACCCGGTCACGAAGGAAATAATTCCATAGTAAATATTAGAAAAAGCCACGGGTGAAATTCATCCGTGGCTTTTTCTGTTGCTCATAGAAATTGGGAAATATAAAAGGCGAGAGTGGTATGTAAACCGTTCTCTCGCCCGCCGCTCTGCGGCATTTTGCAATGACCCTTGTTCTAGGTGTCGAACAAGGTGATTGCGATTACTTTCCCTTCCACATCACCGGTCACGAACTCCACCTGGTGGACCTGGTTGCCGTAGCTTTCCACGGTTTCGTCAACCATTTCGCCCTTGGTGTTCACCTTTTTTCTCCGGTTGCCGTTGTTGTCCAACGGGTAGTACTTCTCTCCGTCCGGACCTTTTACGTGTTCGATCAGGCGGTTACCGTTGACACGAACGCCGACCTTTCCTTCGAACGTGGTGTCCATCGACTTGCCCACCTTTATCTCGACGGGCTCTGACCAGCTCTTGGTCAGCACCAGCTTTCTTTCCTCACTCTTCCGCTTTGGAGGCGGGGAGGGAGGGGCGATCTTGATGAAGCTGTCGATGCTGATTAGACCACCACCTTTCGATGCGGTTGTTTTTGGATTATTCGAGCCCTTGCTCGTTCCGGAGAAGTGTTGCCACACCCCTCCGATCGTGAAGCACAGAACGACGAGGATAAGAAGGGCGACGAAGATCGCCCGAAGTCTTCCCTTGCCGCTAGCCGCTTGGACTGTTGCGGGGTTTTTTTTCGGCTGTTCAGCCATATTTTACTCCTTTGGTTTTTGGTTTCTTGTTATCGGGTGCCTGCGTTTACTTGCAGGCGTGTGCCGCCAGACTTGTCGCCGCTGACCTCGATGGGGTTGATGGCAAGCATCTTTCCCGTCATGAGTAGGGCGAGGCGGTAGGCCTCGTCGCGGGTTCTTTGGGCATCCGCTGGCCATTTACTCTTGTCAACGAGCTGCCGGTAGTTGTCCTCCATGATTTCGTGGAAGGTTGCCGTATCTCGCTTCTGCCTTTTGAGTTCTCCCTCCTCTTCAGCTTCACCAGCAAGAGAATCTTTCAGTTTTTGGCTACCAGCCTCGACTTTCTCGAACGCCACTTGGTACGCCAGCACTCCAATGGAAAGTAGGAGGTTGTCGTCCTGCAGGTCGTCGATGATCTTGTCCGTTTTCTTTGCTCCGTCTTCGTCGGGGGTGTCGAGGTGGGAATCGAATACCTCCTGGTAACTCATGGATGCCGCCGAGGTGCGGATCTTCGCCAGAGTTTTTCCGGAGAAGGTGTCTTGGAGGATCTTTTGGGCTTGCACCCAATCGATTTCTTTCGACCATTCCGCCTGAATTTTTGCGATGACGCGCGCAACGTGCTGCGGGTGGATGAACCACTGGAACGCAATCTTCGCTTTTAGCTCGACGACCGAACCTCCGACTACCCCTGGTTTTTTTCCGTCTTTGATCCCGTGCCCCGTGGTATTCACGAAGGTTTCAGGATACATTGTCGTAATGACGACGGCGGGGAGGGCTTTAACCCTCATAACCCAATCAGGGGCTTTCCAGTAGGGGCCGCCAGGCAGCAGGAATCCGGTGTAGAAACCGAGAAGCCACACTGTGCCGAACTCCCCTTGGGCCAGTCGCTGACTTTTATCGCGGTCCCAGCCCATGAGCCAAGCGATGGCCCAGAGGATCGCGTACACCCAGTTGACGAAGGCGCCGAATTTTCCATCCGGCACTTCGAAGACGTAGTTGTTCAGTATGGAGTAGAGAACCCATCCGATGCCGAAGTAGGCGATGAAGCCTATCGCGGCAATCAGGATCATGTTCTCCGTGGGGACTTTAACCCCGACTCTGCTGCTATTATTCGTAGCCATATACTTTGATGTGGAATTGTCAAAGATCCTTGCCGTCCCCTCCGTGGAGGACGTTAAGGTCCTCCGACGGTGGTTTTTTGCTTGCGGCGCCTGAGTTAACGGGCGCGGCGGGTTTTGTTTTTTTAGGCGTGGCTTTGACGTGAGTCGTTACCGACACCTGTGAAAGAGTTTAACCGCAACGGACGGTCACTAAACTGGTGATATTATATCACAGTAGGCCACTTTTGTCCATATCTCTAAAAGAGGTAACTATATGGTTCTTTTATATAGATTCTGTTGTGAGAGAGGAGAATATACTCTGAACTACTCATGTGGCATTAAAAGAAATTTGATCCTTATTTGTAGGGAATTGGTGAGAATTGGAAAATGAATGTAATAGAAAAGGCCCGCATCGTTTCCTTTGCGGGCCTTCAATTCTGTGGCGAACAAGATTACATCTAGCCGCCGGCGGTGAAGTTGGCATAGTAACCTTCGACGGTTACTTTTGGTAGCTCTGGGTTCTTCACTCGCTTGATGAGTCGGGCGATGTCACCGCGGTTTGCGTTGACTGGCTTGTAGTAGGACAGCCACTCTGAGATTTCTTGGTTGATGCCGTTGATCTCAGCGCCGAGCTCTTGGGCAAGTTGGATTTCCATCGAGCCTTTTTTGCCAGGGCTATTCGCAAGCTTTACGAGCCGATCGAGCTTTTCTCTTCCTTCGAGGAGTCGTGCACGCGTGCGGTAGTCAGCGAGCCAGTTGTTCCCGTAGACCGGGTGAGCGATCTGTTTGTCGAGTTCCTCCGACGTAACCTTTCGATTTTTCAGCGCTTCGCTGAGGTTTTCGATCAGTCCGTAATAGTAGGAGGAAGAGATGCCAGCGCTTTTCTCCATTGCGTTAAGGATCGCCACTTTCGCGCGATACTCAGCAATGCGAGCTTCGTTGCGGGCAGCCGCTTCACGAATACCTTGATTGTGCTGATAGTTAACCAATCCGACAATCCCGCCGAAGATCGTCAGGATCACGGCGAAGATGATGGCGGTATTCAGATTGTATTTTTTGATATGTTGTTGCATTTGGTTTGGATGGGTTGAGTGTGGAATAAAAACAATGATCTTTCGGATCACAACCTTCTTCCCACGTTCAATATCCAAACCTTTCAAAGAGCTTAATTTACAACAATATTATATCACCTTATTATATAAAAGTCAAACTAAAAAAGCCCTAACAATAAGGCTCTTTTAGAATGATTCTGTTGTGGGGAACTAGATTGGCTTTCAGAACTTAGAAAATATGCGGACTACATTAAAATGAGTATTGAGGAATTAAGTTTAATTAAAATATAAAATAAAAATCGCCTCGCAGGAATGGAACCTTTTGAGGACGATTTCAAGCGATTGTGTCGCTAGTTTATTGTTCAGCGTTGCCGCCGGAGACGTTTTGGTGCGCCGTTGTAGGAGTTTCCGAGAACAATGCCGACGCACCACGCAATGAACGTAGCGAGTGCGAAGTATGCATTCATGTCGGTCAATTGGATTCCTTTCGCGACGAACAGCGGAAGCTGCCCGGTGATGATGCCAACGGGAAGGAACAGCAGCCACTGATTTGAGCCGAGGCCGGCAGCGACGAGAAGGAACGTTGCCAAGAAAACCGCGACGGGATTGCCGAACACCGGAAAAATGCCGGATGCAAAAAACGTAGCGATTGTGAACATGATGAAGCAGAGATAGCGTACAGGATTCATAGGAGTTGGTTGGGTTGAATTTTGCAGCAACAGTTGGAATTTTCTATTCCTAGCTGTATCTCTCAAGGAGTTTAAAATAAGCGCCCTAAAAGATACAGCCAGAGACTCAAAGAACAATATGGAAATATAATGCCATATATAATAGCCTTAGTCAAATTTGTGTGGGGGTACAAGAGTGGCTTTCAGAACTTAGAAAATATGCCGATAAAGTTAAATTAAGTATTAACGAATTAAGTTTCGTATAAAAGAAAACGCCCCGTGCCAATGGCCGGAGCGTCTTTTCTGTTCAAGATTTAAGAGGACTTGAACCTCTACGGTGTCTTTGCCGAGTGGGTTATACCACCATTACTATTCCGGCATGAGGTCGGCGATGACCTCGAGTACCTCGTGGATTTTGGGACAACGGGACTGCCTGTTTTGCAGTTTGCCGTCTTGAACCCGGAAGCCCATATGTTTCTCCTTGGTGGCGGCCACGAACGTGTCGAGGTCGATGTTGTGCCGAAGCAGGAGCTCGCCGAGTTTCTGCGGCCAGCCTTCTTCCAGGTAGCACTCGATGCAGGTATGCATCGTGACGCTATAGTGTTCGCCCCGAGGATTCGGGTAATCGGGAAGGAGATGCGGCATCACCTTTCCGTTAAGGGTTGCGAAGAATTCGGTTTGCAGTGCGAGGTATTTTTTCAGTGTTGCGTTCATTGGGTTTTTTGGTTGAGTTGGGTGTGGTGAAGGCCAGTAGTTCTTGTCGGCAGAGTGCCGAACAAGTTCAACGACGGGCTTTTTTCCAGACCCAACGCAACACCTTTAAAGAACTTAATTTACACTTATATTATATCACAAATAGGGATTTTGTCAAACTAAAAAAGCCCTAACAATAAGGCTCTTTTAGAATGATTCTGTTGTGGGCGAGAAGGGACTCGAACCCTTAACCCTTGCGGGACCAGTTCCTAAGACTGGCGCGTATACCAATTCCGCCACTCGCCCGTCTGAATATAAGCTAGCTTCATCATAATATAGTAATTTTAGAATTTTGAAAGAGTCAGTCTTATACAGACTTTGATTTTTAATCGAATACGGTGCGCCCGCGAGGATTCGAACCTCGGACCATCTCCTTAAGAGGGAGTTGCTCTACCAACTGAGCTACGGGCGCGTGTTTTGAGATAATAACAGAAAAAAACATGGTTCGCAATAAATTTAATATACTCTTTTCATGTTTATTAGTTCCCTCTGTGATTTTTATAACCCGCGTTACAAGAGTATGCAAAAGATTCTTTCCAAATAGATTTCCTAGTAAATGTGCCCAGGGTGGGACTCGAACCCACACGCTTTTGAAAGCTGGGGATTTTAAGTCCCCTATGTCTACCATTTCATCACCCGGGCATGTGAAGTTAAGCTTAGCAAAAAATACCGTCGCAAGCCATTAAATTTAAGATAAAGGTATTCGCTTGTAATTATGGAGGCGTAGGCCGGGATCGAACCGGCGCATAACAGTTTTGCAGACTGTCGCGTTAACCAGCTTCGCCACTACGCCAAATTAATATCTTACCAACCGCTCAATTGTATTGGTTTTAGGCCAATGGGTCAATTTTGTTTTCTTCCTCGCTGCCATTTGAATATCTCTTTGCGTTCGGATCCTTGATGGTGATCTCATCGATGCGTTGACGATTCTTTTCGCCATGATCAATTTCAAAATCGAGGAAGGGGATGACACGAAGGCGTGCGTTCTCTTTGATGAATTCACGTAGTTCGGCACGGTGACGTTTTGCGAACTCCAGGGCGATTTTCTCTTTGTCTTCAGGAAGCACGGTAATCATGATTGTTGCCCTGCTATCGTGATCGTAGAGATCTACGCTTGTAACCGTGACTAATGATGTACGATTAGACTCTCTCGACATATATTGCATAGCGAGATGTTTAATAGTGTCATTGATTCGGACATGATGATAGTTTGCCATGAGAACGCGAGGTTAATCTACTTGGTTACCGTATGAAATGCAACAATGTGGTCTCCCGGAGCAATCTCGAGCTTTGATTCGATCATGGTACCAAATTCCCCTTCGGAAACACTTCCAGTCTTTTGCTTAGCCTGCTGGAGTTCGCGGATACGACCTCTTCCAATTTCGGATTCTCGGCGCATGATTTTTACTTCTTCGCCAACTGACAATGTACCGTTCTCGGTACGACCACCTAGTACTTGCTTGTCTTTGTTGACGCTGAATACTCGAAGTATTTTTGCTGCACCTGTCTCTTCCTCAATCTGGATCTTTGGAGCGCGATCTTTTGCGTGTTCTTCAAGCCACTCAGTCATCTTGTAGATGATATCGAAGGTGTGAATTTGAACACCATGTCGGTTTGCATATTCTTTTGAACTTGAGTCCGCCTTTACATTAAAGCCTATGATGAGAGTTCCTTCGATACTTGAAGCTGTCTTAACATCTGTTTCCGCAATGTCTCCAGTTGAAGCGCTGACAACCCGAAGGGTGACACGATCAATCTGTAGCTTACTGATTTCATATTTCACTGCTTCAACAGAACCGGAGGTATCTGCTTTAACCAAGATGGGAACGATGCTAATGTCAGTTTGGTTACCTGAGAAATCTATGCTGTCTTTTTTCTTTGTCTTGGAAATATCATCAATCTTTCGCGATCGTTCTTCCTCAACATATTTTTCTGCTGATTTCTTGTCTTCATACGTAAAGCAAACACCGCCTACTTCAGGCTGGCTGTCCCAGCCGATGACTCGTGCTGGTTCAGAAGGCTTGGCAGATTTAATTGATTTGCCAAGAAAGTTTTCTAAAATACGAACAGGGGAGATGGCTTCACCGGCAACCACATAGGTACCACTGTGCAGTGTACCGTTTTTGATGATGAGCGTTGCGGAGATACCACGAACCTTGTCTCGATTGGATTCAATGACTATTGCTTCAGCTGGAGCAGAAGCATCAGCTTTGAAATCTGCTACTTCTGCGGTAAGAAGTACCATGTCGAGAAGATCTGGAACACCTTCTCCAGTTTTTCCAGAAAAGGGAACGCAAGAAATATCTCCGCCATATCCTTCTACATATATTTGGTTTTCAGCCAGACTTTGTTTTGTTCTATCGAGATTTGCATTGTCTTTGTCGATCTTACTGACACCTACAATATATGGGAGGTTGGCAGTTTTAATAGCCTTAAGTGCATCGAGAGTTTGTGGTTTAACGCCGTCTTCAGCTGAGACTACAAGAATGGCGATATCAGCAGCAGATGCTCCTCGCGCTCGGATCATGCCGAATGATTCGTGTCCTGGGGTGTCGAGGAAGGTGATGGGGTGTTCACCTGTTGAATTCTTGTGGATCACTTCATATGCTGACATTCTCTGAGTAATGCCGCCAACTTCTTTGTCTACTACATTTGTCTTTCGGATATAGTCGAGAAGAGTAGACTTACCGTGGTCAATATGACCCATAACAACAACTACCGGCGGACGGACAGTGTGAATACTTGGTTTTTGAGTTGTGGTGATTTTGCTCATATATTCTGGGCGAAAAAGAGAGGCGACTTACCATCGCTTTTTAATAAAAAGTACCATATATTGAGCCATTTAGCAAACATATTCCAATATGGAGGTTCTTTAAAACAGAAAGCCCCAACCGAAGTGGTTAGGGCAGACTGTCGCAGAAGACACGAAATAGACTTCAGAATCTTTTTCCCCGGAAACTTTCATAACGTTTCGGAAAAAGTATTGCGTATGCCGTTGAAATTAGTGAAATGACAAACAGCGACTGAGGCACGTCCAGCATTTCACTTCGGGAAAGTTCGCGAAAGAAAAAGAAGGCAGTGATGCTGAGGAGGCTGACGGCGGCGGCATACCAGAATCGCAAACCCGCTGGAAAGAGAATGAACGTGATGCAGAAGATTGTGCAGAGGAATATCGTTAATAGAAGTGGGCTCATATTTTGTTAGGTGTTGTTCTGAGACAGTGTTGTTGTTTTGCCGCAGAGTTTAAAAAACTTTTTAAACCGTTTTAAACTCTACGACAAAAATAAAAAGAACTGGCAGAATTATGCCAGTAATAGAATAGAAGTCAAAAATATCCCTATTTCCCCTTCGGCTGAACTCTGTCAATAGCTTTCTCTAAAACGTCATACTCTTCCTCGGTCAAATCAAATGCAGCCGTTAGTTTTTCAACAGGCTTTGCAAAAATACTCATACGGTCGCTGGCGTAGAGGCTGGAAATAACGAGACCGTCACCATTTTCATTGAGGAATGCGGTAGCAAAACTTTGATTGCCGCCGGCGCCTGTACCTTTGAATGGATTAAAGCGAACTGTTTCAACAGCTTGCACTGCATTTCGAAGTCGGCGCTCGACGGTGGTGAGATATTTTTCTGAGTCGCCACGAAACTCTTCGAGCTCATTGATTTGTTTTGCTAGGGTGATGAGAGTGTCTTCAATTGAATGAGTGTGTGTGCCTTTGAGAATTCGCGTCAATCGAAAGTTTAGGTAGATGACGAACCCAAAGACAATGAGCGTAACTATGCCGAAGGCAATGATGAATATCATTTCGTCGGAAAGGTTGTAAAAAAACGAATTAACGCTAGAAAAGAAAGACATGTAGAAAAGTATACAGTCACAGCTGTTTTTTGTATATTTGAGCAGTTGTGGATATAGTTAACAAGTATGATGAATTTTCTATCAAAAATCATTAAAAATACACAACGCGTATATCTTGATTACGCATCACTTACACCCGTCGATGAACGGGTGATAAAGGTTATGGAGAAGACAATGCGGATGCACTCAGCTAACCCAGGTTCTTTGTATGGGGAAGGGGTGGCAGCTGAAAAGCTTTTGAATAAGAGCCGGGGTGATATCGCAAGGTTCTTTGAAGTGCATGCTGATGAAATTATTTTTACTTCAGGCGGAACAGAAGCTAACAATTTAGCGATCAAAGGGATTATTAGCGGAGCGATAAGGAAAGGTGTTATGAAACCGCACATAATTTCACTCACCACTGAGCACCCTTCGATTCGGGAGCTCCTCAACGTGCTTACTGAGGAAGGAAAATGTGAGGTGAGCTATGTTCCAGTTACTGAAAATGGAATCATTGATATTAAGGAATTTAAAACAGCATTTCGACTTGAAACAGTTTTGGTAAGTGTAATGTATGCAAACAATGAAATCGGAGTGATACAGCCAATAAGTGAGATCGCGAAAGTAATCCGATCCTTTCGAAAGGATAACAACAGTGAATATCCATACTTTCATACAGATGCATGCCAGGCTGCTATATACTGCCCGATGCGCATACCGATACTTGGCGTAGATTTAATGACGATTGATGGAGGAAAGGTATATGGCCCAAGAGGAATTGGAGCATTATATGCTCGTCGTGGAATTCAAAAACATCTCATGTCTCAAATATTGGGTGGCGGACAGGAAAGTAATTTTAGGGCAGGGACAGAAAACCTTCCAGCTATAGCAGGATTGGCAGAAGCATTGCGAATATGCGCAAAAGAGAAAGACAGTGAAATAGCACGTTTGACCCCTCTTCGCGATTGGTTGATTGAGGAAATGAAGAAAATAGTTCCGAAGGCCACACTCAATGGATCGTTAATAAATAGGTTGCCAAATAATATAAATATATGTTTACCGGGTAAAGATTCTGAATTTGAAGTGTTGCGGTTGGATGTTAAGGGCGTCTGTGTATCGTCGGTTACAAGTTGTCGGTCAAAATCAGAGGATAGTTCCTCGTATGTAATAGAAGGGATAGGAAAAAAGGAATGTGCCGCCTCATCACTACGAATTACGTTTGGACGGTACACTACGCGTTCTGAAATAAATTTTTTTCTGAAACACTTTAAGAAGTTGAACATCTAAATTTGACATTGGTCTTGTCGCAGCAGGCGAGTTTTGTTTTAATACATTGTATTAATTTCATATTAAACAGTAAGAATTGGGAGGAAATGTGGCATTAAATAATGTAGAAAAAGCTTGACACATATGCTATAATCCACGATATATGCCACCATTTAGCCACTTTACAACAAAAGCTAAGGAAGTGATCAAGAAAGCTCATGAGCTTGCAATTGAGCGCGGACAGAATCACGTAAATCCTATGCATCTCCTTGCCGCCCTTCTGGTGCAAGAAGACAGTTTTGTGTTGTCTATTTTGGAAAAGCTTGAGGTGGATACAATTCTGCTTTCTGATAATGTCCTCGAATCCATTGAAACTTCAGAAGCCCCTTCTGGCAACACTGCCACCCCCTCATATCAGCTATATCTCACTCCAGAACTAGCACAAATCATTGAAGCTTCAGCTCGCGTCGCTTCAAACATGAAGGATGAGTTTGTCTCTGTTGAACATATTTTCCTCGCTATGTTTGATGTTGCAAGTTCTGCTCGAGAAATGCTTGCTAAGTTTAAACTTGATAAGGACATCATAATAGAAGCAGTTGAAGCGCTTCGAAGTGCAAAGCCAACAGATGCTACTCAGCCTAAAAAAATGAAGGCTATTGTAAAGTACACAAGAAATCTTACTTCGCTTGCTCGTGAACACAAACTTGATCCAGTTATCGGTCGTGATTCAGAAATTGGCCGTGTCATTCAAATTCTTTCTCGACGAACAAAAAATAATCCAATTCTCATAGGTGAAGCTGGTGTCGGTAAGACTGCCATTGCCGAAGGCTTAGCAAACCGCATCGCTATGGGCGATGTACCTGAATCTTTGAAAGATAAGGAGCTTGTCTCACTTGACCTTGGCATTCTCATTGCCGGTACAAAGTACCGAGGTGAATTTGAAGAACGTCTGAAGAATATTTTGAAGGAAATCGAGAAGGCGGACGGTAAAATAATCCTCTTCATCGATGAAATACACACCATTGTAGGTGCCGGAGCCGCAGAAGGCTCTCTAGACGCTTCGAATATGCTTAAGCCTGCGCTTGCTCGAGGTGAGCTTCGAGCAATCGGTGCGACGACAGTGAAGGAATATCAGAAGCATATTGAAAAAGATCCTGCACTTCAGCGACGTTTTCAACCTGTGTATGTAAATGAGCCTTCAATTGAAGATGCTATCGCTATTCTTCGAGGCCTCAAAGAAAAATATGAGCTCTATCACGGCGTTCGTATTACCGATGATGCCATCATTGCTGCTGTAAACCTTTCTACTCGTTACATTAGTGATCGTTTCCTTCCTGACAAAGCGGTAGATCTCATTGATGAGGCTGCTTCTACACTCAAGATTTCCCTTGAAAACAAACCGCCAGAGCTTGAAGACGCACATCGAAAACTTATGCGTATGGAGATCGAGCGACAGGCGCTGAAGAATGAACATGGACCGACAAAGACCACGAAGTCTCGTATTAAGGAATTGGAATCTGATATGGCAGATCTCCGTGATACTACATCGGAAGTGGAAGGTAAGTGGAAGAATGAAAAGGAAACACTTTCTGATATAAAGGAGATAAAGAAATCTCTTGAAACACTTCGACTTGATGCTGAACGTGCAGAAGCTAAAGCCGAGCTCGCAAAGGCCGCAGAGATCCGCTATGGTCGCATCCCAGCCCTTGAGAAAGAGCTTGAATCAAAGTCAAAGCGTTTGAAGAAGTTACAAAGCTCTCGACGAATTCTGAAGGAAGAAATTACTGAAAATGACATCGCCACTGTAGTTGCACGATGGACCGGTATTCCAGTCTCTCGAATGCTTGAAGAAGAAATGCAGAAGCTCGCTCGAATCGAAGACGAGCTCAAGAAGGCGGTGATCGGTCAAAATGAGGCAGTCAAGAAAATCGCTGATACCATCAAACGATCACGAGCGGGCGTCAATGATCCTTCTAGACCAATTGGTTCTTTCATCTTTCTCGGCCCAACAGGCGTCGGTAAAACAGAGCTTACCAAGCAACTTGCTAAGTTCATGTTCGATGATGATAAGGCACTCATTCGCGTTGACATGTCTGAATTTATGGAAAAGCACGCTGTTTCAAAGATCATTGGTGCACCGCCAGGATATGTCGGTCACGATGACAGTGGAAACCTTACTGAAACAGTCAGACATCGACCATATTCAGTTATTCTTTTCGATGAAATTGAAAAAGCACATCCTGAAATTTTTAATATTCTTCTTCAGGTCCTAGATAATGGCCGTCTTACGGACTCAAAAGGACGTACGGTGAACTTCAAGAATACAATTATTATCATGACCTCAAACATCGGGGCACAATATATTGATCGCATGCAGAAAATTGGTTTTTCTGCGGCCAAGGATGAGAAATCTCAATATAACGAGACAAAGAGTCGTGTTATGGATGCACTTCGTGACCATTTCCGACCAGAATTCCTCAACCGATTGGATGAAACTATTGTCTTCGATATTCTTGATCCAGAAGCTATAAAACAAATTGTCACAATTGAAGTAGAGAAGGTAGTTAAACGATTGGCGGAAAAAGAAATTCGTCTTTCCTTATCGCCTGAAGTCTATGACTACCTTGCAAAAGAAGGGTATAACCCGCAGTACGGTGCGCGTCCGTTGAAGCGTCTCATACAGAACAAAATGCTTACGTCAGTGGCGTCACTGATCATTGAACAGGGAGTTCACAAGGGTGGTACCATTAACGTTGGCGTTAAGAACGGAGAGTTTACATTCGAGGTAAAAAAAGGGAAGAAAACCAGTGCAATTACTAAAGGTGTATCAATGTCTGAAAGTAGGATATAAATAATAGGTGAACTTACTGGCAAAAGCGGTAATTTAATGCTATATATTATGGACGGCTCAATGTTTTGGAGCCTTGGAATATGCGCAGGTGGTAGAGTGGTCTATTACAACAGACTGTAAATCTGTCGCCTATTAGGCTTCGGGGGTTCGAATCCCTCCCTGCGCACAGAAAAAGAAAAATACCCATTATGGGTATTTTTCTTTTATAGAAATTTATTATGATATCATTAAATCATGCGTAACCTCCTTTTCCGTAACCGTGAAAAACAGGTCTGGCTCGACTACTCTCTCGATATTCTTTTTGTCATCCTGCTCTTTGTTGAAGGAGATAAAGGTTGGGCGTATGCCTTCACCCTCTTAACATTACTAGATATTGTTTTCCTTGCCTTTTTCCCCAATATTGAGGAAAAATGGTGGTACAAAACGCTTACTGTCACGGTTTCCATAATCGTGGTCATTTACGTAGTTTTAGCTGTCGTAACCTTCCTTGCTGGGGGTGCGGCTCTACAAAACCTTAATTTGCCTTTATAGCGGCAATCTGTTAGAGTGTGGAAACACTAAATTTAAAGATATGTCACAGGATCGACTAGCAAAACTAAAGAATAAGAAGACAGGGAGTATTATTATTACCACCCGTAATAAGAAGACTAACCCTAAGATCAAACTCAAGAAGTTTGATCCAAAGACTCGAAAGCCGGGTCTTTTCGAAGAGATTAAGTGGTAATTTAATACTGAAGGTCTCACAAGAAAAAGTCTGCAACATAAAAATTGCAGACTTTTTCTTTGCTGTGCTCTCGTGTATACTCTGTCTGCTGTCCATTACCAGGATGTGCAAATAAGGGCCCATAGTTTCAATGGTAAAACATCGCACTCCAAACGCGCAGTTCTCCGTTCGAGTCGGAGTGGGCCCGCCAATAAGAGCTAGCACGAGTACCTAGGCCAACTAGAGCGCTCGATAAATATCAAAGATATAAGTATGAAAATCCAGGAATACCTAAAATTAATAGATTCCAGAGCTCCAGGCCGAGTATCTGAGGATATTAAAATATCAGGGTTAAAATTGACCACATACCCCGATGTATGGAATCCTAAAAAAGGTAAATCTACAAAAATGTTCATAGGTTTACTAAAAAAATACGATATTAAAAAAACAGAAAAGGTTTTAGATTTGGGCACCGGATGTGGGGTATTGGCGCTTTTGATTTGGAAAAAGAAGGTGAAGAATATATTGGCTGCAGATATATCAAGCGGTTCAATTTTAAACGCCGAGCTAAATTTTAAGTTATTTGCCGCTCAAATAAAAACTAAGCAATCTGATTTATTTTCTAACATAAAAGGTAAGTTTGATCTTATATTGTTTAATGCACCAGCAACTCACCCTAAAAGGGTTAATTCTAAGGTGGGAAGGTGGTCATTGTGGGGCGATAATGAAGCACTATTAAAAAGTTTTGTAGGTAATCTTTCAAGTCATCTAAATAGACGTGGAAGAGCCCTGGTAATGTGTTCAAGGTTTACAGATTTTGATCCTTTGCCGGAACCATTTCTACAAAAAGCAGGATTATCCTATAAATATTTAAAAAAGAAAAAAGGAGAATTTAGTACCACAACAATTATTGAACTTAGCTTCATATAATCTTATCTCTACGCGCTCGAATGGGGTCGAATCGGCCGTGTTACAATAGCTCAAACGGACTATGCTGGGCTTGGCCGACCACGGTTCTAGCTCGAGTGGGCCCGCCATCTCGTGCTAGCTCGAGTGTCTAGGCCGTCTAGGACGATCGAGTAGGTTCGAATTCAGAGTGGTATCAATTAAACAATAAATGAAGGATCAAATTGAACAAGTTATTACAGATACTGTAACTAATCTGTATAAGCGTAATATTTTTACAGGCATACATTCAGTTGTTAGATTACTCAGAAGGGATTTATATTTCTCGGAGTCATTTTCTGTGGACGATCTGAGGAATAGGAAAACTAATTGTGTAGGTGCAAATTATCTTTGTCTCAGAATCCTTAAAATACTTTTTCCAAATAAAAAGTTTAGGTTAGTCTCAATTAAGTATCCAGCGTTTGAAAATAGTGGTCACATTAGTAAGCATATCTGTGTAATCGAAATAAACGAAAGAAAATTTAGGTTTATCGACTCAACTCCTATGGCAGGTTTTTTTAATGGACGCGTTTCATCCTGGCTAAATTTAAATTCATGGAATCAGGCAGAAGATGATTTTTTATTTAACAAAAAACCCAGCTTTTCAGACTTTGGCAAAATATACAGCCCTACTTTTATGTTTTTAGATGAGATTCAGGTTATAGAGGTGCTCGAGTACTGTTGTCTACTGGCGGTAGGTAATGACAGAAGATTTCTACTTAATAATTTGCCATTATCTTGGTACGCTGAATTGCTAAAAGATAAGGCGATAAACTCAAAAAACTCTAAAGAAAGAAAAAGATTTCTGGAAGATTCTTATAAAATATCAAGCAATCCTTTTACCTACTTGAAGATACATCCAGGCCTGTCCTCGTCTCACGTCATAAAAGACTATATAAGACGTAATAATTACATAATTAAATCTATTATCCTTCATCTAAAAAACAATCCGCTTTTATCAAGAAAAAAGTATTTTGAATATCTCGCGGTGATATACTGGAAAAAATCTGCAATTAAAAAGATACAAGGCCAAGATTTCGACTTTAATTATATTAATGTCGATAGCAAGAAAGAGTATCTTTATAAAATAGGAAAAAGTTATTTTAAGGATAATAATCTCTACTTAATGGTCTGTTTCAAAAAAGATACTCTATTAAATCCTATAAGAATACCTAAAAGCAGCCTTCCAAAAAGATTTACGTTAGAGTATGACACTTCAAAATTTCTATCTATAATTAGTCAATCTGAGTTAAAAAAGTACTCTGACGTACGGGGTAGGATTTTTTCAGGTTACAACGCTTACAATATGCTAATTTTATTACTGTCTCCTGAAGTGATAATTATATGAATAAATTTATTTATTTTGACGTTGACGGGACATTGATTCATCCTGGGACAGATTTAACTGATAATACAAAATACTTTTTAAAAAAGTTTTCGAGTGTTGAATATGGAATTTGTACTAATAGACCACTAATTGACCTCGAGAGCCTAGATTTTTTAAGTGAGACAAAGCGTTATATTTGTGAAGGCGGGGTAGTCAGTTATTTACAAGACAAGTCCATATACAAAGTCCACCCTTTGGGTGTAAATATTGACCATGAACGTGTAAAATTATTAGTTTTATCGTTTCTAAAAGATAATGATCTAGAGGTAGTTTTTGAGCAAAACAAATCTAGAATATATACAAGTACGATTACAATGGAAAAACAAAGCCTGACTTTTTTGGAGAAATTAGGCACACATGTTATTGATCTTTATCCGCTACCAAATTATCAACAGGTTATATTAGGAGACAGCAAGATTGCTTTCACTGTGAAGGGTATATCAAAAGAGTATATGATTGAACGTATCGCTGAGAAAGATTGCCACTATTTTTTGATAAGTGATGATGAACCTGAATCTGGTAGTCTGGTGAAAGATCTAATAAGTTATGTTAGCGTCGAACCAATGAGTTTTAAGTTTAACGATAGGTGTATTTATATATCAAAGGTACCCCTTGGTGATCGAATTTGTGATGCCATAAGCCATATTGTCAATTTAGAAGTATAATAATTAACATATGAAGGAACGAGAACTGGTGGTGGGTATAAGACACTTTGAGGACATAAATGTCTTAAGAAAATTTGGTTTAAATGCGGGCCTAAAAGAAGGTCAAGAAGATTTAGCATATGAGTCAGCTAAAAGTTTAATTGAGCTTGCTGAAGACAAAGGTGCTACATATATAGAAATGTTTTCTTCAGATCAGAAGAGAACATGCGAAACAGCAATTCTTATAAATGAGGCCGTACAAGAATTAAAGCCTAATTTTAGCGAGGTTAATATTGATAGGCGACTGAGTGATTTGAATCAGGGTGAATTAAACCTCGGTCCTGAATATAAAGACGGAGAACGTTTCGAGCCTCTCAAGGAAGCATGGGACTGCTTCTGGGAAGAGACTTTTAATAATGGAGATCTTTTGTACAGGTTCGGAGATTCAAAAAGTATGGATGGAGCTAGGAAGTACGACAAACTAGAAGGTAAGTTTTTAAAACTAGGGGAGTGCTATGCACAAATGGCTGAGAGATACTACGATTTTCTATGCTCTCTTCTAAATCAGGAAGCGTCTGCCCCGTCGAGTCGTCTTGTTACAATTGTCGGACATTCCATTACCTTCGGAATTATGCATGAACTTTCGCTGATTGCAAAAGATTATAACTACCCGTATACAAAACCTATAGACTTCGGAGAACTTCCAAAATTGACTTGGGAGTATTTCGATAAATTAAAGTCAGGGGTGTTGTCTAAAAATCCTGGTTACGGAGAAATCGCTGTATTTGATATTTCTTATCTTAAAGACAATGCTTTTATAGAGCAACTTTCAGTCGAACGTGACGCATTGAGATCTTTAATGTTTCAATCTAATGTACAAAGTTAAAACTATACTTCTTGTTTTTGCTCAAAGTCGAAGCGGACACCATGCTGTTATTGATTGGATGTTTAATCAATATGATGATAATAAGTTATTTTTTAACTACAATGTTGTTTCAAATCTTGACCCACTTTTTAAATCAAGAGTTCAGTACTATTTGAATGATAAACGATATTACAGAGTAATTAGTAATAGTTGGATTAAGTCTGGATTAGTGGAAAAGAAGTTGAAAGAGTTTTCTTTAGAGACATTAGAAAATGTTGATTTTATCGAAAATATTGATAAAAACTTACTCATACTCAATTATGAAGACATCAATCCAGACGATATTGATAAGATGTTCAGTTCAACTAAAGAAATATTTCCTGAAGCAAAGATTTACAAAGTGATTGTTTTAAGAGACCTTTTAAATTTAGTGGCAAGTAAGATAAAATTTGCTATACAACTTACACAAAAAGATATCATTAATCATTCGCAAAAAGTTACAGATACTGTGAATCTTTGGAAAGCTTATTGTAAATACGTCCTAAATAACAAAGGTGTAGTACATATAGTCTATAATAAGTGGTTTTCTGATGATGGTTATAGGGAAGATTTGCTAGATATTATTAAATCTGATAAAAGAGACATGGCTATACCTAGCCTATCTACTTTTGGTGGAGGAAGCTCATTTGATGGGTATAAACATAGCCTAAGTGCAAAAGAAATGAAAGTGTTGGAGCGATGGAAGGAATATCAAGACATTCCTTCTTTTATGAATTTGTGTTACGGTGAAGATATTAAATACTATACGGGGATCCTTTTTGGAAAGGCTATTTATTCAAAAAACACATGAATACATCAGAAATTATTTCGTTCGGTAATAAAAGCTATGAGTTCGTTTGGATACAAGGTGAAGAAGCACCTAAAGACAATGTTTCTCAGGTAAGCGGATATGTATTCAATGAAAGAAAGGAAATGTTAATTGTAAAAAGTAAGAACTGGACTATTCCAGGTGGACATTTAGAAAAAGGTGAAACTTACATCGAAACTTTAAAAAGAGAGGTGGATGAAGAGGGTTGCGTTGAAATAGGAAATATTGAATATCTAGGGTACGTAAAGGTAACTGACCAAGATACTAAAGATATCAAATATCAACTTAGATACGTAGCTAAAGTTTCCAAAGTTAATGAGTTTTACAAGAAATTTGAAATATCAGAACGATTATTTGTTAATCCTAAGGATTTAACAAAATACATCCCTTGGTCAAGTGGAAAGGTCTTTAGTCAAGAGGTTGAATCTGCTATCGCTAGTCTTGTATAAAATGAAATTACTTATATATCAACCGCGAGCTTCTTACTATGTCGGAGGTGGAGAGGTGGTAGCTATTAATCAAGCAAGATACTTAATAAAGATTGGCTTTGATGTATATTTTGTAACAAGTAAAGCCTCATGGCTAAGCGAGTCTGATGCATTTAAGAAATTTAAGCAGGATTTTTCTAATAATATTTTACAAATAGATATTCCCGACAATCTTAAATATATATACGATATTGAAGCAGGATCTGATTGGAAACGATGGGATTTAGAATCCATTCATTTTGGTTTATATGTAAAAGAATTTATTAAAGACATAAAATATAATTTAGGTATTTGTCACTTACCATTAGACCTTGTCGCTTTGAATAATTCTCAAAAAAATATCATATTTCTTCATGGATATCCTGCGTCTCTAAATTATGCATGCGAACTTATACTTCATAATCAACACGAGTATATTGCTGTTTCGAAAAAAGTGAAAGATGAGTGGCAAAGACTTCTCGGTAACGTAAATATAGATGTTGTTTATAATGGTGTGGATACCGAATATTTCAGTCCAAGCAATCAAATAGATAAAAAATATGATGTATTGTTTGTGGGTAGATTAATAGAATCAAAAGGTATTTTGAATTTACTAGACGCATTTAAAGACTTGATAAAGATAAGGAGTTACCTGAAACTTGCTTTAGTTGGAACAGGACCACTTAAGAATAAGATTGACTCTTATATTGTCGAAAATCACTTGAGCTCAAATGTTGAAAGTTTAGGGTATCTTTCCGAAACAACTTTGTTAGATACTTATCGCTTGTCAAAAATAGCTGTACTACCATCATTAAGTAGAGAAGGAGTCTTGACTACAGCCTTAGAGGCTACGGCATGTGGTTTACCCGTTGTTACTTCAAAAGGTTTGAGTTTGGAAGAGTACATTCGGCATGGTAAAAATGGTTTTTTAGTAAATACTTCAGAAAAGAAAGAAATTATTAGTACCCTTGAATATTTTTTTGAGAGCAATACCTTATTAAGTGAAATGTCAATTGTAGCAAGGGATATTTCGATCGAGTGGGATTGGAATAAAAAAATTAAAGAACTTAAGAAAATTATTTTAAAGTATGAATAGTATTTACTTACATATGTCGGGTTACTTCTGTGAAATTAAAACTGATGACAATATTTTTTTTCAGTCAGTCAAGAATAGTGGCTTTTGGAAGGTATATGCAACAGATGTTGAGGTGGTATTGAATTGTGTACATCCAGATGTTTTAATCGAGATAAGTCTGTCTATTAAAGATTTCAGTTTTACTGAATCAGTTGTATTTCTTCCTTTGAAAAGGTTAACGATAGAGGATGTCATTACTGTTGTTGATTATATATACGAGAGACATAGAAACAGCAAAGGAATTTATACCGTAAACTCATCGTCAGTTGTTTCTACTGTAAATAAAAAGTCTGTTATCTTCTTTGGGGGATCTACAGGAATGGGTAAAACAACACTCGCGAGGTTTTTTTCAAACACTGAACATTTTTCAATGTACTCTGACGATAAGACATTGATTGACATACCCAATCTGAAATTATCAGACGGTTCAAATTATATACATATTAATAAAAAAAGTTTAGAAAAAGAATTTGGGACAAAGAACTCTAATTACATAGAATTTAATAATGAAAAAAGCGATAGCGATAAGGATTTCAATATTGCACTGTTCGTTTATGGATACTGTCTCGACAGTGAGAATTTTAAAGAAGTTGAAATCTGGGATTCTAAAAAATTTGAATGGCACTTATATGAATCTGTAACTAAAAGAATCAGAGGGACTACTCGAAGAATTATTAATGGGACGATAGCTTTACCGTCTCTGGACACAGATATTCTTTCAGAAAAACGCATTAGGGATGTAAAATATCTTTGTTCAAAAATACCCTGTATATACATTAAGGAAAATCCAAAAGGTGTTTTTGATGAAGTTTTTGGTATTATAAGCAAAATCTAAATATGCAAAAAAGATATATAAAAATCAATGCTGGAGAAATTTCTAAAACTTCTGAGGTTTTGATAAAAGACCATGGATTACCTAGCTTAGTGGACAGACTTAATCTTTACCTTTTTAACGATAAGGGAAAGGAACTACAAGTAAAATTTAGGAATTCAAAGATTTTTTTTAAGGAGAATAGCCTGAGTGATACCTTTGGCTGGACGGAGCTTAAAAATAGATCTGTTAAATCTTTTCTCCAAACTCTGGATCACTTAGGTTTCAATAAGTTGATTCATGGAAGATCTCAAACATTGGAATTTAATATTTTTGGGGGTTTAGTACTCTCTATCTTTAAAGATTCTCTTAAAGGTCCGTTTCTTGAATTTGAATATAGTACAAAGGAGTCAGAACGTTATATTTTGTCACTAATCGAGAAAATTAGATTTGAAGATAATTTTATTTACGATACAGAATCTTTTAATAAGATTCCATTCTTAACCGAATTAAGTACAGAAGTTTTGTTTAATCAAGCAGGAAGACTTAATAAAATCATAAAAGATTACTGTATAAATCATGGGGTTGAAATTAGAACCGACAGTTTAACTTTAGGAAGTCGTTTGGAGGGTGCAAGTAATGATTACAGTGAAATAGAAGATGCTTTTAAAATATTTACTTCAATACCACTTGTTGATGGAGAAGTTTCTGGGTCGTGGAATTCCAGTTATATGGATGGTGTTTCGATCATTATTCCTTCATATAATTCCTACGAAAAATTAGAATACACACTCAGGTCAATTAATTCTCAAGAGTTAACTAGTGGCGAATTTAGAAAAGTTGAGGTTATCGTTGTTGATGATAACTCTCAAAAAGATATTTTAAGTTTAATCGAAAAACTTAGACTTGATTTAAAATTTGAATGTAAATCTATCAGATTTAGCCAAAACTTAGATGTTTCTTTTGCGAGAAATGCAGGTGCCAGTGTTGCGCAATTTGATAACTTTATTTTTTTAGATTCAGATATACTCATTTCTAAAAATTATATTAAGAACATGCTCTTTAGGCTTAAACTTATTCCTAATGCCGTATTTACATCATTTAGAAAGAATATATTGAGCAGTGATGAAATTTTAAAAACCATCGATTTGGGTTTGAATAACCCGGTGGATATTGATGATTCTAGGATCAGTAATAAGACTAAGTCGGAACAGGTTGGCTGGGCTGATTACAATTCGGAAGTGAGACATTTTCATATTTTTGATGACACTAACGGATTTAAAAACCTAGGGTTTGGAGCTAGTGTTGGTGTGTACGATTTGCCAGGGATACTTTCTGGGCATAATATTGTAATATCAAGGACTAATTTCTTTAATGCAAAAGGCTTCGATACAAAATTTAAAGGTTGGGGAATGGAGGATAAATTTTTCGGGCTAAGTATTGTGTTGCAGGGAAATTTTATCATTCCAGTCGTTTCTGCTATGGTATATCACCTTGATTACGGACCAAGAGATGGTGATATGAGTAAGAAAATAAGAGAAGTTAAGGCTAATTACGAGATATATAAAAAGCGACTCGGTGACATTTGGGTTTAAGTAGTATTTCTGTCACTTTTTGATGCGCTCGAGTGGCCCCACCATCTCTCGTGTTAGTTAGTGTAATATTTCCTGGCTTTTGCATAGCTACGAAATTTATTGGAAAGAGATATAATCAAGATATATGGAAGGTTATAATAAAATTCGTAAAGCAGTAGAAATACATACGGACATTTCAGATGAGAAGCGAGAACGGGATCATTATGATCTTGATCGAGTCTCGACATCTGAATATTTTAAGCTACATCCTAAATGGGAGAAAGGAATCAAAACCTTTTTCGGTAAACTTCATGAGAAAGGGGAAGGGGTGGCTCATGTTGATATTTGTGGGCGGACAGACGCTCGAAGTCTGGGATCTGATGTTTCATATTGTTTTTCACTAAAAGCTTCTGATATTAGAAAATCAGCGGCAGACAAAAGTACTATATTTATTGACGGTGACATCTTTAATCCAAATGATTTTGATTTATTGATCAAAAGATTGAAAGAAGATGGCGTTTCTCCAGCTCTTGTTACCTTTGAACCAGTCGCAGGATTACAGTCCCATTTCCCTGAATTTAAAAAAGAAGTACCTATGTATGAGAAAGTAACGTACGGACAACTTGAAAAGAGATTTAGGCAAATTATAAATATATTAAAACCTGGCGGATATGTATATATAGCAAAACCTTTTCAATTTTTAGGTATTGAGGATTTTTTACGAAATAAACTCAAAGAAGAGTATGAGATGTCTATTCGTATGAAAGAGTTGGCTAGTGAGGAGGGTTGTACTATTGAGATTAGTAGTGAATTAGGTGGCCCTTACTATCTTGTACGAAAGCCGATAAGAAAACACGAGGCACATTAGGTTTCCAGAGGATTTCATGTTTCAGCTTACAAAAGAAGAGCTTGGTTTGCTTTTTGGAAGCCTTATAGCAAATCTTTAATAGTCAGACTGTATTACAGGGTATCAAACACTCGCAGAGTGTCCTCTGGTCCTTTTTCCCAAACCGATATATTTAGATTTTCCATAAAACGATCTCCAAACTCCTTGTTAATTGCTTCTGAGAGAGCCTGGCCGTGTGGTGATGATTCATCGGAGTCTGTCTCTGTGTTTTCAAAGTATGCTTTTAAAAATAGTTCTTCGGGAATCCTTTGTAGAAGTTGTTTATACAATTCGCGTTCGTGTTGGTAGGATCCTTGAATATAGTTGTGACGTTTACCTTTTAAATCTTGAGTGAGTTGTTCTGTAATTGCCTCATTTAGCCATTTGTTAAACCCCGTTTCATTTTCTTCGACACCGAGTCGTTCGTGCGGCATGTGATATTGATTATCAATCACAATTGACCTCCCGGAGAGTGCGTGGATCATTTCATGTCTGTAGGTTTTTTCGAAGTGAACATCTTTCCCTTTGCTCATATTGATTGGTCGTTCATATGCAACAAATATCATTTCATTGTCTGGATTATATATACCAACAGCGACGCCGTGCGTAGCCATAGCTAAGGGGTCACCCATGATTACCTTTACCGCACTAACTCGCTGATGTATTGTTGCTTCAGAAAGAATATCGGAAGTCAGCGGATGATCAGGATCATCTATTAGTTTTTTTAAATCGAGGAGAAATTCCTTTTCAATTCGAGGAACCTGTTTTTCAAAATTATGTGCACTCGCGGTAAAGTTCAAAGCGTGAACTCGAAGTATTTTTAAAAAGGCTTTGCGGTCCAATGTTCCTTCGGTGTACGCATCGGCAAGCATTGCTGGTGCTCGTGGATCACCCACCATTCCACGCGTTATTTTTTGAATACTTAAATCTTGGCATATTTCTCGATCTGATAATCCCTCAGCAAACAGCATTCTTACTTCTGACATACCGAACTCACTTCTTTCCGCGACGATTCTGTCGATGGTTAACATACAATCATGAAGGAAAGTATCGGTAAGGACACTGTGGACTGAGTCATCGTCATTCAAAACATTAAAAGCAACGACAAAATCTCCAAAAGGCTTTCTGTATTTGAGAGCTACGTCTTGTCGTAACTTTAAATATTCCTGATAAATTTCACTGTTCCAGCCAATATATTGACCGTGCCGCTCGTTTATTTCTGGCAGCAGTCCATCGTCATAAAGCTGAGATTCCTTATTCATGCTTAATATAGTATCAAAAAGTGAATTTTATACATACTGTCACTATGGATACCGCGAAGATATTATAAAGTTACGCGTAGCCGTCACTTTTTAATCTCTGCTACAATACAAGATATTGAAGATGAAAAAAGCAATTATTTTTGGAATGGGTAATATCGGAGCTGTACTGATGAAGCGTTTAGCTGAAGAAAACATTGATGTTAAATATGTCGTTAATTCAAGGGGTATTTTCGATACTAAGTTTAATAAGGTGGCAGAAAAAGATAAATGGAAAGAGATTTCTATGGATGTGGACATTGTTTTTGAATGTATTCCTACTGACAATGATGGAAACTGCGCGCTAGAGTATGCTATGTATTTTTTAAGTCGAGGAAATCTTGTGATTACGTGCGAAAAGGCTTCCGTTGCCTATCATTGGGATATTTTAAAAAAGTACAGGAGTCTATTTAAATATACAGCTTCGGTTGGAGGAGGCACTCAAATGTTGAAAGAGATATCTTTGTACAAGCCCAAAGATATATTAGAAATTAAAGCTGTAGTCAATGGAACACTAAATTATATTTCCTGGGCAATTAATAGCGGTCAAAAGGTTGAGGACGTTGTCAGGGAGGTTTTAGAAAAGGGGTATGCGGAACCTGGGTCAAATTCACTTACGGAAATTATAAAAAACGAACTCAATGACGTTGTTTTGAAAACAATCATTATTGCAAATCATTCTGGCATGTTTGCAAAAACCATATCGAAAGAGGATATCAAAGTTATTGAACCAGGTATGATATCTACTGGTATGAAAAGGTGTGTGGTTCGTATTGCGAAAGGAAAAATTGAAGTAGGGTTTATCGAAAACAATGATGAAGGTTGGTTACCAGATGGAATACTTAATGTCTTATATATAAACGGAGGGTTGAAAGCTAGAGGTCCGGGGGCGGGTGCCGGAGCAACGGTTTTTTCGATGATTGCTGACTTGAATTAGTTTTAAAGATATATGGATTCTAAATCCCAACCAATAGATGTATTACAGGAGGTTAAATCACTTAATTTCCCCATAGATCAGTTTATTATTGTCGGTAGTTCTATTCTGAGCATTAAAGGTATACGACCTACCTATGACTTGGATATTGTTGTTAGCCAGGAATTATTTGATAGATGTAAAGGCGAGGGGTGGGAGGAAAAAGAATGGACGTGGCCTGTCGGTAATAAAAAGGGGTGGCTTAAATCTGGGATTGTGGAACTGACGTTGGAATGTGTTACGGACAAAGAAGTTTTTGATCTTCAGAGTTTAATCACAGAAGCTGACGTTATCGAGGGCATAAACTTCATGGGTCTTCGGTGGCTTTTAAATTTTAAGAAGTGGCATGGACGGCCGAAAGATCTTGAAGATATCATTCTTATTAAGAATTATCTAAGAGATCTTTAACTCCTTTTAATTGCCGGTGTTTGCATTTAATTTATTATCAGAAAGATATATCTTTACTAACCCTTTGATTTTATTTTTGGTTGGATTGAACCATTGAACCCTTTTATCTCTTTTGAACCAGGCCCTTTGTTTTTTTACATATTGGAAACTTGCTAGTGCTAATCGCTCGACAAACTCCCGTCTATCAATCTTTTCTTCAAGTAAGTCAGCAAGGAACCTATATTCTAAACCTAAATCTCGCATCCTTTTGTAGCTTAACCCTTTGGAGTGAAGCTTTTTGGCTTCACTGATCATTCCTTTTTTGATTCGAGAGAGAATTCGAGTGTAAATCTTTTCTGTTAAGACATGGTCTTCCATGTCCAATCCAATTTGCAACACGTCGTATGGAGATCTCTTTTTTAATGGAGGCGTCTTACCAAGTACGGATGCAATTTCGATTGCCCGAATAAGTCGAACTCTGTTATGGGGATCAATATTTTTTGCTCGTTTAGAATCTAACGTTTGAAGCTTGACGTATAGTTGAACAGCAGTTTTCTTAGAAAGCTTTTTCCTTAATTTTTGATTTACCGGCACATCAGGAAGAATGATATCGTCGACGATTGATTGAATATAGAAGCCGGTACCACCGCAAATGATAGGTAGTTTACCTCGTGAGAGAATATCTTTGATCGCTTTCTTTGCTTCAATTTGAAAAAAAGAAACAGTATATCGCTTTTTTGGATTTGCCACGTTCAGAAGATGATGCGGAACACCCCTCATTTCCTTTTTTGTTATTTTACCTGTACCAAGATCAAGACCTTTGTACACCTGTCTTGAATCAGCAGAAACAACCTCGCCATTAAAGGTAAGGGCGAGGTCAACAGCAAGATCGCTTTTGCCCGTTGCTGTTGGACCCAAAACGACGATGATTTTAGGTTTTTGTTTCATTGGGAGGGTAGATGGATTAAAGCAGAACCTCCCGCAGCCGTAAAGGTGCGGGAGGATCGGGTAAATTGGTTTGTGCTTTTAGTTCATGCAGCGAACGTCTGAAGCGGTCACCTTCAGGCGTCCGTGCTGGTATCCGACGTCGTAGCGGATTTCAATGATCCAGCCGATGAGGGAGCTTCCGGGCCAGATCATTCGGGCGCTAAGATGCAGCGGCAGGTCGGCGTGATCCGTCCAGGTGCAGCCTTGAAGATCGAATTCGATGCGGTTGTAATCAAGCCAACCGACGGGATCTTTCAGATCCGTAGGAATCTTGTCTTTTGGAATAAGTTCCCGGATGGTTGATCCGATAGCTGCTCTTAGGCGGTTGCTTGTTTTTGGTCTGCCGAAAAGCGGACCAGTGGCTTCTTGGAGATCATTGTCGGAAGGACCGAGAGTGATGGTCGTGGTGAAGCCACCTTCGATTTCTGGAATGACTTGATATGACATAGATCGGTAGTCTTTCTTGTTGAGGGTTTGAGATCTGCGGTAAAGTTAACATGGTGGGCGTGGGTTGTACAGTTTAAAATATAAAATACCCGATCAATGTCGGGTGTTTTAAATGTTGTGCCGAAGGAGAGACTCGAACTCTCATGAGGTCACCCTCGATCGATTTTGAGTCGATTGCGTCTACCATTCCGCCACTTCGGCATGAAGATGAGCATACTATAAAACCCTTCATTCTTCAAACAAAAAACGTTGCATTGTTTCTGTTTAATATACACATCTTTTCCCCTCATTTCACCACAATTTAATCTTTCTGCTCGATTACAAAGATGCTAGAATGATTTTACATAAACAAACACATGACTCAACCACAATCCCAATACTTTAATAACAGCATTTTTTGGATAGAACTTGAAAAGATTGTTCCGAATCCGTATCAGCCGCGCCGAGAGTTTGATCAAACCGCGCTTAAGGATTTAGCTGAATCTATTCGTATGTATGGCCTTCTTCAGCCGCTGGTGGTCACTCGACGTGAGGTTATCAAGGAAGATGGAGGATTGGTTGTTGAATATGAACTCATCTCCGGAGAACGACGACTTCGTGCCTCAAAGCTTGCTGGTCTTGCCCAAGCACCTGTCATTATTCGTGCCGGAGAAGAAGATGCTCGAACTAAGCTTGAGCTTGCCATTATTGAAAACCTTCAGCGAGAAGATCTCAATTCTGTGGATCGAGCGCGTTCTTTTCAGCGTCTTGCCGATGAATTCGGCCTCAAGCATGCACAGATTGCTGACAAGGTGGGGAAGAGTCGTGAATATGTCACAAATACTATTCGTTTACTTGCGTTGCCAGATCACATGCTTGTTGCCGTTTCGGAAAGAAAGATTAGTGAAGGTCATACACGCCCCCTTCTTATGCTCACTGACCGAAAAGAGGAGCAGGAAACTTTATTTAAGGAAATTATCTTTAAAAAACTCACAGTACGCGAAGCAGAACAACTTGCTCGAAAGGTTGCCGTTGACCGTGTGCGAAAAAAGGAATTCATGCCTGATCCAGAACTTCTCGAGCTTGAAGGTAAGCTTAATAACGCCCTTGGTACACGAGTACAGATTGAACGAAAAGATACTGGCGGGAAGGTGGTCATTGATTTCTTTACCAATGATGACCTTCGACATATCCTATCTGTGCTTGAAACAAACCAAAATCTTGGTGCTAATAATATGCTTAATAAGCACGTCGCTTCAATTCAAAATGCAATTTCTCCTGAAGTGGTAGAGACATCGACTGTGTTAGAAACAGAATCTCCAACTGAAATTGCGGCTGAAGCTGTTGCTTCCCCAGAACCGGTTGCTCCAGTAGACGACACAACTACAGCTGATCCTGATATGAATGATGAAGGAATATATTCGATAAAGAACTTTAGTATTTAGCTCTGCATGAAAACGCTCAAGTTTGTTTCTTACCTTGCTGATATGATCACTAGGGGAGAGAAGACTACGACATGGAGGTTTTTTGATGATAAAGAAATCCTTGAAAGTGATGATTTTGTTTTTATAAACAAGGAAACAGGAAAAGAATTTGCTAAGGTGATAATTACATCAGTTAAGGAAAAGGCTTTTGCCGACTTGAACGAAGAAGACAAAAACGGTCATGAAAGATTCAAAAATGAGGAAGAAATGTACGCGATGTATAGAAGGTACTATGGAGACAAGATTTTTCCTGATACGAACGTAAAGATTGTGAAGTTTAAGCTAACAAAACTCATTTAAAAACTCGTGTTAGACCGAAGATAGCTGTGTGATATAATCCCTTAATGAAGGATTTAGATCCAATCGTAGACTTTCTTTTTGAAACCGGCATGCTGGCAAAAACACCTCGCAGTGGTTTCTTCTTTCTTGGTAGTGGAGAGCAGAGTGTTGCCGAGCATGTAAATAGGATGTGTTACGTCGGCTTCGTATTGGCTTCAATGGAGAAGGGTGTAGACGTTGGTAAGGTGGTGCAGATGTGTCTTCTTCATGACATTACAGAAACCCGAATATCCGATTTAAACTATGTTCATCAGAAATATACCGAGCGTTTTGAGCAAAAGGCCCTGGATGAGCTTGTTGCACCTTTGCCATTCGGTTCTGATATAAAGAATATTATGGACGAGTATCAGGCGCGCGAAACTGTAGAAGCTAAACTAGCCAAAGATGCTGATAATTTGGAATTGTTGTTATCGCTTAAAGAGCAGGTTGATATCGGAAATGAACGTGCAAAAACTTGGATTCCGTCTTTGATGGGTAGATTAAAAACAGAAGCTGGCAAAAGGTTGGCAGAAAAAATCATCGAAGTTGATTCTGACCGATGGTGGTTTGGTGACAAGGAACATGATTGGTGGACTAATCGAAACAAAAAATGAAATTTCAAATTTTGCAGATTTTGACAACAGCCATGGGGGTTATTATGTCGCTCGGTTATTTTCCTCAAGCTTATAAAATATACAAAACAAAATCGGCAGAGAGTATTTCAATACCATCTTTTATTATTTTTAGTGTCGGAACTTTTGTCTGGACTCTGTACGGTTTCTATCTCAGAGATTATCCTCTGGTTATAAGTTTTATAATCGGCGTTATTGGCTCATGGCTTATCTTAGGGCTTACCATTTATTATAAAAAACGTTCTAGAGATAATTAATTTTCTTTCTTTTCTTCTGCTTGCGGAGTCTTCTTCTTCCACCCTCCTCGTCCTACTTTCTTCGGTTCTCGCAGTATTTCCATTGCTCTTTCGTGTGTAATTGCGTACACATCATCAGTTTTCAATGATCTGAAATCTGCATCGTGCACAATGTATGGACCGAAGCGTCCAACACTTGCGGTAATGGTTTTGCCGGTATCTGGATGGGTACCAAGCTTTCGAGGAAGGCTGAGGAATTTAAGTGCATCAGGAAGGCTGACCTTCTCAGGATCATGTGATTTCGGGATACTAGCCATGCGTGGCTTTTTGTTTTCCTTTGTCTTTTCACCGAGTTGGACATATGGACCGAATCGGCCGATCTTGGTGAAGATGGGCAAACCTGTTTCGGGATCATTGCCAATAGGGGTATCCTTTTGAATTTCTTTTCCTTCAATAGTGAGAGCACCGTCGCAATCAGGATACCGTGAGCAACTCAAGAACTTGCCGCCGCGTGAAAGTTTGACAGTCATCGGGCTACCACACTTCGGACATACATATTTTGAATCAGCATCGCCGAGATTGGTAAGTTTGTCGATTTTCTCTTTTGACTTCACGTCTTTAAGGAACGGTCCGTAAAAGTCTTTGAGTGTTTTAAGATATTCAGCCTTACCAACAGCAATATCATCGAGCTTGTCTTCCATGGTGGCGGTGAATCCATCATTTATATACTGCATGAAGTTTTGTTCGAGAAATGAACTAACGACATCTCCTGTGTCGGTAGGAAAAAGAGCTTTGTTTACTTTAGTAACGTATTCACGTTCTTCAAGCGTGCGAATAGTGCTGGCATATGTAGAAGGTCTTCCGATACCACGTTTTTCGAGCTCTTTGATGAGACCAGCTTCAGTATATCGTGACGGTGGCTCAGTTGTTTTTTCGAGAGATGAAATATCAACGAGCTTAAGCGGCTCATCTTTTTTGACAGGTGGAAGTTCAACATCTTCTCCTCGTGCATCAGGATCAGCCCGGAGCCACCCGTCGAAGATGACACGTGAGCCGGTAATGGTGAAATGGGGAATAGATTCTTTTAAGTTTTCAATATTTGCCGTGATCTTTGTTCGTGCAAGCTTAGCGTCTGACATTTGGCTAGCGAGTGTTCGAGCGCGAATGAGTTTATAGAGACGTTTTTCGTCATCGTTTGATCCGGCTGATTCAGTGCTGAGATGTGAAGGTCGAATAGCTTCATGTGCTTCTTGAGCATTTTTGCTCTTAGAAGCAAATGTTTTGATGCTCACATATTCTTTGCCGAACGTATGTTCGATGACGCGGGCCGCTTCAGTAACAGCGATGCTGCTCAGGTTTGTACTATCAGTACGCATATAGGTGATATGGCCGCCCTCATAGAGCTTCTGAGCCAATCCCATGGTGCGAGATGGTGCGTAGCCGAGACGAGTACTTGCTGCTTGTTGAAGGGTGGAAGTAATAAAGGGTGCTTTGGCTGAACGCTTTACTTCAGTTTCCTCGACGTCAATAACTTTCCAGGAATTAGTTTCGCCTGCATGTTTTCCTACTTCCACTATTCGTTCTGCTTCCTTTTTGTCTCTCGGTTCTTCCGTGCAGGTAAGTGAAAGATCCGCGTCGTCTTTTGTCTTCATCTCTGCAGTAATGACGTAGTAGTTTTCCGGAATAAAAGCACGGATCTCACGCTCACGCTCCATAATGATGCGCAGTGCTGGTGATTGTACGCGGCCGGCAGAAAGACCATATCGAACTTTTTTCCAGATAAGACCCGAGAGGTCATATCCTACGAGGCGGTCAAGTACGCGTCGTGCTTCTTGAGCCTTACGAAGATTCTCATCAATTTCTCGCGGATGTTTGATTGCTTCTTGCACTGCACCTTCCGTAATTTCATAGAAAACAACCCTCTTTGGATTTTTGAGTCCAATTGCCTCCTTTATATGCCACGCAATAGCTTCTCCTTCTCGGTCGGGGTCAGTCGCTAGTACTACTTCTTTGGCAACCTTAGCAAGAGAGCGGATATCGCTGATAACTTTTTCTTTTCCTGGAGAGATTTCGTAATGGGGGATGAAACCACCTTCGATATCGATAGCTTTTTTATTGTTTTTTGGAAGATCGCGGACATGACCGACGGATGCAACAACAGTATATTCACCGCCAAGATATTTTGAAATTGTTTTTGCTTTCGCAGGGGATTCAACAATAAGAAGCTTATCGCCTTTGTTTATCTTAGATGCGACTTTCGCAATAGTCTTTTTAGTTGTAGTTTTTTTTATCGCCATTAGGAGGTGTTTTCGTTTTTTCGTAGTATGGCAGAAGGTGGCGGATAGCGCAACGCAACGGTGCCGTAGGCTTCATGAATGATGCCGCGAATTTCGAGTATCGACAGTACTACTTGCAACCGACCTATTGGTATTCTTAGTTGTTCGGATATTTGATCTCGTGTCTTTGGTTCATAAAGAACTTCTATTACGTCAACTTCTTCTTTTGAGCACTCATTGTATGGATTAATACTTAGATTTGATGAAGCGCCTTTCCAGTCTGTTTCAAAGCCAAGTAATTCGTGTAAATCTTCGGGACAGGTGATTGCTGCAGCACCTTTTCGGATGAGTTTGTTAGTACCACA
>JAZKIM010000003.1:81610-82055 GCA_040384865.1 Patescibacteria group bacterium
ATCTTGCCGTAACTAATGTTCCCGAGTTCTCCTCCGCTTCTATTATAAGTACTGCATGCGATAGTCCTGCCATTATCCTGTTGCGCATAGGAAAGCTCCAGGGGCTTGCCCGTATTTGCGGCTCGTACTCTGAGGCGAGTAGCCCTCCTTTTTCAATGATTTTTTCGGCAAGATGCAAGTGAGAACGAGGATAGAGGACGTTAGGATGAAGACCTGAGCCTGGTACGGCAATTGTCGGTAATCCCACATCAAGTGCTGTTTGGTGGGCAATGCCGTCAATGCCTAGAGCTAGTCCCGATATTATTATTACCGGCCTTCCCGCAAGACTTTTTATAAGTGAGATACAAAGCTCTTTCCCATAACTGGTATATTGTCGTGATCCGACTACACAAAGGAATTTGGTATCTTTTGCGTAAAATAGATCTGTATTGCCGGCGGTATAGAG
>JAZKIM010000003.1:82065-92394 GCA_040384865.1 Patescibacteria group bacterium
GTAGGGGAGGATCAGGAATTTGTTTGAGCAGTTCAGGAAACTGGTCTTGAGGTATTACGTGTAAATTGTTCAGTGAATGTTTGTTCATTGAGTAAATAATAGTCATCTGCTATGATAAAACGATAAAAAAAGACTAAAAAAGTTCTGAAAATTTACCCCAATCAATTACACCATGCTCGACATTAAATTCATTCGCGAAAACAAAGATCTCATTGCCGCTGGCGCAAAGAAGAAACATATGGACTACGATGTGAATCGTTTGCTTGAAGTTGACACCAAACGACGTGAGTTGTTGTCTTCTATCGAGACGAAGAAGGCAGAACAAAATAAGGTTAGTCAGGAAATCACCTCGACACAAGATCAGACAAATCGTAACAATTTGATTGAACAGATGCGTGCCGTTAAAGAAAGCTCAAAGATTGAAGAGGAGCAATTGACTGAAGTAATGAAAGAATGGCAAGCCCTTATGGTTGCTGTTCCGAATATTCCCGACATGTCAGTTCCAGAAGGGGCAACAGACGAAGAAAACCAAGAAGTTAGGCAATGGGGAACAATTCCAAAATTTGATTTTGAACCCAAGAGTCATATCGATCTCATGCTTCAGAATGACATGGTTGATTTTGACCGCGGTGCAAAAATATCAGGATTCCGAGGATACATATTAAAGAATGATGGTGCCCTTCTTGAATTTGCTATTTGGCAGTTTGCTCTCGACAGTATGGTTAAGAAGGGTTTTACACCAATGATTGTTCCGTCACTTGTTCGACGAGAGACGCTCATGGGCACTGGATATATTCCGCAAGGGGAAGAAGACCTGTATAAGACGCAGGATGGAGAATATCTTGCTGGTACTGGTGAAGTGGCCACTATGAGTTACTACTCCGATGAAGTACTCGATTACACGCAATTACCGCTTAAAATGGTAGCGTTTTCTCCTTGTTTCCGACGTGAGGCTGGCAGTCATGGTAAAGATACAAAAGGTATATATAGAGTGCATGAATTTTTCAAAATGGAACAGGTGGTGCTTTGCGAGGCTAATCATGAAGAATCAGTAAAATTGCACGAAGAATTAACTGAAAATGCTGAGAAATTACTTCAGGCACTCAATTTGCCATATCACGTTGTCGTAAATTGCGGCGGTGATCTTGGCCTTGGTCAGGTAAAGAAATATGACATTGAAGCGTGGCGTCCGTCTGTCGGTAAATATGGTGAAACTCATTCATCTTCATATTTTCATGACTTCCAGTCACGACGACTAAATATTCGTTACAGAGATGTTGAGGGGAAAATGAAATTTGTTCACTCGCTGAATAATACAGCTGTTGCCACTCCGCGAATCCTCATTTCCATCATTGAAAATAATCAGCAGGCCGATGGTTCAATCTGTATTCCAAAAGTGTTGCAGCCCTACATGGGAGGAAGGGAAGTCATTACGCTACCGACGAATACAAAAATTAACTTAAACTAAGCAATGCTGCGGAATCATAATCATCGCACTCGAGATTATCTTCGCTCCGACCGTGTCATTAAACGTAAACGTCGACGCTTTACAAGAATACTGTTGGTCATTTTGTTTTTTCTCATACTCATTATCGGAGGAATCATATTTGTAGTAAGACTTGATGCTTTTGCTGTCAAAACTTTGAAAGTAGAGGGTAATCATGATGTTTCTGCTGACGAATTGATAACTCTGGCAAATGAATATGCAACGAGCAGTTGGCTCTATTTCTTTCCTCGACGAAACATCGCTTTTTATCCAACCGGGTCCATAGAAGCAGAACTTAGAGCTCGCTATCCTCGCTTCTCAGATGTAGCAGTTTATCGTACCAGTATTAACTCTGTTCAAATTGAGGTAATAGAGCGGCACCCGCGCGCTCTCTGGTGCGATTCAAGCGAACAATGCTATACCGTCGATGACCAAGGCTTTATTTATGCACCGTATGTATCTGCATCCTCTACAACCGCTGACCTCATTCGCTTTAGTGGCGGAGCGCAGGACGCCACCAACCCCATTGGTACGAATATAAATTCATCTTCTACCTTTAGTGATATCACTTTGCTTTTGCAAGGTATGAAGGAAAGAGGTTTGACCCCCGAGCATGTTGTTATTCGAAACAACCATGAATTTTCAGTAAAAGTAAATCCTGGCGGCGATGTCATCTTTTCTGATATTAGACCATTGAATGAATCTCTCAGTAACTTGAGCGCGGCTCTTCAGAGTGCTGCATTTAAGGCGACTTCAAGTCCTCAGACTTTTGAATACATAGATACTCGTTTTGGTAATAAGATATTTTTTAAACTGCAGAAATAGTCGCAAAAACAAGGGTGAGTGTGTTATAATTTTTTTATGCAACCGTCTGATAGTATGGATAGCAATTTACAAGCTCGTTTTATGAGCCTTGGGTCCCCTCGGTCCATTATCGCGCCTCCTCCTGCAAAGCCTTCCCTCCACTTTACCTTTATTCCGGAGCGTATTTTTCGTGATCATAACGTCTGGCATTATATCGCCTGGATCGCACTTGCTATGCTCATTGGTATTTCTGTCGCCTCATTCGTCACTGAAAGTATTTTAGTGGCTCGCGATATGATTTTTCATCCGGAAGATCGATATGCTGTGGTGAATGGATATCGAAGTCCACGGGTACCATCTGCAACCTCAACAGAGCAAGAGCCACTTGGTTCTGATGATACCGCGGCAAGCACGACAGCTTCGCTCATTAATGCCCTTGGCCAGTATCGCCTTGCTAATGCAGATAAGTTTCCAAAAATAAGCGCCGCAGCATTTCTCATTGGGGATGTTGATACGGGAGAAATTATTTATGAAAAAAATGAGACGTTAGTTGCACCAATTGCATCGGTTTCAAAGTTGATGACTGGTATAATCGCTCATGAACAAATGAATATGGATCAAGTGGCAATCGTCTCACGTGATTCATATAATACATATGGTAGTGAGGGTGGGTTGCTTCTTGGTGAAAAGATTCGTATCAAGGATTTGATGTATCCGCTTCTCATTGAATCAAGTAATGACGGAGCAGAAGTTATAGCAGATGCCTATATTGGTGGTCATCAATCTTTCATTTTGGAAATGAATAAGAAGGCGAGTCTTCTTGGTATGAACGATACCAATTATGAAGATCCAAGCGGTCTTTCTGCAAAAAACGTCTCTAGTATTGAAGATCTCTTTCGTCTCGGTCGATATATTCGCATTAAGGCACCAGAGCTTTATGATATTTCTCGGGTAAGACAATATGCGATCTACAAGCACCAGTGGACGAACAAGAATGTCCTTCTTCAACGAGAATATTTTCTTGGAGGTAAGAATGGTTTTACTAATGAGGCAAAGCAAACTACCGTTTCTTTGTTTGAAGTACCAATGGCAAATGGCATAAAACGAAATGTAGCTGTTATTATTCTTCGAAGTGCGAATAGAACGGATGACTCGTTGCGTATAATAGATTTTTTGAAGAAGAATGCATATTTCAGTGTTTCGGCAGATATAGTGCAGTAATTTGTATTAGGTGGTTGTAAAAGACATAGTTTATGATATAATACAGCCGTAAGGACTTTGAAAATCGTCTCACCCTGTCGGGAGCGATCGCAAAGCGTCTCAATTTCATTCAAATGGCTAAAAAGCGGCCGCTCCAAAAAAACGGAGTGGTCGTTTTTGTTACCACGATGATAGCTCTCGAACGGGAGGGACGAGTTTGGCATGAGCCGACGGATTACGCGGTCGAGCGTAATCCATCAACAACCCCTTCCAATAACCCGAACCAATATGTTTCGAGCTATCGGATTCGTAATTGGTCTCATTGCCATTCGGTTGCTTATGCCTGACGTATTTCACGCAGGCGAGCATGCCCTCCTTCAGTTCATTACAGTGGTTGGTGATCTTGCTTCTCATTCTCCATTGAATGTAACAGCGGATGCCACCCACATGACGGCAGGATATATAGTCTTGCCGAACACTCCTCGTTAACTTGAGGTAATACAAAAAGGCCATCGCTCAGGCGCCGGCTTTTTGTTTTGTATAAATAGCGAAAGATGCTATAAAGACTTCACATGATAGAGTCTAAAGAATTACAGCAGCAATCAATTTCGTTTTCTATTGAGAAGAAAATGAAGGGTAAATTAGGCCGTGCGGGTACAATTCAAACACCTCACGGTGTAATAAAGACGCCGGCTTTTGTTACGGTAGGTACAAAAGCTACCGTCAAAGGTATAACTCCAGAAATGCTCACTGATCTTGGCGCTGAAGTGGCGCTTGCTAATACTTACCATCTGTACCTTCAGCCGGGAGATGAAATCATTCGGAATGCAGGGGGTCTGCAAAAATTCATGAATTGGAAGGGTCCAACAATGACTGACTCGGGCGGTTTCCAGGCATTTTCACTAGGTGCCGCATACGGAAAAAACATTACTAAATTTACGAAATCTGGTGCCGATCCATTGTTACTTGAAGAGAAGAAATTGAATAAAGAGGACGGGGTGGTAATGACAGCGGCTAAGATAGATGCACAAGGGGTAATGTTTAAATCGATTATTGACGGCAGTGTCCACTATTTCACCCCTGAAAAATCTATCGATATTCAGCATAATATAGGTGCAGATATAATATTTGCATTCGATGAATGTACTTCACCAAATGAACCGTATAACTATCAAGCTGAAGCTCTTGATCGTACGCATCGGTGGGCAAAGCAAAGTTTGACATATCATCATTCAAAATCTAATGCAGAAAAACAGGCACTTTTCGGAATTGTTCAAGGAGGACGTCATGAAAAATTACGAAAGGAAAGTGCCGAGGTACTTTCTAAGATGGAAGTAAACGGAAAGAGTTTTGACGGGTTTGGAATTGGTGGATCATTTGCGAAAGAAGACATGACGACTGCTGTTGAATGGGTCAATGGAATTTTACCAGAGGATAAGCCAAGACATTTACTCGGTATAGGAGAACCAGAAGATCTTTTTGGTGCGGTTGAAAATGGCTGTGATCTTTTTGATTGTGTTATGCCTACTCGAAACGGTCGCACAGGTACGCTCCTCACTGCCAATGGAAAGATGAATATTACCAATGCCGCTTTTACTGACGATTTTAAATCAGTAGAAGAAAATTGCGGATGTTATACCTGCAAGAACTACACGCGAGCATATTTATCACACCTATTTAAAGCAAAGGAAATGCTTGGAGGCACATTGGCTACAATTCATAATTTGTATTTTACTATTCATTTGGTAAAGAAAATGCGGCAGGCTATTTTGGATGAGACGTTTGATAAATTTAAGCATGATTTTTTGATTGACTACAAAAAATAGGAAAAGTACGTAATCTCTTTTTTGTGATATATTTCAGTCACTCATTATGGCTAAGACGTTCAAAATAAACACTGAATACACTCCTGCGGGTGATCAGCCTCAGGCAATAAAAATGCTCGTCGAGGGTGTAAAAAAGGGTATGAAGCACCAGACTCTTTTAGGAGTTACCGGATCAGGAAAAACATTTACGGCAGCAAATGTCATTGCTGAGATAGGCAAGCCAACGCTTGTCATTGCCCATAACAAGACATTGGCAGCCCAGCTTGCTCAGGAGTATAGAGATTTCTTTCCGGAAAATGCCGTGCATTACTTTGTCTCATACTATGACTATTATCAGCCAGAGGCGTATATTGCCCATTCTGATACGTATATAGAGAAAGAGGCACAGATTAATGAGGAAATTGAACGATTACGTCATGCTTCAACTCAAGCATTGCTTACTCGTAAGGATGTGATCATTGTTGCTTCCGTTTCTTGCATTTATGGTTTAGGTTCTCCTGTGGAGTACGAAAAGGTTAATTTGAAATTAGAAAAGGGAATGAAGGCAGATCGTGCCGAATTACTCCGACGTTTAATCGGTATGTATTACACGCGTACTTCCGCAGATCTCACTCCTGGAACATTTCGTGCACTTGGAAATGCCATGGAAATTATGCCTGTTTCTGAACGTGTCATTTACCGATTAGTCTTTGGTCCTGGAAATATTGAAAGTATCACGGAGATAGATGCGATTACGAGACAAATAAACAAAGTGCTTGAGGCCTTCTTTCTTTTCCCAGCAAAGCACTTCGTTACACCTGAAGGGGAGCGAGCTCGCGCTATTAAAGATATTAAATACGAACTCGACGAGCGTCTAAAAGTATTGAATGCGGCAGGGAAGATTATAGAAGCAGAACGGCTGAAAAGACGAACAAACTACGACCTCGCACTTATACGTGAAGTCGGCTATTGCAATGGTATTGAAAACTATTCTCGACACTTCTCAGGTAAGGCTCCAGGTGAAGCTCCTGATACGTTACTTTCATATTTTCCTCACAAGCCAGATGGAAGGCCTGACTTTCTAACCATCATTGATGAATCTCACGTTACTGTTCCTCAGATTGGCGGTATGTTCGCTGGTGATCAAAGCCGAAAAGAAAATCTCGTTCAATATGGTTTTCGACTACCATCGGCGAAAGATAACCGACCATTAAAATTTGAAGAATTTGAAGAGCGAGTGGGGCAGACCATATATACCTCGGCTACACCAAGTAAATATGAGGCAGCGCATAGTCAACAAACAGCAGAACAAATAATTCGCCCAACAGGCCTTATCGATCCAGTGCTTGTGGTGAAGCCAATCATCGGTACGCTTGGCGGCAGAAAGGGCAAGAAAGGAAAAAATGGTGAGTCAATGTACGACGGTCAGATTACAGATTTTATAGAAGAAGCAGAGAAAGTCATAAAGAAAGGTCAGCGCGCCATTGCCACTACGCTTACGAAGAAAATGGCTGAAGATTTAACGGAGTTTTTAAAAGAAAAGAAAATAAAGACAGCATATATTCATAGCGATGTTGAGACGCTTGAAAGAATCAAGATTTTAACTGAATTTCGAAAAGGAACCTATGATATCCTTGTTGGTGTTAACTTGCTGCGAGAAGGCCTCGATCTTCCTGAAGTTTCTCTTATAGGTATCCTTGATGCGGATAAGGAAGGATTTTTGCGTTCAGAAACAGCCCTCATTCAAACTATTGGCCGAGCTGCTCGTAATGTTGATGGTCGGGTCATCTTGTATGCAGATAAGATGACAGGCTCAATGGAGCGGGCGATAGGGGAAACTAATCGTCGTCGTGACAAGCAGTTGGCATATAACAAGACACACGGCATCACTCCAAAAACTATTGCTAAGAAAATTCAGGATATTACAGAACAAATCCAGAGCGAGCATCAAAAGACTGTCAAAAATTTACTAGTGCTTGATGCGGTATCGTTCAATAAGGATCCAAAGAAGTTTATTAAATTGAAGGAACAGCAAATGAGTGCAGCTGTAAAGCAGCTTGATTTTGAAACAGCAGCAATCTTGCGAGATGAAATAAAGGCATTGGCCGAACAGCTTGCTAGCTCTGTTAAAAAGGTAGATAAAGTAAAGAAGGAAATAAACAAAGGGGTGAGAGCAAGGAAGCAGTGGATGAAATAATACGATAGGTTGCTACTTAAGGATTTCTGTGTTATTATGCTTTTGGATTCGTCATGTGACGAAGAGGAAATAATTTAGTTCACCAACCCAATTCAAAACACCCGGAGGTTCCACCATGCCCCAAGAGACAGTTGTAAAGAAAAAGACGGCACTGATCGTCGAAGCCAATAATCGCCCACAGATTGAAACCTTCGCCCACCTGATCAAGGCGAGCGGTCTGTACGCCGACACTTTTGACTTTACGGTAGTGCACACCTATGTAGAAGCCGAGCGGCTTCTACAGCCAAAAATCGATGTCGATGAAGCACACCGGCGATCTCAAAAGTTGGAACTTCGTCCGGGCCATTCAGCTAAAATCGAAACTACTCGGCGCGGTCTCCGTCTGGTCATCCGCGACGGGAAATCGGTACCGCTTGATTACCGCGCGAAGGAAAATCTTTGGGCGGCCTTGCTTTCCCATGAGATTGAGACGATGAGTTTCGTCCGTCCTTACGATCTGGTGATCACCGACGAGGAAGTGGCCATCACTCACGGCTTGAAGTCACCGCGACTTCGAGCTCTCGGTTTGGCCATTTGCACCTTGGCGCAGATGGCTATGGTCTCTAAGATCGGTATCATCGAGTCATCAAACTACAAACATCACCTGGCAGACATCGTGAAGTTTCGTGACCTCATCGTTAGGGCGTTCAACGCTTCCGAATGGCCCCATGTTTCGAACAGTTTGACGGGTATCAGTTTCCCAGTCAGTCAGCTCGTCAAGGACTAGCTTGGAGTCATTACATCTTACTCCCACCGGTGCCATAAGTGCGCCGGTGGGTTTTCATTTACATTTTTTATATTAGGTTTATACTTCCTTTATCAATATTTCATCATAGCTAGCCCCCAGGAGCATCCGACGGGCAGATTTGTGTTATTAGACAAAAAACAAATGACCAAGATAACTCACAAAAAAGCGCATGATCATCCTGACCATGAAGATGGAGCTATTATAGTTAAGGGTGCTCGAACTCATAATCTGAAGAATATTACAGTAGATATGCCCCGAAACAAGATGGTTGTTATTACTGGCCTTTCCGGTTCCGGTAAATCGTCACTAGCTTTTGATACTATTTTTGCCGAAGGTCAGCGACGGTACGTCGAGTCACTTTCCTCATATGCCCGACAGTTCCTTCGCCAAATGCAAAAGCCCGATGTCGATGAAATTGTAGGCCTTTCTCCAGCGATCTCTATCGATCAAAAGTCCCGTTCGAACAATCCACGTTCTACGGTTGCAACTATTACTGAAATTTATGACTATCTTCGAATTCTGTATGCGCGTATCGGTAAACCACACTGTTTGGTGTGCGGAAGGGAAATCAAGAAGCTTTCAAAAGAAGAAATCTTGGAAACAATATTTGAAACTGTGCGTTCTAGCGCTGGGGCAGGTAAGGAAGGTGCAGACAAAAAAGCTAAAAAGGTTATGGGTGTGGAAATAAGTGACGCTGCATTTAAAATCTATTCACCGATAGTTGTTGGACGAAAGGGAGAGTATTACCAGCTTCTCTATGATCTTCTCGGCAAGGGTTATGAAGAAGTTCGTGTGGATGGCGTCTCCAAGAAACTTCGCGAACAGATTATTCTTTCGAAGAACAAAAAACATAACATCGATGTGCTTGTTGACCAGTTTTATGTTTCTGAAATCAAGGAAAATACTCCAGCTTTCCGTGAGCGATTGAATGAAGCTGTTGAACGTGCTCTCGCTGAAGCTGAAGGTTTGTTGCGTATTGTAACTGGTGAGGGGTCGGATGAGGATCATCTTATTTCTTCAAAGTTTATGTGCCCACATGATGGTTTTTCATTTCCTGAAGTTGAACCACGACTATTCTCATTCAACTCACCTTATGGCGCATGTCCGGAATGTAATGGTTTGGGTACTCGGCACTTTTTTATAAACGATCCATGTCCTGTTTGTAATGGAGCGAGACTTAGACCTGAAGCCCTTCACGTATTTTTGATTTCTGACTTTGGTTTAGAAAAGAAGGCTGAACGTAAGATAAATATCGTTGAAGCGACTGCGATGAGTATTAAAGAGTCTTTAGATTTCTTTAAGACGTTACCTCTTTCACCAAAAGAAAAGGAAATTTCAAAAGTGGTGGTGAAGGAGATCGTTTCTCGTCTTGAGTTTATGAATAATGTTGGTATTGATTATTTATCGCTTGATCGACGGGCAAATACTCTTTCCGGCGGGGAAGCACAGCGTATTCGTCTTGCCTCACAGCTTGGTTCTGGACTTGTCGGCGCATTGTATGTACTAGATGAACCAACCATAGGTCTGCATCAGCGCGACAATGATCGTCTTATTAAAACACTCGTTCAACTTCGAGACCTGGGTAACACTGTTATTGTGGTAGAGCATGATGAAGACACTATCTATGCTTCAGACTATATTATAGACATCGGGCCAGGAGCCGGTGTTCATGGTGGACATGTGGTTGTTGCGGGATATCTCGACGATCTATTAACCGCCAAGAAGAATACAAGCGAATCAGTAACACTGGCATATCTTCGAGGTGAGAAACTCATCGAGTTGCCGGAAATGCGGCGCGAAGCCAATCGTGGTTTCATTAAAATCGCCGGTGGAAAAGTAAATAACATTCAAAATCTTAATATTGAACTTCCACTCGGTCGCATGGTTGCGGTAACTGGGGTTTCTGGCTCTGGTAAATCTTCATTTGTATATGAAATTTTGCATAAGAACTTACAAGCGCGTCTCGATCGAGATCATCGAAGTGCCAATATATATAATTGCACCAGTTTTACTGGGACTGAATATCTTGGAAGAACTATTTTAATCGACC
>JAZKIM010000003.1:92404-93167 GCA_040384865.1 Patescibacteria group bacterium
ACATACACCGGCGCATTTACACATATTCGAGATATGTTTGCCGAAACAAGTGAAGCGAAAGCTCGCGGCTGGAGCTCAAGCCGATTCTCTTTTAATGTGAAAGGAGGGCGCTGCGAGACTTGCCAAGGTAACGGTATGATAGAAGTGGAAATGCACTTCTTGCCGACAGTGTATGTGACATGTGATGTTTGTAACGGTAAGCGGTTTATGAAGGAAACGCTTGAAGTAAAATACAAGAAGAAAAATATTTATGAAGTGCTTTGTATGACAGTTGAAGAGGCTCTTACATTTTTTGAAGACGTTCCTTCTATATATGATCGTTTACACACCTTGAATGAAGTAGGTCTTGGATATCTCGAACTTGGTCAGTCTGCAACGACGCTTTCCGGTGGGGAAGCACAGCGTGTAAAGATCTCATCGGAGTTGTATCGACCGCACGTGCAGAAAACAATATATCTGTTGGACGAACCGACGATCGGTCTTCACTATGAAGATGTCCGAAAGCTCATTGAAATAATCCAAAAGCTTGTACAAAAAGGTAATACGGTGGTAATCATTGAGCATAATATGGATGTCATTAAATCTGCTGATCATGTCATCGATATTGGTCCTGAGGGTGGTGTACGAGGTGGGAAGATCGTAGCACAAGGAACGCCAGAGGAAGTAGCTAACAGCCCGAAGAGTTTTACTGGTGACTACTTGAGAAAGGTTTTGAAGAAACATTAAAATGAAAGCCGGTCGCCTCGATCTGGGGAGATCATTA
>JAZKIM010000003.1:93177-119795 GCA_040384865.1 Patescibacteria group bacterium
AGGCGACCGGCTAAAGAAATGCTAAGCAGCGACTGACGCTGCAAGAGGGAGCGTTTCAACATCTTCGTCGTGTGCATCGAACTCGGTGTGAGACACGATGCGTGGACAGAGAGGTTGTTGTTTCTTGTGAGGCACGTGAGGGTAGTTTTTCGCATTGGCAACCCATAGTGCCGCCCAACTCGTCAGTTGAGCTTTGTAGGTTTCAGAGTACATAATGGTGAGTGGACAAAGGGTTGAGGGTCAGAATGTTTTTTGTCCGAAAATATGATATAACATATATTATGAAACGTCAATATCTAACAAAAAAGAAGCTTCCTGATGCTCCTGGGGTATATTTCTTCAAAAAAGGTCGTGACATTTTGTACATAGGTAAGGCAACAAGCTTGCGAGACAGAGTCAAAAGCTATTTCTCCAACGACCTCATAAAAACGCGAGGTCGCCTTATTGTCGACATGGTTACTACCGCAACCACCCTCGATTTCATAAAAACGGATTCGGTGTTGGAGGCATTCATACTTGAATCAGAGGAAATAAAGAAGCATATGCCTCGATTCAATACAAAGGAGAAAGATAACAAAAGTTTTAACTATGTGGTGATGACAGATGAGGATTTTTCTCGGGTGCTTGTGGTACGCGGGCGGAACCTAGAAAAGGATGCTGTTGATTTTACATACAAATACGTATTTGGCCCATATCCATACGGCGGTGAATTGAAGGAAGCAATGCGCTTGATTCGAAAGATATTTCCTTTTCGTGACAGCGGTTGCTACCCGCTTCAAGGACGACCATGTTTTAACAGGAGTATTGGATTGTGTCCGGGAGTATGCACAGGAGAGATAACTAAAAAGGAATATAGAAAGACCATAAATCACTTGAGACTTTTCTTTCAAGGAAAGAAATCACAGCTTATGACTGTGTTGAAGAAAGAAATGAAAACATATGCTAAGGAACAAAAGTTTGAACAAGCTAATGACATCAAGCGTACCTTACTCGCATTAACCCATATTCAGGATGTTTCGCTCATAAAAAAAGATCGATTCAGTCCTTATACAATGAAAGATGTGACTGTGGAACCGGTATATGAGGATCGAGAAATTTCCACATATAGAACGGAGGCATATGATATTGCTCATCTATCAGGGACGGATATGGTAGGTGTAATGACGGTTATGATTGATGGTGAATTTGATAAGGCGTCATATAGGACATTCATCATTCGCGATGTTGAAAAAAGTAATGACGTAGCTGCCTTGAAAGAAGTATTTAGTCGTCGATTGACTCACCCAGAATGGTCATTACCAGATATGGTGATCGTCGATGGTGGAAAGGCGCAGCTTACGATGATGCGTAATGTGATACAAGAAATGGCTGAGGTATTTGGTACAAATGAACGTTCACTGCCTGTTGTTGTGGCAGTTGTTAAAGACGATAGACACAAGGCTCGTGAAATTCTCTCTTCTGATGAGGAGGAAATCGTTGCTACTGAACGTGCCCGAGAGATCATTTCTCTCAATGCCGAATGTCATCGCTTTGCCCTGGCAACTCATCGCAAAAAGAGGAGTTCTTCAAGGGGTCTAAAGCGTCGTTTTAAAAAGTGATTATTACTTTTATCTCCTTGACAGGGTAAAATAGATAGGGGTATACTTTCGATAGTTGCACGTTGAGTCGAATGATGAAAAAAGTGGAAGGAGCCGGTCGACCCCAGCCCAATCCTTACCGCGGAGACAACATGCTTTCCGGGACGTCAGTCTCCCAGACTGATGAAATATCCCCGAACTTGTCGGGTTTCCATGCTGTTGTAGTCAACAACTCCTTCCACCTTTTTCTTCATACTACTCGTTAGTTCCCCTTCTCCGTCCTTCATGGGCCGCGGCGGCATTCACTCTCTCCTGGGTGGGTGCGCCGCATTTCTTATTTTAAAAAGTTGTACACAGACGATAACGCAAAACTTTCTATATAATGTCTGTATATGTCACTCATTAAAGTCGGTGTGCTGCGCGGTGGACCGTCATCTGAATATGATGTCTCTTTGAAGACAGGGAAGCATATCCTTGGATTATTGAAACATCCGGATCTTGCTAAGGTATATTCTGGAACAGATATCCTGATTGATAAAAAAGGAGTGTGGTATGTGAATGGTGTACCTATTGAACCATACGACGCTCTCAAACATGTCGATCTTGTTTTTAATGCAATGCATGGCGAGTATGGAGAAGACGGTAAGATTCAGCATTTACTTGAAGCTTTTGCCATTCCATTCACCGGATCTCGAGCTTTTACATCAGCTATTACCATGAATAAGGCAGCAACCAAAGATAAACTCAGAGAACATGGTATCAAGACGCCGTATCATAAAGAATTGAAGTTGGAAAAAACTGATGACCTGGGTCCCATCGCTCATAATCTTTTTCGTAACTTTCCCATGCCGGTAGTGGTGAAGCCTCGAGGTCTCGGTTCGTCTTTGGGTGTTTCCCATGCTTCTAATTTTGAAGAACTTCTAAAAGCTCTTGATCATGCTCGTCTCTTTTCAAATGACATCATTGTTGAAGAATATATTACTGGTAGGGAAATAGTGTCAGGTATCATTGATGATTTTCGTGGTGTGCATCCATACACCATGATGCCGGTAGAGGTGAGTCATAATGATCCTAAACAGAAAATATTCGACTGGGCTTCCAAGCAATCTGGTCAGGTAAATTACCGTGCACCTGCGCTTCTTACTCATGATGAACGAAAAACTATCGATCACGCTTTGAAGACGGCACACGAAGTTCTTGGTCTCCGTCATTATGCCACCGCCGATTTCATTGTCTCGCCGAAGCGGGGGGTGTATTTATTGGAAATAAATACACAGCCTGGTATTCATGAACACGCTCCGATACTCCATTCGCTCAAAGCTGCGGCGGTTAAAGAGTATGAATTCTTGAAACATCTTTTGAAACTTGCTCTGGGTTAGTAGGTGGGCGCCTCTACGTTATGTGTGCAGATACATTGGGTGAACTGATTGCAACATCTTGCCCTTATGCTGCTTTTTCGGTAAGATAGTCACGACACATACAAGGGCCCTTAGCTTAGTTGGTAGAGCGCCTCATTTGCACTGAGGAGGTCGCCGGTTCGAATCCGGCAGGGTCCACCATAGAAGACTGAAGGGGCTGAAAGGCCTCTTTTGTCTTAAATACATTCGCTATTTCAGCGGATCCATAAATCCCATTCTCAAAGACGATACCTTTGGGGAATTGGAACCACTGAAGCTTTAGTTTTTTATCAAGATTAGCTTCTTTCCATATAACACTTGGGTTCTCTAGGTAGTTCTTTGTAAAATCCAATATCTCATCAAAATCAATCTCCTTTTCCTGCATCGAAGATATGTTTATCTGTGTATCTGCCAATTCTCTCTCAATTAGGTCTAATTGCTGTTTTAAAACGTTATCGCTAATAAAACCCTCAAGATTCTTCTTAATCAGAGCATTTTGACGTTCTGTCAGTTCACCTATGTACGCGCGGAGTCTTTGGCCATCCTTTTGTTCGTTTGAGGTTGCCTTGTTTAGTTTTTCTCTCAACTTTGTTTTTAGCTTCGCAATAAGCTCTGGGTCAAGTTTATACTTGTCCATAAACTCCATGTAGCTTTTCTCAAATTCATCACGGTTATAGTTTGATCCTTTCACACCAAAACGGTAAAAAGGATATTTTTTGCTTCTGCCTTGGCACCAACTACCAGTGAGTTTTCTGCCTTCAGGACTTATAACGAAACGACGAAGGGGGAAGTCATCACTATCGAGTTTATATTGAGACATTTTCTTTCCTCGGTACTTTAGAACTCTTTGTACCTGATTGAAGGTCTCTTCATCGATGATGGGTTCGAATAAGCCTTTGTGGCTTTCTCCAAACTTTTCAATCATCCCGATGTAGGATCGATTTTTTAGTATCCCATAAAAGTATTGCTTACTGATTGGTTTACCACTTTTCAGACGAAGGCCTCTAGTCATCATCATCTTTCTTACATCTTCAGTTGGGTAAATATTCTTTGCAGTAATTTGAAACGTTTCTCGTATTAGTGGCCCCATAACTGTGTTGGGTGCGATTGTTGCCTTTCCACCTACACGAACATTGTCATAACCAACAGGAGCCATCCAGACGTGGCGTCCCTCACGCATTGCATCTTTCATGCCACCCGCACACCTCTCAGCTCGGACATCATTATCAAACTGCGCAAAGCCAGACAACATCGTTTCCATTAAATTACCAGTAGGTGAGTTTTCTAAGTTTTCTGATACCGACTTTATTTCAACGTTAGATTTCTTGAGAATCATTTTAAGGGAACCATAGTCAAAGGTGTTTCTCGATAGTCTATCTATTTTATAGATTATGACTGCTTTAATACTATTCTTCTTGTCGGCACAATAGACAAGAAGTTTTTTAAGTTCAGTACGGTCAGCGGTCTTAGCACTTTCTCCCTGTTCAATATAAACTTGGCTAATTTTGTACTCATTCTTGAGAGCGTACTCAAGACATAATTTTTCCTGTGTGTTTAGACTATTGCCCTCATCAACTTGTTCTTTTGTTGATACTCGGCAATAGATCACCGCATTTTTGAGGGGTTGAGTTTGCATTTGCTTTTTTGTGTTCCAGAAATGTTTCTACTAGAATCTCTGCGAGATAGTCTAGCGCATCATCTTCGGAGACAATATTGGGGTTAATAAAACCTAAAGGGGTGCTACAAGACAGTGCTTCATTGCTACACAAAGACGCTTGCAGACCCCCTTCAGGCTTCATCTGTGCACTTTTTACGTCTTTATTGTGTAGCGTGTTCATTATATCTCTTTTTTCTAATTACCTCGATCTAGCGTATTTCAAGGCCAATTGGTCTGCTTTGTCACTTAACAGAATTATTCTTCCACCATATGCTTTGAATGCTTTAGCTTCTTTAGACATCTGACGTAGATATCTTTTTGTCGGCATGCTTCGATAATGGGTTCTTTTAATGAGTCTTCTTGATTTTTCAATTTCCTGAAAGCTCAATAGACTTCCTAGTTTTTTGAATTTTCCACTCAGTTTTCTACTCTCGTAAGTAAGATCGTGGCAGTTACGGCAGGCGAAGTAGTCTCCAATTCTGTATAGAACCCCAACCCTTCGTCCGCAGTATTTTCCATTTCTGTATGCGGGACATATAAACCAGTACCTAAAGCCTCCAAATCGGCACGGAGTGGTCGTCAGGGGTATTTTGTAGTCTAAGTACCGCCTGTCTCTAGATTCTTGATTAATGACGGGATAGTAGATTCTAAGGTAGTTGTTGACTGTTGAGGTTAATACTTCAATCTCAACATGGTTTTTGTTGCCAGAGTACAGATTTGTCCAAGTAATTTTTCCTGATGCCCAACCCTTAAAATATCCATGACTTCTTAGAAAGCTAGTTCGTATCTTTTTTACATTTTCAGTTGATGTTTTAGGCATAAATTTGCCGAAATCATTTGAGATTAGCCTTTACCTTGTTGAGAAGCCTAGATTTTCAGTGATAGGGGTGCTCGGTACCTCTGCAATGTTCACATCGTTCACAAGTTCACCCTTTATTTCTGAATCGGTAATTCCAAATCTTTCTTTCCAAAAAAGAAGTTTGTCTTTGTTTCTAGGAATCGACAGGATAAAACCGTTTCTTTTCTTCTCTGTTTTGAGTTGGAGTTTTGACCTAAGATACCAGCCTGTTTTTCGAGCAGTGATGTGGTCGTTCTCATCTGTCTCAAAATTAGCCATATTTGTAATTTCTTTTACAGACATCTCGTTCTTTATTTCATCATGTTGAATTTTAAGAATGGCGAATATAATATCGCTTTCCCATGAAAGTCCTCTGTCAGCGACCAGATCAACGTTGTACTTAACAATAAAGTCTTTAAGAGTTTGTTTTGTCTGAGGATCTTTGATGATTGAGAATAAGGGAAGTACGATTTGGTTCAGACGTGGATGTATACCCTCGATCAATTGCTCGTCGTTCTTATCAATCTTTTTCAAGTAGTTATCAAGTCGCCATCTTAGAAGCTTGTTCCTAATCTTTTGGGAGTCGTTATAGAAGTCTTCCTCAAGCGTTCGAGGTATACCAGCCCTTATTGTCCCTACACTCATCTCTTCCACAAGAAATCTGCTTTCAAGTGCCTTATCTGAGAATGTTTCTCTCGTTGCTACTATCTTGGGTGAGAACACGTTATATGCCTTAACTTCATATGTTCCCTTACCCTCGGTTCTGAGTACTGGTATCCCTTTTTGGTAGCCCGTGTTTAGGATCTTAACAAGGTCAGAGGTCATGTCTGAGTATTTAAAATCTGCCTCGTCGATGATTAGGGTTCCTCCTGTTTCGTCTACTATTCTAAAGATAGGGCTTGGAGTAGTCGCACCACCTGTGAATATTGGTTTGTAGCAAAGTGACCCAATGGTTTGCAGGAATCGAGATTTGCCCGTGCCATAATCACCGATCGTTCTCAAGTAGGGAACTTCGTTGAACTTGTCATACAGCCAGCTAAAGAGGACGTAATATGTGGCGATTCCTTCATAAACCTCGGAGATATCTAGATATTTATGAATAAAGCTCTGTACCTCATTGATTATCTCCTGTTCATCCTTATAATCTTCCAATTTGGAAGGGAAGAGTACCACCCTTTTTTGAACTAACATATGATTTGGAGGAAGTGGTTTAAATATCTCCTCATCAACTGCGATTTGATCCCTTTCTCCGATTACTCCTGAGCTGTCGAGTGTTACAAAATACGTTCTGTTTTTCTTTTCGTCATAAACCATTTCACATAGGCCGTCATATGCCTTTACTGTAGTCTTATAAATAGGCTTCTTATCCTTCTTAGGTTGGTTTGTCATCTTGTTTTAATTTTAATTTGTTAATCTGCTAGTGCATGTTCTGATCGGAGTAAATTATCGATTTGAGGTTCTTTCGAGCATTGGAGTAGGCAAGAGCATCTACTCTTAGATCGCTTGAATAGAAACTCTCTATTTCCTTTTCAATCCCTGGAGTCCTTTGGAAACAGAAAATCGATCTTGTTGGTGTTGATCTGTCTACTCGCAATAGTTTGTGTTTATTGGCGAGCAAAACAGACGCAACCTCAATATCACTACACGACAGAAAGCCGTCATCTTCTTCTGTTCGCATATTTATTTGTTATATTTTTAAAGAAAAAACCGCTTTTCTTAACCTGAGGAAGTTCTAAAGCAGTTTCTATTGTCTATGTCGCGTATTGAATTTTGTATTTGATATGTCTAGGGATGTATTGTGCGTGTTCTATTTCGAGTGTTATATGACGTATTTTGCGTATTGTATATTGCGTGTGGTGTAATTATATCAATATTTCAGACAGTGTCAAAATCTCCTTTCTGATATATGCTATTAGGTACAACTGAATATGGCCTAAACCATTGAGAAATCATTGGCATGGCAAAGGTTAGACAGATTAAGGATAAAAACCCCATCATAGGGTCGCCTTAATCTGCTGTATTGGGAAACCAGTACAAGTGGCTTCGGCCACTACCTGTGGTGGGATTTTTGGTTGCTAAAAATATATGAAATTCATTAATGAACATTGGATGCAAATTGCTGTTTCTATTTTGCTTTTAGTTGCCGTGGCTTCTTGGCCGTATGGTTTCTATCAAATACTCAGATGGGTTGTGGCAATTTCTGCTGGCATCTTTGCCTACGAAGCTTTTAATAGCGAAAAAAATATGTGGGGGTGGATCTTTATTACAATCTTAATACTTTTTAATCCTATACTGCCAATACATTTGGAAAAAGAAACATGGCAGACGCTAAATGTTCTCGTTGCCATAGTTTATGCCATTTCCATTAAAAGTATTTCTATTGTTAAAAGTAACTAACAATTTATGAGAAACGAAAATTTAGATAGAAGAATCTGGTATAAAAAAGACCTATTTCGATGGGTAGCTGTTTTGCCAGGGTCATTATTTGCAGGGGGGATATCACAATTTCCTTTACACTGGGTACTTTACGCCACTCTTAGTGGTGAAAGTTTCGAAAATGGATTGGAACTCCTGAAGCCAATTGAGCATTTTCTCTCTCCTATTGTTTTGATGGTGGTTGTTGTTTTGGTGGGGTATAAACTTGCACCAAGTTTTAAGTTCAAGACATCCGTGATCTTAGCTGTTTTGTGGGTATTAAGTGCGCTTATCAGCATAATGTTTATCTCGACCATTCATATGGACTTGAGAACCGTCTTTACTTTCACCGCAATCCTCCTAGCACTTTACTTTAATTGGAGGAAGTCTAAAGAAAATTACCAAAATTAATATAAAAATATGTCAAAAAGAATAATCATAATATTTATAATCTTAGTTACGGTTAATATAGTTTTAACATTATTTTCTCTATATAGCGCAAGAATAAATCAGGCGCGTCTCTGTATTGCGGTATCAGCACTTAACGACAATATAATGACTACAAATAATGGAACTGTATTCGACGAGCAAACAGCAGGGATATTTAATGAGTGTGTCGGGCACTCAACTTTTCTAGTTCCAGGCTTTTAACAAATAAAAATGAAAAAAGATCTTTATATTAAAAGTAATGTATTTTGGAAAAACTTTTTAATGGCGCTTGTTATTTATGCTGGAGGTGGAATACTTGCTTGTTTTATTGCTGGAAGTAGTGAAGAAGTCACTAAATTTGATGCCTTCGGTGGTCTAATAATTATATCAATTTTTGCAGTAGTTCACTCTAGTTACCGAATGGCAATGGATTTTGTTCAATCCGTGGAAATCAGTGAGTTTATAGAAGAAAAAGGGATTACAAATAAAGAATTTCGGGATAAATACGGTGAGCTAATGGATAAAATAAGTAGATAAAATTGAATACGTATGTTTAAGTGATTAGACTCGACTTATAAAATATCTCAAGCGCGTTCTCAAGTTAGTTGTAAAATAGCCTAATAAGTTTATGGGTGCATACCCGGCATGCTTTACACCTTAGAAACCCACCTATAAACTACAATAAATATATGACTGTAGTTTTAGGAAAACAATTTTTACAGGGCGTAGTAATGGTTGCTGATTGCAGAGCAAGTCTTCAAAAAGACGGCGTGATGGTACCGTGGAGAGATAATACACAAAAGATATTTCGACTGGGTGAAAATCTCTATGTAGGCCTAGCGGGCGATATTGAATTTGCAGGAGATGTGATCCCGTTTTTGATAAGACAAATTGAAAAAAGGCCTAAACTTGGACTTTTACATGTTTTTGCAAAAAAAGCACCAGCATTAATAAAATATGCATACGAATTGCTAGTCAAAGAAAAAGGAAGACAGTCACCGCTAGGCTTCATTATTGCAGGTGTGGATTTTAGTAGACCTGCACCTATTTTAGATGCGAACGGTAATGTGGAGGGATATATGCACGGAGACTATGATAAACGGGTCTTTAAGGTGGAAAGCCCTAACTTCATTCCTGTTGAGACATCTTTCATGCCTTCAAATTCTACTGTTTTAATTGGAAGCGGTGAACCGGCATTTGATCGATTAAAGAAATACTTTGATGACCTTTATAATTTTAACGGTATTAATTCACCATTAGTTTTTCACGCCTCGATAATTGGTGATGGTTTAATCAGTGAATCAAAACGACTCGGGATTGACTCTGTTGGAGGGATGCCGCTAATTGTAACTATCGACAATCATGGATCAGGGTTTTTCCCTTATCGAAGTAGAAGCCCTGATAACAAAGGTTCAGAATTAGATTTAGAAATGTATGCTAGAGCAGATGGTCGCATCGTTCAAAAGAATTTAGTGACAAAAAAAGAAATACCGCTTTTGTTTCCGTCGGAAGTTATTAGGATTGCAGACCCAACATCAGATTTATTTGCTGATTTGGCTGAATAGGAGTACCGGATACCTGAATACGAATTATGTGATATCTTTAGCCTATTATGGCTTCGATATTCATTGGTTTTTATGGCTATCCTGTAAATGTTAAACAAAAAGATCTTATACATGTTATAAGTAAAGGATTCGAATGCTGGGACTTAAGTAAAGTGTCTTTTGATGATTTTGTTAAGAAAATTAAAAAGAGAATCCCGCCTATAAATGATAATGTTCTAAGAAACTACATTGCTTCTCTAGACACTGATTGGGGAATAAATGAAGAGCAATTTAAAAAATGTAGCTGGGGTTTACTATTACCAGATAAAACTGATCAGGGGAATAGTTATACGCAAATTCTGGGCGTACTCAATCTATATTCGACTGCTTTTTTGAGACCAGCATTTTATGTTACAAATTTTGCAATTTTTCCGGTAAACAAGAAGGCAAATGGAACTTGGTTACATACTCAAGACAAGTCTCATATATTCAAAAGCCAAAATTTTATTTCTTTCTATAAAAAAGCACTTCCAATGGGTGAATATTTCCAATGGTATAGAGAGAATGTTTTATTATGGAAGGAAGAGGATTGGAGGTTTTATTTTTCCGCATCCTTCTACGATGGACTTAAAGAGTATGAAATTGGAAAATCTATTTATACTTGGCAAGCAGAATCAGCCGATATCAGTACACTTTTTGAGACTTTATTAACGGCAGGTGATTCGAAAAACGAAGAGATCGGTTATCGTCTGCGTAAAAGATTATTTGTTTTGATTGGGTGGAAGTTTCCTTCTATTGAGGAGAATGTGAAAACTCTATATACCGACAGGAGTGACTTTGTTCATGGCAATCTCTATAAAAAGATTATTAAATCTATGAAGAAAAACGAATCAAACGATCCTGCAATGCCAGTTTCACCAGCTTTCAAACAGCTTTACGAATCAAAAGAGCAGGCTCGCTTCTCCCTCATCGCTTACTGGTATCTGCATTTTATAAAGGATAATAAAAAGAATAAAACATTTAAAAAATATAAGAATGTTCAAGAGGTCTTGGAATCAGGTATTTTAGATACTAAATTAAGAGAAAAGATTGTTGCAGCGGTAAAACCAATAATTGAACTTTTACCTCAGTCAGCTACGGGTAATTTTTAATATTTTACATTTAAAATTGCTGTAAAATAAACAAAACTTGAACTTCAGCCTTGTTATTACAGTTAAAACAGGCTTTTCTGTGTCGCTTGTCTTTGAATTCATTAGGAGTAATATTGTCACATTATGCAACGAGATTTCCATTTCCCAAGCTTTATATTGAAAGTAGTATTTACAGTAGTGTATTGCATCTATGCACCCTTTAAATGGTTATTTAACGCTTTAAAACGGCTTATGAGCGATATTGCCAAGGATGTTTATGGTCGGGGAGTAAAGTACGTTGGGGCTATTATTTTCTTAGCTGTACTTGGCTACTTTTTCGGTCTGGTTAAATAATCTATGACAGAAAGAAATGAAAAATGTCCATGTGGGTCAGGAAAGAAATACAAACAATGTTTCTTAGCTGTAAATTCAACTTGTAAGGATTTCATCGAGACAAAAAATTTGAACTTCATTAATGATCACCCTTCAAGGAATAAAAAAGTTTTCCAGTTTTTTACGCAAGCAATTGAAGATATTAATACAGCATTTCGAAAGGACGATAAGAATAGGGACATCGTAGCTTCAAGGGTACAAATGGTAACAATTTTTACCTTTATAGATATTATGGCTAGCTACTGGTTCGAGTATTTAGGAAAGACGGGAACTCAGCAGGAGAGATTTTTGGGTTGGTTCAGCAAGTATTGTTTAACAACGGATAATAAAGAATATAAGGATAATACGGAAATGAAAAAGATTACTGCACCTAGGGCATATTCTTTTCGAAACTCGATGGTGCACTTTTTTGGCCTTTCAGGCTTTGAAGAAGATAAATACATGCTTTTAGCAACTAACGATCGACCAGAAATAGAAGTGGAGGAGCTAAAGAAGCGTTTAAAGAAAAAAAGTAGAGCCGTGGTGATCACGAAGTCAGAAGAATGGCATCGTTTAATTACAAGCGGGGCAATGCTAATGCTTGAAGAAATGCAGAATGATATCGATAAATCACAAACAGACGAGGCGACAGCTTATGCGCACGTGCATGGAATAGATAGAATTTTTCAGAAGACACAAAAAGAGGGAGCCGTAAAGATTCCTGCCAATGAGGTGAAAGAGGGGGTTCCTTTTAAGTAGACTGTATCAAATCTACTATTGTTAACGTGTGAACTTCGTGAACATTATTTGATACTTAGAACCTCCTTTAAATAAAGCAGTTCACTAGCTATTTGGTTTACAAAAACAATACTGAAGTCCACAACATTGACAGTTTTAATATGATAGGGTATTAATAAAATCATGAAAAAATTGTTCCTGCCATATACTGCGCTGGTTGTTCTTTTTGCAACCTGCGCTACACGTGACCACAAAGCCGGATACTTCCATGACTTCGAAAGTTTCGGGAGTCATAACTGGAATGCGTTTACCAATGCGCTTCGGGTCTTGCCTCCGCGGTAAGAAAATTCCAGCCCTCACCAGCCTCAACAAGAAGAGTTCCATCGGGACTACAAACTTGTGGGGCTTTTCTTTTGCATAAATACATTATTATAATCTATTAAGTCCTTAATTATATCGTTCCAACTATACCTCACGAAGTCCACCCCAATAGACAAAGATGCTGAAAAGCCTCTTTTGTCTTGAAAAATGAGTAGAATTGAATAATCTGATATACTTTTTAGTATGCATTTTGAATTAGCATCAGAAGAACAAGAAAAAATTGAAACTCTTACCCAGTCTTCAGAAAGTATTAGGAACCCAGTGATTTCTGTTTCTGAATTGGAGCATTTGTCTGAAGGGAATCCCTACTTGGAGGAGCTTTTGGAGACGATGCTTAAATCCTGTCTTGAATACACTATTACTGTGGCAAACTTTAAGAAAACAATGTCTGAAAATAAAAATAAAGGTGAGATAACGGAAGAATTATCTGATGTGAATACCTTGCGAAGGTCTGTGCACAACAAAACTATTGATGACATAAATATTTTTTCAAGAACGCTTGCAAAACATCAGAAAGATAATAGTTGGATGCAAGGAGGGGGTATGGACGGCAAAAATCGCTCCGCTTACGGAAAATTTGCACTGACCCTCACATTGAGTAGAATATAGGTATTAAAATTGTCAAACCAGTAAATATAAGTAATATATGGAACAGAAAGGAGCTTTTATGCCCGAAAAACCGAACGGCGAAATAATGCGATACACTACTCTTGAGCTCCTCAAACTTGAGCGAGAACTCACTGATGGTGAACGTCTAGAGATGGAAGAAATCCGAGCTAAACTCAATCTTTCCCACGAAGAAATTCTGGAAAAAGGCAAGGACAAAATCCTCTCATAAAAACAACATAAACCCACTAACCAGAAGGCTCTTCCGACAAGGTGGGTTTTTCTGTTTTTAAATTATCGTTCATAATCATCATTAAGTAATCACATTCTTGGGCAAATCGGTTCCAAAAGTGGTATTCCAAGTCCACTCGCAACTTTGACACCTCCTATTCTTAATGCCATAGTTCTTGCAGAAACAATTCAACCTCAACCCGCACCTTTTACTGATGAATAAAATAAAATCGATGATCGATCTCTTTCGATTCGTTCCCTGGATCAAGGTTGTTGCCATCACTGGTGGCCCTTGCGCGGGGAAGTCAACTTTCCTTAAGATGGCCATCCACCTGCTGCAGAAGCACGGTTTCAAGGTCATTGTCGTGCCAGAAGTAGCACGAGAGTTGATCTCAGCAGGCATCGTACCTTGGGACCCTGCTTGGAAAAACTCGGCCGGATTCCAGAGTCAAGTCTTTCAAGCGATCCTTGAAAAAGAAGCACGATACTTTGCGGCACTCGAGGCCATGGAACTCCAAGGTCAGAAGGTGGTCTTTCTCTGCGATCGTGGTCTTGCTGACGGAATGGCATATAGTGGTGAAGCCGCTTTTAATGCCATGCTCTTTGAGATGCAGATCACTCTGAACATGGTGATTGATCGGTATGCCGGTGTTGTACACTTGGTGACCGCCGCCGAGGGGGCAGAAGAGTATTACGTCACGGACGATGAACGTCACGAAACTCCTGAAGAAGCTCGACAGCTCGACAAAAAAACGCTTGCCGCTTGGCAACTACATCAACACGTTAGTGTGGTGAACAACTCCACTGACTTTCCACAGAAAATAAACCGGGCACTTCTCGCCCTCAACCGTATCCTCGCAATGCCGACACCGCAAGAAATCGAAAAGAAATTTCTGGTTTTGGATTTTTATCCAACCCAGATACCCGCAGACGCCAAGTCCTACAAGATCTGGCAAATCTACCTGGATCGGTCTGACCGCCCAGGTATTGAATGTCGTGTTCGTGTCAAAACCACGAACGATCAACGCTCTTACTACTACACCGAAAAGACAAAGACCGAAATAGACGGCGTCCGCGGCGAACACGAGGAGCAGATCAACGAGGCGCGCTATGAGGAGTTGATCGCTGCTTACCAATACAGGGATCGTGTGCCGATCGAAAAGACTCGGTACAAGTTTTGCCATCAAGGGTACATCTTCGAACTCGACGTCTACGGGGGCCAACTGAAAGGTCTGGTCATTCTGGAAGTCGAACTCAAGAGCATCGATGAAATGGATCGGGTGGTCTTACCCGTCAACTTCGACGTCGTTGATGTCACCAGCGACAAGCGCTACTCCAACGCCAGTCTTTCTCGCCACGGAATTCCAGTGCGATAGCAGCAATCGGTCATCAAACGTTTTGAGAAGTTTTGCACACAAACTTCTACCTCAAGTCAATCGGCTTGGGGTATTTTATTTTTTACAAATCTCTCTTTCAATATTAAACGTCCCTTTCTTTTCGATTTCAATAAAGCCATGCATGGCGACGTCTGCAAGGATACCATCTTGTACAAGGTCGTTTAGCCATTCGTCGGCAAACATTGGATTCTTCTGATTTATACCCGCTCCCATACGAAGGAGCCATTCACGATTGAAATCTTCCTGTGAACCGATGGCTGGAGCGATAATGATTGGTATGCCGAGACCAGCGTAAAAAGAAAGTTCACTTGGTTTTGTCCAAAGAATATCTGAATCACGAAGTGCTTGGTTGAAGACGTCGAAATAGTGCCAAATATCAGGTGCCTCTAAAATGTGAACGTTGGTACCAATGAGGCTATTGAGACCGTGTAGCTTAAGTTCCCATGTGATAACATCGTGAACTTCTTTTTTTATCCCAACTGCAAGGATGAGGCGGATTTCTCCAGCCTTAATCTTTTTTGAAAGACTCTTGATGACATTTATGGCGAGGTCGCGCTGAGCAGCAGCACCGCCTAAAGAAAACATAAGGGTGAGTGGTCGGCCGGATTGCTCAGGAAGTTTGCCGAGATAGGTTTCGATGAGTGGAGCGAATTGCTTGCGATATATACCTGTTGGATCGAGATTAATGATACGTTTTGCTAAATCATTTTTGGCGATTTCAAAAGACTCAGTACCGATATTTGATTTTGGCAAAGGGAAGCCCGTGAGGATTATTTTTTCTAAAGGAACACCGTACGATTGAAGTCTGCGCTCTGCTTCGATAGTGGGAGCAAAATAGGTAACATGACTTGAAAGCGGATCAGAAGAAACCCAGGTACGAGCGATATCGGTATCTGTAACTACGCAAAATATTTTTTCTTTGTAATTGAAATAATCGGCCATATGTGCGGAAGCAAAAAAGGTAGTGACCAGAGGTAATGGATTTTGACCTATCTTCTCTATTAAATGATTGCCCCAGCCTTTGTGTATTAAGGATTCAAGATATCTTAAGCCAAAGTTTGATTCGGAAAGGTTTCGTTTTGGATAGAAATCAAATATTTTGGTAATGCGCTCGAGCAGAGAGAAAAGTATTCCACCGATTAGTGGTATGTGTGAAGCGTTGGACATAAATTCATACAATCCGCGACTTCGTTCCCAAATTTTTCGATCATGTTTTGGAATATTTTCGTAATCATTGGCATTAAGTGGAATACCGTCGGGTGCAAGATGGGCAATATTGTAAGCCGCACGCTGATGACCATAACCCATGCCAACGGAAACCACCCAGGCTTTTGATTTTGGAGATTCGACTGGAATGGAGGATGTACTCATTATGAATCAGTATTATCTTTTACCAACTAAATAGCGCTGAATATTTTGCTTGTGCACCTCGTAACTTGATGTGCAATGAATTTGTCTATTGTTGTCGTGAATATAGAAGAGGCAGGATGTGTTGATTGGATTGTAGGCCGCTTCAATAGCGGCTACGCTTGGGTTGGCGATAGCTGTTGGTGGAAGACCTTTGTATTTGTATGTGTTGAAAGGGGATTCAAGAGCTTTGTCTTCTGACTTTACTTGCGGCCACCAGTCGGTAGACGTTCCTTTTACGTATTGGAGAGTGGCATCCATTTGAAGATTCATGCCTTTAAACATACGATTCCAAATGACGCCTGAAATGAGGCGCATGTCTTCTTTGCCTGCAGCTTCACGTTGAATGATGGAGGCGATGCGTACTGCCGTGTCGATATTTACATTTTTTTTGAGATTGCTTGTTTTTTTCTTTATTACTTCCTTATTGATTGTGTTGTTGAACTTTTCTATCATTTCGCTGCCTACTTCTGCACCACCGGCATTCTTATCAAACCAGTAACTGCCAGGTAAATAGTATCCATCTACGTCTGTGCTGACGTCTTTTGCTGCTCCGGCGGCACTTAGAAATGCCTCTTTGTTCTGATCATTCCAGGCAAGGGTCTTTCCATAGATATCCGCCATCTGCTCCTTTCGAAGTCCTGGCTGAATGCGAACGAAGCGCATTGAAGGGTTAGCCATGTTGGCATAGAACTGCACGGGGTCGATATCTTGCGAATTAAGCAGGTAGGTTGAACCACCTACTACTCCGGCGAAGACTACAATCATCAGCGCGGCACGGTTTCGCCACTTAAGATGTTCTCTACTTTTAGGTAGTCGAGATGCTGATTTAAGGCCCATATGCTACCATTATAGGACATGATGTAATAAAAGCCATTGCTTTACGTCATTAACTATGTCAAAACAGACACGCACAGCCGGCGCAACAACCGAGGAGATAAACAACCAGAAAGACCGTTTTTCAAAGATTTATGAAGAGCACGCCGATGCTGTGTTTCGTTTCGCAAGCTATAAGCTCTCTGACAGGGAAAAGGCCAAAGATATAGTCCAGGAATCGTTCGTCAAATTGTGGGAATATATGTCCTCTGATGAGACGGTCGATAACCCTAAAGCTTTACTCTTCCGCATTGCTTCGAATTCAATTGTAGACAATTATCGAAAGCATAAGGATATTTCCCTGGACGTTCTGACTTCTGACGGCTTTGACCCAGCCGACCACAGCCAGGCCGAACGCATCGTTGAGCAAAGTGAGGGTAAGATTGCCCTCAAATTACTCAACAAGCTTGAAGAACCGCTTCGCGATCTTTTGCTCATGAGATATGTAGATGGATTGTCGGTAAAAGAAATCGCCGAGATCCAGAAGGAACGAGAGAATACGGTATCAGTAAGATTACATAGAGCGATGAAGGAATTGCGAGAACTATTTGAGCAAAACTCAGAAAATTAAAATTTCAATGATTAATAAAAAGTTCGACAATCTAATAGAACAGTTGAAAGCCATCAAGCTTACTTCTGTTGAAAAAAGCGACATTCTCGCCAGGACTTTTTCTGTTATTGAAGGAATTGAAGCTGTAACTACTCCTGTAAAGACAACTCAGCAATTTTCCTTTTCGTCTGTTACTTGGTCTCTTTATATAAATAATCGAAAATTTGTTCCGTCACTTGTTATCGTAGCACTCCTTTTTGTAACCGGTGGTGCGTCACTTGCCGCTGAGGGTTCTCTTCCGGGAGATTCCCTCTATTCAGTTAAGATCAATGTGAATGAAGAAGTCCGCGGTCTTACTGCTGTAACACCTGAATCAAAGGCTCGTGTTGCTGTTGAAGCAACAGAACGACGCCTCCAGGAAGCAGCTACACTTTCTGCTCGAGGGCAGCTCAATGACCAGACAAAATCTATTGTACAATCGGAATTTAAAAAACATGCAACTCAGGTGCAGAGCAGAGTGGCTTCGTTGGTGTCTGAAAACAATCTCACTGCCGCTCAGGAAGTAGCTGTTAATTACGAATCGTCACTTCGAGCTCATGAAATCATTCTTGAAAAGATTTCCTCTGATCAGGTTGATGATAGTACGCAGCATCTTTCTTCTCTCATAGATACTGTTAAAACAGAATTGGCTACAAGCACAGTTTCTCGTGTGGATATTCAGTCAAAGGAAATTCAGGCTACTTTGGATCCAAAAGCTTCGGCTGAAAATAAGATCATTGAGGTTCGCGTTATAACTGACGAAACTATTAATTTGAGAATTGAAAACTTGGCTTTGCTTAGTACTACAACCGCGGCGTTGGTTGCTGGCAAGATCATCGAAGCACAAGTACTGACTGTCAAAGCACAAGGATATATGGCAAGTAGTTCGTATTCAGAGGCGCTCACTACTCTTCAGCAGGCAAGTACGGTTCTTAGCGACGCAGAGGGTGCTGTAAGTGTAGAGGCAGGTCTTGATAAGGATGTAAAAAAGGCGCTCGGTGTTCCTTCAGGCTCTATTGAGTCTTCCACCACAACAGCAAGTACTACAATATCTGTTAGTGAGTCATTTGTAGCAACTTCTAGTGTTGGTACAAATTAAACACCTACCTCCTCATGGGTAATATTTCCGTATCGATCGTTATATTCGGCGTAACCGGCGATCTGGCGAGGAATAAGCTGATCCCTTCTCTTTTTGACTTGTATTGTAAAGGTGAATTGAAGGGAAACTTTACTATCGTCGGCTACGGTCGAAAACAGTTTTCGGCTGAAGAATTTTCCTCTTTAGTGTCTGATGCATTAATGAGTAAGATTTCTCCCTCGAATGTAAAGCTAAAAACTAATGCGTTGCGTCAACGTCAGCGATTCATTTCGCTTTGTGCATATGTGCAAGGTGAATTAGCGGAAACAAGAGGTTACGATCAGCTTCGAAAAATGGTGAAAGGTCGACGTGTAATTTATTTTCTGGCTATTCACCCCGAACTGCACGAAGTTGTGATCGCGCAATTGGGTAAAGCCTCTCTGTTTAATCGTCGAAGTCAGGTGTTGATTGAAAAGCCTTTCGGCCATGATATTAAAAGTGCTAGATCACTCGATACAAAAATGCGCCGTTTTATAAAGGAAGATCAAATATATCGCATTGATCATTATTTAGGGAAATCTGCACTACTCCAGCTGTTAAGGCGAAGACGAGAGGATAAGGATTTTGAACGGGCATTAGAAAAAGATATTAAAGAGGTCAGTGTGTCTCTTTGGGAGACTAAAATCATAAACAAGCGCGGGGCTTTTTATGACAGAGTCGGGGCGCTTAAGGATGTGGGTCAAAATCACCTGCTTCAAATGTTAGCGGTAGTGATTGCGCCAAAGGAAGTGACAAGTAGAGAGGCCGAGAGGGTACAGCAGGCGCGTGCAACTGTTTTAGATTCACTTCGCCTCACATTGCCCACTACGCATGCTCAATACCGCTCATATCACGATGAACCAGGTGTCGCTCCCCATTCTCAAACGGAAACCTTTTTTTCTGTAACGGCTTTTTCCAGCATTCCTAAACATAAGAAAGTATTACTCAGATTGTCCGCTGGAAAGGGACTATCAGAAAGCAAAGCAGAAATACAGATTTTTTTTAAAAAGCCGGTTTTGCTTAAGGAAGGTCTTAAAACTGGAATGGTATTTTCGCTTAATGGAAGTGACAAAGAAAGGTCAAAGAAAAAGATAGAGGCATATGAACACATTTTCCTGTCCGCACTCAAGAGAGATCAGTCTGTGTTTTGTTCGCTTGAAGAATCGGTGGCTGGCTGGAAGTTTGAAAGTAATGTAAGGAAGTTCTGGAAGAATCATGATATTCGACTGGGATATTACAATATCGGTGATCCTATCCACATATCTAAGGATAAGAGAACATAGTATACTTTTTGATACATGGACCTGTTGCTTCATAATATCGGTTATGTCTTATCGGCAGTGCTCGCTGTCATTCTTGGAGTGGTTGTGTTTATTCGCGGCTGGAAGAGGCCGGTAAACATTCTTTATTTCTTGAACAATGTCTCAGTCACTACATTCATAGTTTTCTATCTTCTGGCAATCAACACTACAGATCCGTTCATCTCTCGCCACTATTTGACCTTCACTTTGGTCAATTTGTTTACAGTCTGTCTGACAGCGCACTTGACGTTTGTTACCTTTAATAAGGCTCGGGAGCAGTTCTGGGGTATCATTTCTTTTTATACAGCTGCGGTAGCGCTCCTCATCTTTTTTCTCAGTGATATCTCACGATATGTTCTTCTTTCTAAACCAATTTTGTTTCTTCCTAGCTTCTACAATCCAGGAACTTTCTATTGGTTATTCACTTTTTTCTTTTTACTGGTTGCTGGATATTTCTTCTCTTTCCTGACTCGTATATATACAAAAACTGACGACAGGCTCACTAAAGCTCGTATAAAATATTTTGCTCTTTCGTTTGGTTGGGGATATGGCGTCGGCTCCTTGGGCTTTTTGCCGGTATTTGGTATAGATGTCATTAGTCCTATAATCCCGTCTCTCTTGGGGTTGTATACAATTCCGTTGGCTTACGGTGCCCTTAAGTACGATCTTATTGAGCTTGGTGTGGTGGCAAAGAACGCCGCTCTCTATACCTTGACTACTGCTTTGGTAGGTATTGCTATCATTGCTGTAAACTTTGCTAATAACTATTTCACTTCCACCTATTCGCTTTTTCCGTTCTGGCTTGTGCCGCTCCTTTCTGGTTTTGTGGTGGTGGCAGTTGGTATATATATATGGCACAGAATCCGCGATGTCGATATATTGAAATATGAATTCATTAACAATATCAGTCACAAGTTTCGTACACCACTTACCCATATTAGATGGCTTGCGGAACAATTACGAACAGTGAATGACCCCGCAGAGCGCGATAGGCATGTTGAACAGATTCAGTATGCAAGCATGCGGTTGTTCGAGCTTACTAATATTGTCATTGATGTTGCCAGAGACGATAACGATCTATACACATACAAGCTTGAAGAGGTGCACCTCCAGGATATTTTGGAGGACTTACTCAATGGTCATCAGGCACAAATTGTTCATAGGAAACAGCGTGTATCGCTTGATATAGGGGATGATGTTCCTGCCATCAAAGCCGATAAAGCACGCATGCAGTTTGCTATTCAGATTCTCTTTGAGAATGCCCTCATATACACGCCAGATGGTGGTGCTATCGTTGTCTCTTTAAAAAAAGTAGATAATGAAGTGATATTTTCAATTAAAGATACCGGTATAGGTATAGATCAAAAGGAAATTCCACGCCTTTTTGTTAAGTTCTATCGTACCGCCAATGCACGACATGCTGATACGGAAGGTATGGGTATTGGTTTGTTTATGTCCAAAAATATTATTGAAAAGCATCACGGACGTATCTGGGCTGAGTCAGAAGGGGAAGGCCACGGTTCTACATTTAGTTTTGCGTTGCCTATAAAATCAACGTAGTTTAGAATGTACCGACTAGTTATATAATATATTTTAATCATACTTACATGGTCTTATTTCAGAACTTTTTGATGAAACAAATGCTCAAGCGTCAAATGAAGGGCGTGCCTGAAGCTGAGCAGGAAAAGATATTTAGCATGATAGAAAAGAATCCAGATTTCTTTCAAGATATTGCTACCCAAATTCAGGAAAAAATAAAAAATGGGAAAAGTCAGATGGACGCAACTATGGAAGTAATGAAGTTAAACGAGCAAAAGATGCGTGAGGTGATGGGGAAGTAAGGCTCTAAATTAATTTGATAAATACTTATTAAAAAAAGGAATAACATATTCCCGTCTGCTTGAGCGAGGAATAAGATGATCGGCATCTGCGTAAATCTTAAGTGTGTGTTCTTTATTCATCTCTGAAAGTTTTCTTTCAAATTCAAGTGTTTGGTCTATTGGATAGGTTTCATCTTTTCCACCATGAAGGATTAATAGTGGGCAAGTTATGTTTTCAGTATGTTCAATCGCTGAACGTTCACTAAAGGCCTCTTCGGTATTCCCGCTTTCGTTACCCATATTACTCGCCATTTGTCGATCTTTTGTTGTTTCCAATACTTTTCTAAAATTATACAAACCAGATTGTAGCACCGCAGCTTTGAAAACTTGAGGGTGTTTTGAAATAAGGGAAGCTGTGACGTTGGAACCACGAGAAAAACCCCAGATGCCAAGACGTGTTTTGTCGATATAATTTTCCTTAAGCAGTTCTTGTACCCCATCGAAAACACCCTGCACTGTTTTGGGGCCACAATAATCTCTTTCTCCTTTTGAGTTACCGAAACCCATTTGTGAAGGAAGAAATACTGCGTAGCCGTCTTTTACGAGATATGTGGCCATCAGTATTGAATCCCATCCTCCTATCACGTTGAATCCATGAATATAAATTATAGTGGGAAAAGGACCGCTTCCTTCAGGTTTTAAAATTAATCCTTCAAGTTCCAACTCTTGGCTTTTGTAAGTGAGATGGGTGAGAGGATAAATAGCTTTCATTGGTAAAGTATAGCAAAGGAAAATATTTAAATCTCCTATATTCCTGTTAAGGCATTTGTTATAAATAATTTAAGGAAAAAACTTGAGTATGAGAATTCGGAAAATATACTTTTTGTGTTACTATCGCAGGATGAAATTATCTTTAGGTATGGAGCGAACACAATACGACATTTTGGAAAGCTAATTCCTTTTAAATTCAAAGTCAGAATCTCACTTTAAAGTTGAGCGATGGATCCGACGCTGGTAGACTTTGGTTTACTTTTTGAATTCTTAAGTTTAAATTAAACCAATTGTTGTGTAATAATAATGTGTATGGCAAATGAATCGCCCTCCTTATTTATAGAAACCAAAGAATCTCATATTCCTGATGTGGTAGACACAGTTGAGTCTCGGGCGGAATATTCTCCTAGTGCTGAAATGCGGCAGTTAAGAAAGCTATTGGACAAGGCAGATGCTGATATGGAATTAGTAAAGCTTAAGTTAAGCCAGGCAGCACAATTATCTCCTGAAAATGAGATTATCGATATTGGTGATGACAAGAGTGCAAGTAAGGACTTGAAGGAAATTCTGAAACGGAAAGAGAAGGATCCACTTGAATGCATTAGGCTTTTAAACTTATTAAAAGCAAGTGTTCATAAGGCAAAGGATCGTGTAAGTACTGAATATTATACCCTTACAAATGAACGGAATAGGTTACAGGAACGTGACATTGCCGATGCGCATTGGGATGTTGAACGTCATCAAAAATCTGGCTGGCTTGAGAGGGCTACTTCATTTATTCAAGCTGGTAAGGACCGAAAAAAACTAGATAAGTTATTTGAATTGTCTGAAAAGAAACGGCAGGAGATTTCAGATAAGGAGTATGAAAGAAACAGACTCAGTAGTACTTTAAATAATATAGACGAAAGTTTAATGTCCGTAAGACATGTTGTATACAAGGAGTCACTTCCAAATTTAGTAAATGAATATAGGGAATATGCTACTAAGGTACAGGAAAGTTATTTTAAAGAAGGTGACTTGTTTAAAGAGTTGGAAGGAAAATCGACTGAACCACTTCCGCAAGCTGCTGTTATAAAGGTATTAGGAGCACTTGTCGCGGGTAAGTTCAAAAAATTTGTCGATGAGATATACCCAGAGGATGGCAAACCAAACTATGATAGATCGCAAATAGAATCGGAAATTAGAGAGCTTATTTCAAAGACGTATGATGAAATTGCAAGTGGTGCTCGAGATATGTTTACTTCTCAAAGAGAGGTATTTCAAAATGCACATGAATTCCAGCAAATAAAGAATTCTCCGGGATTGCGATATTTGGCGAGGATTGGCGTTGAATTTCTTGATGAAACTCTACATGCAATGGCGAAGTCTTACATGTTGAGTGACTCTGAAGGTAGAAGTATTCTATGTGCGCAATATTATCCAGACCCAGAAATAATTAGAAATCTCGCATATTTAGCATGTGCTGGACCTCACGGGTATAGATATCAAAGCGTTGATACAGTTCTGCAGACACTTTCCAAGCAGGAAGACTGGCCGCAATTGCTAGATGAAGCTGAAAAGATATATCCTGAGTTAAAAAACATTAGAGATGATCTGATTAAATGGGGACCTCCAGTCAGCTGGAACGAACGTGATAAAAGGTTAAAAGCCGGCCTTAAGGAAAGTGCCTTAAAGGTCGTTGAAGGTAAGGAAAGGTATAGAACCTGGAGTACAGATATCGAGAACGTGGCGCATCAAATCCTACCAAACCTAACTCTGTTTGAAATACTGTCAGAAAGAAAATTGATGGAGTCTGGTGTTGGTGCCAGAGTCGAAGAGGCACTTCAAATTTTAAAGAAGCACGGAAAAGCGTCGCTAGAAAATTTACCTCGTGGATCTGAAATTTATCCTCCTGTTGAAAATTTCAGCACTCAATTAAGGAAAGCTACTCTTGAATATCTAAGGTCACCACATCTTAAGGAAGGACTTGCTTTGGATTCATTGGTAAAGATTACAGATGAAGTCACTCGTCTCTACGGAGAAGATATACCTGGTGCAGAAACTGATCCAACAAAAGCAAAAGAATCTGACTATAAAGTTAATTATGTAATTTCAGCTGAAATTACAAGTCTTGCATCTGGAAGCCCCGAAGAATTACCTAATATTTTAACGGCATACGAACGTTGCCCTGCATTATTAGAAGATCCTGGTTTACGTAAGGTTTTTGTAGACCAACTGCCATATTATAAAGAACCTGAAAAACTAGAGAGTATGCAAAAATTCGCGGATCTTTTAGGTGTTGGAAACCCAAATTTATATCGAGCCTGCGAATTGATTGCAAAAAATTCATTGTCTATAGAATTTGCTTTGAGTCTCGATCAGCGATTGGTGTCAGCCTTGGAATCGCCGGTATCAGGGGTGTTGCTAGCTTTTACAGATGTGTTTTTGAAAGACGAAGAATCTTTCGCGCTATTTGAAAAATCATCTGTTCTGTATCTAGATAGTAGGGGTGAGTTCCATAATATTGTGTACGCAATGCAGAACGGTGATATAAAGCGGGAACATTTGTGTGAAATACCAAAACACATGAAGCTCCTTCTCATGACCGGAGAAGAAAGTCGTACCAACGAAATGATGTATGTATTATCTAATGGAAAGACTTTGATTAGAGATGTTAGTGACCTACAATTTATAAACACTTTCTTTGGAACTTACGGAGGCAGAGCCTTCGGTTTGCTGAAGGGATATCACGAATGCCTTAAGGCTGGAGTTATCACTCTAGCCGAGAAGCAAGTAGTTTTTGAATTCTTACAGGACATCAAAGCGTTGTCACCTGGAATTTTAAAAGGTTACATTGAAGCTAAAGAGAGTGGAATCGTGGAAACATATTCTACGCTATTGCGACAGACTTCAGAAAAAATGATAAGCCAGGAGTCATGTACAAAAGAAGAAATGGAAAAACCATACTACATAGATCTTCTTCGACATGTTTATGCTGAAAATTCAGGAAACTGGGGCTCGATTGAAGGCAATAAAAAATGTGAGGATCGATCTCAAGATTTGAAGAAATATAAATTTAAACCAAGATATTCTCTTGATCTTTTCGCTGCAAACGAGGTCAAAGTTAAAAAGGGAATGGAAATAGATCAAGAAAAGATGGCAACTGTCCAAGCTCCTATCTACAACATAGAGAAAAAGTTTAATGCGATGGGATATAATAATGAAAAAGTGCTTGAGGATGTGGATTCTATTCTTGAAAAGCAGTTTGCTGAAATTGAGATGCGCCGCGGTTGGAAAGGGAAGGAATTTACACGCGAAGAAAAAATGTTTGCTGTAATACTTCAATCCGTATACGGCGGCCAGAATGTTGAAGGAACTAAAGAACTTCTTTTGCAGTACGAGTTCGCCTCATTTGAAAATGTTCGGGACTATATCGCAGGCACTAACGATCGTGTTGCAGCTGCGCCAAACAAGGAATATGCATTATTGTGTGAATTAAATACTTTCTATGCAGACAGAGTAAAGGAAGTAAACAGACTCATCGCTCAGAAGTCACATGAAAATCCTCTGATACAAGAATTAATAAAGGATCATTTTACTGAACTAGCAAAAAGAAAGGCTGCTGAAAATAAATCAGTTGGTTTAAATAAATTACAGGTTGATAAATTGGGATTGGCTGAAGGTTTTGTAAAACAAATGGCCAAGACGCTCAAAAAGAGAACTGGCAAGACATATACTGATAAACAAGTAAGAAGGATTATTAGCTGGTACGAGAAAATTACCACCGGACTCTCGACTGAAACTACGTCTACAGACAAAGGTACACAAGCGTTCTTTGGCCAATTAAGAGCCCAAAGAAACAAATCAATAGTGGCACTTGAAAAGATAACAGGGGAAGTATTTGATCCAAAAACTCTCCAGCTCGAGGATATAGACTTTCAGTCTGTGCTTTCTGCTGATGCGAGCGTAAACGAAGGGGTCTACAACGAGGAAGCTTTCATGGCCTACACTGTTGATCGAATGATTAAATTATTCGAAAGCGAGAG
>JAZKIM010000003.1:119805-134016 GCA_040384865.1 Patescibacteria group bacterium
GAGCTCGGCAAGTTTGAATCTTCAGCTGGAAAGAAACGGCAGGTCCTAAACGCTGTTATTACAAAATCAAAAGAAAGTGCTAATGCCCGAATGGTGGGTGGTGTTTGTGTGTCTGGTGATAATCCGCCAGCAGAGAAAAATATGTGGGAAAGTCCGAATTACATTCAGATGGTATTTCAGGATCCTGAAAGTTTGCAGTGTCAGGGCTTAGTTTTAATGCACGAGTACGTTGAGGACGGAAAGAAAATCCTGACCGCGTCTATAAACCCATCAAGTACATATTTATATTCTGTCGATGAAAAAACTCTTTGTCAAAGAATAATAGAAACTATTGGCGAGTTTGCTCGGAGTAACGATATTGATGTTGTTGCTACTTCACAGAACAAGGCTATACGAACAAATCGTACAGGAGGAGTTTTTGAGGGTGAGCTTGACAAGCACATCGGCAAGGTTAATAAAGTATTTACATTTAAGGATCCTCAGACTTTTTCATATCGTCCGGCATACAGTCAGCAGAATATGGATGTTATTTGGCAAAAGACGGCTTAAAGAAGAACTGGTAGGGGGGGGGTGTGCCTTTTCCCGCGGACTCTGCTTTCTGGTGACAGTATTTAGTGTTATCGCGACTATCCTTCGATTCTATATTTATTATTTATGAAATTTCATGTTACTATCGCATGATGAAATTAAGTCTTGGTATTGTCGGTCTTCCAAATGTTGGTAAATCAACGCTTTTCAATGCGCTTACAAAAAAGTCGGTCCCTGCTGAAAATTACCCCTTTTGCACTATTGATCCATCAGTCGGTGTCGTTGCTGTGCCAGATGATCGTCTTTACAAGCTAGCTGATTTCTCCAAGACACTTAAAACTGTCCCTGCCGCTATTGAATTCGTGGATATTGCCGGACTTGTGAAGGGTGCTTCTGAAGGAGAAGGGTTGGGAAATCAGTTTCTCTCACATATACGTGAAGTTGATGCCGTCGCAGAAGTAGTACGAATCTTTGAGGACTCAAACGTCATCCATGTTGATGGGAAGATCGATCCGCTAAATGACATTGGAGTAATTAATTTGGAATTGGTTTTGGCTGATGCACAGACGGTTACAAAAAGACTTGGTTCTGTGGAGAAAGATGCAAAGCGAGGTGACAAACCGGCAGTGAAAGAAAAAGCGGCACTTGAAAAGGTGAGAGTTGTTCTCGACGAAGGAAAGCTTGCTCAGCAGGCTGACCTTACCGATGATGATAAGGAGGCAATAAGAAATCTACAGCTTCTTACCATGAAGCCAATTATGTACGTACTAAACAAAAAGGCGGGGGGAACTAATCTTGATGAGTTGAATGACGAACGTTATCAAGCTCTAATGAAATTTCTTGCTGATAGCAATGCAAAATGGGTTATTGTCGATGCGGGTGTTGAACATGAACTTAAAGATCTTGAGGGAGAAGAAAAAGAGGTGTTCCGTAAAGAACTTGGAGCAAAGGATGATGGTATTGATAATCTCATCCGTACGGGCTATGACCTATTGAATCTCCAGATGTATTTTACTACAGGTGTACAGGAGACGCGTGCGTGGACCATTCAAAAAGGATGGAATGCACCAATGGCTGGTACAGCAATTCATACTGATTTTAAGGATAAGTTTATTAGAGCTGAGGTAATCAACTGGAAAGTGCTGCTTGAAGCTGGTTCATATGCTATCGCTCGAGAAAAAGGCTTGGTTCGGACAGAAGGGAAGGAATATATTGTTCAGGACGGGGATGTTTTGGAGTTTAGGGTATAATTTAACTATGAATTTATCACAAGTTTTCGGTCTTATTTACTTAATAGCCGGTCTCTTATTTATCGCTCTAATTATTATTGTTTCTGGTTGGTTTAAGAAAAAGTAAGACAGAGGTCTTATAGAGTCTAAACTTCTTGTTTCTAAAATTTTACCTAAAATAAAAATCGGAAAATAAAATATCCAAGAATAACAAAAAGTGCAATTGATGAAACTATCAATAACACTTTTAAAGTGCTAGATCCCGAACCTAAGAAATTTCGAACTGACTGTACAACGAATATTATCGCTACAAGTAGAAATGCTACAGTTGCTAATTGGTAAGGAATTTTATTTCCGCCAAAAGAAGATACAAACAGTGAATATATTCCAAAAAAAGCTAATATTCCTGCAATGATAATTGAAACAATCAAAGATAAAGCTCTTGTAATCATGCATTAAGTCTACTACATCTTAGATGATAGTGCTGTAGAGTTTAAGCAAAAGGAAAGGGTCAATGCCCGGCCAATTTCAGAAAAATAGGTCTCCAAAGATAGTCACGCTCAGAGAATTTGATACATGTTGAAAAATAACCACTCCAGGTATACTATATAATGCATTAAAAGCCAGTCATTTAGCCCCATTTTATGGACACCACAATTAAACCGAAAGTTACGGCAAAGGATTTCTTTCTTCATATTGGCGTTATTGCGGCACTGTATGTGTTCGCTACAAGTTTCTTGTCGTTCATGTTCGATATAATCAACTTTGTTTTTCCTGATCGGCAAGCGTACTACGCAGACCCATACTCAAGTGGTATGAGATTTGCCCTTTCTACACTTATTGTTTCTTTTCCAATTCTTCTTGTGTTACTGAGAAATATTTACAAAGATCTTTTGGCCAATCCTGCAAAGCGGGAATTGACACTCCGAAAGTGGCTCATCTTTTTGACACTCTTCATTACCTTTGTGACCGTAGCTGTGGATCTCATCGTCCTACTTAACACCTTTCTTGGTGGTGAAATTTCTACACGATTTCTTCTAAAGGTGGTGACGGTATTTATTGTCGCTGGCGGTATCTTTTGGACAACACTTTCTGATCTTCGTGGAGTTTTTTTTGAAAATCCAAAGAAGCGAAAGATTGCTCTCAGCGCTGCTTCTATCATCGTAGTGGCGGCTGTCGTGTGGGGCTTTACTGTCATAGGCTCTCCAAGCTCCCTTCGTGATCTCCGAGATGACAATCAACGACTCAGTGATCTTCAAAATATTCAGTGGCAGATTGTAAACCACTATCAGACAAAAGGAACCCTTCCCGCTACGCTTTCAGATCTCAATGACCCCCTGAGTAATTATATGATCCCTAAGGATCCTGCAACCGATGCTCCTTATGAATATCGAACCATTGCAGCTACGACAACACCTGTGGTTAAGTCTGCTACAACGACTCCTACTTTCGAACTTTGCGGAACTTTCGCTAAATCCAGTCAAGATTTGGAAGGAAAAGGGGGATATTCTGGAATTGGTAGGGGTGTAACATATCCAAGTGATGTCTATGTAGATCCAAGTTTTGGAGGTGATAACTGGAAACATGATGCAGGCCGTGCATGCTTCATTCGAACCATTGATCCTTTAAAGTATCCGATATTTGAAAAGCCCCCACGCAGTTAATTTTCGGTAGTTCAGAAAAACTTCCATGAAAGAAAAATCAAAAAAAATAAAATTAAAGGCCAATAAAAAAGTGGCCGTTAAAAAAACGGTAAAGATAAAGCCCCGATCTTCTTTTGTTGCATATGATCCTGCTAAGATCGAGAAGAAATGGCAAAAGGTTTGGGATGTGAAGAAGCTGTATGCTGCTTCTGATTCAAGTAAGGCAAAAAAATTCTTTCCTCTTGTTGAATTTCCGTTTCCTTCAGGCGCAGGTCTTCATACAGGACACGTTCGAAGTTATGCCGCGATGGATGTCGTTGCCCGTAAGCATCGGATGATGGGCGAGAACGTCTTGTACCCCATCGGTTGGGACGCCTTCGGTCTTCCTACGGAAAACTACGCTATTAAAACCGGCAAGCAACCAAAGCTTGTGACAAAAGAAAATACAGACAACTTTCGAAGGCAATTAAAGATGCTCGGACTCTCTTTTGACTGGTCTAGAGAAATAAATACCACTGATCCTGAATACTACAAATGGACGCAATGGATATTCCTTCAGATGTACAAGAAAGGTTTGGCATATAAGGATAAGATAAATATCAATTGGTGTCCCAAGGACAAAATTGGTCTTGCAAATGAAGAAGTGGTGAATGGATGTTGCGAACGTTGTGGTACCCCTGTTGAAAAGAGAGAAAAGGAACAGTGGATGCTTGCTATTACGAAGTATGCAGATCGTCTTGATAAGGATCTTGATTCTGTAAATTACTTGGAAAAGATAAAGATACAGCAACGCAATTGGATAGGAAGAAGCGAAGGTGTAGAGCTCGATTTTTCTATTGTTGACTCGAACAAAGGAATCAAGGTATTTACAACACGAGCCGACACTCTTTATGGTGTGACGTATGCAGTACTTGCGCCGGAGCATTCGTTGGTTTCTGAAATGCTCGAGAAGGTGTCTAACAAGAAAGAAGTAGTGGCATATATTGCTTCGGCAAAAAAGCGAGATGATATGGATAGAACAGCAGAAGGAAAAGAAAAAACCGGAGTTGAATTGAAAGGAATCAAAGCAATTAATCCAGCGAACAATGAAGAGGTTCCTGTTTGGATAGCCGACTATGTACTCGCATCGTACGGAACAGGTGCCGTCATGGCGGTTCCGGCACATGACGAACGAGACTTTGAATTTGCTAAGAAATACAACCTGCCGATTCGACATGTCATTGTTCCGTCAGTCGTCGATCACGTCAACCCGCCTCGACCTGAAAAGCAAACAAAGGTTCGAAAAAATGTACACGTCATCGTATTTGATCCTGCTAAGAATAAATATCTCATCATACGCAACCAGAAGTTCGGATGGGACACTGTTGTCATTGGAGGAATCGAAGAAGGTGAAGAACCTCTCGATTCTGCGGTTAGGGAACTCGCAGAGGAAACAGGATATACGGATGTTGAATTCAAGAGGATACTTGGCGGCCCTGTTCGAGCTGCATATTTTGCAAAACACAAAGATGAAAACCGAGTTGCGTTTGCAACAGCTTTATATTTTGAATTGAAAAGTGAAAAGCGGCAGGCTTTTGAAGAGGGCGGAGAAAATGAAGGAAATGAGATTATGTGGATAGACCCCGCTAACTTTGTTCCTGGAAAGATGGTAAATTCTGAGCTCCCATATTGGCTTGAAAGAATCTCATTAGGTAAAGATGGAGCATACACGGGCGGCGGCGTTCTCATCGATTCAGGATCATTTAATGGAACTGATACTGAAATTGCCAAGAAAGAAATATCAAAATTCGTTCACGGCAAAGTTATAACAAAATACAAACTTCGCGATTGGGTATTTTCTCGTCAGCGATATTGGGGTGAGCCAATACCTCTCGTCAATTGCGGTAAATGTGGGTATGTTCCACTTTCAGAAAAGGATCTTCCTTTGATTCTTCCTGCTGTAAAGAAATATGAGCCTACAGATGACGGAGAATCTCCGCTTGCGGCGATTAAGTCATGGGTGAACGTTAAATGTCCAACCTGTAAGGGGCCGGCCAAACGAGAAACCGATACTATGCCACAGTGGGCAGGTTCTAGTTGGTACTACTTGCGATATGCAGATCCGAAAAACAAGAAGGAGCTCATAAGCTCAAAGCAGCTTGCCAAATGGCAGCCTGTCGATTGGTACAATGGCGGAATGGAACATACAACACTTCACTTGCTGTACTCCCGTTTCTGGCATAAGTTTCTTTTTGATATAGGTGTTGTTAAGACGAAAGAACCATACGCTAAACGTACTTCTCACGGCCTCATTTTGGCAGAAGGCGGCGCAAAGATGTCTAAGTCTGTAGGTAATGTGGTCAATCCTGATGAGATAGTGAAGCTGTACGGTGCTGATACTCTTCGAATATATGAAATGTTTATGGGTCCTTTTGACCAGGCTATCGCTTGGAATTCTGAAAGCATGATAGGACCGAGAAGGTTCATAGAGCGGGTATGGAATCTTTCACGGAAAGTAAAGAAAGATGAATCAAGTAAAGAGATTGATTCATTGGTGCATAAGACTATTAAGAAAGTTGGAGATGATATTGAAAGTATGGGATTCAATACCGCAATTTCCTCCCTTATGATATTACTAAATGCTTTTGAGAAAGAGGAAACAATTTCAAAAGGTCACTATCAGTCATTCCTTCAAGTGTTGGCACCATTTGCTCCCCATGTAACTGAAGAGCTTTGGATGGTGCAGGGGAACAAAAAAAGCATACACCAGGCCCCATGGCCTCAATTTGATCCAAAGAAATTGGTCGCCACAAGCTTTAATATTGTGGTCCAAATTAACGGCAAGGTACGCGCCACATTCGTTTCTGACAGTGATGAAGAGGGGGTTGTTAAGAAATATGCTCTTTTGCACCCGGTGATCGTTAAATGGCTCAGCGGGAAGGCTCCAGATCGAGTCATTTATGTTCCAGGAAAGCTGGTAAATATCGTCGTTTCGGGCCTCTAAAAAGCCTATAAGACCATTAACTTGACCATTTTACCAGTGTGTGCTACAAATAACGTATAAAACATTTATGGCAGTCGCAACCCTCAACTTTAAACCGAAGAATGTAACCAAGAAACTGCTTACGGCCTTACCAGAACGAGCCCGATTGGTCGTTTCTAAGCGTTACGGCCTCGATAAGACAAATGAACGTATGACTCTTGAAGCAATCGGTGAGTTGTATAGTATTACCCGTGAGCGAGTTCGACAGATCGAAAATGCGGCTCTGGCGAATATTCGCAAATCCCCTCATTTTAAGGCTGAAAAGGCTGCTTTTGATGAATTGTCGGCTATTATGGTTGGTTTAGGCTCTATGGTTTCAGAAGAGGACCTTCTCGTTCATCTTTCGAAGGATGCCTCTACTCAAAACCATGTACATTTTATGCTCGTAGTTAGCGATTCTTTCAAGAAGGAAAAAGAAGATGATGAGTTTAAACACCGATGGCATGTCGATGTGGAACTTTCAAAAAAGATTCACGAAGCACTTCGAAAGCTTTACAAGAACCTCAATGATGATGACCTCGTTCCTGAATCAGAAATGATCGAGAACTTCCTTGAGCATCTTAAGGACGTCAATGACAAATACAAGAATGAAGAAGTAGCTAAACGATGGCTGCGTATTTCAAAACACATCGACAAGAATCCTCTTGGTGAATGGGGCAAGGCATCTTCTCCAAATGTTCGAACGAAGGGTATTCGAGACTACGCCTTTCTTGCTATGCGAAAACATGGTTCTCCAATTCACTTCCGAGATATTGCCAAACTCATCCAGCAGCTTTTCAACAAGAAGGCTCATGTTGCCACTACTCACAACGAACTGATTAAGGATAAGCGGTTTGTTCTTGTCGGTCGTGGTCTTTACGCTCTAACTGAATGGGGATATCTTTCAGGCGTTGTTAAAGATGTTATCAAGAAGGTGCTCGCAAAGAACGGTCCACTAACAAAAGATCAGATTGTCGAAAAAGTCCTTAAGGAGCGATATGTAAAAGAAAATACTATCCTCGTAAACCTTCAGAACAGTAAACAGTTTAAGAAGGATAAGGAAGGGAAGTATCATCTTGTAGAAGAGAAATAAAATAACCCCGAGGGGTTATTTTATTTTCTTAGTGACGTTTTGTATTTTATACAGTAAAATATACTAATCATGTCTCCTTCGCAGGCGCTTCATCAAATATTTGGGCCGCTCGTTGGTACGATCGTACAGATCCTTATCTTCGCCGGGTTTATTATTGTCCCCCTTCTTTTAATGCTCTGGTTCTGGAGAAGCTGGGTCAAGTACGTTCGCGCTCTTTTCTTTGCATCACAAAAATATACGCTTCTTGAATTGAAGATTCCAAAGGGAATTGCAAAGTCACCTTTGGCTATGGAGCTTTTCATCACCGCTCTTCATCAGACCGGAGGAGAGGGAACTGTTTATGATAGATATTGGCTCGGCAAGACTCGCCCGTGGTTTTCTCTTGAAATTGTTTCCATCGAAGGTAACGTACGTTTTTTTGTGTGGATGCGTGAAGCTTTTCAGCATCTTGTTGAAAGCCAGCTGTATGGACAATTTCCTGATATCGAAATGGTAAAGGTTGATGATTACGCCTCTGCATTACCATTCAATTGGAATGATTATAATCTTTGGGCTTGTGATTTAAAAAAGGGAGCCGCGTCTCACTTACCGATCAAGACATATACTAACTATGGATTGGACAAGGATCCGAAGGAAGAATTTAAAGTGGATCCCATCACCTCTGTCATTGAATTTTTGGGATCAGCTGGAAGAGGGGAACAAGTTTGGATTCAAATTGTTGTCCGCGCTCACAAAAAAGAGCTCATCGAGCCGGGTACTTGGTTTGGAAAGGTGGATTGGAATCATGCAGCTAAGTTGGAAATTGATAAGTTGATGAAACGTGAAAAGAAAGAGAAGAAAGATGGGGAAATCAACTTTGCAGATTTCTCGATGACAAAAGGAGAACGAGAAAAGGTTGATGCTATCGAAAAAAATCTTTCAAAACTCCCTTTTGACGTGGGTATTAGAGGAATATACATTGCACGTAAAGATAATTATCGAGGTACTATGGTACCCGCTTTGAGTGGTTCCTTCCGCCAATACAACGCTCTTAACCTTAATGGTTTTGCGGCAACAAACACCACTTCGTTTGATTATCCATGGCAGGATTTTACCGGTCAGCGAACGATGAAGAAAAAAGAGAAGATGATGTTCCTCTATCGAAACCGCTCTTTCTTCTATCCTGAATTCTTTCCTGAGGGATATAGTTTTAATCCGTTTGTTATGACCACGGAAGAACTTGCCACTATCTATCACTTCCCAGGTGACGTATCACGAACTCCGAATCTTAGTCGTATTTCTGCAAAGCGAATGGAACCGCCTTCAAACCTTCCTATTTAAATGCAACCAATGGTCACAATCGGTACGATTATTCGTTGGGCGCTGTTGGGGGCGCTCCTGCTCTTTTCTTTTATCACAGCCTTCTATCAATTTGTTTTAACTGCGCCTGTTGATTTTGTACCAGGTTCTTTTCTCATCATTGAACCAGGACAAACCATTTCAGGGATGGCACAAACATTGACGATAGGTCACGTTGTGCGCTCACCGATGATATTTCGCAGCCTAGTCATCCTCTATGGAGGAGAGCGTACAGCTCCTGCTGGTATGTACGTATTTAACACCCCTCAAAATGTGTTTCAGGTTGCTCGTCGCATCTCACGTGGGGACTATGGATATGCAGCAGTTAAATTGACCATTCCCGAGGGACTTAATTCAATGGAAATTTCAAAATTAATAAGCGAAAAGTTTTCATATATAAATGAGGGGGAAGCAGAAGTCGTATTAAAACAATACGAGGGAATGCTTTTCCCTGAAACATATTTCTTTCCGCCACGAGCGTCGCTTCAAATGATCGTGGATCGTTTGCGTGCACAGTTTGATAAGAGCATCGAGCCATTGTCTCAGGCGATTGTGGAATCAGACAGAAATCTGCAGGAAATCATTACGATGGCTTCAATTCTCGAAGAAGAAGTGCAGAATGATATTGATCGTCGTCTCGTCGCTGACTTGTTATGGAGACGCTTGGAAATGGGTATGGCTCTTCAAGTCGATAGTACAATCGGATATGTTTTAGGAAAGGGGTCATTAGAATTAACCACAAAAGATCTTCAGATCAATTCGCCCTATAATTCATACAGATACAAAGGTCTTCCTCCTACCCCTATCTCCAATCCTGGTCTTGCTGCCATCGAAGCAGCACTTATGCCTACCCCAAACAAATACCTCTTCTTTCTTTCGGACAAAGATGGTATAAATCATTTTGCTGTTACTTACAGCGAACATGTCAAAAACAGAAAGAAATATCTTGGAAAATAATAAAGGGAAGCGTGTCTGGATCGGTATGTCTGGCGGTGTTGATTCCTCTGTTTCAGCTCTTCTGCTAAAGCAGGCGGGTTTTAATGTCACGGGTGTATTTATAAAAGTATGGCAGCCTGAGAACGGTCGGTGCACATGGAAGGATGAGCGTCGTGATGCTATGCGGGTGGCAGCGCATTTAGATATTCCCTTTTTGACATTTGATTTTGGGGAGAAATATAAGAAGGAGGTTGTTGATTATATGATCTTTGAATATAAGCAGGGGCGAACACCAAACCCTGATGTTATGTGCAATCGTCATATTAAATTTGGTTCATTTCTGGACGCTGCGCGTGAAGCAGGAGTTGATTATGTGGCTACAGGGCATTATGCACAAAACATTTTAAATACAAATGGAATATTTGAATTGAAAGAAGGGAAAGATAAGAATAAGGATCAAAGTTACTTTCTATGGACCCTTCCTCAGGAAGATTTACGCCGGGTTTTGTTTCCAATTGGACATTTGGAAAAATCGGAGGTGAGAAAAATTGCTGAACAAAATGGCTTACCAGTGTTCGACAAAAAAGACAGTCAGGGAATCTGCTTTTTGGGACATGTTGATATGAAGGAGTTTTTAAAAGAATACATTGATGTTCAAAAAGGGAATGTAATTGATATTAAAGGAAACATTATCGGAGAGCATGATGGTGCGCTACTATACACAATTGGAGAAAGACATGGTTTTAAGCTTGTAAACATCACGCCAGATCAACATGCTAAATATGTCATTGCAAAAAATATTGAGGCTAACACGCTTACTGTTGCAGAATATACCGATGAGGTCACCGAGCAGATGCCTCGAGTTGCAACTATAGACAACATAAGTTGGACGAAAGGTGTAGGACCAAATCCAACTACAAACTTAGGTGCGCGTTTGCGATATCGTCAGCAGAAACAGCCTTGCACTATTCTTCCTTTGATTTGTGGCTACAAGGTATTATTTCAAGATCCTCAAAAAGCACTTACCCCAGGGCAATCTTTGGTGCTCTATGATGGCGAGGTGTGCCTTGGCGGTGGTATACTAATTCAATAAGCCATATCGACGCATGATTACATCGCGCCATCAACATCCAACAATCTTTGTTACCAAAGAGGACGGAAGCAAAGAAGAATTTGTCTCTGAAAAACTGGAGAAATCTCTTGTTGCTTCTGGTGCCAACCCAAACATTGCCGAGAAGATTACGCATGACATTATTGCTGAAATATTGGCCGAGTCGTCATTTGAGCATACTACGAGCGAGATATACAAGCGTGGATTTCGTCATCTAAAAGAATCTTCTCATGTCGCTGCCGCGCAATATTCCCTCCGCCGTTCATTGATGGAATTTGGACCTACTGGTTTTCCGTTTGAGGATTACATTGCTGAAGTATTTAAATCACGGGGATATTCCACAATGACTGGTCAAGTGGTTTTCGGAAGCTGCGTACCACACGAGATAGATGTAGTGGCTTGGAATAAAGAAAAGCTTCTTATGGCTGAGGTAAAATATCACAATGAAGCAGCGGGTAAGACAGACTTAAAGGTAGCACTCTACGTAAAAGCACGATATGACGACCTCAAGCAGAATTTGTATGAATACGGCCTGGAAGAAGGTCAGAGCAGAAAATTAGATGAAGGATGGCTCATTACTAATACAAAACTGACTGAAACTGCCATTACCTATGCAAACTGTGTTGGTATAAAATTAATGAGTTGGGATTATCCGGAAAAGGGAAATCTCAGAGAATTAATTGTCGCTGCCAAGCTCCACCCTGTCACTTGTCTCACCACTCTCAGTCAAGCTGAAAAGGCCATGCTCATGAAGCGAGAAATCGTTCTCTGTAAAACCATCTATGACAATAAGGAAGTGCTCAAAGATATTGGATTCAATGAGCTCAAAATATTCAAGACTATTGAAGAGATTAGTGAAATTATGAAATATAATCCGTCTTAAGAATGGACCATCCAATACTTAGTGTTGAATATTGTCATGTTACACTCGGCCAAGACTACTCTCACGAAGTGAAGAATTCGAATGAAATTGTCGGTCCCATTATTGAAGCTTTCAAAGATCGTTACAAAATTGTTCCGTACGTCATGATTGATGATCTTCGCACGTCGGAGAAAGTAACTGAGGAATATATACAGAGATTGGTTGAATCGCTTGATGTTAAACCGGTATCCATATATCTCGAGTCATCATTCATAGAATTGGCGGAGTCAGTGCTCGAAGCGTTCGAGCATGATAATCACCACATGGTGACAACAGACGAGGAACGTTGGCTGCATCAGATAAAGGACAAGTATGGATCAAAGACCAATTTTCTTCTTTCATGGAAAAGTAAAGAAACAGGAAATGAAGAGCGCCCAGTAAATTTTTCTTGTTCGACTCTTGTTGCAGCATCATACCTGTTTCGTTTGGGTCACCTTGGTTTAAATACAATTTCACCAGTTTACGGTAAAAAGGTACATGGAGAGAAATTGCTGAACATCCTCGCTTCTTCATATATGCAGACAGAGACCAATACACGTACAATAGTAAATACTTATAGACCAGGGACGACAGATGATATCATGACCCTGTTCTATTAAACTACAGATATGGGGACAAAAGATCAAAAAAGACTCGAATCAATGAAAGTGGTAAAGGATGAACTCTTTGCCATGACCGGAGCTTTAGCAGATGAGCGGCGGGCTAATAATGTTCTTCCAGTTATTGGCGAGGGAAGCTGCACCGCAGACATTATGTTTATTGGTGAAGCCCCTGGTAAAAATGAAGCTGCGAAAGGCCTGCCTTTTTGCGGTGCGTCGGGAAAGTTTCTTGATGTCATGCTTGCATCCATCGGTCTTGAGAGGGCTAAGGTATATATCACCAATGTCGTCAAAGACAGACCGACTGATAATCGTGACCCGTACCCTGAAGAAGTCGCGGCTTACGCACCTTTTCTCAACAAGCAAATGGAGATTATTCAACCAAAGGTAATCGCCACTCTCGGACGTATCTCAATGGCATATGTTATGAAGAATTTTGGTTTGTTGCACGAGGTACAGCCTATCTCGAAGATTCATGGCAAGGTGTTTAAAGCAAGGGCGCTTTGGGGCAAAGACTTATATATCATCCCTTTATATCACCCTGCTGCTGCTTTATATAACGGAAGTAATAGAGCTAAGCTTCTTGAGGATTTTAAGGTACTGAGGGCTGTGATATAGTTGCTGAATATGAAAAAAACTTCAAGGAAGGCGCAATTGCTGAATGGAATTAAAACCGAATGGGATCTCAGCCTATTCTACAGTTCCATTACCGATCCTCAGATTGAAAAGGACGTTAGGGTAACAGAGAAGATATACGAAGGTTTTGCAAAGAAATATCAAAAGAACAAGGATTATACAACTGATATACAAAAGCTACTTCCAGCTTTAAAAGATTGGCAGAAATTAATGGAAGTTTCAAGTGGAAAGGCTGTACGATATCTTCATTGTATTACTGATCTTGATTCTTCAAATACCAAAGCGGCATCTCTTATGAACGTACTTCTTGATCGACTGACCAAAGCTTCAAACAAAACACTTTTTTTTGAGCTTAATCTCGGGAAGATAGACCCGAAGCTGCAAAAGGAGATACTTGGACATAAGGATTTCTCTGTATATAAATACTATTTAGAAATTCTTTTCAGGAATGCGCGACACAATCTTTCAGAGGCTGAGGAAATGATACTGTCATTGAAGTTTGCTCCAGCACATCGCATGTGGGTCACCGCTCAACAAAAGTTTCTAAGTTCCAAGACCATCAAGTTCAAAGGAAGGGAACTCTCATTTGCGGAGGCTATCGATCTTCGTATGAATTTGCCGTTCAAAGACCGTACGGAACTTCACAAAAAACTAATGACGCTTTGCAGGGAGGTAAGTTTTTTTGCGGAAGCTGAATTGGTCGCTATTATAAACAACAAAAAGACCTCAGATGAACTTCGCGGTTTTACTTCTCCGGAAGAAGCAACAATTTTACATTACCAAAACAATAAAAAAAGCGTTGACACATTGGTTAGTACAATAACCAAACACTTTTCAAGCGCTCATAAGTTTTATAAATTGAAAGCAAGGTTGATGGGAGTTCCTTACCTTTCAGGTGTTGATGTCTCTGTCAGTATAGGGAAGGCTGAGAAAAAGATTAAATTCGAAGAAGCTGTTGACTTGATCCGGTCTTCTTTTTCTAAGGCAGATCAGACTTTTACGGATATTTTCAATTCGATGCTTGCTTTAGGTCAAATCGACGTATATCCAAAGAAAGCTAAAAGAGGTGGAGCATACTGCGGTTGGGCGCACAAGCAGCCAACTGTCGTATTCATGAATTACGTTGAGAGCATGCGGTCCGTAGAGACATTGGCTCATGAGATGGGGCATGCAAT
>JAZKIM010000003.1:134026-141619 GCA_040384865.1 Patescibacteria group bacterium
AAAAATCAGCCAATCTTCTATGAAGATTGTACTATCTCCGTTGCGGAGGTTGCTAGTACGTTTTTTGAAAATATTCTTTTTGATTATGTATTTCCAACTTTGTCTGAGAAGGAAAAAACTACAGCACTCTTTGGAAAGATACAAGATGACATGGGAACTATTTTTAGACAAATTGCATTTTATAACTACGAAAAAGAAATGCACGCTTTGGTCCGTGAGAAGGGAGGACTTTCAAAGGATGAATTTGCAGTCTTGTATTCGAAACATCTCAAAATGTATCTTGGCTCAGCATTTAAGTTGACTGAAGATGATGGTTACGGATATGTATATATTCCTCATTTTAGAGATTTCTTCTATGTATATTCATATGCCTACGGACAACTTATTAGCAAAGCAATGTACGAGAAATATAAAAAAGATCCGATGTTTATAGAAAAGGTAAAAAAGTTTCTGTCTGCGGGTGGAAGCATGTCTCCAGAAGATATCTTTAAATCAATAGGTATTGATACCTCAAAACCAGAATTCTTTGAGGGAGGCTTGAGGAGTATCGATAGCGATATTAAGCTCTTGGAAAAACTGGCAAAAGAGGCGGGTATGATCAAGTAGGTTTTAAATTACCTACCCTGTTCTTAATGGTGAATTAATTTAGCTCGACTATCATTGAACGCTAGATGGATTTAAGCGAATAGTCTTATTAATTAACCTATTTTTATATGAGTAGAGAAATGTCATCATCAAAAACTGAATTGCATTTGCCGGCTCGACATGCAGAGCCGAAACATACCCAAAATGGTCGGGCAAAAAAAGGCGCAGCAATATGTAGAAGTTGTATGCATATTTTTTATCAAAAACAATGGGTGCATCCGAAATTTGCATCACACAAGGTGTTGGAGGAGGCGAATAAGTCCAAACACGTGATGCTTTGCCCGGCATGCCTCATGTCGGAACAGCATTTATATGAAGGAGAAGTACTTATTCATCAAGTACCTGAACATTACGAAAAGGAGCTGGTTAATCTCATTAATGCATATGGACGTCGAGCTGTTGTGCAGGATTCCCAGCACCGGGTTATTGCTGTAGAAAAGAAAGGTTTGAGTTATAGAGTGACCACAACCGAAAATCAACTTGCAGCGAAATTAGCAAAAAAGATAAAGGAAGTTTTTAAAGGCATTTCTGATTTAAGGATATTACATTCAAAGGCACCCTATGCGGTTGAAAGAGCTGTGTTGATATTTGCTTAAGAATAGGCTGAAAAAACTCGGTGAGGGGCTCCTTCAAAAAAGGCGTGATTAATGCTATGATTTGTTCTCATGAAATCATCGGAAATCCGTCAGCGATTCCTTAGCTTCTTCGAAAAACGGGGTCATGTTATTATCCCGTCCGCCTCCTTGGTACCTGAAAACGATCCATCCGTGCTTTTTAATACGGCAGGTATGCAGCCATTGGTTCCATACCTACTTGGTGAAAAGCACCCTCAAGGTACTCGTTTGGCCAACTTCCAAAAGTGCGTTCGAACCGTAGATATCGATGATATTGGTGATAATACACACGCTACTTTTTTTGAAATGATGGGTAATTGGTCACTTGGTGATTACTTCAAAAAAGAAGCTATTGAATGGAGCTATCAACTCTTAACCGACAAAGAGGAGGGTTTTGGGCTTGATCCTGCGCGACTTTACGTTACCTGCTATATCGGTGATGAAACCGCCCCACGAGACGACGAAACAGCTAATATTTGGAAATCTATTTTTGAAAAGAATGGTGTAACCGGCGAACGGATATATTTTCTTGGTGCCGATGCTAATTGGTGGCCAGCTGTAAAGAAGGGCAACGATAGCTGGAGTGGACCTACTGGTCCCTGCACTGAAATGTTTTATGACGTTACAGGTACCTTAAATACTGGATTGACGAAGGAAGAATATTTGAAAGCAGACGAAGAACAAAAAATTGTTGAGATTTGGAATGACGTTTTTATGGAATATCAGAAACAGGATGGCAAGATTGTTGGTAAGTTAACTAATAAGAATGTTGATACAGGATCAGGTTTCGAGCGAATGGTTATGGTGCTCCAGAAGAAGGATAATATTTATGACACCGATCTTTTTGAAGCAGTAATGGGTAAAATGGATGAATTTATTGATGAAAAAAGTATTTTAAAGGCAAAACGGATTATTGCTGATCATGTTCGTGCGGCGGTTATGCTCATTTCAGACGGGGTTTTGCCTTCAAATACAGATCAAGGCTATGTACTTCGTCGATTAATTCGACGTGCGGTGCGTTATGCTGACAAACTTGGTATGAAGCACGGCTCTTTGTTCTGGCTCGCCGAGGTTTCCGCTGATTCGTACAAGGATGTATACAAAAATGTGGCACAGCAAAAGGAAACCATCAAAATTACGATTGATAAGGAGGAACAGAAATTTCGAAACACTTTAAAGCAAGGTATCAAGGAGTTTGAAAAAGCTCTTGAACGAGGAGAAGGGAAGGTTATAACAGGTAAAGATGCCTTTATTCTGTTTTCAACATATGGCTTCCCTGTAGAAATGACTGCAGAAATGTGCAAGGAGCACGGGGTTACGCTCGATCAGACTGAATTTGATATTGAAATGAAGAAACACCAGGATGCTTCACGTTTAGGTGCCGAACAAAAGTTTAAAGGCGGTCTTGGTGATACGAGTGAACAGTCGGTCAAATACCATACAGCCACGCACCTCTTACACCAAGCCCTTCGAGAAGTACTTGGTGAACATGTATCGCAAAAAGGAAGCAATATTACTTCGGAACGAGTCCGTTTTGATTTTTCACATACAGCAAAAATGAGTGACGAGGAAAAAAAGAAAGTCGAAGATTTGGTAAATGAAAAAATTGCTGCAGCGCTGCCGGTACAAGTGATCAGTCTGTCTAAGGAAGAAGCAGAAAAGACAGGTGCGTTACATTTTTTCGGCGAAAAGTACGGAGATACAGTTACCGTGTATTATATTGGCGATACCATAGAGCAGGCATTCTCAAAGGAATTTTGTGGCGGGCCTCATGTGAAAAATACATCAGAACTCGGGCACTTTAAAATCCAGAAAGAAGAAGCTGTGGCACAAGGAGTTCGCCGCATCAAGGCTGTCCTCGAATAACTTCCGTGACGATAAAATTTTAATGCGTTACAATAAGATGTATGAGCAAGCACGCATCTCTCATTTGTTATGTAGGCAACGGTGTAGTGAAAGCCGCTGTTGTGATCAATGAAAAAAACAAAGTTCCAACCATCGTTACCACGAGGCTTCGTGAATTGCCATATCATGAATTCATTGACCGTGATCATCTTGAATCAAGGATCATGAGCGAGTATATCTCTCTCATAAAAGATATAAAGTTAAAAGATTTGACTTCTGCCGCGTGTGCGGGAATCAAGCTCTCTGATGCTTGCGTTATTCTCTCCTCACCTTGGTATGTATCAGAAACAAAAATTGTAAAGATACATCACGACAAACCTTTTGTGATTACTGAAAAGATCCTAGATGACGCTATTGCCGCCACTGCCGGTGACTACATGCAAAAACAAAAACAGGGGATTTCAATTCTTGAGAGAAACGTCATTCGTTATTTACTAAACGGATATCCAACAGCATCGCCTTTAAAGAAGACCGCTCAGCATGTGGAAATTTCGGTGTTTTTAAGTTTCTGCAGAAGTAAGACCGTAGACAAGATCAAGCAAACTATTTTGTCACATTTAGGGGTGCACGAAACTAATATTCATTCGCAATCACTTGCCGCTTTTACTGCTATAAAAGAAACATGGAAGGATATACCGAACTATGTACTCACTGATATCAGTTCACAATTGACCGAGTTGATGATTGTACGTGAGAATAGCCTCGCTGAAGCGGCCTCGTTTCCGCTGGGTAAGCAATTTGTAATTAGTGAATTGGGTAAAAGATTAAACACTAACGGTGAGGTATCCAGCTCATTACTTCGATTGTACAAAGACAATACAATTGATCAATCGCTCAAAACAAAAGTAGATGAGGCCATTGTTTCTATTAGGCAGGAATGGCTCCGTCCGTTTACTAAAGCGCTTGGTGAAATGTCAGCAGGTTCTTCATTGCCGAGTAGATTCATTCTTTTTTCGCCTAAAGATACGGAATGGCTCTTCGCAGGCTTCATTAAAAGCGAAGAGTATCAGCAATTCACCTTTTCGGAAGGGAAGTTTGAAGTATATGAAGCTAAGGTTGAAGATTTTGAACATTCATACAACATAGCGGAAAATGTACCGCGAGATATTTCATTGGCTGTGGGGACTATTTTCCTGCATAAAAAAATAGAAGGTATAATATATTAAATATGGACGAAAAAAATCAAAATAAAAATACAGAAAAGCGATCCATCAGAAATATTCCACTTACAAAAAAACAAACAAAAGAGTTAGAGAAAATTGAAGAAGAAATGGCCGAGGGTGTATTACCTCCGCCGCCGCTCATGACGCCTCCACCACGACCGATCAGTAGACAAGCTGTCGCAAAAAAAGCACAAAAAAGTATGGAGGAAGAAATAGAGATTGAAAAAAAGTCATCTCGCCGCGGTAATTTATTTTGGTGGGCAGTTGCTGCTGTTTGTCTCCTCCTCATTTACGGTATTGCTCACTACTTCAGACATGCAACGGTGACGATAGTTCGAGCGGAAGAAACTGTAGTGCTTTCGGATAATAATTTTGGTCTCGCGATGGCTTCAAGTAGTATTCAAATACCTGCTGGAGTTATTACATATCAAAAATCAATTTTTAATATCAGCACGTCAACATCTATTTCCGCAACAGGTGAACAAAGAGTAGAGAAGAAGGCTGTAGGAAAAATAGTGGTATATAACGATTCAACAACATCTCAGCTGTTAATTGCCACCACCCGCTTCCAATCTACCGACGGTCTCATTTTTAGATTAAATAAGAACGTCACCATTCCAGCAAAAAAGAACCTTACTGTAGACGTAACAGCAGATCAAGCGGGTGAAAAATATAATATTGGTCCAAGAACATTCAGCTTGCCAGCGCTTGCAGGAACAGCAAAAGCTAAAACAGTCTACGGTAAATCATCTGTTTCAATGGCTGGTGGTTTAATCAGTAATGTTCCTAAAGCTTCAAGTGGCGACCTTTCAACTGCAAAAGCCCTATTGCAAAACAATCTCAGAGAAGAAGCGGTAAGAAGAGCGTTGAGTGAAGTGCCAGAAGGATACATTTTTGTTGAAGGTGCTTTGGTTGTAACCTTTGATGATATTGTTCAGAGTTATACAGCGGTTTCTAAATCTGCTACTTTGTCGCAATCTGCCTCCGTCGGTGTTTATTACCTCGATAAGCACAGCTTTGGTGTCGCCGTTGCATCTCAGGGATCTCTCCTTGCTCTTTCAACTGTAGATGTCGCTGCTGACACAGTTTCCCTAGTAGCTACAATTCCAGCAGTTAAAACTGCAGACAAAATGATATTAACCGGAACCTCAACAGTAAAAGTAATTTTTGCTCCTGAGGAAATAGCTGGGAAACTGGCTGGATTGTCTAGAAACGAGGCACTTGCGGCCATAAAGGCCTTACCAGGGGTAGAGATTGTACAAATCTCTCTCAAGCCTTGGTGGGAGCATAGGTTACCCTCAAAAGAGGCAATAGCGGTAGAAATTGAGTAATTGACAGTAGAGAGTCATTTCTGTTATTATTCACTGCCTTACTGACCACTAATGGACACACCAAAAAACGATAAACCTGTAAAAGACTCCGTAAATGGAGTTGTCACTGAAGCACTTCCGAACACGTTGTTCCGGGTGCGATTAGATGGGCAGGAAAACGAAATTTTGGCCTTTCTAGGTGGTAAAATGAGGCTCAATAGGATTCGCGTCGTCATTGGCGACAAGGTCATCGTTGAGCTTGATAAATATGGGGGCAAAGGTAGAATCACAAGACGCTTTTAGAGGCATTGCAGAGGCTAGCTCGAGACTACTTTTAGGCATTAAGTCTTTAGTTTACCCCTGTGTATTTTCGTGACTTTACTTTTGAATAAGGGTGTAGTACACTAGCCCTTACGACTTTTTAAGTATTAAATTTAGATTAAAAACAAGCCAAATTATGCGAGTCAAAGCTTCAGTCAAGAAAATATGCGCACAGTGCAAAATCGTCCGACGAAAGGGCTATGTGTATGTTACTTGCAAGTCGAACACTCGACATAAACAGCGCCAGGGTTAATCTAAATAAATAAAAATAATTTTCACCAATGCGTATCTTAGGTATAACAATTCCAGACAACAAACGAATCGAAATGGGTCTTACTGCTCTTTACGGTATTGGACGAGCTCGAGCTCATACCATTCTTGATGCTGCTGGTATTGAATACGGACGACAGGCAAAGGATTTTTCAGCAGACGAAGAAGCAAAGCTTCGAGTGATTGTAGAAGCCTATAAGCTTGAGGCTGATCTCAAGCGAGAAGTGGGTGGAAACATTAAGCGTTTAAAGGATATTAAGTCATACCGAGGTATGAGACACGCTCGAAAGCTTCCATCTCGTGGACAACGGACAAAGACCAACGCTCGAACACTTAAGGGTGTGAAGAAGACTATGGGTTCTGGCCGAAAGAAGGAATCGAAAACATAATAATTAATAAATTACGAACGACCAATGGGTAAGAAACGAATTGTAAAGAACAGCGGCGGGGAAGAAGGTGCTCCAAAGACACCAGCGGCTTCATCTAAAAAGAAAATGGACACTGCTGTTTTGCAGGTTCAATCTACTTATAACAACACAAAGCTTATCCTTACAGACATGAAGGGTAATGCTGTCGCCTGGTCTTCATCAGGATCTCTCGGATTTAAAGGTGCAAAGAAAGGTACTCCATTTGCAGCCGCAAAAGTAGGAGAGATTCTCGCTGACAAAGCCATCGCCATGGGAGTAAAGGAGATTAGCGTAATAGTAAAAGGTGTCGGATCAGGACGAGAGTCTTCGATCCGATCTTTTGTTACTAAGGGAATCGGCCTTATTTCAGTAAGCGATCGGACGCCAGCTCCTCACAACGGAGTAAAGGCTAAAAAGCCTCGTCGAGTATAACAATTTAATAACCATATAAACGTATTATGAAAATAGGTCCAAAATACAAAATAGCTCGACGACTCGGTGCTCCGATCTTCGAAAAAACACAGACACAGAAGTTCAAAGCTCAGTCTGAGGGTGCAAAGCCTACCGGAAAGCGTGGAGGTATGATGAAGAGCGACTTCGGTCGCCAGATGATCGAGAAACAGAAAGCTCGATTTACTTATGGTATCTCTGAAAAGCAGTTTTCTACATACGTAAAAAAGGTTATTGAATCTAAGTCTCATGCTCCTAAGAATGAAGTATTTGTTGCACTCGAAACTCGTCTTGATAACGTAGTTGCAAAGCTTGGTATTGTTACAACTCGACGACATGCCCGACAAGTAGTATCTCACGGACACATTCTTGTTAACGGACGGAAGGTAACAGTGCCTTCATATACAGTTCGCGTAGGCGACTTAGTTTCTGTTCGAGAAGGCAGCAAATCAACAGTGATCTTCAAGGAGTTTGACGCGAAGATCAAGGAAATTCAGACTCCATTGTG
>JAZKIM010000003.1:141629-160666 GCA_040384865.1 Patescibacteria group bacterium
TACTCAAGATGCCAACAATTGAAGGTCAGGATCTTCTGTTTGATTTGGGCGCCGTAATCGAGTTTTATAAGCGATAGTATTGTAAATTTTAATATATATTTTATGTCTGAAACTACTATTGTATTGCCATCAAAGCCACGAGTGATTGAAGAAAATGCCACCCAGGGCCGATATGAAATTGACGGTCTTTATCCTGGATACGGTCATACCCTCGGTAACTCACTTCGACGAATTATTCTCTCGTCTCTTCCTGGTGCCGCTATAACCGGCGTCAAAATGGAAGGTGTAAGTCATGAATTCTCAACCATCAAAGGAGTTAAAGAAGATGTCATCACTATTCTTCTTAACCTCAAGAAGGTTCGATTCTCAATGGCTACTGAAGAAGGCCAAACTCTTACTCTTAAGGTAAAAGGTGCGAAGAAGATCACTGCAGCGGATATCAAGATCCCTGGTCAAATCACTCTTGCAAATCCAGACCAGCATATTGCAACTATCACTGATAAAGATGCAGAGATCGACATGGAAATCACCGTTGAAAAAGGAATAGGCTATGTACCGAAAGAAGTAATTCAGAAAGAACGAGTTGAAATCGGCTCTATCGCTCTTGATGCTGCTTTCTCTCCAATTCTTCAGGCTAATTACGACGTAGAACAGATGCGAGTTGGTGATCGAACAGATTTCAACAAGCTTCGAATGTTCATTCAGACAGATGGAACGATCACTCCTCACGAGGCGTTTGAAAAGTCTATCGAAATAATGATCACACAGCTTAAGGCTATCATTGGCTTCAAGGAGACAGAATCTGACATTATTCATCCTTCAAACGAGACTTCTTCAGAAGCCCCTGCTTCAAACGAGAACAAAGAAGCGCTTGATGACGTCTTGAAAACTCGTCTCGAGACCCTGGACATCTCACAGCGAACCATGAACGCTCTTGTCAACGCTAACGTTCGAACTGTCGGAGGCCTTATCCGAAAGAAGGAGAAAGATATTCTCGATATCGAAGGGTTAGGTTCAAAAGGACTCGATGAAATCAAGGGAATACTAGAAGCGCTTGGCTTATCACTCAAAGCGTAGTATAGTCTTGAAACACTTTTAACGACCATGAGACACCATAATGCAAACCGAAAATTTGGAAGAAAGCGCAATGTGCGACGCGCATTGATGGTGTCTTTAGCTCGAGAACTTTTTGTTCACGGAAAGATCATTACAACAGACGCTAAGGCTCGAGAGCTTCGTCCGTACGCTGAAAAGCTCATTACTTCTGCTAAAGAAGGCGGTTCAATCGCTAACCGAAAACTTGCTGGCAAGATGCAGAATAATCCGATTGTCGGAAAACTTGTCAGTATTGTAGGGCCAAAGTATAAGGATCGAACAGGCGGATATACTCGAATCACAAAGATGGAACGCCGCATGTCCGATGGCAGTAAAATGGCCGCTATAGAGCTCGTCTAATTTTTTAAATTACCATGATCAAACACGTACTAGACGCAAAAAACAAAAAACTCGGACGAATCGCTTCTGAAGCGGCTAGTATTCTCATGGGTAAGAATACTCCTCAGTTTGCTAAAAACGTTGCTCCTGAAGTAGAGGTTGAAATCATCAACGCCTCAAAGACTGATATCAACGAGAAGAAAAAACTTGATAAGACATACATCACCTACTCTGGTCATCCAGGAGGACAGAAGGAGGAAGAGCTTGGAAAGCTCATAGAACGAAAGGGGATTGCTGAGGTATACAAGCGAGCAGTATACGGTATGCTTCCTGATAACAAATTGCGAGCGCGAGCGATGACTAAGCTTACTGTTACAGAATAATATTTTAAATAAAATGACCGCAGAAAAAACACAATACATTGAAGCAGTAGGACGACGAAAAACAGCGATTGCGCGTGTTCGCATTACTCCTGCAGCAAAGCAGTCAATCCGAGTGAACGATAAGGAAATGGCTGAATATTTCAAAACAGCAGAACTTCAGCGAATGGCTCTTGAATCAATGGAGAAGTCAGGTGTTGCTCAGAAGTTCTCTATCAGCGCAAAGCTCATCGGTGGAGGTATCAGTTCTCAGGCTGAAGCTGTACGCCTCGGTGTTGCACGATGTCTTGAGAAGTTTGATGGAACTCTCCGTACTATTCTTAAAAAAGAAGGATTCCTTACTCGAGACCAGCGAGCAGTTGAACGAAAGAAACCGGGATTGAAGAAGGCACGAAAGCGACCAACTTGGTCAAAGCGATAGTAACATTGCCCCGAAAGGGGCTTTTGTTTAGGTAAAGAGAAACCGCCGACGCTGTGGTTGGCGTCGGCGGTTGAAGTCTGTAAGACTGGCGGATCTACTTTTGAACCTCGACAGGGGCTGCCGGAGTAATGGGGTCGATGTTAAGGATGGCTCCGTGTTCGAGGACTTCGATCACCGTGATCTTGATAGCTTTCCGAAAGCCGCCCTTGTTATCCAGACTGTCGGAAATGGTGAATGAATCACCGGCTCCCAGAAGTGGAAAGGTGATTGCTGTTGCATATTTCACGAACTCGGTGGTGGAAATAGTGACATGGGCAAGGGTGCTGCGACTGAGAAGCACCTGCGAGACTCCGTCTTTTGTGATCACCCCGGCAATCCGTACCTCGGTATAGGAAGAGACTTGGCCATCTTCTTGGGATTGCTGCATCAGGATATCGCCGACGAAGAACGTCTTTTTCTGGGCTGTCGGCGGCTGCGTTGCTTGGGCGATCGTCCACGAGATCGGTTTTTCTTCAGCGTGGACAGCGAAGAAGGGGAAGGTGATCATCGCAAAAAGCGCGATAGCGGATTTTTTCATAGGATTGTTTAGTTGCAAAGAACCTCTTTTCTCTCTCCAACTGAGAGCAAAGAGGCTCTCAGTTTTTTATTAGTAAGGCGAGGAACGCGGGTATGACGTGTTAGACACGTTAACCAGGCCTGAAAAGCATAGTACAATAAATACATGCAAAGTCAATATCTTGCATCTCGCTCATTAAATCACTACAATTGCCTACACATGACAGATGAACTTAACAAAGATTTGAGTCAGGAGCTGGAAGAAGACAATATTGAGATTGAACCGACAAATGGTTCTGACGACATTCTCGTTGATGAGGATGCAGAACTATCAACAGGAGAAGTGGTAAAGAAACTTCGAGAAAAAATTAAAGTTGCGGTAGAGGAAAAGCAAAAATATCTCGATAGTTGGCAGCGAGACAAAGCTGAATTCATTAATGCTCGAAAGCGTGATGAGGAATCAAAGAAGGAATATGTTCGTTTTGCCACTGAAAAGTTTGCTGAAGATATTCTTCCAATCCTCGATGCTTTTGATATGGCTATCGGCAGCAAAGAATCATGGGAAAGTGCTCCTGCTGAATGGCGAAAAGGTGTTGAGACAATATATCAGCAGCTTGTTGGTGCCTTAGCTAAACATGAAGTGATTCCGTTCGGTGCTATAGGAGAGGCCTTTGACCCTAATTTCTATCACTCCATAGCCCTTGTTCCAACTGAAAACAAGGCTCAAGATCACGCAGTTGCGGAAATCTTACAGAAGGGATATAAATTAAAGGATAAGGTGCTTCGCCCTGCGCTTGTAAAAGTTTTCGAGGCAGAGGTTTAAGGAATCCTTAACTAAATTGTGATACACAGCTTAAAGCTACTATGAACATTATAAAACGCGACAATCAAAGAGCGGTCATCCACTTATCAAGAGTCTCTGGAAGTGACGTGTTTTTGGTACGCGCCTTGGTTTTTACACAAATATACAATGGCTCATATACTTCGCACCTCATAGGTATTAAGCGTATAAACGCAGAGGAGGCTGCGGATCTACGCAAAAAAACTAACACACTCGCTCAATACAGTATTACGCTCATAGATGCAGACGCTACGGCGGCTGAAATTATCGTTGCCACAACACTTCTTGGCATTTCAAAACCTACCGTATCAAATGATGCAGTGGAAAAAGCTATTGATGTAATTCCATCTCCATATGCTTCGAAGGTAGAGATACTCGCGGCTTTCCTTACATCACAAAAAACCAGAGCACCGACTCGTTAAAGATTTACTGGATTCTTATAAATCTTTAACTTAATTTCACTATGGCTAAAATTATCGGTATCGACTTAGGTACCACAAACTCAGCAGTCGCAATCATGGAAGCCGGGGAACCAAAAATCCTTGAGAACGCGGAGGGAGCACGAACCACCCCGTCAATTGTTGCAATCTCAAAGACGAATGAACGTCTTGTAGGTCTCTTGGCAAAACGTCAGGCTGTTACCAATCCAAAGAATACCGTCTTCGGCATTAAGCGTTTCATCGGGCACAGCTTCGAAGAGACAGGTGTTCAACAGGATATGAAGACCATTCCTTACGAAGTGGCAAAGGCTGATAACGGCGGTGTAAAGGTAAAACTTTCTGAAAAATTCTATTCACCGGAAGAAATTTCAGCCATGATTCTTACCAAGCTGAAGAACGACGCAGAAGCGAAGCTTGGCGAGAAGATCACGGAGGCAATCATTACCGTGCCTGCATACTTTAATGACTCACAGAGACAGGCGACCAAAGATGCCGGCAAAATTGCTGGTCTTGATGTAAAGCGAATCATTAATGAACCAACAGCGGCAGCGCTTGCATACGGATTCAACAAAAAGAAGGATGAGAAAATCGCCGTCTTCGACTTTGGAGGTGGTACTTTTGACATCTCCATCCTTGAAGTAGGAGATGATGTAGTAGAAGTAAAGGCAACTGATGGCGATCACCGACTTGGAGGTCGAGATATCGACTACAAGCTCCTTAATTGGATCGCAGACGAGTTTAAGAAGGAAAGTGGAGTGGATGTCCATGGCGATGCTCTTGCTATGCAGCGACTCGATGAAGCCGCAGAAAAGGCAAAAATAGAACTCTCTACGGCTAATGAGACTGAAATAAATATTCCATTCCTCACTTCAAACTCATCAGGCCCTATTCACTTCGCTAAGAAGATTTCCCGAGCAAAGCTTGAAGAGCTTGCTGATGAATTCCTAGACAGAGCGATGCAAATCACCAAGCGTGCGCTCGAAGCGTCTCCATTTAAGGTTGCAGACATTCAGGAAGTCATTCTCGTTGGAGGTCAGACTAGAATGCCAAAGATTCAGCAGCTTGTAAAAGATTTCTTTGGACGTGAACCGAACAAATCTATCAATCCTGATGAAGTAGTGGCCCTCGGTGCGGCAATTCAAGGAGGTATCATCGGTGGTGACGTAAAAGATATTCTTCTTCTTGACGTCATTCCACTATCTCTCGGCATTGAAACTATGGGAAATGTGGCAACAAAACTCATTGAGAAAAACACCACTATTCCTACTTCACGCTCACAGGTATTCTCAACAGCAGCTGATAACCAACAGTCGGTGGAAATTCACATCGTCCAGGGTGAAAGAGCAATGGCTAGAGATAATAAGTCCTTAGGCCGATTTATTCTTGACGGTATTCCACCAGCCCCAAGAGGTATGCCACAGGTAGAAGTGACTTTTGACGTCGATGCCAATGGAATCTTAAATGTAAAAGCAAAAGACAAGGCATCAAACAAAGAGCAATCAATCCGTATTGAAGCAAGCTCAGGTCTTTCTAAGGATGATATCGAAAAGATGAAAAAGGATGCTGAAGCTCACGAGGTTGAAGACAAGAAGAAAAAGGAAGAGGTTGAAATCAAAAACCTTGCGGAACAAATGATTTACACAGCTGAAAAAGCAGTGAAGGACAACAAGGAGAAGGTTTCAGCAGAGCTTGTTACTTCAGTTGAAACAAAAATTGCTGCAGCAAAGACAGCAAAAGACGGTACCGACATCGAATCTATTAAAAAAGCGACGGAAGAGCTTTCTGGTGAACTTTCAAAAATTGGGGAAGAAATTCAGAAAGCGACAGCGGCTCAAGGTAACGCCTCAACGGATGCTCAGTCTGCTAGTTCTGAAGAAAAAAAAGGAACTGAGGAAAATGTTCGTGATACAGAGGCTAAATAAAAACAATTACTTTACCCCCGCAGACTTGTTACAAGTCAGTCGGGGGATGGGGAGCTAAAAGATTTTCGGCACTCCATCCCGCGACTGACAATCCAGAAATACTAAGGAGCGATTAATGCTTAACTTAATTTAACAAATGGCAAAAGACTATTACAAAACACTCGGAGTTGATAAAAATGCTTCGAAAGATGAAATAAAAAAGGCCTTTAGAAAATTGGCCCATGAACACCATCCTGACAAAAAAGATGGTAATGCCGATAAGTTCAAAGAGGCGAGCGAAGCTTACAGTGTACTTTCTGATGATCAGAAGCGTAGTCAGTATGACCAGTTCGGAAGTTCAGGACCTCAAGGATACGGAGGGGGGCAGCCTGGTGGTTTCGACTTTAACGGTTTTGATTTTTCTCAGTTTGGATTTGGTGGAGGGCAACAAGGATTCGGTCAGGATAGCGTGGAATTTGATCTAGGCGACATACTAGGAGGTATTTTTGGAGGTGGCCGAAGAGTACGACGCGGTGCAAACATCACGGTCGATGTAGATATTTTATTCAAGGAGTCAGTATTCGGAACAGAAAGACAAATTTCATATACAAAATCTTCAACCAAAAAAAAGGAATCCTTTGCTATTAAAATTCCACCTGGAATGGATAGTGGTGAAATGCTTCGGGTTACTGGCAGAGGCGAAGAGGCTGAAGGAGGCAACCCTGGTGATCTTTTTGTTCGAGTACATGTAAAGGCGGATAAAGCTCTGACAAAAGAGGGGCATAACCTAGTTACTACGTTTAATATTAAACTTTCAGAAGCGTTGCTTGGTGGGGAACGAACCATTATGTCTCCTGACGGAGATTTAACCGTTAAAATTCCCGAGGGAGTCGCCTCTGGCGAAACGCTTCGAGTGAGAGGAAAGGGTGTTGCCTTTGATGCAAGTAGAACACATCGAGGTGATCTCCTTATCCATGTTAGGATTGAAATGCCGAAAAAGCTGAATAAGGAATCAAAGAAGCTCATAGAGCAACTAAAAGAGCAAGGGCTTTAGTTATATACAGTTACCCTGAACAGAGAGGCTAAAATACGTGTATAATATAAGCACATGATAAACTTAGTTCTTATTGTTGTCTTTGCAATAACTACAATCTTTGCTTTTTATTTAGGAAAAAGATTTCTTTTTGGTGTCATTACCAGCTTTTATCCAGCAATTGTGGTATATAAGGCGTTTCCATATATCGACAACGTAATTTTCTTTAAAGATACACCCTTTCAAATATTCCTTTCTCACTTACTTGTTTATTCTGTCATTTTCTTACCAATATTCTTTGCTGTTCAACGAGTGACCCATTCAAGCGGCAATCGATCTGGACTTATGGCTGTCATAGATTCCTTCCTACTTTCCATTTCCATTATTGCCCTTAGTCTCGTTCTTACTCTTCATATTCTTCCGGCGCGGGATATTTATAATTTGAATTCCAGCATGCTCCAATTCTTCAATTCACCCCTCGGATACTTTCTTTCCTTAGCAGTACCGCTTGGAGTGATATTCCATTTGTCTAAACGTTCCTCGTATTAAAGTGAAAAGGCTTGCTATTTAAAATATATGTGCTATAATTCCAATGCGTATGAATCTTTTTAAACAACCACTGATACCCGAACAGGGCCGTAAAAGCGGCTCGAGTAAACTCGGCCTCAAGAGAGGTCAGAGCACAACAACCCACCATGGTTTATCGCCACTTCAGACGACGACTCCTCTAGAGTCGTCGCTCTTTTTATATAAAATTCTGTAAATTTTAAATAATATGGCAACAATAGCTCAAACAAAACCAAGACAAGAACGAATGACGGCTCGCCGCCAAGCAAATCTTGATATACACAAATACACCGCCAATATCATGCAGAGTTTTGGTACTATTTTCTTTCGCATTTTGTTCAATACGCTTTTTAAAATTGAAATTCAAGGAAAAGAAAATATTGAAAAGGAAAAAGGACCGGTTATCATAGTTTCAAATCATGTCGTATTTTTCGATAGTTTCATTTTTCATCTTTTTTTTGCACCTAATGCATCACTCTTACCGCTCCGCTTTATGGGTGTAACAAAATTCAACAAACCAGCTTTAAATGTATTGAGTAGCGTCGGCATTGTACAATTTATCTACTTACTCTTCGGTGTTTTTGTTATTACTCAAGGTGAAGGACTAGAAAAAAATCTTAAAAATGCTGTCGACATACTTAAAGGTGGCGGTACAGTCACCATTTTCCCAGCTGGAAGTATGCGCGGTGATAACTCTCTAGGAGAATTCAAACGTGGCGCAGCTGCGTTGGCATTAATGACGAATACACCGATCATCCCCGTAGCTCTTAAAAGGTTTAAGGAAAGGGGGAAGAGAGCGAGATTTTCCCTTAATGTTGGAAAGAAATTTTTACTCAACACGAACGAATCTTACAATCAAGCAACGCTCGAGCTCTATAGAAAAGTAGAAGAACTTCACAGTAAAATATCCTAAAGTTTCTTACTGATGATATACTGAGAGCGTTCTGGCATGAACGCCACTTTTATAATGAAATGAATAACGCTGTCAAAAAAATAGGGTTTCTGGTACACCCCCGAGATAATACCGACTTCCTGCGAAAATTTCCATACTTAAGTTTTCTTCCAAAACAGGCGCTTGCTTTTCTCACTAAACATATGCCTCCTGTAGTAGTATCTGAAATTACAGGTTTAAACACCAAGGAAGGTATTGCCATTCCTGGGTATATCATTGCTATCACCATGACGGCAAGGCAAATGATGGAAGATCGATCTTTTGCCCTGAAAAAGATTATTCAAGCTGTAAGGTTTGCCAAAAGAAAGGGTGTTGGTATTATCGGTCTCGGCGCGTTAACAGCGTCTCTTTCGAAGGGAGGGTTGGATGTGGCAAGCGAAGTAGGGGGGATAGGAGTCACCACGGGACGAGCATACACCACAAAGACAGTGACTGATTACGTAAAGAAATGCATTGATGATTTTGGATTCGATAAAGCAAAAGTAAAAATTGCCGTCGTCGGAGCTGGTGGATCTATTGGGTCAAGCAGTGCAAAAATATTAGCCGCATGGGGGGTGAAAAATTTTCTTTTTATAGATCTTAAAAAGAGAGCTGAACACTTAAAGAAAAATGTTGAGCATATGTCCTCCGTTCATTTTGAGGCAAAAATTGAAATCACCCACGCAATTAAAGACATCAAAGGTTGGGATATCGTCATAACCGCCACGAACGCCCCAGAAGCACTCGTTTCAAGCGATGACATTCTGCCAGGAACAATCATTATCAATGATGCTCAGCCTTCAGATATCCCCGAGAACGTCATCAGAGAACGTAATGATATTCTGGTTATTGAAGGTGGTGTTATTCACACCCCGGGCATTAAATGCAACTTTAATCTTGGTCTAGCAGGAAAGGAAGATACGTTTTGTTGTCTGGGAGAAGTTTTAGTACTTGCTCGTGACGGACATTTCGATAATTATGCTCTCGGTGAATTAAACATGGATCTTGTAGCTCATGTTGAAACTGTAGCTAAAGACCTTCTTTTTAGCATCTCGCGATTTCAAAATTCTGTACAGAAACATATTCCCGAAGTGCAGATTGAGAAAGTGCGAGGTATAATAAAAGAACGATGCAGTGAGCGTCTGTTACAAAACCTATAGCATCTTTACATGAACGCAATTACTCTCGCACTTGTCATTATTGCCAGTATTAACTCAGCGCTTGGTTTGATGCTCGCTTTGAGCAGTCAGCGACAATACGCAAGTCGAGTGTATGCTATCAATGTTCTCACTATACTCTCTTGGATTTTCTGTATATTCTTTTATCGACTTGCTACTCCAGAAAACATCATATTTTGGACTAAAGCCTTATATGCTTCAGCCTCGCTCATAGCCAGCAGTTTTCTCTTTTTCACTTATATCTTTCCAATGAAAGAATCGGGGTTCACCCGAGCAAAGAGGGCTTCTATACTTATCCCTAATGTACTTATTATCCTGCTTGTTCTGTTTGGCGAGAGTGTCATTTCTGCAGCATCAGTTAGTGAAGTTGGCGAGAACCACATTATTTTTGGAAAGCTTTATTTTTTATATGTAGCGTACATTCTTATTTATTTTCTCTATGCTTTCTATCGTTTGTATAACAAATACAAAAGCACAGAGGATTTATCGCAAAAACGGCAAGCCCTCTATCTTCTCACTGGTTACTCCATTTCCGCAAATATAGCCTTTGTCACCAATCTCCTTCTCCCATGGTTTGGTTATTTTGAGTTTAATTGGATTGGACAAGTATCAACAGTAACCATGGTAACTTTCGCGACCTATGCAATCGCCAAACATCAACTTTTTAGTATCAAAGCAATTGCTACAGAAATCTCAACCGGCGCCTTGTGGATCCTGCTCCTTATTAGGACGATCGTTGCCAACACCCCTGAAGAACGCTGGTTTAATGGGGTACTACTTTTGTTCACTATCGTGCTAGGTGTTTTCTTGATTAGAAGCGTGCTTACCGAGGTCAGAAACAGAGAAAAAATCGAGCGATTGGCTTTGGATCTTGAACGTGCAAATGTTCGTCTCAAAGAACTCGATCAACAAAAATCAGAATTCGTTTCACTTGCTTCCCATCAGCTTCGCGGACCGCTTGCTGCAGTAAAAGGATATGCATCAATGCTTCTGGATGGAGACTTTGGCGAAATAAGGGATGAAGCAAAGGATGCTATAGACAAAATATACAAGTCAACGCAAGATCTTGTGGTGCTTGTAGGTGACTACCTTGATGTTTCGCGAATTGAACAAGGAAGAATGCAATACGACTTTACATTGTTTGACCTCAAAACCCTCATCGATACAGTAGTTGCAGATTTACGTCCTACAATTGAAAAGGCGAAACTTACTTTAGAATATACCTATGATCAGAATCAAGAATATAAAATCAATGCGGACTTTGGAAAAATAAAACAGGTCATTGGTAATTTGATAGACAATTCCATTAAGTACACACCGAAGGGCAGTATTCATTTATGGCTCACTCGAAATTCTGCTGGTAAAATACTTATCAGCATTTCGGATACCGGAGTGGGAATTCCAGCAGCAGTGCTTCCACGACTATTTGAAAAATTCACCCGAGCTCCAGATGCTTCCAAGACCAATATTATGGGTACAGGTCTTGGTCTGTATGTGGTGCACAAGATGGTTGAGGCTCATAATGGCAGAGTGTGGGCAGAATCTCCAGGGTCAGGAAAGGGATCTACATTTTTTATTGAACTGGATCCAGCAGATCATATTACCTCATAAAGTAATTTGTAGAATGTTAAACGGGGCCGGAATCGCAAGATTCCGGCCCCGTAAAGTTTCACCCGGCTACTTCGTAAGCAGCCAGGTTGAGATGTCGTTAATGTTTCTCCTCCAACGATGTTCGAGCATCGGCAAATGCCCGCCTGCATAGGTTCTATACGTGGCGCCGTGCAAATCGGCGATGGCCTCTTGAGTGCGCACTGGTGTCATTCGATCATCGTTGCAACCAATGACAAGCGTCGGCTTTTTGAGAGGCTGAACTTTGACAGAGCCTTGAGACAGCTCCCAAGTTGCCACACCTGATTCGCAGGAAGGGAAAACTTCCGATGGTTTAAACATGTCGTCGAGACAGTTCATCATCAACCAACGAGCATCGCCGTCGTCAACGCGATATCCTTCACCAGTACACAAGGCTTTCAAGTAGCGCGGCCGAAGCATACGCAGCTTGATTGCAAGTGTCGTAGGGCTAATGCCGTACGGCGCAGCACTTGTCACGAGCGCGACCTTTCGGACGTTCTTGTGGTGACCGACCATTTGGGCAATCAATCCGCCCATCGAATGCCCGACGAGATGGCACGGGCCAATCCTGCTGAGGAAACCTTCGATGGCGTCGGCATAATTGTAGATGGACAACTTGTCGACGTTTCCTCCCAGTTCATGACCAGGAAGCGTCAGCGGCACGACTGTATAACCGCAGTCGTTGAGGAATTGGGACCAGTTAGCGAACTGGTTTGCATTGCCCCACATGCCGTGCAAGAGCACGATGGGGAGGAAAATATCTCTCATGATGAAAAACCTTTCTGTCTGTGTTGGTTGAGTTGGTTGGGAAAGACCGATTTCTTTCAGAACATATTATACCACAGTATATATAAAAAGCAATCTTTTCCTAATATAACCGCAAAAACAGAGCCCCGAAGAGCTCTGTTTTGTTTGGCGTTTTCCGCTTAAGCTTTTTTCAAAGCCTTGCGGGAAGCGAACGCTAACGCTACTGCAGCAGTCACCAATATTGAACCAGAGACCGTCCACGTCATCGGTATTCCATGACTTTCAGCCATGAATCCTGTGCTGAACAACGCCACCACTCCGCCCATATTGGGAACAATGGATTCGAATGAGCTCATGGTGGCGCGCTCACGCGAACTGATATGGTCTTGGAAATATGCATCTTTAACCGGGAAGAACATTCCCCTCGGTATCTGATGCAACAAGAACAAGACAAAGCCCAGAGGTCCCGGCACCAATGCCGAGCCTATGATGAAGGCTCCTATCATCACCTGGCACCACATAATCATTCGCTCTTCGTCCCTTGTTGCCTTAAGCACTCTTTTTGCAAGGAATGACCCCAGAGCATTCATGAGGGCGAAAGATGCCATTGCAATGCCGAGCATGGCCGTACCGCCAATCGTTTCTTCGAATCTTGGCACCCACTGCATATTGGGCGCCTGAACGGCAAAGACCTGGAAAATCGAGGACAAGATAATGAACCTGACGACTCGACTTTTCTTTACGTACCGAATACTTATGCGTATCGTGAGACACATCATTTTGTAGCTCCGTCTGAGAGATACTTTCTTGCGCCTAAAATAGTCTTCCTTCATATAGATGAGGCAGAAGAGTAATCCGATGCAGGATATAGCACTACAGACAAACCAAGGGAGCCGCGAATCGAGAGAAAGGAAATACCCTCCTGTAACCGCGCCGGGGATGCATACGCACCATCCAAAAATATTAACTTTGCCGAATAATTCGGTGAAGTTTCCGTCATGGCCGTGATACTTGAGTTGATCCACGGCCCAGGCCTTCAACGCTCCATTAAAGAATGTTACAGAGAATGCCAGTATCACTTCTGAAGTGATAAAGCCGGAGATTGTCGTAGATACGCCATAAGCGATTTGTCCCAACGCCGCGCAGGCGAAGGAAAGGGCAACGGACTTCTTCCTGCCAAATACATCTGCGAATGCGCCTGTAGGCACATCGAGAAATATCAATGCAATGTAGAAGACACAGTTGAGCAGACTTGTCTCGAAGAGACTGAGTCCGTTCATGAGGAGATACTTTACGTATATTGCCCCAACCATGCTGCCACTGAGGCTTCGCAGGATCACAGATCCGATGTAGATGCGGATAGTTGATTTCATATTGTTCTGTCTAGTTTGGTTGCTGAGTTTTAAATGAGCTTAGAACGCCTTCCTTATTAGGGCGCGTAATCTGAATGGGAGGGGATTTACTTGGCTAGGCCAAGAAGAATCTCCGGCTTTCATTCAGCCGGAACTTGTCTATCTCTATTTCTTTTCTTTGTCGTTAGTTTACGAAATGAAGTCGATTGGAGAGGCAATACACATGTCTCGGCTGAATATAAGCGTAGTAGGGGCAATGCCCGTATACGTGTTGTTTGTGAGCACAGAAAAAGGGTGTGCGCATACTGAGCGCTTCGTCTCGTTCCATGACATATTCGTTTTTGTATTCATGTATTGCATGAGGGTTGTGATATTAATACACATACTTAGGTTTGTCAAACAAGCTACCGATTTGATACAATATGGTCTCATATGAAAAAGATTCTACTTTCAGGCGTCAAATCAACCGGTCGTCCACACATCGGTAACTATTTCGGTGCTATGAAGCAATTCGTCGATCTGCAGAACGAGCATGATTCACGAATATTCATCGCCGATTTTCATTCTCTAACCACTATGCAAAACGGGGAAGAACTTGCTCGATCAACTATCGAGCTCGCCATTGACTATCTCGCCATAGGTCTTGATCCCGAGAAGGTCCTCATCTTCAAGCAATCTGATTTACCCGAGCTGACAGAGCTTGCGTGGATATTCAACTGCATCACCACTGTGCCATATCTACAGCGAGCACATTCATTCAAAGATGCTGAGGCTAAAAACAAAGAAATAAACGTCGGAATTTTTGACTACCCACTTCTCATGGCGGCAGACATACTCATCCACAATGCGGATGTTGTACCTGTGGGACGAGACCAGAAGCAACATTTAGAAATTGCTCGTGATACGGCTGAAAAGTTCAACCGAATATTCGGTGAAGTATTCAAACTGCCAGAACCAATGATTCTTGAATCTGTTGAGACCGTTCCGGGTATCGATGGTCAAAAGATGAGCAAAAGCTACAATAACCACATTCCGCTTTTTGCCGAAGATGAGGATATAAAAAAACTAGTTATGTCTATTGTCACAGATTCAGGTTCAGGCATACCTATGAACGTGTACAACATGCACAAGCTTTTCAGAGACGAGGAATATCTCAAAAAATTATATGCCGAGCATGAAGGAAAGTACAAAGCACTCAAAGAAGCCTTGATTGATGACCTGGTCACCTTCATTACTCCGCTTCGAGAACGAAGAGCTGAAATCGCAAAAGATCCAGGGGCAGTGAAGGAAATGCTTTCAAAGAATGGCAAGAAAGTACGAGAGCTGACGGCTGAACTTGTGGCCGATGTGAGAAAAAAAACCGGACTTACTATTTAACTATTTATATACTTTATGAACCCTGAAGAAAATATCATTTCAACTGAACAACGCATTGAGGCCTTGGAAGGAAAAATTGACGCAATTTACGTATCAGTTGAAAAGACCCGCAAGTACTTCCTATGGACGATGATAGGCACTATTGTAATATTTGTTTTACCAATAATAGGTCTCCTGTTCGCCATTCCTTCGTTTCTTAGTACATATTCACAGATATCTGACTTGGGGCTTTAACTATGCAATTACCGCAAGGATATATATTCACAAAATATCCCCATAATAGTGGTATGCGCTATGACATCCATTTTAATTCCGAGAATGTTTCTTATATCTTTACCAAACAAGAGTCTGCTAGAGAAATTTTAATCGATGGCGTACGTACTATCGGCGAGCATAGACGAAAGGGATTAGCCTCATTTTTAATGAATCAGGTAGAACTAGAAAACGAAGGAAATATACTGAAAATTAAGGCGGAACCTTTCAAAGATGAGGGTATGGATGTGAAGCAGCTAATTGCTTTCTATACAAGATTGGGATATAAAGCGATTGATGGTGACAATATCCTTTACAAGGATTTGGGTTACTAAATCTCATTTATGAAAATTAGAAAAATAAACAATCTAAACAAAGATGATGTCTTGATTGCTGGCGGCAAGGGCGCTTCTTTGGGTGAGCTTACCAAGGCAGGAATAGCTATTCCACCTGGGTTTGTAATTCTTGCCGACTCTAAAGTTGAAGATATGGAAAAAGAAATAATCGCAGCTTTCAATGAACTGAGTTGCGATCTAGTTGCAGTTAGGTCTTCCGCCACGGTAGAAGACGGGAAAGAAGATGCCTGGGCTGGCCAGCTTGAGTCATATTTGAATGTACCACGAGATAGCTTGCTTGAAAAAATAAAACTCTGTCAGGCCTCAATATTTAGTCCTAGAGCTGAATATTATCGTAACCAGAAAGGACTGAAGTCTGCGAATATATCTATAGCTGTTGTAGTTCAGAAAATGATTAATTCAAAATTCTCTGGCGTAGCCTTTTCGGTTCATCCTGTAACCAAGGAAAAGAATCAACTCATCATCGAAGCAGGATATGGCCTTGGCGAATCTATCGTTTCTGGAGAGATTACTCCGGATTCGTACATAGTATCAAAAAAACCAAAAAATGTTTTATCCGTAATCGTAAACTCAAAATCTCAAGTCTTGGATGAACAGCAAATTTTAGAACTTTCAGACATTGTTATCAATATAGAAAACCATTTTAATTTTCCTTGTGATGTTGAATGGACCCATGATGGTAATAAATTCTACATAACTCAAAGCAGACCAATCACAACACTTGGCAAAAAAGATGTTTTAATATCGACACCTGAGGAATGGACCAAGGACCGCTTCTTTAATGCCTTTTTGGTTGAAGAAAGCCTTGTACTACTTTTACGAGACAAGTTCTTTTTGAAAGAACTTGGGTATACGTACAAAAACGGTATTACAGTAAAAGGAATCGGTGACTACTTACTCAAATCTGAGGAAGATCATATGAAAATGATAAAGCAAAGAGTTCTTAAACCGAAGTTTAATTTCATACATAAAATAAATAGGCTCGAACAAAATATAAAAACTGAACTTTCTAAAACAGGGAAATTCTCTGTTGATGATTATCTCAAAATATTCAAAACAATGAGCGAGCATCTTGCGTACTACGGCCTCGCAAAGGAAGAGGCTGAGCTAATATTCAATAGCAACAGCTCTTCAGTGGAAGATAAGATGTACATCGAAAAGTGGCGTAATGATAAAAGTCGCTGGCATCCCCACGATACCCTTTGGCAAAAAATATCAAAAGAAACAAAGGTCCATGTGGAAGAAATACACAACATGTTGCTAGACGAAGTGACTGCTCTTCTTAAGGGAGAGGAGATTAATCTCGAAAAAATAGCCGCTAGAAAACATACCGTCTGGAGCCTTGTGCAGAAGGATGGCTTGGTAGCACTCTATTTAGGAGACATGAGTCCACAGATCAGCAAAAGAAATATGGAAAATGATTTGACGGGGCAAACAGCATACTCAAACGGAAAAATTGTCACAGGGATTGTCGGTGAAGACATCCTCGTAGTGAAGAAAACACATCCAGGCATGATTGAGGAAATAAGGAAAGCAAAAGCGGTTGTTACAGATGAAGGTGGAATATTATCGCACGCAGCTATAGTAGCAAGAGAATTCAAGGTTCCGACCATTATCGGAACCAAGATTGCCACTGAGAAATTTAAGAAAGGAGATAGAGTTGAGATAGACACAGAGGCTGGAATTGTCAGATTAGCCAATAAATAAGCCGTATTATTATCTTGACATTTTTGTATTTTATACTATAATTTATCGTTAGGCTCCGCAGCATGCGTTTATTTTATAAACAAACCCTCAAAGGGACACACGCAGGCTGCTTTTTGTCTTTTACAACTTCAAACCAACTACTAGCTAACATAATCTATGAGCAAAACAAACGTTTCGAAAGCGATTGATAACGATATCGACAACGAATATACGCCAAAGATCGGGTTCCTGAGAACTTGCATTCGGGCACTTCAGTTCGCATTCAGGACCGCACCATGGTTCTCGACAACAATCATCATTACTGGCTTCATTGCAGGTGCGGTTCCAATCATCTTGAGCAAGATAATGCAGCATCTCATCGATGCCGCATTCTCACTCAGCACTGGAGCGGTGGCATATTCAAGCTTCGCAGCACTGATAGTCGGATGGGCAATATTCAAATTTGCCGACGACGTATCAGAAGACTTCGAGGGGTATGTCCGCTCTAACTGGAGGTACAAACTGCAGAACGCTACAGAGATGCTCTTCCTTGGTAAATCAGTGGAAATTGACATTGCACGACATGAGGATCCGAAGTTCAAAAACTTCAAACAAAGAGCGTTTATTCGCGGTTATCACGTCATAACCGAACTTAACGGCTTCATTCTAGGATCTTCACGAGACATCATTCGACTCGTGATCGGAGCAGCTATTGCCATAAACTTCAGCTGGACGATATCGCTTCTTCTCATACTGACCCAAATACCTTCGTTTGTGACAAGCATTGTCTTCGGCCGAAGAATCTGGGGGATCTGGGACAGAACAAGCCACGAAAACCGTCGCATGCAACACTACAAAGAGCATTTGAGCGGAACCTCGGGAATCATCCAGTCGAAGCTCTTCCAAAATTCAGCAAGGCTTCTTTCAATGATAAAGGAAATTCTAGTTCGAACTCAGGAAAAGTTCTCGAGTACCGAACTGAAAAGACTCTGGTGGGAGGCAATTGCAACGGCCATTAGAAGCATCGGATATGTAATCGCAATCATAGCCATCATCAAGTCAGTTCAATCTGGAACGGTGAGTGTAGGCGAAATGACCTTCCTCCTAGCATCGATATTTACGTTCAGCGGGTCAATTGGATCGCTACTAAGCAGCATTGGAATCATCAATGAATGGACACTGTACGTCAGGGATGCTCTAACGTATCTCGACCTCAAACCGCTCATGCCGAAACCTACACACCCCATTAAGTTACATCTCAGTGAGACACCAACCATCAAGCTGGAAAATGTCTCATTCACCTACCACGGAAGCGAGAAGCCGACGTTGCAGATCAATAGTTTGGTCATACAACCGGGTGAAAAAATCGCAGTTGTCGGTCTTAACGGTGCCGGTAAAACGACACTCATGAGACTACTGACACACATCGAAAACCCAACGGCGGGATCAATGAGCGTGAATGGTGTCGACCTTAAAAACGTCGAATCGAGAGAGTGGCATCAACATCTCGCAGTCTTGCCTCAAAATTACAGCACATACGACTTTTCCGTCGTCGAATCCATCGCATTCAGCGATTCTTCACGGGAGATTGATCGAGTTAACGTGGAAAAAGCCCTTCGAGACGCTGATGCCCTTGGCTTCGTGAACAGATGGGAAAAGGGGATCGATACACAGCTTGGAAGAGAGTTCGGCGGCAATGAACCATCAATGGGGCAGCGTCAGAAACTTGCCGTCGCTCGGGTGCTGTACCGAAACGCCAAAGTCCTTATACTCGACGAACCGACTGCATCTGTGGACGCAGACTCGCGATTGACAATAAGTAACAGTTTGGCATCACAACCGTCTAACAAGACCATCATCTGCATATCGCATGACTTCGCAGCAGTCCGTCGCTTCGATCGCATTCTGGTATTAAATAACGGAATACTCGTTGAAGACGGTTCTCATACAGAACTGC
>JAZKIM010000003.1:160676-191851 GCA_040384865.1 Patescibacteria group bacterium
ACTGCTCCAGAAGAACGGCGAATACGCCAGGATGTACAAAGAACAAGCATCAGCGCTTGTCCACGACCTCGGCGAACTGAAAGAAGCAGGGGTATTGGCGTAGGTTGGTAACAAAGTTAAGTCCCAGTATCGCAAGGTGCTGGGACTTTTCTTTTGAAAATCTTTATATTTCCAGCCTTTTCTGATAAACTGTAATCCATGAAAAACCGCGTTTACATCAAGGATTTAAGCTCTAAAACAGGAGAAGAAGTAACCATTGCCGGTTGGGTGGACATCCGCCGAGACCAAGGCAAACTCATCTTTTTTGATTTTCGTGATATGACAGGAAAGGTACAGGGTGTGATTTTACCAGGCGCGCCGGACGCTCACGTAGTTGGATCTAAATTACGTCCTGAATGGGTGGTTGAAGTTCGCGGAAAGGTGAATAAACGACCTGACAGAAACATTCAGGCAGATAAACAAAACGGGGACATTGAACTTGAAATACTTTCCATCAACATCTTAAATGAAGCTGAAACTCCAGCATTCGATATCCACTCAGACACGCGGGAAGTAGGCGAAGATGTTCGACTGAAATATCGATACCTCGATCTTCGTAATGATCGATTACAGAAAAATATTCGTAACCGTCATAAAGTTGTAAAACTCATTCGAGATCTTCTCGATGATCAAAACTTTACCGAGGTAGAAACTCCACTCCTTACAAAATCCACTCCTGAAGGTGCTCGTGACTACATTGTGCCTTCACGGCTTGAGCCTGGCCACTTCTACGCACTTCCTCAATCTCCGCAGCAATATAAACAGCTGCTCATGGCCTCAGGCCTAGAAAAATATTTCCAAATCGCTCGCTGCATGCGCGATGAAGACACAAGAGGAGATAGGCAGCCTGAATTCACTCAGCTCGATATGGAAATGAGCTTTGTTAATGAAGAAGATGTTATGGCGGTTACAGAAAAACTTCTCATTGATCTTGTTACGAAGCTCTATCCTCAAAAGAAAATTCAAACAATTCCATTTCCGCGTATTCCATACTCTGAAGCTATGTCGAAATACGGAAATGACAGACCTGATATACGAGAAAACAAGGAAGATCAAGATCTTCTAGCATTCTGTTGGGTAGTTGATTTTCCATTCTTCGAAAAGAATCAAAAGCAAAACGGTACTGGATCAGGAACAAGTAACTGGACATTTACTCACAATCCATTTTCCAGTGCTAAACCCGAGCATCAGGAGAAACTAATGTCTTCAAAGCCTTCAGATGCAGGGCTTGAATCAATTATTGCCGCACAATACGACATTACGCTTAATGGGTATGAGATTGGAGGGGGAAGCATTCGAAACCATCAGCCGGAAGCACTTCTTAAAGTCTTTGAAATCATGGGATATGATGCTGAAACTGTAGAAAAAAACTTTGCTCATATGCTCCACGCATTTCGATCAGGAACACCTCCACATGGTGGTATTGCCTGGGGTCTCGACCGCCTCCTCATGCTCCTTGAGAATGAGCCGAATATCCGCGAAGTGATTGCATTTCCAAAAACAGGCGAAGGAAAAGATCTGATGATGGTATCTCCAGGTGAAGTGAATCCTGAACAATTAAGGGAATTAGGAATTACTATAAAAAAATAAATATGAGCGCTGAAAGTCCACAAGAAGAGGCTAGTGTGATTGAATCAACCTCCGAAGTGCAGAACTTTTTGGAAGATACAGAAAAAAGTAACCTACTGATTGTTCACCGAACCCACATCGACAGTGTACAGAAAATTACATTCAAATTGGATGGCATTGATGACTACTTAGTCGACCAAGCCGCAGAGGGAAAAATTACTCAGTGGGGATTGCCAGCAAAGTTTATTTTAGGCTACATAAATGCCGGCAAGCTAATACTTAATCCTAGATATACCAATGAATAATCCGGATTTCACCATCAAAACCGAAGTCTTCGAAGGTCCGCTTGATCTCTTGTTGACCCTTGTTGAAAAGCGAAAACTTTTCATCAATGATATTTCTCTTGTAAAAGTCACCGACGAATACATTGTGTACATCAATCAACTTCCTGATTATTCAATGGGAGACAGGGCACAATTCATTGTCATCGCATCAACTTTACTTTTAGTAAAAGCAAAATCACTCTTACCTACGCTACAACTTACTGAGGACGAAAAAGGCGATATTGAAGATTTACAGGATCGTCTACGACAGCTTGAGGTTATGCGCCGTCTTGGCGGAATCATTAAAGATACATTTGGCGCGCGATTCATCTTTCCCCGCGGTGATGTTAGACAAGAAATCAGAGTGTTCGCACCGAGTAAGGATGCTACCTTAAGCTCACTCACCGAAGCAATTCATCGTGTACTTAATGCCTTACCGAAGAAAATTGAACAACCGAAAGTATATGTACGAAAAGTCATCAGTCTCGAGGAAATGATTGGGCGTCTTACAGACCGCATTAGTTCGGCAGTACGAATGAGTTTCAAGGATTTTCATGGCGGAAGCAAAGCGGAGAAAGTCGATGTCATTGTCAGTTTCCTTGCCATGCTTGAACTAGTAAAACAAGGTGTTATCAATGCCCACCAGGAAGGTTTGTTTGACGAAATCCACATGGAAAGCCATGATATAGGAGTACCTCGATATTAAGAATTCATTTTATGCCCTCCGACAAAAACCAACTGACAAAAAACCTTGAAGCTATTTTATTTTGGAAAGGTGAACCTCAAAGTATCAAAGAGCTATCAAAAGCACTCAACACCGATGAAGATTCTATAAAAAGTTCCGTTAAGGAACTTGAGGAACAACTTCAGGGTAGGGGAATCATCTTAATGCAAAACAACGATGAAATAATGCTCGGTACCTCTCCTGATACCTCAAAATTAATTGAAGCCATAACCAAAGAAGAACTTTCTCGAGATCTTGGAAAAGCAGCTCTCGAAACCCTCGCCATCATTTTGTACAAGGGCCCTGTCAAGCGAAGCGAGGTCGACTACATTCGAGGTGTTAATTCAACCTTCATCATTAGAAATCTTCTCATACGAGGTCTCATAGAGAAAAAACAGGCTCCTGACGACCAACGAGCAAGTCTTTACAGTACCTCATTCGACCTTCTGTCACATTTAGGCATATCAAACGTCAAAGAATTACCGGAATTCGATCAGGTACAACAAGAAATAAGGAAATTTAAAGAAACCCATGAAGAATCAGTCCAACCCACAGAACAATCTCAGTCTAAAATATAAAGTACTAGCCTCCTGCACGGGTCTTTTAGCGGCAATCCTCATCGCTCCTTTTTCCATTTCTGCCCAAACAGCCACAACAACAGCACAAGTTTCTACCTCAACGGTAGCACTTCCAAGCACTCCTTTTATAGCTCCGAAGATAGAGGCTGGTTCGGCAGTGATTTATGACCCCACTTCAAAAACTTTTATATACGAAAAGAACGGAGAACAGGTACGCTCTATTGCGTCACTAACCAAGATATTAACGGCGATGATTGCTAAAGATATTGTTAATCAACAAAAGTTTCCAACGAAGATAATCACCCTTAAGACAATAATTCAAGAAACAAAAGCTGACAGGGAATTGAAGGTGGGTGAACAATGGACACTGGATGAATTACTACGATTTATGCTTACTACTTCTTCAAATACAGGGGCGGAAACCATCGGAAGTCAGATCATTCCCTATAGCAGTTTCATTTCAATGATGAATTTTAAAGCAAAAAATCTTGGTCTCACAACAATCAAGGCAAATAACACAAGTGGTTTACCTATATACAAAACAATCCAGAAAAAAATAACCGAAACTCCAGGAGCAGTTGGTTCTGCAAAAGACGTTGCTCTTCTCATGTCAAATGCATATGCATCGTATCCAGAACTTGTGACATATACTACAAACTATCAAACGACATTCACTTCAATACTTAACGGAAAGGCAATTCTTCATATCGCCACTAGCACGAATGAACTTCTCACCACGGTTCCAAACATAGTAGGTGGTAAAACTGGATTTACTGAAGCTTCTGGAGGAAATCTCACGGTTATTATAGCCACACCAAATCAAAGACCCGTTATTATTGTAGTCCTTGGTTCTACGGTAGATGGGCGCTTCAAGGACGTCACCGCCCTTGCCTCATCGACCTGGGACTTTTTCACAGTCAAATAACGCGTTATCCTCTAGTTATACCGCTAATTTTCGGCTATACTAAGCCCTATGATATTCAGCGCAGTAAAGATCCTGATCCCGGCAATTGCAGCATTCGTTATCGGAATCCTCATGACACCCGCCTTGACCGGATTCATGTATCGAAAGCGAATGTGGAAAACTTCATCCCGCAGCAATATGAATACGGACGCCATGTCTCCTGATTTTAAGCGTATTCACAACGAAAAAGGGGAGACAAGTACTCCTCGAGTGGGTGGAGTACTTGTCTGGCTCTCGGTAATGGCTGTCGCCCTTCTCCTTTCAATTATTTCTTTCTTGTTTCCATCTGAGGCTACACAAAAGATGAACTTTTTAAGTAAGAACCAGACACTCCTTCCTCTAGTCACCCTTTTATTTGCCTCTCTTGTCGGTTTGATTGATGACTTCCTGCAAATCTATGGGAAGAAACTGAATATGAGTGATGGCATGTCACGAAAATTACGAATTTTAGTGGTATTACTCATTGCAGCGGCGGGAGCATGGTGGTTCTACTTCAAACTTGAAACACTAAGTATACTTGTTCCTTTTTACGGATCATTTAATCTCGGTATTTATTTTATTCCTTTCTTTATGGCTGTTGTCGTTGGAACTTTTTCAGGATCAATCATTGATGGCATCGATGGACTTGCTGCTGGTGTCATGAGTGCAGCCTTCAGCGCATACATGATCATCGCTTTTGCCCATAACCAAATTGATCTCGCTGCTTTTTGTGCTGTGATTGTTGGAGGACTACTAGCATTTTTATGGTTTAACATTCCACCAGCACGATTCTACCTTGGTGAGACGGGAATGCTCGGTCTAACCATCACCCTTGCTGTGGTTGCATTCCTAACCAAAGAAATTGTAGTACTACCCATCATCGCCTTTCCGCTTGTTATAACCTCACTTTCCTCAAGTATTCAAATGTTTTCGAAAAGACATTTCAACAAAAAAATATTCCGCGTAGCACCACTTCATCACCATTTTGAAGCAGCTGGCTGGCCTTCGTACAAAGTAACAATGAGATATTGGATCATCTCGATCATTTGTGCCATCTTCGGAACAGTCATTGCTCTTCTTGGTCGAACCATTTCATAGAGCGAGTTTTAGTAATTCATACATACATGAAGAAAAATAAACACGTAGACCGACCTTTTCTCATCATCACTGCTATTTTGGTCATCGTAGGTTTTTTTATCTTTTCTTCAGCATCTCTAGGACTTCTTGCTCGAGGAAGCGGAAAATTTATGGCCGTTACTTTCAACCAGGTGGTATTTGGTTTGATCGGAGGAACAATTGCCGCCATAGTTACCTCACTCATTCCATATACTTTTTGGCGTAAATATGCTTTTTATCTCTACATTGCATCCATAGTTTTAATGATTCTTGTATTCATCCCACACATAGGTCTTTGCCTCAAAGGTGCCTGTCGCTGGATAGACATTAACGGAAACGCCACAGTGCAACCTTCCGAGGTTTATAAAATAGGCTTTGTTATGTACCTAGCAGCATGGCTTGCATCAGTCAAACACAAAGTTGCCACCTTCAAACTTGGCACATTACCTTTTTTGATTTTGATTGGACTTACTGCTGGACTAGTTTTAATGCAACCAGATACTGACACTTTCCTTGTCATCACTCTCGCTGGTCTTGCCGTATTCATCACAGCAGGCGGAAAGTGGCGAGACATGATCATTATGGGACTCATAGGGGCAATAGCGCTCGGTGGTTTAGTAATGGCTCGACCATACCTCATGGACAGAATTGAGACATATATAAATCCAGCGGCTGATCCAACAGGTAATGGCTATCAAATCCAACAATCACTTATTGCTATTGGTTCAGGAGGTATATTCGGCAGAGGTTTTGGTCAGAGTATTCAAAAATTTAATTTCCTACCTGAACCAATTGGAGATTCAATTTTCGCGGTAGCAGCTGAAGAATTCGGCTTTGTCGGTTCGGTGATAATCATTCTTCTTTATCTGGCATTCATTTTTCAAGGCTACCGTATTGCCACCAAAGCACCAGACATATTTTCAGCCTTGATGGTTGTCGGTATCGTTACACTCATCGGTGTACAATCGTTCCTCAATATTGCAGCAATGCTTGCCATCACACCCCTTTCGGGGACACCACTTTTATTTATAAGCCACGGCGGCACAGCATTATTCTTCGCCCTGGCCAGCGTCGGAATTGTACTTAATATTTCAAGATATCAACTTAAAAAATCTCGAGATTAAAAAATAACCACTATGGAAACAATTACATGGAATGACTTTAGTAAGGTTGAATTGAGAGTCGGAACAATTATAGATGTGAACGATTTTCCAGAAGCAAAGAAACCCGCATACAAGTTAACAATAGATTTTGGAGAATTTGGCATTAAGAGATCAAGTGTTCAAATTGTTTCCCTCTACAAAAAAGACGAGTTAGTAGGGAAACAAGTTGTCGGCGTCATCAATTTTCCTCCGAAACAAATTGGTCCATTTATTTCAGAATGTCTAACCACCGGTTTTGCCGATGAGAACGGCAATGTGGTTTTAACCCAACCCGAAAGAAGGGTACCAAACGGCAGTAAGATCTACTAAGCAATTCCTCATATACCGGCTCTATCTAGGGCCGGTTTTATGTTATAATATTTTTTATGAAAATCGTCATGACCGGGGGTGGCAGTGGCGGCCACTTTTATCCAATAATCGCCGTTGCCGAAGAGATTCAGGAGCTATCTCGTCAGGAAAAAATCCTCGATCCAACCATCTACTTCATGGCGCCTGAAAAATATAATGCCAAAGAGCTTTTTGAACATGAGATTCTCTTTGTCCAAGTTCCGGCAGGGAAGCGACGAGTAGGAGCCACAGGTATCAATGTCGTTAAAAATATCTTAGATTTCTTTAAAATGGGCCTTGGCGTCATTATTGCCATTTTCCGTATGTATCTCATTTTTCCCGATGTGGTCTTCGCCAAGGGTGCTTATGGAAGTTTTCCTGCATTGTTTGCAGCAAAAATACTTAGAATCCCTGTCATCATCCACGAATCAGATAGTGTGCCTGGTCGAGTAAATGCATGGGCGGGTAAGTTTGCCGAAAAAATAGCAGTTTCATACAAAGAAGCCTCTGAATTTTTTCCTAAAGACAAGGTTGCATACACCGGTAATCCTGTACGGAAAGAGATTCGTGAACCGCTAACAACAGGTGCTGCGGAATATCTTGGTCTTGAGTCTGATGTTCCAGTCATTCTCATTTTAGCCGGATCACAAGGTGCCACCATCATCAACGACGCTCTTCTCAACGCCCTTCCTGTACTAGTTGAAAAATATCAAATCATTCATCAAACAGGGAAAAGAAATATAGGACAAGTGCGTGGTACAGCTGCTATAATTCTTGAAAAAAATCCTCACAAGAACCGTTATAAGTCTTTTGACTACCTAAACACACTTGCTATGCGTATGTGTGCCGGTGCGGCAAGTCTAGTCATCTCCCGCGGCGGCTCAACCATATTTGAAATAGCCCTCTGGGGAGTGCCGAGTCTCATCATTCCAATCACAATTTCAAACGGTGACCATCAGCGAAAGAATTCATACAACTACGCAAGAGAAGGTGCTGCAGTGGTCATTGAGGAGTCAAACTTAAGCCCTGAAATCATCATCAACGAAATAGATCGAATTCTGACAGATCCGAAATTGTCTTCTCATATGCGTGATCAAGCAAAGAAGTTTGCTCGCGTTGATGCTGCTAAACTAATCTCTACAGAAATCCTAAAGATAGCTCTCCGTCATGAACAAAACTAGTACAGAAAATTTAAAGGTGGTGACAAGATTTGCACCATCACCCACAGGGTACAAACATCTCGGTAACTACCGTACCGCGCTTTTTAGCTATATCTTCGCCAAGCAGCACAACGGCTCTTTCATTCTGCGCATTGAAGACACTGACAAAGCCCGAAACAAAAAAGAATTTGAAGAAAATATATACGAGACTCTTGAATGGCTACGATTACCCTACGAAAAAAAATATATTCAAAGCGAGCATATAGAAGCGCACAAAAAGTACTTGCATCAAATGATTAATAGCGGGCATGCATACATATCAAAAGAAGAGGCAAAAGATGGAAGTGGAAAGATCAATGAACTGGTTCGGTTTAAGAATCCGAATATAAAGGTTTCTTTTATAGATATCATTCGTGGCACAGTTGAAATCGATACCACCGATCTCGGTGATTTCGTTATCGCAAAAAATCTTGATGAACCACTTTTTCATCTCGCTGTTGTTGTCGATGATTTTGAAGCGGGGGTCACTCATGTTCTACGCGGTGAAGACCATGTTTCCAATACACCTCGCCATGTCCTCATTCAACGTGCTATTGGGGCGCCGGTACCCCAATATGCTCACTTACCACTTCTCTTTACCACGGAACGTTCAAAAATGTCTTCACGCAAAGGGGCATTGCCACCAACTCATTACCGAGAACTCGGATATTTGCCTGAAGCAATGATCAACTACCTCAGCCTCCTTGGCTGGCACCCTTCAGATGATAAGGAAATTTTTACATTTGAAGAAATAATAGAGAGATTTGACCTGAGCAAAGTGCAAAAAGCCAGTGCAGTATTCGATGAAGTAAAGTTAAAGTGGGTAAACAAAGAACACATGCTTCGTCTGCCGATAAGTGAATACGAGGAAGGGGTGAAAAGATTCATTTCTCCTGAGCTAAAAAAAATAGCAGCCTTTATTGAGGTTTTTCCTCGAATGATTGGAACACTCCGAGAACGATTGCAATATTTTGGAGAAATTAAGGAAATGGAAACCGCGGGAGAACTTCAATACTTCTTTATGATACCTTCATATGATCCAGCACTTCTTCTTTGCGCCCCAAAGATGAGAAAAGGGAAGGAAGAAGTAACACTTACAGATCTAAAGCCAATATTCGAGAAAACCCTTGATTTACTTGCTGAAATTAATGAATCGAATTGGAATACAGAATCTATAAAAAAGTCTGTCTGGGCTTACGCTGAAGAACAGGGCAGGGGGCTTGTGTTGTGGGCCTTACGTGTTGCACTCTCTGGAAAAGAACGCTCTCCTGACCCATTTACTCTCGCCTATATTGTTGGAAAAAGTTCCACTCTCGAACGGTTGTCTGCAGCCTTAAAATCTATACAATAGATAGATACGGATGTTATACAAACTTTTCCAGCTCAAGACCGGAAGTCTACCCTTCTTGTCAAAGATATTGATGTGCCTCGCACTAATGGTCGTGACTGGATGTGTCAGTCAAAGCTCTATCGTCGGAGCTGCAACAGCCGAAGAACTTCAATCAAAAATTGAAGAGCAGCGAAAATTAATTCAGGATCTTGATCAACGAATTAAGGAATATTCAGAGCTTACCGACAAAACCTCACAGGAAGCAAAGAGTCTTAACGATGTCATCAATCAACTAAAGCAAAATCAAAAAGTCCTCGATCTCGACATTTCCAAGACACGGGCTCAAATTACTAAAGCGTCACTCGATATCGAAGATCTCGACAACAAAATTGTAGACTCAAAAACACGTATTGCTAATTACAAAGATGCAATCGAAACCAGCATTAAGGATATAAATCAAAAGGAACAAACAGGTCTTATCGAAATATTTCTCGCTAAGAAAAGTCTTTCAAGTATTCTCAATGAAATTGATCAACTCAGCCAATTCAACCGGCAAATAGGAGGAGCTATTGAGCAGCTCGACAGTGAGAAAAGAAAACTTCAACAGACTCAGGATACCAAAATTGCTACTAAGGATGAATTAATAAAGTTTCAAAACCAACTGACTGACAAGAAAAAAGTAATTGAATACAACAAAGCGGAGCAAGCTCGAGCTTTAAAAGAAACCGAAAATAAAAAGAAGTCGTACCAGCAACTTCTTGACGAACAACTTGCAAAGAAAGCTGCTTTCGAAAAGGAACTATTTGCTTATGAATCACAACTTAAGTACACCCTTGATCCATCAAGTATCCCTGCTGCCGGCAATACCGTATTTTCTTGGCCGTTAGATAAAGTCACCATTACTCAACGATTCGGCAAGACAAGTGCCTCAGGTCGTCTCTATGTTTCCGGTTCCCATAACGGCGTAGATTTCGGTGCAAAGATAGGAACCCCGGTAAAGGCAGTACTTTCAGGTACGGTCGTGGGAACGGGTGATACGGACATAACATGCCCGCGAGCATCATTCGGCCGATGGGTATTCATCAAACATGACAACGGCCTTTCTACTATCTATGGACACTTGTCAGTTATCAGCGCGCAACAGGGTCAACGCGTAAACACAGGCGATATCATCGGTTACAGTGGAAACACAGGATACTCGACAGGACCACACCTTCACATTAGTGCATATGCATCAGATGCGGTCAGTGTTCAGCAGCGTCCGAGCACCAGTTGTGGTGGAAAAATATATACCATGCCGATTGCTCCTGTCGATGCCTACTTGGACCCTATGGTATACTTTCCAAAAATATAGAACGATTATTTCCTTAACTATCATTCACCATGTGCGGTATTGCAGGCATCCTCGGAACGAAAGAAAAAACATCAGATACCATACAACATATGGTAGATATCATCACCCATCGAGGCCCGGATGATCAAGGTATTCTAGTGGAAAACACCTTCGCCTTCGGCATGCGGCGTCTTTCGATAATCGACCTTGGTGGAGGCAAGCAACCAATATCAAATGAGGATGGTACTGTAACTGTTGTTTTTAACGGTGAAATCTATAACCACCAGGAACTCCGCCCGAATCTTGAAAAGAGTGGTCACATATTTAAAACACACAGCGATACGGAAGGACTAGTACACCTCTATGAAGATCACGGCCCCGCAATGCTCAATATGTTGCGAGGCATGTTCGGTTTTGCCATCTATGATCAAAAAAAGTCAGAACTTTTCATAGCTCGGGATTACTTTGGGATAAAACCAATTTACTATCGAATAGATAACGGCAAATTTATGAGCTTTGGATCGGAAATAAAAAGCTTACTTGAAGACACTTCGTACAAACCCGAAGTAAATGACGCGGCAGTCTACAACTATCTAGCTTTTCAATACAATCCGTTGGAAGAAACTATGTTTAAAGGAATCTTCAGATTGTTGCCAGGTCATTACATGGTAGTGAATCTCAATGATGGTAGTTTTAAAATAGAAAAGTATTGGCAATACCAATTTACAGTTGATTCAAATAATAATTCAAAGCAAAACGAGGAGAAAAGTTTTTCAGAAAAAATCAGTAAGACAATTGAAGACTCAGTCGCTCATCATATGATTAGTGACGTACCGGTTGGTGCATTCTTGTCAGGAGGAATTGATAGTGCCATCATTGTTACCCTTGTTCAAGAACTACGAAAGAAAGCTGGCGCTGGTTCAGTTTCAACTTTTACTATTGGTTTTGACAAAGTAAGTGAACACGGGGAAGCAAAAGTGGTAGCCGATAAGTTAGGAACCGATCATCATGAAATCACCATCGAAGCAGATGAATACTTCAAAGAACTGCCTAAAATTGCTTGGCATTTTGATGAACCAGTGGCCGACCCATCAGCAGTAGCCCTCTATTTCCTATCCAGAGAAGCTCGAAAGAAGGTCAAAGTGGTACTCTCAGGTGAAGGATCGGATGAACTCTTTGGGGGCTATAACATATACAGAGAACCCTTTGCCCTTAAAGTAGTCGCCTGGATGCCTAAATTCCTCCAAAAAAGCCTTATACGCCCTCTAACGAGGCTTCCTTTTAGCTTCTTTGGTAAAAATTACCTCACCAGAACACTCATAGATATACGTGACCGATATATCGGAAATGCATTCATTTTTAAACCTACTGAACAAGATAAAATATGGAAGAAGGCAGGGAAGCCAGAACGTATTTTACTCACAAGCTCATATGACCAAGTTGCCACCGAACCGGATTCTCGAAAAATGCAATTCATAGATATAAACTATTGGTTACCAGGCGATATTCTGGCCAAAGCAGACAAAATGACCATGGCACATTCACTTGAACTTCGGGTGCCGTTTCTTGATATTGAGGTAGCGAAACTTTCCGAAACAATTCCTGACAGACTTAAGTACAAAAACGGTATGACAAAATATATACTTCGAAAAGCGTTCGAGGGTGTTCTTCCACAGGAAACTTCAGAAAGAAAGAAACTTGGCTTTCCAACACCAATCCGACACTGGCTACGCGAACAACCGAATGCTGTTATGAAAATAATTCGAGAAAACAAATATTTAAACGACACTATGGATATGAAATATATCGAGCAACTAGCCACCGAACACATTCAAAATATGGCTGATCATTCCCGAAAGATCTACATTCTGCTGATGTTTGCATTGTGGTATGATGTATTTATTAAAACTAAAGCGTAAAAATAGCGCCATACCTAACGATATGAAGAATTCATCAAAAAATATTACAACAAGCGGGCACAAATCTAGTGGATTTATCGAAATCATCGTTGTCATCATAGTAGCCCTTGTTGGACTTCATCTTCTTGGTATAGACCTCACTGATATTCTTTCAAAACAATGGGTCAAAGATTTTGCCATCTATGTCAGAGACCTTCTAATACTTGTTTGGAACGACATCAAAGAAATTATTGCATTCATAAAAGGTTTATAAATCTAATTGAATAGTAGGGAAGAGTCCCCTACTGAAAACCCAAATTTTTAGGAAGACTCGAATATATCAGATTTTGCTTTGGAATCTGAATGTTTACTGGTCGTGATATGCTTATACGATGCTTAAGTTTCAGCCCAAAACAGGTTCTGTTGTGTATTGTGATTATACTGGATTTGTACCACCAGAAATGGTTAAAAGTCGTCCTTGTATTGTTGTATCCAAACATAAACACAACTCAAAACTCGTTGCCGTTGTACCAATAAGTACAACAGCTCCAAAAAATCTTGAAAACTACCACGTTGAAATGGATTCATCCTTTTGTTTAATTCACCTTAAGGGAGAAAAATCATGGGTGAAGTGTGACATGATAAATGTTGTATCTTTAGACAGATTAAATTTAGTTCGAGACAGAGCCAGTGGCCTCAGACACGCACCAAATGTCGGTGACGAATTTATACTAAAAGTTAAGGAGGCTGTGAAAGTATTTTTACGGCTTTAAGCAAAAGACCGCCCAAAGGCGGTCTCTCACTGAGGACGCGGCGGACTTGCTTTCGTCCATTTACCGCATCCTGCCTAGTTTCCTAGGTCTTAAAAGCCCCTTTCGGGAACAACCCAATAATACCACTTCTTTTTATAAAAAACCATACCCTGGGGATAGTAATTTAATACGAGCTTAATATACAAAAACATGAGGAAATAGGGAAGAGTCCCCTACTGAAAAGGGAATTTTCAGGAAGGTTCAAATTAGATGATAAGTTAGTGGTCAACAGAAAGTAGAAGGCCTTAAAACGCGATATAAGACCTCTGAAATAGATAGGTGAGATAGACGTCGCAATTAATAGAACAAGGATTAGTCGAATCCGGGAGTTGGCTGTACAGAGCCTTTCTCCTATAGCCACATGTCGCAAAAGATATATTGTGCGACGGTATTATGCAACTAAGTTATCCCCACCTTCACACAACTTACATTGTGAGAACATTTGATCCCCTACTTTATTTTTTTATCAATACTCTCCAAAAGAAAAACTATTTTATTTAATTTAAAATACCAAGTCACTATCTCCCTCACAAGAAAAAATATACCAACTGAAATTAATATCGAAGGAAAAACATAAGGCTTTAAAAGAAACCAAAAATCATTAAAAAAAGCAGAAAGAATATCTTGAAAATTGATCATAATAAATATATTAGATTAATGTCTAATTATATCATTTATTTATTATCTAAAATATATGTACTCTTTACACAAGCACCAAGCCATTGAGTTAAAAATTCTCTTCTATCAACTAATGTTTTTTCACCAAAAATTAAGTCCGCGTAGTCAGCAATCGAACTAAGCGAATACGACATCGGACGCATAATGTTGCGTGAACATACATATGCTTTTTGTTGAAGTAAACGTTCATCGAACAACGCCTTTTGCATATATTTTGCCATATAGCCAGCGAGGCCAGACGATCCATCGGTTTTAATAAGATCACATGTCCCGTAAGACCATAACCTTTGAATTGTACGAGTATCTCTTTCATCTTCTACAAGGTTTTGGGATAATCCCCACGCAAGAACGTGGAAATGTACTGCTCCGCGTGTTTGGAACTCTGGGACAGCAATATATGACCAGCCTTGCCCATATTTGATCCGCATGCGTCGTACAAAGCTTGAGAAACACTCATATCCGACTTCAAGTCGTACGATCTGAGCCATTGTGAGAGTAAGAAATATAGGACACTCAACTCGGACGAGGTTCGATAAGACAATACGGGTAAACATTTTTCGTAATCGGCTAGCATTATCTTTACGGCGGGAATTATAACGCTTATATCCCGTAATAACTCGGCTTTTTCGTTGTATTTTTTGCGGATAGGGAGCTTTTTCATATTCATATATTTCTAATTGGTTGCCACTTAAGATAGTTTTCTTATATTTCATTTTTAAACTTAAGTTAGTAATGTATCAAGTCTGGTGCCCTGCCCACTACCCCTTTCGTCTGAAGCCGAAAAGGGCACGTGTGGCACGCCACCAACCCAACCTCAAAGCCTCTACAAGAACACTCTGGGAACTTTTTGCACCGTATCGAAGGTACTTTGTGTTATAAGCTTCAAATATACGCTTACGACCAATATAGAGCTTCATAGAGAATGGTTCTTCTTCATCAACTGTTTCATTAGAAGCAAGATCATACTCACATCGCTGAAACACCACTACAGGCCAAGAAATCATCTTACGAACACGATAAAAGACATTTACTTGAGAACGCATAACAACATGTACATTAGTCGGCCTCTGAGCTGTAATCCAAATAGAACGATCAAAATGACGAGTATGAAGTACATTCTGTCTTTCAGTCATACTTATTTTAGCCATCTGATACGAATCAAACACCACATAGCCTTCATCTAAAGCAACAATACAATCAGTCAACTTAGACAATGTCTCATGAAAATTTTCATCAACAACAATTTGTCGTAAATTCTCTTTTGGAAAATTATAAAACGTTCTTTTAATACCTAAAAAACCAAGCAAAAGATATGGCCAGTGTTCAGTTTCGTTATATCCTTCATAAAATATAGGATAATTTGTATACACCACCTTACCATGACGAAGAGCCTCTAATACATCAGCTGTCATAGCATAAGTCTTACCCATTCCAATACGACCATAATACATATACAAACCATGCTCCCCTACCGGAAACAAAGCCGCCAAATCAATCTCAACACGACGAGACTCAGTAATATCATTATCATTTTCTATTGTTGGCAAAAATTCTTTTAAGGATTTCATTTTATTATTTTTATCTCATTATTCGAGTAACCAAACGAATACAAATCATAAGTATTAGCAAATGCAAAATACTGTAATGTGGCACTGTAAGAAATTCAATTGATTGTTGTAAAAATGTCATATATTTATCTAATTATTCTGAATAATCTAAGCGACCACATAATTACTTTAAATCCAAGATAAATCATTACTGCTACAAACAAATCACTAGCAGGTGGAAATATTATAAAAAAGGATCTTAAATACCCCATTACAATAGACAAATAACTATCCATACCGAATGGTAATTCAGTTACTGGATTAAGACCAAAAAGACCAAAGAAAGAAACAATAACATTATTCCAAGCAATTAAAAGGTAATACCAAATCATTTTTTTCTCATATTATTACGTCGATAAAAACGTTCTTTCAAAGTTTCTTTTTTACCATTTTCATCAACAACACTCTGATAAAAAGCTATATTTAATTGCAATAAATCACCAACAATTAGAAAAAGAAGAGAAAGATACAACAACAACTTAAACCAAGGTTCAGTAATCTCCCAAATATCCTTAGGATCAGAACCAGTAGATTCAATTGTATGAATCAAGTTACCTGTTTGAAAGAAATACTGAAAAATATCAAAACTAAATGTTTGATTTTGGAAAAAAGAAATAGAATAATTAGAAGGAAATGTATATGAAAGTACCGGAAGTGTTGTTGTAGCTTGAGAATTTAAAATAATCATTGTACGAGTAACATAACCAAATGGTGCTATAGACAAAAAACCATTTTTTAACTGTTCAAAACCAGACTTCATAGCAAGAGATTGCCAACCAAACAAACCAGCAAAACATTCACTCCAATTAAAAGAAAAGCCAATTGCACAAGATTGTAACGTTAGATCAGAAAGTGTTGAAGTGGCGGATGATGTTGAAAACTTATATGTACCATCTGCATTTCGAGTAAACCAAGAAGTAGGATGAGAGGAAGTCTGAACTATAAAAGCCGTAGACGTAGCATATGCCTTACTACCATCTAACGATGAATGAAAATACCATATAGAAGACCATGCACCAGGAGCTAAAATTTCACTAAAAGAAATACCAGATTCACCAGAAGCAGTTATAGGAGCACAATTATGAGGAGCTTCTGTAGAAAAATTTATTTGAGTAAATTCCCTTTCAATATAGTCAAGATCATTACAAACTTCATCAAAATAATGAGAATAACCATCAGCACCATTATAATAAATTCCAGTATTTAAATTTACTGTTGTTGAAGCCGTAGTTGTTGAATAAGGAGCAATAGAAAGAAAACGAGTATTAGAATTACCATCAGGAGCGTCTGTATCATAAATACTCAAAGAATCGAAATAAAAATCACCAAAACCCGATAAAGTAAGACTATTAAAATTATTATTAGTATATGTTTTTGTTACAGTCCAACTACCACCATCGACACGTGCTTTACAAACATTATTAGTACTATCAAAAAAAACAGTATAGTAATGCCAATTACCACCATCAGACGTTAACACAACAGGATCAGAACCAGAATTAAATTGAATTTGACTCGAAAAAATCGGTTTATTAATATTACAAGAAATATCTGAAGTACCATAAAAAGGAACTAATGTAAAACCATCGGTACTACCAAGACTCTTCAACCAAAATGACCAATAGGCAACACCAGTAGTAGCAAGTTGAGTAGAAAGATTAAAATAACCAACATTGCCAGTCCTATTTAAACCATACAAAGAACCATCTTGAGCAGCAGCCGTAGAAACAGTACTATCGTCATCACTTGTATAAGGAACAGAAACCGTATTGAAAACAACACCGTTACTATAAGAATCAAAGTTTTCAACAAAAGAAGCAAAAGAAACCGAAGGAACAAAGAAAACCGCAACAATGAATAGAACGGCAATAAAGGTCGCTCCGCTTACTATCTTTTTAAACTGTGGATAAACTGTAGACATGTAATACAAAATTGATATATAATACCGAGTACGTGAACTCCCCAACAGGGAGTTTTTTTTGTTGTCCCTAAGCTCGACGGAAAAATCGGAACGCTCCATAGAGCAAACCGACAATAACGCCAATGATCGTAAGTACAATAACCCATGGAAGAGTTGACTGAAGCACGCCAAGGCCTGCACCGATCAACAACTTGATCATGACACCAACGAAATCAATAACATCAGTCCACGCAAAGCCAATTGTTGTAGCAAACGTAGATGAAGCTGTAGAAATTAATGTGTTCACCTATAATATTGTTATATTTTCTTATAATGCGACCTTGGACTTACATAGCTTCAATTAAGCTAACGCCAAAAAAATCAAAACCAAACAATAGCCAAACAAAACCCTAAAAAAAACCCAAAAAATAAAATATAAACCTGTATTCTCTCTTCCTTCCTTTCTTCTGATGTTATAGGATTTTTCATTTTATTTTCTAAAACAATTAATAAAATACAACACAGCAACAAACGTCATAGCACCAGAAAGTGCAAAATATACCGATTGAAATGCAGTTAAATTAATCATGCTTTTTTAATGAATAATAAGATCGTGGAAACAAAGACCGAAGAAAAAACTTAATCGGTGTAGCAAAAATCCACACAAAAATAGCAACAACTAACAAAAAGACAAAGTGCATAAAAAGACCCTCAAAAATACCAGCATAAACAGAAAGATAAGGATTATAAATCATATATTTTTAGTTTTAACACTCATAAACCGTAATACAGAAAGAAACGAAACCGTAGACAAAAGAACTAAAAAAACCGTATTAAAGAGAAGAAAATCACCATAGGTTATAGAGCAAGAATACATCATTGTTTTTTCTTTAAAGTCATATACTGCAATACAGAAATACACACAAACACAGCCAACAACAGAAGAATCATTGTATTAAAAATAAGATAATCACCATACGAAACAGTAGAAGATCCATTCTCCAACTGAGACCATTCTGTACCATTAAAGCCATAAAAATGCTTATCAGCAGAATTAAAATAAATAGTACCAGCAGAAGAAGTTGCAATTGTTGATGTACCTATAAGCAATAAAGAACCATTAACAGCCAAAGTTGAAGACGCTGATGTTGTACCAATACCAACATTACCGTTAGAATTAATACGAAAATAACTAACTAAAGTAGAAGTAGAAACATCAAACAATGGAGATACTGAACCAGCATTACCAACAATAGAAAGTCGAGAAGTAGGAGAAGAAGTACCAATACCAACATTCACAGAATTAGAACCAATAGCACCAAGAACAATTACATTACTCGCATTAACCTCAGAAAGATAACCAATAGCAGTAGAATTAGAAGGTTGAGTAGAAGAAGCCGTAATACCAGACTTATAACCAATAAAGGTATTATTTGAACCAGTAGAAAGAGCTTTAGAAGAAATAGAAGCATTACCAGCATAATAACCAACAGCAGTATTGTTAGAACCCGTGGTAATAGAAAATAAAGCAGCAGTACCAATGCCAGTATTAAAAGAAGAACCAGCAAGCAAAGTACCGGAAAAAGAACCTATAAATACATTCTCATTATTGTTACCAGAATTACTAACAGACATAGCAGCAGTACCAATAGCAGTATTGTACTGACCATTACCAAAACCATTGTAAGCAGTATTATATCCAATCGCAATATTACCCCTTGAAGTAACACCATAACCAGCAGCACGACCAATAGCAGTATTTTCTCTTTCTGTAGTAACACCATGAAGAGCTTGAGAACCAATAGCCATATTGGCTGATCCGGTACTTAACCATTCCAAAGATTGAAAACCTAAAGCTACATTTTCCTGCCCCGTCGTAACATTTACTAATGCTCTAGTACCAATACCAACATTTACACCACCACCTGTTGTAATAAAATTTCCAGCATTTTTACCTATCCATAAATTTTCAGTACCATATGAATGGAAAAATGGCACAGCGTTTACGTTAACAATTCCCGTAATAGCAGTAGTAAGTGGTAAATTAAAATTTACCGATGTTAATGTTCCCAAACCATTAGCTGTAATAAAAGCATCTGCAGCAAGAGTAGCGTCAGCAAAAAGAGGTTTTACAAAAAGAAAAGAAAAAGAAAATATTGAAACAAAAAACAAACAAAGAACAAAATATCCAGCACCATCTAACTTATACTCTTCGATTTTTTTCATTTATCAAATAAAAAATAATAACAGTTTTAATTTACTGAATACCCCGTACTAAATGAAATAAAAATACGGGGAGTTCAAGAAACTAACTAAACGCTAACAACGCAAGAGATGGCACACCGTTATATGTAGAAAGATAAAACTTTGCGTTTCCATCTTCTTTGACTACATCTTTAATCTCGGCATACAACGAATCATTCACCTTACACTTAAAAACATCAGATCCAACTAAAACATAAGCCTTATTTGATACACCTTTTTTACCATTTATCTCGTAAGCTTTTGACTCTGATTTTAGAAGAGTGACACCTGAAAATTCAAATTCCATAATGAATATTGATTTAAAAACTTATAAGTGCGGACGACCAAATATCGCACAATGTAGATGATATATTGTGCGACGTCTATATAAGCGAATAGACCTCGATTCCCTATGAATAAACCTTGCATAGATTTTACACATCTATAAAAACTATCTCTTCCCATTAAACTATTTATAAATATTTCTTTAACTTCTCAGGTACAAAAGACTCAAATGGTTTCGATATACAATTTTCAATCGCTTTTTTAACATTCTCATTTTTAGCCAAGGAAAGATACTTTTGAACTGTTATTTGTCCGACGTATTCTGAGCCAAGAAATTCATATTCAGACAGCATTTCCCAATCATATGGTTTTATTATCTCAACCACCTCAACTGGCCTAACCTTGTTTGGTGAGATCCATTCAATTGAACGTACCCACTCCCCAACCTCAAAGTCTTCACGAACCACTTCATAAAAGTCTCTGCCTGCGAGAACATAAATATATCCCTGTAATTTTGCACCTAAAAGAATTTTATGATTTTCATGTGTAAGCCTGTGGTACACAGACGTCCCCTGTTCGACTCTCGTCTTTGTATATAATTCTGTAGGCTCATAACAAAAAGCATTTGACGGTTTTTCTGATGCAAAAACTACTGGCACACCATACTCATGAGCATTGTCGTATGCTTCATGTTTGCTGTTATATACAGGATCCAGTACATCTATCTTTTTACCACTTGAGTGAAAAAGGAATTTTTTAGTGCAAGGTTTTACTTCTATGATTCTAAATTCTTTTTCAGAGAATGATTTGAAGGGGTGATTTATGAGCATGGTTACTTACTTAAAATAGATGAAAGGTACTGAAATACTATCGTTCTCTCGGGGTTTTCAGTAATCTCTTTCAAGACTGCGGCCTCCCTCTCATTATCCGTATCAAACCAATAATCAATATCGTAATAGTCATAAAGTTCATTTACTGATAAACCCTCTTTGCCAAATCTAATTTCCCAATTTTCCTTGAGGAGTTTAAGTGGTGTGAGATCATCATTGATTACTGCTAATTTCAAAGCCCTGTAAGATACAGCTTCAGAAATTGAGTCTGAAATTTGTTTTTTTATATCTGGTATACCAATATAGTCACAAATTTGAGACAGGTCCTCTTGGTATTTTTTACTTAACTGAATTGTATTTTGCCATTCTTCAACAGACAAACCAGTGGGTAAATTCAAATACTGAGCAAACTTATTATTTCCAACAGCATCTTCAAATAATTTACACATCTTGTCAGTAACCCTTCCATCAAATTGACTTAATTTCTCAGCAGAAAGAACACTAGTAAAATTGGAAATCTCTTTGGGGTCTAAAAAGTTAGTTGTAGCAAACTCCTCGGCAAAAACGTACTCAAAGTTTTGATATTGTCTTTGCTGTATCCCCCCGTATTTAATGCTTTTCTGCTTTTTTAAAGGTGTCTTTGGCGGAATCATATTGTTTTCCAAACGACTAGAAACACTAAAAATTGCGTGCATAAGACCTATTTCCGAACGAGAAGATATATCATAAACTCTTTGATGTATATTTTCAGGAAGTATTGTTTCTGGAAATATTTTAAACATTTGTTCCTCAAATCTAAAATTGTCTCCCAACTCCTCCGAAAGAATCCTTTTTATAAGTCGAGTCTGCTCTGGATCCATGATGAGTGCGGAATAAAACTCATCCTGCTTGCCGTATTTCCTGGCTACAAAAGAAAGAAATAATAACTCTTTTAAATGAGAGGCCACCTTCACCTCCAGTGATCCCACTTCCCTTCTTACAATATCCATAACTTCGTCATTCCTTGTGGGCGCTGTATGTATTAAATTCCTCAACGATCCTACTGTATTTAAAAAGTGAAAATAAAAAGCTGAAAGTTTTCCTGTGGCTATATTTTCAGCATCAGCAGAAATTTCACCGTTTAAATAGTTTAATTGCCTCCTTACTTTACCCCTTAACATATCTTCATTCCCCTCAATTACTAACTGTGGCGCACGAAAAGACTTTAGGTTCCTCAATGTCTCAATTTGATGCTTAATTGAAGACATCGATTCTTCTATATAAATCACGTTGTGTAGGCCAGAGGCTTTGATGCATTCCATTCTATTGTGCCCTTGCTCATGAATTTTTGTATATGACTCAGCATCCGCATCACCTCTATTTACTATAAAACAAAACGATGTATCCCTCATATGCCATCCATTAGAGGATTGTTTGAAATACGCCCGCGCCTCCTCCTTCCCCATATAAACACAAATATCATAGGCGTTAAATTCAATATTTAAATCTTCTCCCGCTACTTTGATGTAATTAATCAAAGATAAGGGAACCTCCATGCCTTTTGCTAAAAATTGTTTGATGATTTCTTTAATAAAAAATTCTATGCCTTTATCGTATGCATCCTTTAAAGTAGCAACCTCATCTTTCTTTTCTGCAGTTTTATTTATAAATATTTCAGCGATACGAACAAAACTATTTTCAGATTTTCTTAAAATCTTATTGTTTTCATCCTCCAAGCTGTTTATTTCTCTATCTATACGATCTTCTTCTGATTCATTTAAAAAAGCCGCCCTATCCTCTTCCGAGTAATAATCATACAGCACGGTGAAATCAACCTCATCTGTATATGACTCTTCTGCATCAGGATTAGCCTTTAAATAAGCATCAAATGCCCTATCATTCCAAGTCTGTCTCTGCCTATTAATTACTGCGATTAATTTTCTGAGCTCTGTAATTTTTTTTTCATTTTCAGAGACAACAGCGAGCTGCTCATTTACGCCAGGAAAGTCATTGTGCAAACTCTCCTTTTGTTTTTGACACCATTGTCTAAAATCATCTACAGAAAGATTTTGAACTGAGTGGTCGTCAACACCTTTTCTTAAATTAAGAATGTTTCTGGTTTTTTTACTTAATGACTCACGGAGCTGCTCTGCCTTTTCAGCATTGTTAACATCCCCGTTCGGGGTTGTTTTAAATTCAAAACTCGGTAATTTCATACCTCTATTGTACTACAAGCTAATATGTCTCTACATATAAATGAAAAGGCCGAGGCATTCACGTGACGACACGCGAACACCCCGGCCCCGGTCCTCTTGGTAGCGAGCCTGTCGGACTACTGCAAAGTTTTCGAGAGGGATTAACCCGAACACAGGTTTTAAAACCCGCCGATCAAAGATCACCACTTTTCGCGACAAAACATCCATTTTTGTGGACTTCAGTATCGATCAGTTTCATACAGATACTAATTCTAAAACATCAAATGTCAACGCGCAACCTTACTTAATCACTCTATATGTAATCCTATACTGCCCATTGTTTATGATCTGACCTGATGAAGTTTTGGCTGGCGTAACTTCAATAATCTTGACCTTATATCCATCAAGCACAAACTCTTCATCGTTCACGAGATTTATAGTTGCTTGATTCACACCACTCTTTAATTTTGTTTGTACCACTACCCTTCCCGCCCAGATACAGGTGACATTAGTTGGACAACGGCTATCTTCCACAATCTTAAGAGCGGTGATTTGCAGGGTGCTTACCGTCCCTATTTGATTGAGTGGCAGTGTGATATTTTGATTTATAGTTGTCGTAGCTGGAACACTCGTAACATTAAAGTTAAGACTGCTACTTGTGCCGTACAAAGTACTAACACTGATGCCATATATGCCTGGGTTAATAACCACTTGAGCGCAATAGTTTCCTTGAGCACACGGAGTTGCTGGAACATTAAATTGAAGCGTTGTGCCGTTTGTTGATTGAACTCCCGTTATTGCTCTGTTTACACCACCAAAGTTAATGGCATTATCATATCGAACAAAGTTATTTCCCGTAACAGTAACAATGGTACCGACAGGTCCCGAACTCGGAGAAAGTGAGCTAATGGTTGGAGCAGTACTAGTCGATTGCCCGCTGGTTGTCACACGAACAGTGAGACTTGTTTGAGCAGTAAGTCCATTACTACCACGAACCACAAATATTGGTGAATATGTTCCAACTTGATTGTAGGCATGAGTAAAGGTAGCAGTTTGAGAGAATGAGTTACTGTTCGCGGCAGATGTTCCATATTGATTTTCATCACCCCAAGTCACTTGATAACTTAAACCTCCACCCGTCTGATCGATAGCTCGAACAGACCAAGTACCTACTTGCCCTACTGTAAGGTTACTTGGTCCATCAATACCACTTACCGTCGGAGGAAGGTATTGACCATTTGGATTAGTAGCGGTGAATGTGAGTGAATTACTAGTACCATATGCTGTACTTACGCTTATAGGATATTGACCGGGCGCCAAGCCAATGAGAGCACAAGCAAAATTATTTGCAGGACAAGCCGAAGCTGGTATGACGAATTGAATGTAAGTTCCATTGTATGAAGGAATATTCGTACTAACAGTATTCACATTGGCGAAGTTAACTGAATTATTAGTTAAACTAAAATCTCGTCCATAAATCGTTACAAGTGTCCCGAATGGTCCTGAGTTAGGAGAAATTGAGGTGATAGTTGGTGCAGATGTAATAATCGGAGGAACTACTACCGGAGGTATTACCACCTGCCCACAGGTAAGTGTAATAATACGTGCTCGCGTGATAGGTCCTACGTAACCAGTTGTGTTTATGGCATTATCACCCTGGAACTTTATAACAGCCGCCATCGTTAAAGGTCCAAAATATCCTGTAGAAAGACCAGCACCCAAATATCCTCGACCAATAAGAAAGGTTTGAAGGCGCACCACTTCACTATTTTGCATACCAAAATAAAGATCACTTACAAATGTAACGCAGCCAGATACAGCTGGAATCGGCGTCTGAACAGGTGTTGTGTTTGTTACGCAAAGAGCTCCTGTTGTTACATTGTATATGCCACCAGGAATACAGCCGGTGAGAGTGGTGGTTGTAAAACTTCCACTAGTATTTGTCTTTGTAACAGGTGCTGCCCACACAGATGTACTAGCGACCGTGTTGTAAGGAACATAAATAAGCTCTGCGGAAGCAGATTGAACTGTAGCAAATGAAACAAGCAATGTGAGTGCTGCTATGATTGTAAATTTAATATTTTTCATACTTTTATACAGACGAATTACTAAATAATTTATTACTCTCCCCTAATCTCACCTTCATCCTTTCTTTTAATTCCCCATCTCCATGTTGGTGTCTCCCCTTTTCCATAAGCAAGAAGAAGAAACAATGTTGTATGGAGAAGAAATGATGGTGCGACAAAGAGCAAAGTATTACCGACAGAGTGTGAAATCTTATCAAAGGCTATAGCAGCAATAATGTCACCAACAACAAGGAACACATATATGAGTGTACCGAGCCAACCCTGCCACGTAATAGGTACCCATCCCCAACCAAAACTTTTAGCTGCAAACCAGTATCCTTTTTGGCGCAGGTCTTCATAATCTTGCCTCAAAATTTCAATTGATTCTTGTATTTGATTCATATAAATATTATATCACTATTAAAACTATAGAAATGACAAAGCCCCGTCTTCCTCCACCGGAGGAAGACGGGGCTTAGACTTTGAGGTGGTTACTTGTTTTCCTTTGCGATCATCCGAAAGATGCCAACGATGGCCAAGGTGCCAGAAAACGCTAACATCAAAAGAATGACGACAACGCCAAAGCTTGTGCCGGCAAAATTTGACAAGGCACTGTCACCTTGTTCATTAAGCATTCGAGCAAAGATCAATACCATCGGCACCACAAGGAATGGTAGTGCAGCGAGAATGAATGGATTTTTCAATAGTTCTTTCATTGGACTTGGAAGCAGACAGACCGGGGTTGAAGGTCTATACAAATTATACAATGCTACATAGCTAAATCAATCCTAACCTAAAATCCTCATAAGACGTATATCTTTGTATGATGCATTAGCTCCTGCTGCATGTTTAACTGGTGCTAGAGGAGACTTCCGAAAAACAGAACCATCATATTGATGGCTACCCAATTCCCCCGCCTCTTCAGCTAAATCAGGATATGCTTTTGAAAAAGCTTTTCTGATGGCCAGCTGCTTTTTAAATGAAACGGTATCTCTTAAATATCGAGCTATTTCCAAAAATTCTGGATCGGATTCAATAATCTTCTCGAGGTGATCAATGATGGTTTCTTCGTTAACACCACGATCTTCAGCAATTGCTGCAAGCGTCTTACCTTCCTCGACAAGTACACGAGTTTGATCGAAGGTCGATAACTTATTTCTCTTTGCCTGTGCTGCTTTTCGCTCTCGTTCTGATGGTGCAATCTTATCTAAATATTCTTTTTGCAATCGTCTTTTTTCTTTTGATCCATTTTTGTCGATAACCTCCACTTCCCCTACCGCCCGTTCTGATGCCGCACGTAACTTTTCGTCAACAATTATGACTTCATCATGCACTCGAAGTGCCATATCGTTAAGACCAAGGATAGTAAGACCTCCGAGCGTACGCACACGTGACAATGCCACATACCCCATCCCCTTTTCAAATGAACGTGACAAATCAACTTCAACAGCATCAAGGCTCATACCCTGACTTTTGTGGATGGTTATAGCCCAAGCAAGGCGAAGTGGATATTGAATAATTTCAGCCTTTACCTTGCCGTCTTCTTCAATACTCCAATTAGTAAGTTGCACATTAATGAGTGTCCCGTCAGTCAGTTTGACTACCGGCCCATTGTTGCCAGCAGCCACGATAACACCAAGTGAACCGTTAACGTAACCTGCTTCAAAGTTGTTTTTTACAAACATAACCTTGGCTCCAATTTTCAAACGTAAATGTTCTGGCGCGAGACAACTTTTCTTGAGCAAATCTACAAGAGCATCAACTCCACTGCTTTCCATGTAATATTCAAACTCTTCACCGGAAACACTTTCAAGTGCCTCGTCATTAAGTGAATCAACATCCATGTTGTGGGTAAACAATCGAGTCGGTGTAACATTGAATTTTTTAGCTGCTTCTTTAACTTCAAAATTAATTTCTTCACTCCCATCATCTAACGAAAGTTTTTTTACCCCGACAGCATCGTCGAGCTCTTCAAAAAAACCTTCGATCTGTTCAACTTTTATTTCCTCACCGTCCTCTTCTGCCAAATCGATGACTGTTTCAAAATCACTGCTAAATTCCTCGCCTAGCGGCTCGCCATCTATGGTCGGCTGAGTTGGTGGTCGACCATCTGGACCAAGGCCCTTTTTGAAAGTAACGCGTAAACGATCAATGGTATCTTCCGACACTTGATTATTTCGAATGTCATTCAATATACGTAATGACTCATCATCTGTTTGACGGTGTTGTTCTTCAAGATAGCAAGTCTTAAAACCGGCAACACGCCACACGTCGGAATGATAGATGAATTTTGAAGGAGACTCACCGCGACGAGAAATAGGCGGTAACTGAAAGAAGTCTCCGCAAAGTACCACCTGAATTCCTCCAAACGGAAGATGAGTCTTTTTAAAAGAACGGAGAATTTGATCGACAATATCGAGACGAAAATGATGAAGCATCGACACTTCATCAATGATAAGTACTTTTACTCGTTCCATTCTCTTAAACAAATGCGGTTTATCGATGAGATTTGAAATATCACGTTCAGTCATTCGGTCCTTAATACCCATTCCGGTCCATGAATGAATAGTGACGCCCCCCATATGAGTTGCCGCGATACCAGTTGAGGCTGTAACTCCCACCTCGACACCGGCCTCCTTGAGATACTTAATATATTGATTCAACACATATGTCTTTCCACTTCCAGCAGCACCGGTTAAATAGACATTATAGCCAAGCTTAAGAATATCGAGGGCGGTTTCCTGAGTCATATGAGCGACATTATATCATTCCAGCAGGCTTATTTTTATTTCACATCCATCTGCAACACAGGAGAACTATCTACATCAACTATCTCAAATTTCACTCTACCAATCTTTTGTCCGCGAGTAGTTTCAACATCTACGCGCCATGAGCCGGGGAAAACAGTAGATTTAGTAGAGAAGGTGCGGAAGCCATCTTCTCGTCCGCCGATCAATCGCAGGTTAATTATAGTCGCCGTTATCCACCGTCGATCTCCGTCGTCATAATACTGCCACCGATGTACGATATCTGTATCCAACTCAGTTGGAGAAAATATAGCACTCCAAACATATACCGGGTCTCCCTCTACCATATGATATGGTTCAAAGGCATAGAAGAATTCATACCAACGATGAAACTCACTAGCGAGCACATATGTACCATCAGTATTTTTTGATATTTGATGATAAACGCCAGCGTCCTTAAGTGATAGCGGAATAGGTGGAATCAGATTAGTGAAGTACAGGATGTTCATGATGAGTACAATGCCGCCAATAGAAGCATACAAGATTCGTCGACTCTTTCGGAACTGCTCACCAGTAAAATATCGCAGGACGAGCAAAAATAAAAATAATACAACAATACTAATCCCTGTACTCAACAAAAAAACATCGGCACCAATGCGATGCAGTAATACTGGAACAAAGTAGATCGCAAAACTGTAAATTGCCAAGAACAGTACACTGATCTGAAAACTCAATCGGGCGTAATGACGACGAAGACGTTCATTCGCCAAGAATGTAACGACCAGGAGAAGCAGAAATGGCCAAGCCACGGAAAGCGTAGCGCTGCGGAAATAAAAAACAAGGAATGTTGAAAATAAACCTCCAAAAGCAAATTGAATGAGAAAGGTCATCCAGAAGTGTAGATCCGGTCTCTCGCTGGTTTGAGGTTGGTCACTCACATTCTCATCAACTTCCCCCCGCGGGGTTTCTTTAGCAAAGATATTTATGATTACAATACCCGTCGCCGCCAACAACAAGTGAATACCGATGAACAGATTCTCAATGAATCTGTCTACTTGAGTAAGGGTAAATATAGTAAAAATAAAACCTGAGAAAAGCGATACGGACGACAATAGCCGTTCATATTTTATGTAGAGACTAGTGACGTGAGTAAGAACTTGCTTCATTTGCCGATAAATTTACTTCTTTATCTGCAAGTTAATACCGCTATTTATCATAGTTGAGATATCGTATATCTTAACATCCGTAGGCACAGTAAACTTACTGACATCTTTACTCCACGGCATACATTTGTACGAAATGTTTTGGTCAAGATCTACCTGCGCGCTATTGTTTCCAGCTGTAGTCACTGAACTCAAGCTCATCATCGCTCCCCGCTTTCCAGTCCATGCCGTGACGGTATCCCCCTCTCGAATTATATGAGCACTCGTTGTTGAGGAAGCTCCTCCTGACATGGTGAAATCTCCACGCATACTGTTACCTGAAATAAAGACAGCTCCTTCAGTTTTTATTATGCCCTTTGCAGTTGTCGTGCTAAATGAAACTGAACACTCGAGATCACGACCAGCACTCAACAGACTACGAATACTTCCGTTGGTAAATACTCCCACTTCTACACCCGCTGAAATGTTTGCGTTAGTTGTCGATTTGCCTTCCACAGACACACTGGTGGTTGCTTGTTCGTTATTTTCACGGGCAACCTCTAACGCTTTCTTTGACGAATAATATACACCACCACCCAAAGCTACAACCAGTGCCACAAGAATAATGACCCCTAAGAAACCGAAACCTGAATTTTTTGTTATAGGCATAATAATAAAATATTAGCTGATATACCTCCATTATATACCTCATTAGCATAAACTTAATATGAATACCTTCACACACACAAAACCCGCCATCATATTCCTTTCGAAAAATAATGGCGGGTTTACCCACTTTGACCAGACTCGCCCCCCTCAAACCAACCTGTTAGTGCTATGGACAATAACCAAATTTTGTATTATCGTATTCAGGAATCAGTTCTTTACATTTTAAACATGGCTATCAGTAGCTTTCGCTTCCGAGGCTTTTGATAGCCATGTTTAAAACACAAAAACGCAACGCTGGGGCTGCCGCATTACTGCTGGCAGCCATCACCCTCCTCGCCGTCACGGCTCAATGTGCCGACGAGAAGATCAAAAAAAACCTCAACAACCCTCCTACCGATGCTGCGGAAATTTTCCACCGCATCACCGAACTCCCAGGGGACTACGTCATCCAACAAGCGACGAAGCAAATCTCCCTTGGGGAAATCGGCATCGAAACCATCTTGGAGATCGGTGACTTCCAATACACCATCTGGGTGTGGGAATGGAGAAACCACAACGGCGTCCTGGTTCCATGGGCTCGGGTCTTCATTCGTCCTTTGAACCCAAAAAACAAGGAGGCTCCTCAAATGTTTGCAGATGCCTACCTCGACGGGTACGTCGACGCCTCTGCACCGCAAGACGGTCCAGCCACTCCTGAGTTCTTCGGAGCTCTCGACTACACTCCAGAAATGAGGGAAACTCTTGGCTACTCGTTTCCCGAGACGCCAATGAACGAGCGGCAAGCGGCCAGGGAAAGTTGGCAACCGAAGTACAACAAAGTTCTGCTGGAGCTCAAGAAGAAGCTCCAGCAGCTGAAGGACAACCCGCCAAAAAAGAAACCCGACACGTCGATAAAGCCAATTGACGTCTCGGGACCGAGGGTCATCCTCACCCAACACTAGAAAGGCTTGAAATCGTTTTTCGCCACTGCCCGCCCCAGACTCACCATCTGGAGCGGGCAGTTTTCATTAAACATAATAGACACTTCATGGAAGATGGTATACCCTATCCAGCAGAATGATTATAAACCCACTTCAGACGTACTCCATCAACACGGTGGAACTCACCCAAGAGCTGGTCCGCTGGACCAATACACCGGCTGCAGAAACGCCGATGTTGATCGTGCTGTGCATCATTTGCATGGCGGGAATCCTTGCCACCACGGCCTGGCTTCAGAAATTCCAACCTTAACCAAGATCTTTCACACATGAAAACTCAAGACCCAGAGGCCCTTCTCCGGCGTCAGATTCGTAAGAGCCTTTTGCTGACGCTCAGTCACCAGCTGCTCCATGTATATCATCGAATGGCCATCCACTTCATCAACATTGGTGGAAGTTTCGGAGATCGTGTCCTCGACATTGGCTGCGGCATCGGCCTCTTCACCCTTCAGTTCATCGAAGAATTCGAGCCCCGCCAATGCTATTACGCGGGGATCGACAT
>JAZKIM010000003.1:191861-239528 GCA_040384865.1 Patescibacteria group bacterium
TTGCGATTTGGAGGGACCTGGCCAACTCAGTGGTCGTTACTCCAACGACAACGGAACCGTACAAATCGGAAGGGGTAGCATCACAAAGATCCCTTCACCAGACCACTCCTTCGAAATGGTCGTGTGCATCATGGTGTTCCACCACATTGACCCGAAACTGTACGTGGAAGCTTTGCAAGAAATCGCCCGCGTCCTTATGCCAAAAGGCAAACTTCTGGTCATCGACCACGGTCAACCCACCCGCTGGTATGGATGGTTGTGGTGGTTGATGTTTTCAAGGCACCGCTTCTCCCGAAACTGCACCGACAAGGTGATCAAGGCGGCAGGAAAAGCCGGGTTTAAGCGCGTACGCTTATGGGGAACCACGTTCGGCTGGACCCATGCCTACATCTTCTCAATGGATAACAAGGAGCCGATGTGGGACAAACTCTAGTCTGTCATCTACGCAAAGCGCCCCGTCGATAGAATCGACGGGGCGCTTTTACTTTTCCAACTAAGATTTAGTCAGTGACTTCTAGATTATTTTTCAGCTAAAATGAGGGCAGCCTTGGCAACAACGTCAGCTTTAGCTGCGGCAGTCTTACCCCAACAAGGAGAAGATGAACTCCACGGCTGTGTGCCCTGTTCAGTATATAAGAGTCGTCCATAAGCGAGGTTTCCCTCAACAGTGTAGATGTCATATCCGAGTTTCTTGGCACGACTGAGGTGATAATGCTCATTGATTTGCATCACTCCAACGTCTTTATTGTTTACCTTTCCACGAAAGGTACTACCATCTTTATCATACTGTCGGTAATGGGACTCGCATCTTGAGACTTCCGCCATAACGGGAATATCAGAGAAGTAGGCCCGAACCTTTGCCTCGATGCCGGCATTGGTAGGGATCGTCGAGCTAGCTATTCCTGTTGTAGAAGTAGCAATCTCAGCGGTCTGGGATTTAGCGATTTCCTGTTTTGAAACTGTGTCCGTAGAAACAGAAGTCCCGTTAGACATCATTCCTGAAACAAGCATCGCTAAACCGAAGGTCAATGGTAAAATAAGCCGTTTTTTATCTAGTAATGTGCCTGTCCATTTCGGTAAATTTAAGCACTTGCACTTAACTAAAAAAGCACATTGCTGTGCTTCTTCATGTGTATATACTAGCACCTTTCAGACCGTCTGTCAATAAAATAGAGCGAAAAATGACCTGCCTAAATACAATAATATGGCTCAATAAAGCCGTATATTCTACACCATAGGCTTTACATTTAAGCAAACATATAGTACTATATTCGACACCCCGATTCACTTTTTTTGAGTTTTGTGACTTTGTCCCTTTTTAGGAACTTTCAGGCGCTCGATGGGTGGACTTGAAGTGGCTTGAAGGCCCTCTAACACCTCATCTGAACATTCAATAACGATCGGTGCGGGTTCATTTACCCTCCCCCAAAGTATACCGAGTCCTATTGAACTACTTATCCCGAGCGCCGCTGCTAAAGGTACCAGCCAGCGGGATATGTGCGAAAATGCTTGACTATTGATATTTTTATCCTCTTCGGCTATACTCATGGAACTTAATCGTACAGATTTAGCCTCAAGGGGCGATAAAATTTAAGTAAAGATTTAATTAATAAACACCATGGCAACCAAAAAAGCCGGCGGTACAGCTAAAAACCTCACAGACTCACAGCCAAAGTTTCTTGGTGTGAAGCTCTATGCTGGTGAAAAGGCTTCAACTGGCGCAATCATCGTTCGACAGCGTGGTACCAAAATCATGGCCGGCAAGAATGTCGGCACTGGTAAAGACCACACCCTCTTTGCTCTCAAAGACGGTGTTGTTGAGTTCGGTACAAAACGAAAGACACATTTCGATGACAAAGTCGTCGTAAAGCGAGTCGTTCACGTAAAGTAGGGGGCGGTAAGAAAAGAGCCTTCTCAGATTTGAGAAGGCTCTTTTCTTTATATATCCACAAATGACATTGATGATTCTAAAAACCTAGAGTAGGATGTGCATAGGCGTGTAGGCGAGTGCTGGGGGAAACAGCAACTTCGGTTGATGGAACGACCCCCGAAACGAGGCTGGCCAGTTTACGCCATTTAGGAACAGCCGTTCCACTCGTTTCGGGGGCGACAACCCTCCTCCCACAATCAATCAGCTCTTTTGCTTTCTTTATGACGACGTCCCTCCAGGATGTCGTTTTCATTTACCTACTCTAAAGCTTTTATAACCACAGTAAACTCAACAGTCTTGTCTTGTACTTTTACCTCTACTTTATGTTCCCCTACTTCTTTAATAGGTTTGTCGAGAACAATGTACTGGGGGTCAATATCTAGTCGAGTCTGCTCCTTGAGAGCTGGAACGAGCTCTTCCTTGTGAATACCGGCAAAAAGATGTCCCTTTTCATTTGCTTTACCAATGATTTCAAATTTAACACCTCCGATATCTTTAAGATTCTTCATAAGAAGATCTTCCCTAACTTTCTGGTCTGCAGCTTCTTCACTCTTAAACTTTTCAGCCCGAACTATTGCTTTTGGAGTCGCATTTTCAGCCAATCCTCGAGGAAGGAGTGAATTCATAGCGAAGCCGTCGGCGACGTCTACAATCTGAAATTTTTTACCAACTTTCTGAACGTCTTTAAGAAGAATTACTTTCATGTGGTTTTTCTAAGTTTTACTGATATATCTTTCGAAATAATGGGTGGACGTGACTATATCACTATTTTGAAAGGATTTCAACCGCCTTCTTCATTTGAAGGTCATTCTTTTCAGCAATGTCCTTCTCAGTCAATTTAACCTCAATGTCCGGGGCCAATCCCCCATCAGAAATGGATTTACCGCTTGGAGTAAGCCATCGAGCAACCGTAACCTTAAGTGAGGTCTTATCATCAATCTGGACGAGTTCCTGAACTGATCCTTTTCCAAATGTTGCTGTTCCGACAAGAGTAGCCTTACCATTTTCCTTCAAGGCACCGGCAAGAATTTCGGATGCTGAAGCAGAACCGCCATCGATCAAAATAACCATTTTAAGATTATCATTAAAGATGTCATATCCACGGCTTCGTTCAACAGTCTCTTCTTTACCCTCTCCATAATCTTCTCGAACCACTACCTTGCCCGGGGGGAGGAACCAGCTAGCCATATCGACAGCCGCATCAAGGACGCCGCCGGGATTTCCTCGAAGATCAAGAATTAATTTGTTTGAACCACTCATGACAAATTCTCGAAGAGCCGAACGGAAGTGGTTTGCCGACTGAGTTGAGAAACTATAGAGAGTAATGGTGAAAATCTTTGTCTGCGGATCAAGCTTGGTTTCAATGACTGGAAGATTAATCACATCTCGAGTGATCTTGATCTCAAATGGATCTTTTACCCCTTCTCGAAGAACGGTGAGTGTTACCTGTGTCCCTTTCTTTCCTCGGATAAGGACAACCGCTTCATCAACAGTCATATCCGTAGATATTTTATTGTCGATCTTTATGACTTTGTCACCCGCCAACATGCCAGCATTTTTAGCAGGACTTCCCGGCAAAGGAGAAATCACCGTCAATATACCGTCCTTTATTCCCATTTCCATTCCAACACCTTCAAAATTTCCCTCAATCTCAGTCTGAAAAGCGCTATTTTCAACTGGAGGAAAAAATACTGTATATGGATCACCAAGTGCCGCTGTCATGCCTTTAATAGCGCCATAAACACGCTCCTCTATCGTAGTGGTTGCATTATTATGGGTATCAACATAGTTTTCATCAAGAATCTTCCAAGCTTTCCAAAAAAGAGAGAAATCAACTCCTGTTGGCATCCCCGTCTCTTTATTAATAATTGCATCAAGGCGTTGTGCTTGCACCTCCTGAGCTCGTCCTGACACAGTGCCGCCATAGAAGGCGCCTGCAATGAGCACAACAATAACAATGGCTCCGATAATATTTTTAAAAGATGTGCTTTTTATAGGCATATATCAGAGAAGTATCTCAAAATTACAGCAAGGGGTCAATGCGGTAAGTGCGTCGTCTTCACGAATAGGTTATAATTTTGCAATGGACATATACCTCTACAACACACTGACAGGTGGTCGCGACCTCTTTACCCCTATCCACCCCGAAAAGGTTTCCATGTATCATTGCGGACCTACGGTATATAACTACGCGCATATAGGAAATTTCCGTTCATATACTTTTGGCGACATCCTTCGCCGAATGTTCGAATACAATGGTTATGAAGTCTCTCAAGTAATGAACATTACCGACGTTGACGACAAGACCATTAGAGATAGCGTGCGGGAAGGAATATCCCTCACTGATTTCACTCGCAAATACGAAAAAATATTTTTAACTGAACTTGAAGAGATGCATATTTTGAGACCCTTAAAACTGCCCCGAGCAACCGACAGCATCCCTCAAATGATTGATCTTATAGAAACATTACTTTCAAAAAATGTAGCCTACAAAACAGGCGACGGGATCTACTTTTCAATCAACAAATCAAAAGACTATGGTGCCTTGGCCGGTCTTAAACACAACCACGCAGCCGAAACTAATAGTGGGCACCGCATAAGAACAGACGAATATGACAAAGAAAATGTTCAGGATTTTGCTTTGTGGAAATTTCATACTGTCGAAGATGGCGATGTATGCTGGGAAACTCCTTTCGGAAAAGGTCGTCCAGGCTGGCACATTGAATGTTCAGCCATGGCTATAAAAAACCTTGGGGAGACGCTAGATATACACACCGGCGGTACTGATTTAATATTTCCCCACCATACGAATGAAATTGCTCAATCGGAAGCAGCTACTGGAAAACAATTTGTACACTACTGGCTTCACGGCGGCTTCCTCCTAGTAGATAGTCGCAAGATGTCAAAGTCGGCAAATAATTTCTTTACCCTGCCAGATTTAAAAGAAAAAGGAATTACCCCTCTTGCTTACCGATACTGGCTTTTAACAGCACATTACAGGACGGTCGTTAACTTTACAGAAGAATCTGTCAGAGGGGCACAAACTGCACTCAATCGACTTTTAGATTCTATTCGGCAGTTAACTTTAGATTCAGAGAAAGAATCTGCAGCGAAAGGAGAAATCGACAAGGGATATCAAGCACTCTTTCACGAAGCAGTAAACGATGACCTAAACACGCCAAAGGCAGTGGCTCTCATCTGGGATATTTTAAGAGATATAAATATAAGTGCAGTATCAAAGCTTGCTACCATATTTGATTTTGATCGAATATTAGGATTAAACATTAAAAAGATTGCCGATAATTCTGTTGGTTTTGAAATTCCAGAAGATATCAAGAAATTAATAGATTTGCGCAATGCCGCACGGGAGGCAAAAGAATGGAAGTTATCAGATGATTTACGTACAGATATAGAACAGAAAGGTTTTGATGTGAAAGACACAGCTGAAGGTACACAAGTTATTCCAAAGCGCTAGACTTCTGCTACAATATTATTATGTCCGTGTATGCGATCTTTTATGTAGTATTCATCGCAAGTGTTTCTCTTGCCTCAGCCTCTGCACTTTTGTGCGATGCTTTCTTTTTTATATCTCTTCGACATCGCCGCATCAAGCTTCACGAATCAAAAAATCTACAAATACTAAGCGGTATTAGCGCCACGAGTTCACTCTTTTCAATAGTTTCTCTGCTTTGTCTCATGTCACTTCGAATCAGCGCTGGGATTACTCCAGGTGAAGATGTGTTAGTCAGTATCGCCCTCTTGTTAGCAGTAGCCTTTCTCTGTTCCCTCACCATGCGTAACGTTCACCTCCCCTCTTTGAAACGCCACCAGCACGAATACCATCACCTTTCTGAATCATTTACCAACCACCAAGATTCGCTCCTCTCTGCAAGCATTGTCTCCACCATGTCCTGGCTTTTCATTATTACTATAATTTCTGCCGACTCACGAGAGCTCATTGCTAACACCAATTTCTGGAATTTAATAATCCTGTACACCCTGACAACATTCCTCCTATCAAAAATCGCTGTTTATATGAAAAAGAAAGTCCGTTAGCCTATTTCAAACCAATTACGGCCACTGTAATATTATCTCCTTTTTTCTTTCCCTCTTTGTATATTGTTTTATTGACTGTAGTTTTTGCATCATGCTGGATGATAAATTCACTTTTTGAATTGTTTCTTTCATAGGCCAACTTAAAAATCTCCTGTTCTATCTTTTTCGGATCATGTTCCGCTTTTTTTATAATTTCAACAATTTCGTATTCACTAACATTGTCCCATAAGCCATCAGAAGCCATTACAATAATATCTCCACTCTCTGCAACTATTGCCTTGAAACGAGGCCTGTCATGAAGTTCTGGTTCGGGAACACCAAGACCTCCAGTGATTATGTTCAGTTTTGGATGGGTATAATAACCTTGCTCATTATCAGAACCGAGGAGAGCTTTATACGCCACATTTTGCGGCTCAGTTGTTCCCTCTCTAAGAATGATATCTCCTCGAACAATCATTGTCTTTGCGTCTCCAACACCCATAACATCAACTTCATACTGACCACCCTTTTCAGTTTCCTTTATCTGCACCGCAGTAGCTGTAGCATACAAATCGTTTCCATTTCGACGCACCTCTTCATCTGCAAATTTTACAGCAATTTTAAAGTCAGCACTTACCATTAAAGATTCCCGAAAAGCCGCGTTAGCTATGGATGAGGCGAGGTAACCATTACCACTTCCACCTGCTCCATCAATGACCCCACAAGTGACGACACCATCATGACATAGGACAAAAGCGCTATCTTCATTTCTTTTATATTTCGACTCCTCTCCGCCCATATTGCTTATTACCTCGACTTGACCGACAGAGGTTTCCAACGATAGCCTGTTATCTTCAGGATTTTCAGAGTCGCCGATGTTTTTACTGAGATACAACTTATTAAGAGATTCGGCGGTGACAGTTTCTGGAGTAGACATGATTTATGACTTAATATTCCCAATATTATACTATCCCCACCTTCTACACACAATTGAACACAAAACGAAGCAAATTTCAGCTATCCGCCCCCTTTACACGATGATAGAATGCAGAGCATGAATTCAAAAGGATACAGCAATGGTGATTACAACAGAAATCGAGACACCTCTTCTCGAAACAACGGCAACAATCGCGACCTGCGCGTTCCCCCTCACAGTATTGACGCTGAAAAAGCTACCCTTGGATCCATCATGCTCCGACAGGAGGCTCTTACCGATGTCATCGATATCATTAATGAAGATTCATTTTATAGCGAAAAGAATCGCCTGATATTTCGGATAATGGTTGAGCTCTCAACCAAAAACGAACCAATTGATCTTTTGTCTTTAAAAAACATCCTCGAAAGTCGCGGACAGCTTGAACAAGCCGGTGGCACATCATACCTAGCTGAACTGGTACATACAGTACCTTCTGCTGCAAACATCAACCACTATGCCAAGATTGTTGAAAAGAAATTTATGATGCGAAACCTCATCCATGCTTCTGAATTCATTTCACAAATTGGCTTTGATGAGGACGGTGAGCTTGACGAAATACTTGATAAAGCGGAAAAGAGGGTCTTTGATCTTACGCAGAAAGGATCTGCTCATAAGTTTCAGGAAATTAAGGATGCCCTTGTCGAACAGTGGGAAAGCATTGATCGTCTTCATAATGCCAAAGATGAACTCCGTGGTGTTCCAACAGGTTTCAAAGATATCGATCACAAGCTTGCTGGTTTACAAAAATCAGATCTCATCATTCTTGCCGCTCGACCATCTGTTGGTAAAACATCATTTGCTCTCGACATCGCCCGCAACGCGGCCGTTGATCACAATATCCCTGTCGGAATATTCTCTCTTGAAATGAGCGCTCAACAACTTACTCAGCGTATGCTTGCTTCAGCATCTCGCGTTGATGCATGGAAACTACGAACAGCAAAAAACCTCCAGCCTGATGATTTTGAATTCCTCCGCAACGGCCTAGACAAGCTTTCCCGCGCTCCAATTTACATTGACGACCAACCAGGTAACAATATTTTAAAAATGCGTTCCATTGCCCGTCGTCTCAAGGCCGAAAAAGGCCTTGGTCTTATCATTGTCGACTACTTGCAGCTCATGGTTCCAACCCAATCGAAGAACAATGATAATTTAGTACAACAGGTAACAGAAATCTCGCGATCCTTGAAAAACCTCGCTCGAGAGCTTGATGTACCTGTGCTTGCCCTTTCACAGCTCTCACGAGCCGTAGAGCAGCGTGGAGGCAAGCCTCGCCTCTCTGATCTTCGAGACTCCGGATCCATTGAGCAGGACGCTGATGTCGTAATGTTCATTCACCGAGAAGACCGCTACAAGGATCATTCGGAGCGTGACAATATGGCCGAAATTCTCATTGAAAAGCATCGAAATGGTGCAACCGGCAGTGTTATGCTCAAATTCGACGAGAAGCATACCAGTTTCATGTCTGTAGAAAAAAGTGATTTTGGCGATTTTGATCAACACCTAGCGCATTAAAATTCACATGGATACGATTGAAAAATTAACCGAACTCTTCCGCCAATTCCCCGGCATAGGCCCCCGCCAAGCTCGTCGATTTGTCTATTATCTTCTTACACAATCACATACCAATATCGATGATCTCACCAACCTGATCAAGCAGCTAAAACAAAGTATTGCGGTTTGCTCTTCGTGCTACCGATACTATCCCTTAAACGAACGCAAGGCTCCGAACGAACTCTGTTCAATTTGCAATAATCCTGAACGTGATCGCTCCACACTCATGATTGTCTCTCGAGACATTGATTTACAAGCAATGGAAAAAAGCCGAGCTTATGATGGCCTGTATTTTGTACTCGGCGGTGCTGTACCAATTCTTGATGAGGCGCCGCAACGCCGCATCCGTCAGCAAGAACTTGAAGAGATTGTTACCGCTCGTGTCGACGATATAAATACACCGCTTAAGGAAATTATCATTGCTACCAGCGTCAATCCTGAAGGTGAACATACATCACTTTACGTAACTACCCTACTCAAATCGATCACTGAAAAGAAGCAAATAAAGGTATCAACACTTGGGCGCGGGCTTTCAACAGGAACGGAGCTTGAATATTCTGATGCGGATACCATCAAATCTGCATTGGAGAATAGGAAATAACTTTTTATATATGGAATCAATGCATAAAAAAATACTTCAGAAACTTGCACGGCAAGAAATCGATATCCTAAAGAATGCAAAACAACCTTTAGTTCGAGTGGCCGGTCCCTGGACTACCGGAGGATTCGGATACGAGGAAAACATCAGAAGGTTTGATAGGGCGGAAAAAGCTCTACGAGAAAGAGGTTATACTATCGTTGATTATTTCACGTCTGAAGAAACCATTAAAAAATTACGATCTGAAGATGTCAGTCCAGATCTTATTATGAATGAATATCACAAGCCGATACTTGAATCGGGCTATATTCAAAAAGCATTCTTCATGCCTCGATCAGATGAATCTGCTGGTGCTACCTGGGAAAGAAACTTTATCAGAGACCATACTAATATACAGATAGAGGAATTACCCGAAGATTGGATCAAATAAATAACCGCACTTAGAAGCAATTATGTTTTTATAGCTCCAAGAGAAAACCGCCCGAAGGCGGCTTTTTCTTAAAACTATGCTATTGCTGTAATCTTAACCTTAAAATGAGGCTGTCGATGTCCGTTCTTTGGAATACCCGACCGACTCTTCTGCTTGTATCGCATAATGATAACCTTTGCATCTCGTCCTATTTCCACAATTTCACCAGCAACCTTAGCACCTGAAATTGTAGGAGTGCCGAGTGTTGTTTCAGAACCATTGTCTGAGAGGAGAACTTCACCGAACTCAACCTTGTCACCAATATTGAATTCACCTTTCATCTTTTCAATCTTGATAATTTCACCCGTAGTTACTCGATACTGCTTTCCACCAGTCTTAATAACCGCGAAGTTCGTAGATGAAGCTTCGTAAGAACCCTTTGCCTTGCCGACCGTCTTTATTGCCTTCTCTTTTGGAGCCTTTGTAGCTGTTGTTGCCATAGGGTTATCAATATACATTATTAGACTTATTTAATCAATAGCCCTCAGATAACCCATGTTTCTAGGCCTATTCCAGAATATCATCATCCTCTGATGGTTTCGCCAGCTCCAAAGCCTCGACACCAGCAGCCACCCCGCTTATTTTCATGACATCTTTATCTATCTTTTTAAGCTCCTTATGAGCCTTATTGTAGTGGTTAACCGTTGTTCCGAGCGATGAGCCCAGTGACTGCATGAACTGCTCATACGCACCAATGTGCTTACCAAGATCCTCTACCCTTTTACGAATTTCCTTTGCTGACTCCTCTATTTGCAATGCCTTGAGTCCTTGCATCACAGTTTGAAGATATGCCAAAAATGATGTCGGTGAAACAATGATGACGTGCCGCTCTTTAAAAGCATAATCTATGAGATCACGCGTATTGATTTTGACTGATCCAACTTGAGCAATCAAAAGATCATAATATATTGCCTCATGGGGAATGAACATAAAAGCAAAGTCCATGGTATTTTCATCAGGCTTAATATATTTAGAAGTTTCGTCGATACGATTTTTAAGATCGCCTCTAAACAGTTTTTCCAACCGCTCCCTCTCTACAGGATCACGTTCCTCTACAAGACGATTATAGTTTTCAAGACTAAATTTTGAGTCAACCGGGATAATCTTATCTTTAATAAAAACAACAGCGTCCACTATAGTTCCATCCTTGAATGGATACTGCATTTGGAAACCGTTTGGCGGCATGACATTTTTAAGGAGAGATTCAAGATAATATTCACCAAGGATTCCTCGTTGCTTTGGATTCTTCAAGATATCTTGAAGATTTTGCAACTGATCGGCAAATGAAACTACCTGGCGATTAGTTTCATCAAGTTTAGTCAGACGCTCCGTCACATCCTTAATCAATCTAAAAGACTCTCCCGTTTGATGACGTACCGAGTCCTGCATTTCTTTTGCGCTAGCACTAAGCTTATTGTCCATGGATCGAGCTACATCTGTCATCTTGCCATCCACCGTTCGGGCAAGATCGTTGATTTGCTGAAGAAGGAGCTGAAGTCCAGTATCTTTAGATGCCTCCATGGCACTGCTCTCACCTTCCTTTTTGCGGTTCTGGAGAACAAAATACACAAACAAAGCAGCGTTGATGAGGAGTAAAATAAAGGCTACAATGATGACAACGGTATTATTCATACAAACCAGTATATCAAAACTTTAACGAAACTTTATGTCTTTACAGGAACAAATTAAGGGGGAAATCAAAACAGCAATGATGGCGAAGGACACGGTAAAACTCACCGTTGTTCGTGGTCTCGCCACAGCCTTTATGAACGAACTGGTTGCCACAAAGCGTACCCCTCAGGATTCACTTACCGACGAAGAAGCGTCAGCAGTCATCCGACGATCTATCAAACAAAGAAAAGATTCTATCGAGCAATTCACCGCAGCTAACCGCCCTGATCTTGCTGAGAATGAGCAGGCTGAACTAGCCATCCTCGAGACATATTTGCCAAAGATGATGTCTCAAGATGAAATCCGGCCGATCGCAGAAGCAAAGAAAGCAGAACTCGGTATTACTGACAAATCGAAAATGGGCATGCTTATGAATGCAGTCATGAAAGACCTTAAAGGCAAAGCGGATGGTGGAGACGTGAAGGTGGTGGTTGAATCATTGCTTTAGTATTTTATTAGTGCTTTAATTTAATTCCAGAAGGGATACCAAACCAAATGAAAGAAAACGCGCCAGTGCCACACGAAGTTGGAAAAGCTGCCTTCGAGAGGCTAAAAAAAGTCATCGAGAAAGACATGCCCGTTCCGGATGATCTTCCGGAAGAACGTGCAAAACTCGTTCTCCCGCCAACAAAGAGGATCGTTACTCCCGCTCGACCTGCATCTCCTCCGGCCAACCCAAGAAACAGGATGGATGCTCACGCTCGTTGGGAACAAGAACGCGAAAAAAACGAGGACAACTAAACCAGGCGGCACCCAAGTAAGGGAGCCGCCTGTGTCTTTTTTACGCTTAAACCGCCGCGCGCTTCACCTTAATCTTAGCCAACGCTTCGGAGGTATTCTTTACCACTAGTCCCCTTTCCTGGATTTCAACAAACCATGCTTTCTTAGCAAAGAGTGGGTGAACTTGGGGAGCAATACCTGAAAGAAATACTTCCTTTCCCCTACTTTCCAATTCATGGACAATTTCATCTACAGCTTCAAGACCGTCAATGTCGACATAGAAAAGATTCCTAAAGTTAAGAACAATAAAATGATCACCGTTGATGCGATGGACAAATTCCCTATGACGTTCAGCGTTCATATAATTTAACTCACCGACAAATCTATAGATGAGAGTGTTACCACTGGTCTTTTGAACATCAAAATCGGAAGGATGTAAACGTGACATTTCTCCTTGCGCATCACCTATCAATATCTCACCCTGAGCCTGTGAGAGATAGTTTACAAAAAATAAGAGGGATACTGCGGAACCAGCGAGGATACCAATAAGCGGATCATAGATGACGCACAGAGCAGCCACGGCGAGAGAAAGTCCACAAGCTGTTTTGTCAAACTTATACAGATTAACAAAATGTTCCGCAGCCACCATACGGAATGAAAGAAAAACAAGAATCGAAGCAACAATAGGCATTGGCAGGAAAGAGAATCCGGGCAAAAGGACGAACGAAATGAGCGTGACAACTAAGACGTTGATTATAGCGGAGTAGTTTGAAGTAGCACCGCTTCTAATATTAAGTGCCGTTCGAGCAAAAACACCTGTTGCAGGAAGACCACCAAAAAAACCTGAACCGATGTTTGCCAAAGCAATACCCAGAACCTCCTTTCGCTGATTAAACTTTGTCTTAGTCATACCATCAGCAACCTTAGCGCTTAATAGTGTCTCTAAAACAACAATAACAGCTACCAATGGCGCTGCCTTTATGACCGTCATATTAAAAGCTGAGAGACTAAGTTCCGGCATCGTGAAAAGTTTAAGAGTAACGCTGCCGAACTTACTCTGCACCGTTTCGAAAACAAGCGGAAACCAACCGACAGTTGAAGCGTACCCTGCGCCAATTCCCATTGCAGCAACAGCAATAATGCCTGGAAACTTTGGAGCAAGACGCAGTAAAGCAAAAAGAATAATAAAACCTGCCGCAAAAAGAGAAAAAGCTGTCCAGTTTATAAAAGTAAGATTTCGAAGAGATTCAAGGGTGTTTTGTGTAAATGTATCATGTCTTACCAACCCCTTAAGACCAAGAGCTGCGTTAAGTTGGCCAAGGCCAATAGTAATTGCTACCGCAAGGGTGAAGCCGTGAATAACGCTTGATGGGATAAATACGATATAACGATCAAGCCGAAAAAACCAGGCTATGAGAATAAGGATACCGGAGATGATAGCAATTACAGGCAAAACACTTGCCCCATACATAAGAGCATAGCTCGCTAAAATTCCAGATAAAGCCCCCGCAGGTCCAACAATATTGTATATACTGCCACCAATCAAAGCAGATATAAGCCCGGCCCATATTGCAGTAACAATACCAGCAGCCGGAGTTGCGCCAGAAGCAATCGATAGCGCCAAGGACATTGGCACATTGACGAGGGCAACGGTAAGACCAGCTTTCCAATTCAACTTGACCTGACTAAGAATATTATTCATGACGTTAATAAAATTTGATTAGAAAAATGTAAGTGTTAAAAAACACGCAATATTTATGGTACAACGCTTAACTAACTTTATCAACAGCTTCACTCAAAACGAACACCGCCTCAGCATTTTGCCTTAGCGGTGATGTTTGATACTGACATTCCTTGGAGGTGATAATTTCCTGCGAGCAAAAGGAATTTGGATTCCGACAGGTGGCACCACGCCTGGACATCACCTAGCTCGAACATACATAGATAACTCGGGGTCTTTCCGCCAGGCAAAACTTTCTCTGCAATAGCGTAACCGACAAACTGCCAACCCCTAAGACTGAGCATATCCTTAACTATCTCCGATTCCCCTTCCTCTGCCTCAACAATGGCATTATGAGCCTCCGCAAAACGTTCAACAATTAGAGACGGAAGCCAACGTTTGGCCTCGTTGATTGTGATCATATCTTTTCCTTTCTTTTTCAAGTTTCCTCGACTAGAATAGCTTTTTAAACAACTAAGTCAATTTCAACTCAAAAAAGATTATGCTTTCCATTTCTTATCTTCCTCAATACTTTCCCGAACACGAAACACAGTAATCTTTTTGATCAGAGTCGTTGGTAAAGGCCTCTCTAGTGGAAATTGAATTGATCCTTTTGCTGTTTTAAATTTCAAGAGATTTTTCTCGAAAGCCTTTACAGCTGATGGAGTGGGATAAAAACCAATATGATGCTTGAAGGCTGCAAATGCGACCAATATCCTGCGGTGAGAAAAAGCTGGCATTCCCCACTTCAGGCTTTCTTTTGCTCCAGGTGCAGCAGCACGAATACAAGCACGCATTTCACGCAGCTTTTTTTGAGTTTCTTTAGGAGCCGAATTAATATATTCGGCTGTAGTTTTTGGTTTTATCTTTTTTAAAATCATAACCTAGAAAGTATATCAAATAGGTAAAATAATGGTTCGATACCTTGTGACCTTTTATAGGATGGCTTTTAAAACTGCTGAGGAAAAAATAGTGTTAAAAAACTAAATTCAATACTGTTTGCATAAAAGAAAACCGCCCTCCGAACGGTTTTCGTTAAGGGTGGTGGTTGTGTTGCTTGGCTCTTTTAGACGTTTTCGGCAAGAGCGGGTGAAAGAAACCCCATCGGAACCTCGGTGATGAGGCAGTTGACGCGCCCAGTGCCCGTCCCGGTTCCTTTGTAGGTTCCCACCCAAAGGTTGAGTGGCGTCGATGCTTTTCGCAGGCAGTAATGAATGATGTCGCGCCGACGTGCGTATTGTTTCGTAAAGGTGATTTCCTCATCGCCAATGCAGACATCGGACAAAGTGGAATCACCGAACTTGTCGGTCAGCTGGCCAACGAGAATACTCGCCTCATCTTCGCTTGGATGTATCATCCCGGCGAAGTGGTAGTAGAGCAGAGGTTCTTCAAAATATGCGAAGAAGAAGACGCCCTGGATCATAAACAAATGTGGATGCATAGGTGAGAAGTGCTGTGGTGTTGTGTGAGATAGCGTAGGCGGCAAAGCGGGAATGCGATGCCTCTATCTGGATAAGAAGTTACTCTTTTAAAGTCTTGATGTCAAACTGTTTATAAATTTAATATGCAGTAAGTTCCGAATAAATTTTATAGTATTCTAAAATACGTTGCAAAATATAACTATAAAAATCTGTAACCCGGACGAGACAAAATTGGAATCAGTTAGCTACAGAACTTTTACAATGGCGTAAATCTGGTACTGGAGAATTGAGTAAACTAATCTTTTAACTTTTATAAAAAGTTTTATTATTAAAGTTTTTTATAATTTTCCGACTTGGTTCAAAAAGGGGTTCTGGGAGATTTTCTATATCAAACCATTTCCACTGGGTTATCTCATCTGGCTCCATTACTTTCGCATCTGAATTACAATTGCTACACAACAAGCCCACCGTCACAAAATGAGCAGTCGGAACTATGTCATTGGTAAGACTTATAACCTTCAAATCTTTAGTGTCAATTTCGATTCCAGTTTCTTCCATCACTTCTCGTTTAGCTCCTTCTTCAAAACTTTCTCCGAAATCTAATTTACCACCAGGCATTGTCCATGTACCCTCGCCATTCATAAGACTGCTAGCTTTCGCTGGATCAACATGTCTTTGTCCAAGCAGTACTTTATTATTTCTAATAATCATTACTCCAAAGCCACATCCCATTTTTTTAGTTTCCATATAATATAAAGCATATCAAAATACAAATGTTTTGAATACCCTATTTAGTATCCTGAAAAATTGTAAAATGAAGCTTTTATAACGATATCCCAATTGTCTAGCTTTCAGAGCTTTCAACTCAGGGAGAACTTAGCCAGCTAATCCATTAACAGCCACCGCCATAAAAGTAAAAAAGCTAAACGCTAAAATTCCGATAATTCCTATGGCAATAAACAAACTTCCACCTAATTTAGTATTTTCATATTTATAGGCCTTATGTCCAAAAACTATATAGAATATAGAAATAAAAATGGATATAAATAAAATGAGGATTCCTAGTCCGGCAGAAGTAGTTGGGAATAGATGTGCAAGAATATATAACAAAAGAAGATGTGCCACTAAAAGACTCGCTGCCTTGTATAAGTATTTCATAATTATAATATTATCACGATGTCCACAACGTTCACGTGTGACCCTAGTGGGAGCGAATTGGAACCAGTTAGTCGGAGAACTTGTAAGCTGGCAAAAGTTTGGAAAACAACTTATGAAGGAAAATAGAGTATAGTTACTGCATGAAAAGAAAAAATTCTATAGTAGTAGGCTTAATTATTGGACTAGTATTTGGGCTTTTGATTACAGTTATTCACGAAAATTACAGTGAAATAGCAAATTTCCTTAATATAGATACTCGGATACATTCTCCTTACGACAGTTATTCTAATTGTCCACCAGAAGTAACAAGATCAGCTCCTCCTAATTCCCCGATTCTACCAGCCTGTCCACCTCCAGATAATACCTCACCTATACTGTTGTACATCTTTTTAGGTATTATGGGGATTATTCAAGTTTTATATGTTTTACCACTACTACCAATCTCTGTCCTAGGTGACTACTCGATGTATTTTTTCAGTGGAGATTCTCAATATTTTCTTGTGGTGATAGGATACAGCGTCTTGGGTTTAATTATTGGCTGTCTCCATCAAGTTTATAAAGAGGTTAAGACCATAAAAAATAAAGGGCTTTAAATTTGTGACCCAAGTGGGATGGAATTGGAACCAATTAGTTAAAGAACTGATTGGCTGGCACCGCTTCGCTAAATTCCACCAACCTCAGCTTTCTTAAGTAAAATTCTGTATGTCGCGACGCCAATAGTTGCTCCAATCAACATTGCCACAGAATTATATAAACTAGCATTTTTATTAAGCGCGACAAGTGCAATTAGGCTAAAAATAATTATTAGCAAAAGCGAACAGGTTCTTGCTCTGAACCCCGTTAGCAGTTTTGGGTTTACACTTTTATCGCCCCAAAGTACTCGGTTGTTACCAGCACCCACTCTTGCAGGAAGTTTTCCGACAATAAATGCTGCTAGAAAAAAACTAAGTAAACTAAACAAAATGAGTGCTTCAAATAAATAAGTGAGATTGATATCCATGAGAATAGTTTACCATGCCTTAATCTGTGACCCTACGGGGAGTCGAACCCCGATTACAGCCTTGAGAAGGCCGTGTCCTAACCATTAGACGATAGGGCCATTTGTTTACCGACAGATCTTGAAACAAACGTGTTACCAATATTGCATATATTAGTCTAAAAATAAAGCACCTCGCTTTAACGATCTGGTGGAATTTGATAGTAATTGATCAAATATTTTGTCATGTCGATGAAGGGTTGTGCCAAAGTCTCCGATGCATACTGCACTCCTTTTGGATATACGGTATACATAAAGACAATGAATTTTGGATCATTAGCTGGAACCATACCGACGAACGAATGTAGATATCTATCGTCATAGTAACCGCCGCCAGGTGCTGCGATCTGAGCTGTACCGGTCTTTGCTCCGATACTATAACGGGGATTCTTTGCTTTGCCGTCAAGAAGTGAATTATCAACATTGTATACCAGCATATCCATAACAGCATGAGCAGTCTCCTCTTTTATCACCCTCTTCCCCTTCTCGGGTTGGATATCTTTTGAATATCCAACCCGGTAATTTATCTTTTTTACTAAGTATGGTTTTACCAAATATCCGCCGTTAGCAATAGCAGCAAGAGCACGAGTGGTTTCAATAGGAGTCATGGCAATACCCTGACCGAAAGCAGCCGTTGCATGCTCGATTTCTCGCGGACTCTTTAAGTTGTCAACTATACCAGAAGCTTCATTTGGAAGATCGACACCCGTTTTTTCACCAAGACCGAAGTTGTAGAAATATTCTGAAAGTGCATCATTGCCGACTTGTTTTGCTACAAAGGCAAAACCTGTGTTGAGAGATTTTGATAATGCATACTGCAGGGTGATGACACCACGCCCTTTTTTATCAAAGTTTGAAATTGTCTTGTTGTTAAGTGTCACTGACCCTGTGTCATTGTATGTAGTAGACGCACTAACCTTTCCAAGATCAATACCTACGGCCATAGTTAATGGCTTAATGATGGATCCCATTTCTCGAACACTTTCGACAAGATCGTTACGAAAGATTGCTGGGTTAGTTTCCCTACTAAGATCGTTAGGGTCAAAGGTTGGCGTCAAAGCCATGGCATAGATCTCTCCTGTCTTTGGATTCATGATGATACCACCAGCGCTTTCTGACGAGTATCTTTTCTTAATGCCATCAAGCGTATCCTGCAAGTATGATTGAGTGTCCGGGTCAATAGTTGTAACAATATCCCCTTCCATTTTTTCGCCTTCAATGACATTCTTTTTAATACCTGAAAATATCTCCGCGAAGAAATTCACATAAACGCTATCGCTACTTCGCTTCAACACATCTTCATAATATCTTTCAAGACCATAGCGGCCAGCATATTCATCCCCCTTATATCCCAGAAAGCCAACGGTCTGGGCTGCTAAATCGTTACCAGGGTAATATCTCCATTTTTCTCGATATAGTGAGACACCCTTAAGACCAAAAGCGGTGATCTTTTCACCAGTTGATTCATCCACCTTTTTCTTTATTTCCTCATAAGAATCATTTACCTTCCCTGCCCGCATCATGAAATCCGCGTAATCAAGGGTGACCAAGGATGAAAGCTTTGCATATATATCTTCGGCGTTCTTATTTTGCTGAATGATTTTTGGATTTATAATGAGCGTAAAACCAGACTTAAGTGTTGCTGCCGAAATGACAGTACCGTCTTGTCCTTGAAAGAAAATATTGCCTCGATTAAAAACAATATTGTTCGGCCGTTGGTATTGCCTGTCTGCTCGCTCGGCAAAATCGTTGGCGTGAATAACCTGTAACGAATACAACTTGATGAAGAACATCAGTGCAAGAAGGAGTATGAAACCGGAAATGATCCTGAGACGTGTACGCATGGAAATATCAACTTATTTTAACACATGAAGACTAAGAAAATTAAATACCCTTCGATCATATAAGACTGATCGAAGGGTATTTAATATATTAACGTAATGCTACATTCTTAGAAGAAGACTCGCGAGTGACAAAAAGTGTTTTTTGATCAGCAGATTTGAAACCCATTTCCGCTGCAAGAGCCATAGTAACATTTGACTTTGTATTGATATATTCAAACTCTGAGGCACTCAAATCAGAATTGAGAGCAACAATTTGTGATTCCGCAGTCTGGCGAGCAACAACATTCCATACGGTCCTATTCACTAAATATATATAAACTGAAGCAAGCATTACAATACCCGTCACCATAGCCCAAAAAAGGATATGGGAGGTTCGTTCGATTATCTGTAATGCATGTGTTGCTTGCTTCATTGTGGTGTAGTAATTTTTATAATTTTTCGATGATTCGTAACTTTACGCTTCGTGACCGGGGATTTTGTAGGAGTTCTGCTTCAGATGGAGTGGTGGGTTTCTTTGTCAGTGCTTTAGCCAAAGGCTCCTTGTCATCTTCAGGGTCTATCAACGACTTGAAGTATCTTTTTACGATTCTGTCTTCAAGACTGTGATACGACATGACTACAAGGCGGCCTCCTGGTGCCAAGAGCTCAAAAGCTTGTGGCAGAGCCTCTTCGATTGCCGTCAGCTCGTCATTGACGGCAATGCGAAACGCTTGGAAAGTTTGAGTGGCTGGATGGATCTTACCGAAGCGTCGATAAATCGGTACAGCTGATCTAACGAGTGCCGCCAGTTCGAATGTCGTATTGATTGGATGTTCAGGTTGACCTCCTTCCAACCGCTTGCCTCGTGCACGAACGATTGCTCCAGCAATTCGCCCTGCAAACCTGTCTTCACCATAGCCTCTGATAACCGCCTCAATATGTTCCTCTGCCCATGTATTGACGATATCAGAGGCGGTGAAGACATGATCCTGACTGGCACCGAAGGTCATAGACAGCGGCTCGTTCTTTCGGAAAGAGAATCCTCTTCCTGACTCGTCGAGTTCATATGAACTCAATCCGAGATCAAAGAGAATTCCCTGAACATTGGCGATACCGACCTCAGCGCATGCTTCCTTGAGAAACTTGAAATTTCTCCTGAAGACGACGAACTGATCTTTACCAAAGTTTCCAGAAGTCGCTACTTTTAAAGAGAATATATTTGTTGTTGCTCGATCGATAGCGTCACCATCAAGATCAAAACCAACAATTTTTACCTTCCCCTCTAGCTTGTCGACGATAGCTTCTGAATGGCCGCCATCTCCCAAGTTGCAATCAATTACCGTTGGGTATGCCCTTTCACTTTTCTCGCCAGTCTGAGTGCTCATAGCACTCATCGGCCGATCAAGGCCTAATCCCTCTATCACTTCTTTTAAAAGAACAGGTGTATGTCGCATGAGGTGAATAGTGAATGTTTAGATGACGCCAATTTCTCCAAGCTTCTCTGCCAACTGATCTGCCTGCTTGAGTACTTTTGACTTGTAAGCCTTCCACCGGCCTTCATCCCATACTTCCACTCGACTATGCACTCCCGCGAATACTGCTTTGCCCGCTGACATTCCCGCAAAATCCCGAAGAAATTCTGGAATCAGTACACGACCAATGGCATCAACATCGAGTTCAACCGCTCCAGCCAACATAATTCGGTTAAACCCTCGCGTATCCGCCTGACCGATCGATAACGCTCCAAGTTTCTCTGAAATCTTCGCCCACTCTTTAATTGGATAAAGGAATAAACAATTGTCGAGCCCATGCGTCACGACAACCTTTTTGCCCAATTCCTTTCGGAATTTTGATGGGAGCGATATGCGCTTCTTTTCATCGAGGGTGTGTGTATATTCGCCGATCAGCATGTTTATTCATTTATTCCTTCCAACCTCCCCTTACCACTTCATCCCACTTACATACTATTCTATACCACTCTACTACCCTGTCAAAGCATAGTTATCCACTTTTTTGCACCATGTTTCAGCCTGTTTTAAGGCCCTGTACAAAAGAACCAACTGATTGTATCCTTTGGACTGATTTGTTCTTTGCACGGCTCGATTAGCTGCGGCATTTAGACCAGGAATCAATACCTCGTCTAATCCTGTGGCTAATCACTGGAATCAAAATCAACAGAATGAGCAACCCTGCCAAACCACGACGGAAGTACGTAACGGCGACCATTGTGCGCCCACCAAAAAAACAGCAGCACTTCGTTTTCTTCAACGAACCAAACAGCGGAGACGAAATGCGCACCATCGGTAAGTTCCTATCAACACGATTCAAAGGTAAAGAAATCACCTTCGTGACATCGGAAGATCCCGTGGCCATCAAAAGCATGAGGATTCTCCAGGAAGCGATGGCTCGTGCCGAACAACCCCTTCAAAGTTTTGCGAGTCTTAATCGGAGTAATCCCCCGACCAAACTTGATGGCCCAGTCAAAGACGTTACCTCAACCAAAATTACGGGCGAAGTCGTCATCATTTTGGTTCACAGCCAGTTTGCTGCACCAATGAGACTGCCACTTGAAGTGGCACGCTTCGTGGCCAGGAACGAGTTTTACTTTCAGCTTCGCCTCAGGCTAAGTGGCCGTGTCAACGCCATGATTCCTCAGGGAGATGTACTCGAGGTGAATCCTCATCGAGGGACGTGCCTCTTTCACAAGATCGCCAGCAAGAAGGAAAAGCTCGGATAGCAGACACACGAAAGGCGCCGCTCTCAACCAAGAGCGGCGCCTAACTATTTATCTTAAATTCCTATCTATACAATAACCTCTTTTAATCGTTTGATTAAAAAATCCCTATCCATGACGCTCAAAAACCAACCAGCTTTTGGACCACTTGCCTTACCGAGAATTGAAAAATACATAGCCTCGAAGAATTCCTTTGGAGCAATTCCTGTTTTTTCTTTTATGTCATGCAACGCAGTATGAAATGCTTGACCATCGAGTGCCTGCGAAGATTCGACAAAATTTAAAACTTCCGCCAATGATTTTTTCTGAATTTCACTTAAGTTTCGTGCTGCGTCAGGAACTTCTTTTTTTATCTCAAATTTGTAGTCTTCTGGAGCATATGTATCAATCCAAATCCTTGCATACTTCTTTCGTTTTTCTAGCTCTACCTTGTCAGTATCACTCAGCGATTTTTCATTTATTTTCTCAACTTCCTTTTCAATATCCAAATGAGGCATTTGAGCAAGGTACGCGATTTGCGAAAAACGAGGCATAGCAGAATGTGCAATATTCACCCGATCTTGCGGTGTATGAATGAGTTTGAATAGACGTGTTTGATCCGTTTCTTCATCAGCAAAAAAACCAGCTGCCAACTTGTCGTAAGTATCAAAAAGGATCGGCACCGTATCACCGTCGGGAATAAATTCAATTACACGATTAGGTTCCTTCTGCAAAAGAAGAAGGCGAAGGATTTCTGGTGGCAAAAGATCAGCAATTTCTCGAGAAGCGGATCCAGCCCCTTTTGACGATGACATCTTCCTCCCTGCTACTTGAAAAAATTCATAAGGAATGTTGAATGGTGGTTCGTGATTAAAAATTTCACGGGAAATGGCCTCGGCAATATCGCGAGACCCTCCCTTTGTTGAATGGTCCTTTCCTCCACCCTCAACATCTACACCGATAATTTTAAACTTAGCCGCCCATTCAAGCTTCCAAGGAAGCTTTGCTCTGCCATCAAATGGTGAGATTGAACCTGTATATCCACAGCCATTAGTCCAACTAAGATCACGACATTCATACGTAACTTTTTCTCCATCAAAAACACTAGCGAAGGTAGTACTAACCTTTCCGCAATTTTCACAAATGACATTGATTGGTAACCAATCACCAGCCTTCACTGAACCGGAAATACGTTTATAGATCTGACGAATCTTGTCCGCATGCTCAAGTGCCAACTTAATACACTCGTTATATTTTCCTGTTCGATATAGATCAGATGAACGATAATATTCGGGAGTGAAACCAATCTCTTTAATTACACCGGCAAACTCCTCACCATAAAATTCAGCAAAGTTTTTTGCCTTGTGGCCATTAGGACCTGTTGGAGATGGAACATCACAGAGAGGTTTACCGAGATACGGCTTAAATGTAGCTTCGTCAAGATATACAGGCAAACCATCCATTGGATCGAAGTCATTTATTTCGAAAAGATATTTGTTCGGAATACCACGCTCAGTAAGCACTTCAGAAATCAAGCCGTGAATAGCAACTCCGCGAAGTGATCCTACATGCACTCGTCCAGACGCTGTTTTTTCATCACGAATAACGAGAGGCTGCCCCTTAGCAACCTTATCTTTATACCTTTCAACAATCTCGTCCGTAATACGATCAGCCCAATACATATATATTTAGTATACCTTAAACCATCCAGGGTTATTCAATTTCAACAACAGTATATTTTACTGTTCCCGCAGGCGCATTGAACGAGAACTCCTCACCCTTCTTTTTTCCCATCATGGCCTGTCCAAGTGGAGATTTAAATGAAATCTTTCCAGCCGCAAAATCCGCTTCTTCTGAACCCACGAGGATATATACCTTCTCTGTCTTGTCACCCACCTTCTTAAGATGAACCTTTGAACCAATCTCAACATTACTGCTGTGGTGAACCGCAACAATTTCTGCAGATGCCAAAACTTTCTCAAGTGTTGCGATGCGATCCTCAAGTGCCGCTTGTGCCTCACGCGCTTCGTGATATTCAGCGTTCTCTGACAGGTCACCGAGAGATTTTGCGAACTCCAATTCGTCCGCGATTTCTTTTCGCTTCAATGTTTTTAATTCTTCAAGCTCAGCGGTTAATTGCTTGAACTTTTCTTTTGATAGATATTCTTTGTTTCCCATGTTTTTAAGTCACTACTATACTCTCATACGCCCCACCAGTCAATCTTCAGCAATTCTTAAAAAGAATTATAGTATTTTTTAATTCAAATACTCAGGAATATATATGGCCACCCAATCCATAAAGGTTCTCATTGCTGCTGTAGCCCCTATCAACGTAGTAGCAGGACCTTTCTCTAAAAGTACGGCAAAGGCATACTTAGGTTTGTCATAGGGATAGAAACCCACCACCCATGAGTTTATATACCGTTTTAAGGTACCGAGCTGTGCAGTACCTGATTTAGCAGCAATCTCTACGTAGGGCGTATTTAAGGCCCCCAGGGTACCGTTGGTGACAGCGAGGCGCATACCCTCGCGAGCTACCTGCAAGTGCTTGGTGTCTTTGACAGCAATTTGTTCTTTTATAACAGAATCTCCTCCGTTATTTTTCAAAATCGTCGGAGTAAGCAAGGTGCCATTGTTTGCAATAGCCGCAGTCATTCGTACTGCCTGCGCCGGTGTTATTTGAAAACCATATTGTCCAATTGATGTGTTGTAAGTGTCTCCAACGCGCCAAATGTCTCCATTAAAATTTGCCGCCTTCCATTCAGGTGTCGGAATCACTCCCTTTTTTCCACCAAAATAACTATTCTCGATAGCTCTTCCTAATCCAAACATTTGTGCATACCTATCAATATTTTCTATGCCCAAACCTTTCTGGCTCATGAAGCCTCCACCAATTTGATAGAAGTACACATCGGAAGAGACAGCGATGGCCTCACGCATATCAGTGTACCCGTGTGCTTTCCAATCATTAAACACAGTAAATTCACCCGGGCGATATGGATTCGGGATCTTCAAAGATCCGGTACTTTCGATTTGTTTTTCCGGAGTAATGATTTCCTCTTCAAGGGCTGCGAAGGCAAACATTGGTTTGACGATAGATCCTGGGGTATATAGACCATCCGTAACACGATCAAGAAAAGGATTTCTTTCGTCAGTCAAAAATCTCTTTATCGCTTCTGAATCCTTTCCATCAGTCATTACAGCTGAATTATATTCAGGATATGAGACACTTGCCAAAACCTCTCCGCTTGCAATATCCATCATGATTCCCGCACCACCATTGAATCCTGATTGCTGCGCAATATTCTTAATGGACGTATACAATTGTTCTTGTAATCGGGCGTCAATGGAAAGATTAAGGTTTTCACCTTTCTTCGCCGGGCGTACCATACTTTCTGAAATTGATTTGCCGAGAGCGTCAGTTTCAGTGATCTTTAAGCCGTTCTCACCAGTCATCAAATCATTAAAATATTCTTCAACTCCACCACCCCCAATATATTCGGTATTGTAATAAAAACCATATTTATCTTTCTTAGGATACTTAATGAACCCAAGGAGGCTATGCAATCCCTGTTCAGTTTTGTAAGCCCTAAATGAAAAATCTGTTCGATCTGGATCCACAGTATTCCACGCCAATAACATATCATTCCTATCAAGAATAGCGCCACGTTCAGAAAATATTAAACTATGGTGGAGGCGGTTGTTCTCTGAAATTTCCCTGTATTTTTCGCCATCAGCAATCTGAAGTGCGGTCAGTTTGAAGAGAAAAACCAAAGCGATAAGAATAAAAAAGAATCCAGTAATCTTCAAAGTGCGCCGGGAAATAGGCTTTTCAATGCGCCCTTCAAATTGATTAGTATCAAAATCTGGCAGGTTCGAGGAATCAAGGAATATTTCATCCGGTTCTATCTCATTTCCCCGTGAGTAACGACTTATCATGCGTTCAATCTTACTCGTTTTTTAAGCTTTCTCAAAATAAACAAGATGAGGAAAGCCATAAGGGTAAATGCATAACTAATGAAGTGTTCACCGACGTGGAAGAAAAGTCCACTATCATAAAATATATCCATCAAAAAACCAAAGAAAATAATTTCATAAAAATCACAGAACCAGCACGCAGTGATGGCTATAATACAACCTACCCACCACGGGAAAAAGAATATGGAAGCAAGAATGGCAATATCAACGAGTGCGCGTTTTGAATTGGACATATCGCAATGAATTAATATTTACCGGACTTTTGAAATATATATGGGAATACGCGTCGCCGTTACCCGTATCAACAATGTCGACGGTACCAAGAAGGATTGTCTGGATGTCTGGCCATACCACCGGATCACCTGGAACAATTTGAATATTTCGAGGAACTTTGATGTAGTAGTTTCCGCCACCCCTTCCCTCAGCCATAACTGCTGTAGTACTTGTTCCAACAAGAACACTTGCCTTTTGTCCCGACGATGAGAAAAGAGTAACAATAGAGGTTCTTTCAGAAACCGAAGATACACGGCCAATAGCATAGTTCATATCGGCGTAAATAATGTCACCTTCCATTACCCCCATGATAGAGCCAGCATCAATGACAATCGAATCATAGGGTGTCTGTGGAGGCCGTACCAGTACTGCCGCCAAAGTCATTTGCTCTTTATCAGTTGAGCGATTAAAAAATTCTTTGAGCTGACTATTCTCTGCCTCAAGAGCAATGATGAGAGAATTTTCCATGGTCTGACTAATCACCATTTCATTTTGTGGAAACACCACCCGACGAAGCGAATAGTAAGCATTAGCGATCGAAGAACCAAACAGCATACCAACACCTGTTAAAACAAAGATAAGAACAATACAAAAAAGAGTTTGGGTTATGCCAAATCCTCGTCGTTGTTTAGGTCGATTCAATTTTCTATCGGGCTGATGGTAATTCATCCTCGTTTTGAATTAGCATATCATAAAAAGTCTCAAGGTCTTCGAGAATAATACCAGCGCCACGAGCAACCGCGGTCAACGGATCATTAGCAACCTGTACAGGAATTCCAACAAATTCAGAAAGAACCTCTGGGAGCCCACGAATAAGAGCCCCTCCTCCTGAAAGATGAATACCATTTCGCATAATATCAGAAAGAACCTCAGGTGGAGTGGTTTCAAGCACCTCTTTTACTGAATCAAGAAGTGTATCCACCGACGCACCAATTGCTTCGCGCACATCTGAATCCGTAACGATTACTTCTCTTGGTAAACCGGTGACAAGATCTCTTCCGCGAATGGCAGCCTCAAGCGGCGGCTGGCACGGAATGACACTGGCAATTTGTATCTTGATATCTTCCGCTGTCTTCTCACCAATCAATATTTTAAATTCATTACGGATGTACGACATAATGTCACTGTTAAACTTATCACCGGCAATTTTCAAATTCTTTGCTCGAACAATACCACCGAGAGAAATAACAGCAATATCAGTCGTGCCACCACCAATATCGATAATCATACTTCCTGTTGCTTCACGGACAGGCAATCGAATACCTATTGCAGCAGACATTGGCTCCTCCACAATATGCACTTCACGCGCACCAGCATTTTTTGCTGCATCACGGACAGCACGCCGCTCTACATTCGTTACGCCATATGGTACGCCGATGACAATTTTTGGTCCCAGCATTTTCTTAGACATTCCTTCAGCCTTTTTAATCAAATACGAAAGCATTTCCTCCGTCACCTCAAAATCTGAAATGACACCATCAACGAGTGGACGTACAGCAACAATATGCCCCGGAGTTCGCCCGAGCATTGCCTTAGCCTGAGTACCCACAGCCACCACTCGGCCAGTCTTTTGATTTACCGCAACCACCGAAGGTTCGTTTATGATCACACCCCTACCGGAAACATAAACAAGTGTATTAGCAGTACCGAGGTCGATACCGATATCATTTGAGGCCATCTTATAAAATTTCTTTCGGAGGTTATCGAACATGTTTGTTTTTGTGGTTTATTTAGAATTATTCAAAACCGATGTTCATTAATATTGATAATTCTGCAATAGTACGGGTGTAAACTTTTATTGCGAGTTTCGCAATAGATTCATTCGCACAAGAATTTCATCTTCAGCAACATTTGTTACTTCTCCCGACTTACGATCCTTAACTTCAAACACAACTTTGTCACCCATCATATTCTTATCGCTCACTACGATCCATGTTGGCAAACCAATCAAATCCGCATCAGCGAATTTCTCCCCGGCACGCACCAAAGCACGATCATCGTACAATACCTCAAAACCAACGTCCTGAAGATCTCGATAAAGTTTGTCAGCACGAGATGCCGTCTCATCTGAACCAGAGACATGGATAAGATGTATATCAAAAGGAGCAACACTTCTTGGCCACACAATACCCTTTTCGTCGCTACAAGCCTCTACGATAGCGCCCATTAATCGTGGTACACCAATGCCGTAGCTTCCCATAATTACTGGCTGCATACTGCCGTCCTCAGCCTGAAACATCAACTCAAGCGGTTCTGAAAACTTCGTGCCGAGATTAAATATATTACCGACTTCAACAGCTTTCTCTTCAACCAAATCATCCTTCTTGAGATTAAGTTGCGCGAGCACATCATCGTTGTACACCTCCTGATTAACCGCAATTCCCTTTTCTTTATTTACATAGATGATGTCTTCACCAGCGTCAGTGAGCATCTGAAATTCATGGGAGAATTGTGCAAAGGATCCGCCTGAAGCAAATGTCACAAATGTACGATCACCAATTCCCGCCTTTCGAAAGATACGAACATATGCCTCTTTCACTTTTTCGTAAAACTGAGCGCGGCCATCTTCTGTGGCTGAGAATGAGTAAAGGTCTTTCATTAAAAACTCTCTTCCTCGAAGGATACCGCTCTTTGCCCGCTTTTCATTTCGAAACTTTGTCTGGAACTGATAGATATATGCGGGAAGATCTCGGAATGATCGAATATGATCCTTGAGCAAGGTAGACAGAGGTTCTTCATGAGTGAAACCGAGACCAAGCTCGGTATCATTCTTCAATTTAGTTTTAAACCAGTTATCAACCACGGCGTCGTCCCATCTACCGGTCTTAGTCCACATTTCCTTTTCCTGAAGTGAAGCAAGTGAAACCTCCTGACCGCCAATGGCGTTCATTTCGTCACGAATGATGGTTTTGATCCTTTCAATAACTCGTTCTCCAAGGGGTAAATACGAATACACACCGGCCTGCATCTTCTGAATGAAACCTGCACGTATGAGAAGCTGCGCGTTTTTAGCTGTTTCGTCTTTTGGAGCCTCACGACGAGTCCGGGTAAAGAGATGTGATTGACGCATAGTTGTCCTATTTTATAGGAAACAGGCAACGTATACAACCTTCCGGTTATTGACCGTAAAGTAAGTCTTCAAGATCCTTTAGCACCCCTTCTTGAATTTCAGGTACTTCATCTTGCGAATCAAGATATTTCTCAAAAAGTTTAGGTTGCGAATAGAGAAGTCTCATAAGAGGCTTACCGAATTGACTGTGCCATTCTGAAAAGTTCTTTGGAATTTTTCCGTAAGGATCAATATGTTTCATCAGGCGCAATTCAAGTATGTGATATTGCTCTACTCGACTTTCGATCTGACTAATAGTTTCTTCCGGGTGCCCCGTAAATTCATCGAGAAAACTTTCATTGTGCACCACCTTATCCCTGACTAGATCTTTAAATGCTGCCTCATACTCAGGTGAGTAAGTATCCACCCACTCCATAGCTTTGCCGATTGGTCCGTGAGACAAATGAGAGTGTTTTCTCTTAATTAGCTTAGACTGAATTCCATTGTAAACTTGTAGATTCTCTCTCACCTTAAAGACTCTGTCTTCAACAGAGTCTTCCTCTTGAGTTCCCTCCAAGATTATTTCCATAACGTTAATTATTATATATCAACATTAACAGCCCATGAAGACTTCTAATGGAAAAGTTTTACTACATCTTTGAAGGTCACCAAGACCATCAGAAGGAGAAGAAATATGAAACCGACCACATTCACGGCATTTATAATACTTGGCTTAAGTGGGCGTCGAATGACAGCTTCAACGGCAACTACCGCTAGACGGCCCCCATCAAGTGCTGGAAATGGCACAAGGTTGATTGCGGCGAGGTTTACCGAGATTATGGCTGTAATAGTAATGAGATAAGCAATACCCATACGTGATGCTTCGCCGACTACACCGGCAATTCCAACAGGACCACTTACATCTTTAAAATCAGCCTGGCCAATGAAGATGTTTCCAATGAAATGAGAGAGCCCGACGACAACACTCACGGACAAATGATATGTTTGAATCGCCCCGTAATAAAGGGCAGAAAACGGATTCATTCGAATGGTACCAATCTCACTCATCGAAATCCCTATCGCCTGCTTCCCTTCTACTATTCCAGCCAAGGGAACAATTTCAACAGATTTTGTTTCCGTATTTTCTTTGTATGTTATGCCGACCTTTGGGCTGGTAGCAATAAGATTCTGCACCGAGACGACGGTTAGGCTTGATGTGGCGATCGTTGTAGTACCGTTTGAAACCGATACAAGCTCATCTCCCGGTTTCATCCCAGCAACGGCAGCAGGACTGTCACTAGCAACAAAATCAACGACAACTGAACGATCACGAATACTCGACTGAGGAAATCCTTCTGTAGTAGTTTTTGATCCAATAGTAAGCGCGAGTGACAGCAAAAGCCAAGCGAAAATAATATTAAAGGTAACTCCAGCAACCAAAACAACAGCTTGTTGCCATCGGGGTTTCGACATAATGCTTTCTGAGGTCACTTCATCGTCGGGGTGTTCACCAAAAATACGCACATACCCTCCAAGCGGCAAGAGGTTTATGGCATAGCGTGTCTTGCCCACCACACGACTCCATATGCGGGGTGGAAAGCCAACGGCAAATTCATCAACGCGGATACCGAACAATCGAGCAGCCAAAAAATGTCCGAGCTCGTGAATGAAGACAAGTATAGTGAGAACAATAAGGAAGATGATTGTGGTGACCATTATATTTTAAATATGTAGTAATTCCTGAATGACCGATGACCCAACGATTTCCTCTTCGAAAATCTATAGAGAGATTTCCTGTTCCTTTTTGTTGAATAATTCTTCAAGTTTCTTTGAACCTTCCTGTACTATCTTTTCCATTTCTGTCTTGTTTCGCATCATTTCGTCTTCGCCCATTTCCCCACTCTTTTTCTTTTCGTTAAGATCATCAGCCACCTCACTCCGTTCTCGTCTAATGGCAACACGAGCGTCCTCAAGTTTTTCCTTAGCAACCTTAATGAGCTGCTGTCGTCTCTCGCCGGTAAGTTCTGGAAAAATAACTCGTAACCCCGCACCGTCAACGACTACAGAGACACCGAGATTGGCCGCCACAATTCCCTTTTCTATTGCCTGAGTCTGTGAAGAGTCCCACGGAGCTATACGAATGGTCTTTGCGTCCTCTGCCGAAATGCTTGCAACCGATGAAATCGGCATCTCAGCACCGTATGACTCAACCTTTACACCATCGAGGAATGCAGTAGATGCTCGACCGGTTCGAATAGCACTGAATTCACGAGTAAGCCATGCTTCGGTTTCTTTGATCTTTTTCTGAAAGTTTGAAAAGTTATATGCCATATATGATGTGTGTTATGAGGATTTTAGCATGTTTACTTAAGCACAGGAAGCCTCAAAGCCAAATATTCAAATAACAACTTCAATGATGCAGACGGGTCGCGAAGGTAGTCCGAAACGCGAGAGATGGCCGCAAGGGTACCCTCTGTCTTGTCTTTTTCATAACAAGATTTTGTCACTTCAGATATGAATTGAAATACTTCTTCTTTCGTTATGCGCTCTTTATCCAAATCAGCAAGCATACCCTTTATTACCTCAAGACGACCTGGAACTATTGCTGCTAAAAATTCTTTTACCCGAGAATCAATTGGCAATTCTTTTTCATGGACGAGCTGAATGACATGTACTCGTGATAGCACTGTCGGTAAAAGAAGTGAGCTTGTTGGTAAAGCAAAAAAGAAGTGAGTGTTTGCAGTTGGTTCTTCTATCATTTTAAGAATGCTGTTTTGTGCCTGCATGGTAATACCATTGGCCAGAAGTACCAATACCTTCTTCGGACCAATTGGAACTCGCTGATGCATTGATATTACCTCAGAAAGATCGTCAATACCGATGGTGGTATATTCACCGACAAAAACGTCAGGGTTTCCATGAAATGGAATCTGCATGTGGTCGACAACAAAACGCTCGATATGAGTACGTACGTCAGGAAGAGGAATAGACGTTATAACATATGCATGATGGAGCTTAGTTGGGTCAAGATGTTTACTGAGCATAAGCCTACCGCTTAGCGATAATAGTTTTCTTGTATGTATCCAAATGTTCAAGGGCAATACCTGTTCCCTTTGCTACACAATAAAGCGCATCTTTAGCCAATGATGCCTTTACGCCAGTTCGTCGAAATACAAGTTCAGGAAGATTACGAAGTTGTGATGAGCCTCCGGTCATAATAATACCGTGGTCAATAATATCTGACGCCAGTTCAGGAGGAGTTTCCTGGAGAACATCTTTGATAGCCTTTATCATATCTCGAAGCTCTTTGCCTATCGCCTTCACAATTTCATTTGTCTTTATATCAACCGCACGAGGAAGTCCCGTAAGAAAATCTCGACCCTTAATGGTCATCATAAGCTCTTCTTCAATAGGAACAGCCGAACCAATATTTATTTTAATATCCTCAGCTGTCTTGTCACCAATACCAAGGTTGTAAGTTTTCTTTATATAATCTGCAATTGCTGCATCGATTCTATTACCGGCACACTTCACCGATGTACATGCCACAATTCCCCCAAGAGAAATTACCGCTACGTCAGTGGTTCCGCCGCCAATATCAACAATCATATGCCCTACTGCTTCTTGAATTGAAATACCCGCACCAATCGCTGCAAGAATCGGCTCCTTCACCACATATGCATTTTTTGCTCCAGCTTTAATCGCCGCTTCGATAACAGCACGACGTTCTGTTGACGTGACACCGGCTGGCACGGACACCATTACTTCCGGCTTCCAAATATTCCACCGACCAAGAGCTTTGTTTATGAAATAACGAAGCATGGCTTCCGTCACACGATAGTCGGCAATAACACCATCCTTCATTGGCCTGTAGGCAATGATACTGTCAGGAGTCTTACCAATCATATCCTTTGCTTCATTTCCTACCGCTAAAATTTGATTGTCTTGTTCAGACACAGCAACTACTGAGGGCTCGTTTAAAACGATACCCTTTCCAGGTAAAAAAACGAGAGTGTTAGCTGTGCCCAGATCTATACCGAGTTTTCTAGAAAACATTCCCATGCGGCAATGATACAGCAAAGATGTCATGGTATCAATTTGCAACTAGCCTAAGAGAAAACCGCCACCGCGCAAGGTGCGCGAATGGCGGTTTCATGAGGAGTTCAGTTTAGGAGGTGCGCAGTTTGAAGAGGGGTCCTCAAGCGCATCTCTAGGATATCTTCGAGTTCACACCCGATCGACTCTGCTCCATTCCGTAGCCGCAGCATGATGTCACCGGCCGCATGTACCGTCAAGGTAAAAGCAGGGACGTAATCCTCGTACCGGCAAATGATTGGCCGAGCGATGACAAGGGCGAGCCACTCTTCTTGTTTGCACAAGCCTTGGATCAGAATGATTCTGAGAATGCTGAAGTAATTCTGGTCCCACTGAAAGTGGTCAGGGTGAATCCCGCGCGACAGCAGGATTGCGGTAGTGACTGTGTCGGCCGCCTCGATGTCGTGCTTTTCACCAACCTGGCAGGTTTTTTTGAGAAGGTTTTTAACAACCTCAGGAGTTTTCATATGGAGTGGACAGTGAAGGTTCAATGCTTCCTCGTCGAGCGGTGTGGTTGTGCTCGCGGAAACGATTTTATAATGCCACACTTTACTGAACATAACAATATCTCGTAAAATGGCTCAAAATCTGACAATATATACCTGTGTACATAGTCACTGTCTTTCCCATCGCTCGCAATGCCTTCAAGGACCGCCTGTCCTATTGGAGTGCACATCCCTTCCGCCCTGGAAGTATTATCACCGTCCCTGTTCGCGGCCGTGAAATTGCTGCTCTTGTTGAAACGGTGCAACCGGCACAACAAGCAAAGACCAGTGTCAAGAACGCAGAGTTCATGACCAAAAAAATCGACAAGGGTGATGAGCGTATGCTCGTGCGCCCCGGCTGCATTAGGGCTGCCATAAAAACAGCCACATATTTCATTTCTCCTTTTGGCCAGACATTACGAAGTCTCATTCCAGAATCCATTTTAAGCGCACCCCTTGAGGTGGTGAAAGAAATTTCTGACAAAGAACGTGCCGAGTCCACCGCTCCCATCAAATTAGTTGATGATGATGGAAATGATATCGTACCCGAAGTACTTACCTTCCAGACAAACGATGCGGATAGATATAGTTCATACAAAAGCATCGTTCGCGAAGAATTTGCCAGAAAGCGATCGGTATTAATGATAGTGCCGACAGTTGTTACAGCAGATAACATGGCCGCAATCCTACGCAAAGGTATTGACGATTATGTAGTGGTACTCCACAGCGGATTGAGTAAGAAAAAACAAAGGGCAGAATGGGTACGGGCAGTAACAGACGAGCATCCACTTCTTGTTATCGCAACACCCAATTTCATGTCAGTACCGCGAAGAGATGTACACACAATCATTGTTGAAAAGGAATCGTCTCGCGCATATCTTGCAGCGCGGCCACCCTTCGTTGACGCTCGCGCACACGCAGAATATTACGCAAGAGAAATTGGTGCACGAATCATTTATGGAGATTCACTTCTACGTGTCGAAACATTGCATCGACGCGAAACTGGAGAGGTGACCGATCTCTTCTCCCCTTCTTTCCGAATCGAAAACAACCCAAAGACACTTGTGGTCGACATGAGTGATTCGGTCCACAAAGCAACAAAAGAAAACAAAAACTCACCGATCATGAGCGAAGAACTTGAATCAATGATCCAATATGCCATCGACAAGAAAAGCCGGATCTTTATATATTCAGCTCGCCGCGGCCTTGCTCCCCAAACAGTATGCGGAGATTGTTCGCAAACCGTATTATGCGATCAGTGCCAAGCGCCCGTAGTCCTCCATCAATCAAAATCAGAGACTGAACGCTTCTTTCTCTGTCATCATTGCGGAAAAAAACGTAGCGCGGCCGAGCGTTGCGTCAAATGCAACAGCTGGAAACTCATCACTCTTGGAGTTGGTATTGATACAGTCATTCAAGAAATTGAAAAACAATTTCCTAAAGCGAAAATATTCAAAATTGACAGAGACAGTGTCAGCACAGACAAACAAGCTCGGATGATTATAAACGAATTTGAAAAAACACCAGGAAGTATCCTGGTTGGAACTGAAACAACATTAGCTTTTCTGCCATCGGTCCCCTACATTGCAGTTGCTTCTCTCGATAGTCTTTTCTCACTTCCTGATTTCCGTTTAAATGAACGTATTTGCCATACCCTTCTACGTCTCATTTCATCCACCACTGAATATTTTCTCATTCAAACCAGAAATCCTTCCGCACCCATTCTCGATCAAATCACCCGTGGTGCTCTTACTGATTTCTACCGAAAGGAAATAGAGATGCGACAAATGTTACAATACCCACCCTTCTCCACCTTCATTAAAGTTACCATTGAAGGTAAGAAAGCTGTCATCTCCGAGCAAATGGAACGAGTACAAGCTATGCTTGAACCTTGGTCTACGAGCGTTTTTCCAGCATTCATCCCTACTATCAAAGGAAACTCAGTCCTTCACCTCCTTGTCACCGTACCACCTGAATCGTGGCCGGACGAAGGACTGGCGAAGACCCTCTCTTCACTTCAGCCTAATTTTGTGGTAAAAGTTAATCCTGAAAGCCTGCTGTAATTCAGGCCCTACCACATCTCATGGAACAGACTCCCCCTAAAAAACCTGTCAAAAAAATATCGAAAATAGATATGTCACCTGAAATCGTTCAGGTTGGTCACCCTGCATTGCATGCTGTAGCAAAAGATATACCTATTAAAGACATAGGGTCGACGAAAATACAAAAGGTGCTTGCCGATATGAAAAATGCGCTCAATAGTCAAACTGATGGTATCGGACTTGCGGCACCACAGATCGGCGTATCACTACGTATTTTTATGGTATCAGGAAAGGTATTACTTTCACCTGATGATCGTATACTTGCAACCGAAGGCAAGAAGACAAATCAACCAATACCCGAGGATATGGTGTTCATTAATCCAGTCATAACAAAAGAATCAAAAGAAAAAAGATGGCTTGATGGTGAAGGATGTCTTTCTGTCCGTTGGCTATATGGCAAAGTACGACGCTCCACAAAAGTAGCTGTCCGAGCATACGACGAAAAAGGAAATGTATTTGAGCGCGGCGCTGGCGGCCTGATGGCACACATCTTCCAGCATGAAATAGATCATCTCAATGGCATTCTTTTCATCGACAAAGCAAAGGATGTTCAGGAGCTTGAGCAAGATCCCGACGGTCACACACATGCGACAGATCCTTCTGACAAGGTATAGTATTAGAAACATGAACAATACTTCTTCACAATTTGTTTTCTTTGGTACTTCAGAATTTTCAATTATTGTTCTTGAAACATTGCGCGGTCGCGGTCTTCTACCAAAAGCGATTGTAACGACTCCTGACCGGCCACAAGGAAGAAAATTGGTAACAGCTGCTCCTCCTGTCAAAATATGGGCCCAGGAAAATGGGGTCGCCGTACTACAATTCGAAAAACTAAATGATGACGCCATTTCCACCCTCTCCAACTTAAAGGTAGATTTTTTTATTGTGGCATCTTATGGAAAAATAATTCCGCAGGCTATTCTCGACATTCCGACCAAAGGGGCACTCAATATCCATCCTTCACTACTTCCTCTCTATCGTGGCGCCTCCCCACTTCAATCAACCATTCTTGCTGATGACTCGGATACCGGTGTCACCATCATAAAAATGGATGCTCTCATGGATCATGGGCCAATTGTTGCAGCAAGAAAAGTTAAAATCGCGGATTGGCCTCCAACCGTCACCGAACTCGAACATACTCTTGCCATTTCCGGCACTCAACTTTTAGCTGATCATCTTGATGAATATATCAACAATACACTGACACCAATAGAACAAGATCACCACAAGGCAACCTTCACAAAAAAGATATCGAGAGAGGAAGGACTTATTAATATAAAAGACGAAAGTGATGCAAATGCTCGTATTTCTTTTTTAAAGTTCCAAGCATTTCAAGGCTGGCCAGGTACATATTTCTTTACTGAGCGGAAAGGAAAAAAGATTCGTGTAACCATTAAGGACGCAAAATTTGAAGAAGGGAAGTTTATTATCACCAAAGTAACACCCGAAGGCGGAAAGGAAATATCATACGAAGAATTTTTACGAGGGTTGTAAAGTAAAATGACCTGCCTTTCGGCAGGTCATTTTACTATCAGCTATCGATCAGTTATTCCCCTTATAAGATTCTTTATCCTTTGTCCTCCTCGTTTCCACAATGTCTGTTTCTTATCCTTACTTGATGAAAGGAGGTTAAAAAGTTCTTCCCGAGCTACATCAATCGCCGTATACAAATCTTCCTTTTCAGCGCTAGCTCGTGTGAAATTACCGCCATTGGTAACATGCAACTCCGCTCGAAAAATATCTCCCGAGCGATGGTGGTTGGAAGTCTTTCCCAGTTCAGCTTCAATCATTGCATTCTCGTCAAGAAATTTCTCAAGTCCCTGCAAACGTTTATCAAGATACTCCTGGATCGCAGGAGTAACATCCATGTGGTTTCCTTTTGTTATGATCTTCATGAACCCATTATATCAAATATACTTAATTTTAGGTTAACAACCCACCCCTAAGGTTGCAATACTTGTGAGGTCTGTCCATTGATTGAAATAACAACCTGGCTTATGGAGCTAAATTGCTTTAACGTCTGCTCTATCTGAGACCTAATAGCGGTTACACGACAAGAACCAGCAACCCCCGAATCAAGAGTAGCGTTGAAATCCGCCCGAGCAACCCCATTGGTTACAATGAGACTGTTTAGTTTAACGTCTGAATTAAGATTTGTGATATATCCACTGCCACTTTCAGATATTGAAGGTCCCTTAAGTAATTCCTCAAGGGCGGCTTTACCTGTTGTAGAAGTTTTTAGGATAGATCGAGAGGTGGCAAAGACCTTGCTACAATCTGTATTTTGCACACCGGCAAGAGTAGAGTTACTGAAAAACACCTTAACTGTCATCATGTTGGCACTTGAGGAAGTAGCAAACTTGATCGGGATGACAAGTTCTGCGTTATTTTCTGGAAGGCCGGATGGATTGTCTTTTTGTAGAATGAGCTTACCTGTCGAGGTTTCTGGTATCGAGAAAGTAACAATTTGCTTGAAAGACACAAAATCAGTCGTCATCCAATCACCTTGTGCTTGAACAGGAAATTGTGCAATGACCTTGTCATTTGCATCAAGCAATTTTGCCGGAAACGAAGCTTCGAAATACCAAATACCCCTCGCCTCTCCACGTAATTCAAAACCGCTAGCAACTATCTGCTGTGCTACAGGGTTTTCAACATGAATCATGTTGGAGACATTCGTATCCACAACAGGTGTTACTTTATTCACATAGGTTTTACCGTCCGGGGTTTTACATTGTTCAGGATAGCTTTCCATCACGGGATAACCCGCGGCGACACATTCCTCATACGTTTTTATTACCACCACCTGCCCATTATCACCCTTATTCTTGAACGCCAAACCGACCGCACCAGCTAAAATTACCAAAACAACAAAACCTAAAACATACGGGGTTGTTTTCATGCAGATTATGCCGAATGAAAGACCAATACATTACAAGAATCTAAGGGCGCTTCTCTTGGCCTTTCTTAAATAAGGTATAATAATTAGCGTTAACATCTAAATATTGAAACGACATATAACATATGAAAACAATTACACATATTAGCTTAGCAACGACAGCGATTATTCTAATATTCAGCGCGTCGCTTGCCAGAGCTCAGACAGAATCAGGATTAGGAGCAGAAGCCCGTCTAATGGCATCAACTAGCATAAAAATTCTTCAAACTGGTCGGGAAACTGCACAAACAATACGAGCTACAACTACAGCCGGCACTTCAACTATTCGTCAGGCACTTAAAGAAAATCGACAAACAACGGTTCAGGCACTTCAGACAAATCAAGCAACATTTCGTGCGTCAATCGAAGCTCGCCAAGCAGAACTTAAGACGAAAATCAAATCTATAATAGCTGAAAAAAAGACAAAGCTTGAGGATGCAGCCCGCGAACGGGCAATGAAGCACCTCAAGTCTATTTTCAACAATCTTACTGCCCGAATATCCCGATTACAGAACGCAGATCAAAAGCTTGCTACCCGCATCAATGAAGCAACAACTGCCGGCGCAAATATGTCCACAACCACTTCTCTGTACACAATAGCTCAAACATCTCTCGAAAAGGCACGGACGGACGTAGAAGCAGCTCGAGCGGCAGTAAGTGAAGAAATTAGTCTAGAGACTTCAAAAGAAGTTCTTCGAACCCTAGTAAAAACAGCTGAGGATTCAATCAAGATCGCGGCTGAAGCATACAAAAAGACTCTAATGGCACTTGAATCTGCATTTCCATCTGTAAAAGTAAAGACGAATTCCTCTGTTACAGCGTCAACGACTGCACAATAAATTAAAGATAGTTTTACCTACATAAATTAATAACATGGAATCAAATATACAAAACGTTAATGGTATGAATGTGGAGCAAAGTAAACCTCAGCCTAATAATGGTATCGGTAAGTTCATTTTGACCATCATCATAGTGGCACTTTTAGTGGGCGCCGGCTATTATGTCTGGATTAAATATGGAAATGAACAGAGTGCTGTACAACAAGCTGCTATAACCAAGATACCTCGCGTAGACAACTCAACAACATCAAGAAGTATCTCGGCTGACATTGAAGCTGCTGGCAGCTTCAATAACAGTGGAAACATGAATGCGGTCGATCAGGAATTCAAATAAATTCTTTCAAAAAAATAAGTGAAAACCCGATTGCGCATGATGCGCAATCGGGTTTTTATGTTTGTGCTTTACTGGATCACGCCATTGCGTGACTCCGAGTTTCTTCGGAGACTTCCAGCGGATTTTTGGTGCAGCGGACCCACACGCCGCGGATGCGGATCTCGACATAACAGTCCGGCAAGCTGTGCAGCCCTTGCTCGCGCTTCTCGCGGGCAAGGTTCTTCAGGATTCCATAACCGACCTGCTCGTCGCGGAGGCTATGGCGCGCGCCGCGTTGCATGATGCGAAAGGTTTCCTTCTGATCCCGCTTGAGGTCGGGGGCATAATCCTTTGGCACCTGCTGGCAACGCGGCTGGAGGCCCTCTTGCTCTTTCAGCACGCGCTGTTTCAGCACTTCTGGGTCCTCGTCGCTCGGAACCGGATCGGGCTCGTCCACCGTTGGTGCCGGTGCCACACGCTGACGATCCTGGCGGTTCCACGATTTCTTTTTAGGCGGTGCCTTGACCACCCTCACTCCGTCGTCGGAGGTCTTGCCCTCCCAGACGTACTGCGGCGCCCAACTGGCCGCATAGTTAAGCCGTATCTCGCTCGGCTTGACGACCGCCATGATGTACATGTCGGCGTTGAACCAGTGATCCGCGAACTCCGTGCCGAAGCGGGTTTCTTCCCCTTCAGTCAGGACTTCCCGACGGGCGTCGAACGCCACGTAGATCTGCTCCTCGCTGCCGATGAGGCGCGCGAGGCAGAATGGTTTCCGCGAGTTGGCGACGACCCGAAAGATCTTCGCCAGTTGAGGTGTTTCCACGATTTCTCTGTTCATAGGATTTCTCCAATTTCTGTTTTTGCTTTTGGTTTTTGGTTTTTCTCTCAGCATCTTCCCTGCCACATATGTGGACGGGTACTGAGTTGATAGCATTATAACATCTATATGTGCAAAGTCAATACTACGTCCGCTCATCCATAACGCTCCACTCTCTCAATTCTCCAGCCTTTTTCTCCATCATATCAGCCTTCCTTATATGTTTTTGATTTTTCTTTGGAAAAATTTCAAAATGTTTTAATTGATCAAGTTGCCACGGGATGTCCCACAAATCATCTTCGGTCGTAATCCAATCTGTGCCGAACTTTTTCATATTAAGTGGGCGCGAATAACTGCGTAGTGTTTTCTTACCAGTTTCATTTATGAAATATTCATGAAAATATGAGACGGTAAGTTCGCGTATTGTCTTATATATCGGATCACGCGATCTCACTGTCGCATGATTTGTCTTACTGATAGCACCCCAATATCCGTTTCGTTTGTAGAGAGCAACAACGTGGTCCTCATCCTTTGGAGCCTTGAGATCGAGAATGAGTGGGTCTTCACCATTAAGCCACAGTGCAACTGCCGCAAGTAGCGCTCCTTCGAGACAGTGTGCCTTACCAGTACGCAATACCCGTCGAGGTGACATATATGTTTCACCTTCCTTTTCATAGTTGATTGCTAAAGTATCGAGAAAATCCTGAATCTTATGAGGTGTATTGAGTCGTTTCAACACTTTCAGTTCCAGAGGTGTGAGACCAAACATGACTATTTGAAAATGAGGAGCAAGTAATTGTTGATATCACGTTGATCAAGATCATAGAAATTCTTATTCTCAGCATGAAGACGTGTAGCCAAATCAATACCGACAAATCGCCAGTGCCATGGTTCATATGAGTAATACTTATTATCCTTCGGATATGAAAGAATGAATCCATATTTATGTGCATTATTCAAAAGCCAGGTATATTCAGCGGTCGTATCAAAAGCCGTGAAGTTATCACCTGTCGTCAGGGTGGTAAAATCAAGAGTCGTACCGAGCTGATGTTCCGAATATCCCTGATCAGCGGAGAATTTGTTCGCCGTGCCAGCGCCATACGTTACTTTATATGCAGCCTTGAGTGATGATTGCGTACCGAATGAACGATATGCAGAAATGATCTGCGGTATTTTTCCTTCCGCCGCGGCTGCCTTTAACATTCTGTCGAGAAACGGCCACACCTGAAAATGAATTTGATACATTGAGTTTTTGTTGTAAACATTTTCCTGCGGAATTGTAGCAAGCTGAGCCGGAACGTAGTTTTCATTCAAGAAATATACCTTCGAGTATTTTTCAAGAAGTTTTGGATCAGTCTTACTTAACTGATCGAGTGTGCCGACAGCATCATTAACCTTACCGAGCTGTGCGGCAAACGTTTCATTCTTTGCTAATTCATTTTGAACCGTATCACTAAGCGAGGTGCTTTGGCTTGAGAGTTGGGAAAGGAGTGAATAAAGCTCGAGCACCCTACTGTCGAGTGCCGCGGTGCTTGAAGCGAATTGATGCTGGTTTTCAGTAAGTAAAGTATTTGTCTGATACAGCCTATATTCCCCATAGCCGACAATGGCGGCAACAAGAACAACAAGCTCGGTAAATCGAAGTACATTCCAACGCTCAATAAATTGGCCAAGTTTTGATTTCATGCCGATATTTTATCACAAAAAATGACCCTACTCCCCCTCATATGCCTGCCTCAAACCTTCTATATCAATCTTGGTCATCTTAAGCATGGCCTGCATCACCCTTTCTGATTTTTCAGGATCAGAATCAGACAACAGCTCGCCCAAATCTTTCGGAATGATTTGCCATGACAAGCCAAACTTATCCTTGAGCCAGCCGCATTGTGACTTTTGACCACCCTCAGAGAGTTTTTCCCATAGTTCGTCAACCTCTTTCTGATCTTTGCAATCTACAAAAAGAGATATCGCTTCCGTAAACTTAAAGTACGGACCGGCATTGAGTACCATCAATTCCTGTCCTTCAAGCTCAAACCTTGCCGAAGTCAGAAGACCGTCGTCTCCTTGGCGGTTAGCATCTATTAGCTTTGAGTTTTTAAAGATGGATATATAGAAATTCATAGCTTCTTCAGCGTTATTATCGAACCATAGAAACGGGGTGATTTTTTTCATAATCCTATTTTAGCATTTGTGTGGAAAACAGAAATCCCGCCTTTCAGCAACGACAGGCGGGATTCTTCTACCTAACCTAAAAGATATTACTTAACAAACAATCGATTGAACCATCCAAAAAGACTGAATACATCTTGGTGAGCGGTCACATACGCGCTAACCTTTGCTTGTTCAGCTTCAAGTGCCTGAATTTGAACATTAAGCTCTGCTCTATCTGTCTCATTCGTTGTCTGGTCAAGAAGTGCCTCGAGACGTGCAATATTTGCAGTTGTGGTTGCAATCTCTTTTCTAATGACAGCAAGGTTTTTGTAATCACTTCCAAGGAGAAATGTACGGACAGATCCTCTTCCTTCTACTTTTGCAATAGCGGTTGCTGTTGTTGTTGCAGAATCATTTTGTGACTGCGCTATCACCCGAACCTGTGCACCAATACCACCCTCTCGATCGGCAACAGAAAGAAGTGAATGAACAAATGTTGATACAACACTTCGATGACTTTCCGCTGTGCTTGAAGCATTTTTATTTTTTGCAACAGTGCTTGTCGCGTTACCCTGTGTCGTTGTTGTAGCGCGATTATTCTTTGCCGCTGTACTTGTCGCATTACCATGAACAGTAGACGATGCTGTAGTTGTTGCTTGAACATTTCCACGGCCAATGTTTGCCTGTGCTCCTACCTGGATTTCAGCCGTAATGTTTTTTGCCTCAACAACTCCAACCGTTGAGACGGAAACAATAGCCGCGAGTGCTGTTACTAAAAGTTTTGATTTCATAGATATAATTTAAATTGTGCAGTTATTTATTCCTGCAGATTTCTATTATACAACTAATCTTCAAAAAACGGGAAGTGTTTAATCCTCTTTTTAGTGAGTATCGTCAGCCCAGATGACAAACGTAAAGACCTTTCCATCCTTTGTTTCTTTTACATAAAGCGACGCCTTACCGTCTGATGATGTTCGAATCGATTGCCCCCAAGTTGACTGATTATTATGATCAATTTCATTGCCGTTTGTCGATGCCGCTACTGAACTAACTGATGACGTTGGATCAAGATGAGCATAGATTGTTTCAAGCATATCGTAATCATGTGCATTTGGAAGCTGATTAGAAAGAGGGTTGTTTGTATAGTCCATGCAAGTGTTAAGATTTGCGTTATTGAAGTTTTCGTCCTGGTGATCAAGTCCAAAAGTGTGACCAACTTCCTGACACATGACAAATCGTTTCCATTCTGGCTTGTTGTAACTTGGACTATTGAAGTAGCTATCATTCATCTTCACGGTTCCTTGAGTTATATGTTCACCACTTGCCCATATACTTGCAATTCCAAGCCATCCGTTATTACCATACTTGCTATTACAAACTTCCACTCTACCAACAATAGGTTTGCAATTTTTTGGATTAGTTTTTCCCGGTACAACTACTGTATCTAATACTGAAGACAGGCTCCAATCAGCAGAAACCAGAGTCAAATACGGGTCCCAGCTACCTGAGACATTGTCACCGAGCATAAGAGTAAAAGGGTTACTAGTACGTGCCCAGTGGTAATTGAACCATGTGTGACTTGCAGAAACGCTTGATGCTACAAAGCAAGCACTCGCAACGAGTGCGGTTACAAGTAACAATTTAAGACGAAATGATGTAAACATATAGAATATTACTAGTTAATAAACACCCAGATTATATCATACGAAGATGAGCTAAAAATTAAAACGCTCCCCCAAACAAGAGGATGAGAATAAGGATTGTAATGCACGCAAACGTCGTGACCGTTTTAAGAAAAGATTGTATGGCTCCTTTTTCATCTCCCACTTGATACAGCCGAAAAGGTTCAAAAACAAAGAGATATCCCATCACTGCCGCTGATAAGGTAAACAAAGAGATCATTGCAATTGGTACAACGATAGTATCATTCGGTCCCATTATCTCTGGTCCATAATACATAACGATTGAAACAAAGATTATGTATATTGTGGCAAATAACGCACGTACATGTGGATTTTTCATAATAATGTTTTATTTATTCTTTGAATAATTCAACATCCACTCCACTCCATACTTATCAGTAACAAGACCAAATACAGCACCCCAAAACGTCTCCTCAAGAGGCATGAAAACTTCCCCGCCTTTTGAAAGCTTTTCAAAAACTGTTTTGATTTCTTCCTCACTTTCAAAATCAAGAAATACTCCCACATGGTCACCAATGACTGCTTTATCGCGCATCATATCGGAACCTATAAGCACCCAATCGTTCTTCTTCAGAGTGGAATGCATAATCAAACCCTGTTTATCAGCAGGCATATCTTTAGACACCGGACTTCCTTCGACAGTCATAAAATCGAGTTCTCCACCGAGACAGTCTTTATAAAAATTCATTGCTTCTCGGCACTTGTTATCATTGAATCTAAGAAAAGGATTAAGTTTGATCATAATGAGCCTATTATCAACTACTAGATTAAGTGGATATTAAGAATTGATTGATAAAGAGGTTCTATTTAATCCTCTTTATCTCATTCCATTTTTCTCGCGGACACTTGTTTAACCAATCCCTCCATCCCTCTTCATTTCGATATTTAGGAAACTCCTCCTCTTCAACCCAATGAAGGTTATTATCGTCCGTAATATGGGTAGTGAATTCCTTACCATTAAGATGGTCTATCTCGTGCTGAAATATGCGAGCGGTATATCCCGAATACTCTTCTTCCACGATCTCTCCCTCTTTAGTGAATGCACGTATCTTGATCTTATCAGGACGAGAAACTATACCGCAAACACGGCTAGTGGAAAAACAACCCTCATACCACTCTTTTTGCTCCTTTGAAAACCAAATGATCTCGGGATTTATATATAAACGTAAATCCCCCACTTTCCCCTTACCATCAGCGATCACATCGACAAGGATGATTCTTTTAGATATTCCGACCTGTGGAGCAGCAAGTCCTACAAGAAGAGGTTTGTTTGCATCCTTCTGTTCTCCATAAGCAACAGTGAACATCTCATTAATGGAATTCTGTGTTTCTTTGAATTCAATATCTTTTATATCAACTGACTGTGCGATAAGGGTAAGCACAGGGTCACTTGGTTTGACGAATTTATCTAGTTTTAAGGGAGACATTATGTTGATTCAATTATACCATTCTTGTTATTTTTAACGTTCAATTAACATAATTAAACTTATCTTTTCAATATATTTCTTATATCTTCATGAGATCTTAATTTGAAAGTAATATAGTCAGGGCTCCCTTAGTAATCTTAACTTAATAAATAATTTTATGAATCAAACAACAGCGGCAGTAATAATCCTCGTAATATTGATATTGGGAGGTGTGTTGTTTTACTCCACCAAAGATCGTGGTCTTTCAACATACACAAACACTTCAACTTCAACGGTAACAAACACGGGACAAAACACGTCATCGCCTCAAGTTGCACAGACAGCTGCAGCACCAACTGTACTGACAAGTTCCACCGTCTTTCCCACCGACACAACAGTAACACTACAGGGCACAGTCACTCCAAACGGGGCTTTGACAAACTACTGGTACGAATACGGTACCACCCCTAACTTTGGAAATTCAATATCTCATCAGATGATCGGGTCTGGATACGCAGCCATTCCAGCTCCCGCATACATCACTGGCTTGAGGGCAAACACCACCTACTATTTCCGATTGGTTGCCCAAAATCAGCTTGGCGTAACTACAGGTGAACAGAGGTCATTCAAAACTACACAAGGGAATCCTCCACCTGTAGGAGGTCTTCCAACAGTAAAGACATCTGGGGTAAGTGGTATATCAAAAACGACAGTCAACCTAAATGGTCAAGTGAATCCAAACAAAGCATCGACCAGCTACTGGTTTGAATATGGAAAAACGGCCAATCTTGGTAACACAACCGTCTTCACCGCTATTGGAAACGGTGATACCACGGTTGCAGCATCAGTTCCACTTTCAGGTCTTGACCCTGCAACTACATATTACTTCCGCCTTAATGCACAAAATCAGTTTGGAACAATTAACGGAAGTATTCTAACCTTCAAGACTGCGGGGCCACCTGAAGCAAAGGCTCCTTCGGTAGTAACAAGTGCGGCAACAGCTATAAAAACTTCGATGGCAACAATTAACGGTATTGTTAATCCAAACAATGCGGAGACTACATATTGGTTTGAATATAGCACTGATCCTCTTCTCAGTTCAGTATTACTCAAATCAACGAGCCACAAATCAGCAGGTTCTGGATCTGCCGATGTCTCAATAGCTGCAAATATCTCCAGTCTTACCGCGAGCACGACATACTATTTTCGTCTCGTAGCTCAAAACAACCAAGGCATATTACACGGAGCTACCTTGTCATTCACAACAAAGTAACAAGATATGGCTGATTACTAAAATAATTTAAAAATATATGGACTCATTTAACTCACCAACTACAAAACCCCTGTACAAAGGCACACAAATTATTTGGTATCTTTTAGGCATTCTAGAAGTATTACTTGCCTTTCGTTTTGTATTGAAGATGCTAGGAGCAAATGCTGGAGCTGGATTTACCAGTTTCATCTATGGAATAACCTACGTTTTCACAGCCCCGTTTCTCAGTGTCTTTCGTATCACTCAAGTTGCAGGAAGCTCCTTTGAATGGCCCACACTTCTAGCAATGTTAGTCTACTGGATACTAGCTATAGGCATAATTAAATTATTCCTAATAGGAAAAACAGTTTCAACACCTGAAGCTGCCGTTAAATTAAATGCTCAAGAAGATAAGTAAATTAGGTTATTCAAAAGTTTAATC
>JAZKIM010000003.1:239538-252340 GCA_040384865.1 Patescibacteria group bacterium
TCCGACTAGGACGAAGAAAAAACCTTGGTTTGGCCAGGTTTTTTCTTACGAACCATATGATTATGTAAATAAAAAGCAGGCACCATCCGTAGACAATGCCTGTGCTTCAAGGGTTAGGACCTCGATTACGGCTACATCGCCGAGTGGATGATACCACCATGTCTTTTCTTTGAGAAAATTACTTCCCACGATCTCACCAGGGCGACACCTAGAGAAATTACTCCCTTTTCAGCAAGCGGAATCGCGTAAAGAAACTGGTCCGGAAGCATAATTTTCAGGAATTGTTCGGGTACTTCTTCCTGCGGTTCTACTCCTTCTCTCACCGCTTGGTGATGGCGTGGAACAATTTCCCTGAATTCCGCAAACTCGACACTGGTCATCCACTCTGCAACGCTCAAGGCATCGTCAGCAAGAGGACTCAACTCCTGAAGAGCCGAGACGAGTTGCTCTCGGCTTTCAACATTGTCCAGCATGTAGATGTAATGCTCCATTTCAAAATCGTACATACTTACAGCCCAAAGCCAGTATTTTGAAACAGGCTTTCCAAACAAGATCGAAAGGGGCCATTCGAGCGATGTGTGCATGATCCCAAGTTTCTTTCTTCGTTCAACCAAAGAAATTGGAAGTATTAACTGTCGGTTCATTTTTCTCCCTTCTAAAAGGATGTCCTTTGACTTCATGTCGAAGAATATCTAGCGATGATATTACACCGAGTTACAAAAAAGTCTATTTACCTAGTTCTAAGACTTTTTCGTGACTCCGAATAAAATTATTTAAAGTGACTATTTTAATCTATTTCAAAAACTTTTTGTTTGAATGTATGACCTGATATTAGATGTATGCGAGACACCTGAACATCAAAATACATAGCAAGGGCTTGGGTCACCGCCTTGTTTGCCTTTCCATCTACAGGAGCTTCTTTTACTGACACTTTATATATCACCTTATCGCCTCTTGCATCACCAAAACCGAGAGATGGCTGACTGATCCTTTCTACCTTTTCTTCTTGTGAACACGTCTTTACTTTGACGATAATTCTCATTACCTTGATATTAGCATATCGAAAAGAGAATTTAACTATATCTCCTCATGTATGCATTTGATTACAAGATAAAATAAACAGAAACCCGCCGACAACATCAGACGGGGTCTGTGTCATCAGCGGGTTATGTCTTCCGTTTTCTACTGGTTGCACCAAGAAAATCTTCAAGAGATGTCGGCTGATGGAAAAACGTCGTTTCCCTTTCGTACCAACTTCTACTTTTATCTCTTCTTCTGCAATCGGAACAATCACAATCCGCAAGTAATCCATCGCTTGTGAACACATCAAGCTCACGACGAATTGCACTGCAGACCGTCGACTGAACACAAAAACTAGCATTGATTCCCGTTACTACCAGCCTCCTAACACCTAGGTTGTTAAGCACAAACTCCAGTTTAGTAAGCTCAAAACCATTGTTGTAAGGTTTAACGATAGTCGTCACCTCTTTAACCATTTTTATCTTTGAAAAAAGAGGTTTGATAGTCTTTCCTTAAGACTCCGTTTCCAATACGATAAGCGGTACGTTCAGGCGAGCACACTCACTTACAAGCTTAACCTGTTCGTTCAGAAGGTCCTTTCGCACATCCGAAGCAAGCTTATCGATAAAAGGAGATTGCATGTCAATCAGCAAAACCGCAGTCGAGTTGAATCTCGATTTCCTTTTTGAAATTTGGTTCATTTTTCTCTATGTTAAAAGGTGCGGACAGATATCAGGAGGATCCTGGTCCAAAAACACATTACAACTAAAAGTATTTTATGTCTATTTCTTGGCTACCTTCCAATTACTTGATTGAAGATAAAGCGATGACCTTCTGGCAATCTAAATTGTTCCATCTCCTCTCGACTAAGCCAAATGCATGTATGTTTTTCCAGTTCATCGCTTGAGACAATTTCACGCTCATCGTTTACAAGCTCAAAGAAAAAGCAACGGAAATGAGCATACCGATTGACACCTTTTGGATGATGGAAAAATTTTGAATCGTAACGAGGTAACTCTGATACAAGTCGGATATTCTTATATCCCGTCTCCTGTGCAATTTCCATACGGGCTGCTTCTTCCGCAGTTTGACCTACTTCAATACCACCGGTAATCAGCGTATCCCAATCAACTTTTTTCCATTTAAGACCTAGATATTTATTTGCTTTTGGGTCATACAAAACAGCAGTGATTGCATCACGCTCGACGAAAGGCAAGTCTTGTCGAACTGCGTTTGCCCCATTGTCTACAAATAGTGGTATATCGTTCATCCGAGCATCAAATTCCTTCTGCATTCTTTCAAACCATTGTTCTTTAGTCTCGCTAGTACTATTTGAGAGATCGCCAATCTTTTTCATATGAATCTCATCAGACTGCATGTGCTGCATACCTTTCTGCACTATTTCCATAAGCGAATTGCCAGAAAACTTTTCGTCACATACTCCTCCTAATTCTCGACATGTAAATGTTTTAGTCATATCTTTTTATAATTAATGCTACTTTACTTGCATCTCGGTCGTCTTCACTATTCGACCCTTTTTATCATAAGTAATCCATGTCCCCACTTGTTTACCACCATTAAAATATCCAGAGCGCATTTTTGTGCCATCCTTTCTGAACCATTCCCAATATCCCTCCATCGTCTCGCCAGCCATGCCTCCTTTTGCCCAGACAGTGCCATCTTTGTGATAGTGAGTATAAAGCTTTATAGATTTCTTACGTGGCATATGTCGATTATAGTATCATTTTTTTGAAAAAATGTAGGCTAAGAGCCTTAAACGATGAGTTAAGAGCGTTTTAATTTACCGAGGAAATAGTGAATGATCAAGGCAAGGAGAGTCCAGTAGAAAATAAAGCCGATAAGAAAAAATGGTGGTGGCGTATCTGGCTCTTGTCTCAAGAATTCAATATAAGGCAGCAAGGGTCCTATCAAAACAATTTTGATAGGTAATAGAATTGTTGATATAGCACTCTTCCAAGCTACTAGTGATTCTGTTCGAAGGAAAGACTCATCGTGCGGAGGAAAGAGTCGGACTTCCGATCCTAAAAGTGAGTTTGAGATGAATTGAAAGGCAAATGCAGAAACGAGAAAGAGAACAACGAATTTTGTTCTTGAAATATTCATATATTAATTATATCAGAAGTTATAAACCCTATCTGGGCAATAAAAAATTGAGTTTTATATAAACACAAAACCCGCCTCAACTTGCAGACGGGGTCTGTGTTGTGACGGGCGTAAGTAGGCAGTACCGCTGGATTACTTGGTAACCTTCCGACGGAGAATTCCAGCCCGGAATTCTTCGAGTACTCGGACAACTCTTCTCCCGGAATCTTTATCCATTTTTTCGATTTGCATATCGAAACAATCACCCACGATTTTGCAGGAAGAGTAGGTGACCACTACAAGCTGCGGGTTCTTCTGCCTCAATTCACTGACGAGCACGGCGACGTCCGAGCTCTGGTCGGAAATGATTCCAGTGATAAGGAGCTGGGGTTTGTCCACAAACACAAGCTCTTCAATGCCGTTAACATCGTGGAGACCGGTAAATTCTTCCCGGCAAAGACCGGTGACCTGCATAAAAGCCGCGAGACCGGCAGTTGCAACTTGTACAACGAGTATTTCTTCTGATTTGTTTTTCATCTTTTCCCCTTTCTAAAGAGGCTCTCTTTCGGTTACTGGCCGGAGCGAGTCTGGTTGAAGAGTACAAGATATCTGCAAAAAGTCCACCCTCCTACTTGGTGAAGTTCACAAAATGCTCCAAGGGGGACGATGTTCGAACTTATATAAAACAGAAAACCCACCATCTCGCGACAGGAGTTTCCTGGGTTGAGTTGGTGAGTAATTATTCTTTGACCAGCCCTACTCGACGAGCAACCAGTTGCAAATGGTATTGCCTTTGATGTAGGTACAATCCCATTTTTTCGCATGACGCTCGAAGAATTCAAGCGCCTTGCTGACACCTTCACACCGGCCTCCAGGAGAGCGATACGGGCCATCGATACATTCACTGATGTAGGTGTCTGCTATCTTTCTTTGAGTTTCTTTCCAGGTTTTTGGTGTGTGACTTTCACTAGGTGTCACGACTACGCTTCCGTGGTCACCGACCGTGAGAAATACGCAGGGTTCAAGTTTACATTTCTGACTCATTTTTTTTATTTTTGGTGTATGGTTTAGGACACCAGGGCTTCCTTCCAAAGCCACTACCTAATACAAAGGAACTGACAGTACAATAGGCTACAAGCATACGCCCTGTCAATCTATAGATGAGTTCGAAAGAGTATTTTAGAGGGAAAATTCTACCATCCACTCGATGCCATATTTGTCTCTAAACATACCAAAATAAGTACCCCACGGACTCTCACCAATCGGAGCTTCTACTTGCCCTCCTACTGAAAGACCATTAAATATAACGTCTGCTTCTTCTTTAGTCTCTGTACTAACAAAAATTTTACTTCGATTTTCATTTTCATTTACCTTACCCATAAATGCAGGTACATCATTTGCCAACAACACATTGTTCTTACCGATCTGTAAAGCAATGAGCATAATTTTCTCTGCATCTATATCTGATACTGGAGATTCTGAACTTGCGAGATCTTTGAAACGAATAATCTTTGTAAACTCACCGCCAAATATTGATTTATAAAATGTAAGCGCTTCTTCAGCGTTGCCGTTGAAGTTAATCCAAGGATTTATTGTTGTCATACTTTAATGATATCAAGTGGAATAATCGGGACAAGTTGCATTACTTCCCATTGTCCATTATATTTCGTCTTATTTTTTTCGCTTACCTAGGATGAACTTTTGCGATCGACTTAATGGCTTATCTTTTCGGTGAATGCAGCCAATCCAACAACAAGGACGGCGCTTGCCCTCCTTAAGCTGTTTAGCTGTCCTATCGATGTGTTCTTTTCTCTTTTCCAACGTCTTCACTGATTCAACCCAGCAGATCCATTCATTGCGCGCAAGCGGAGTAATATCCTCCCATTTTGCTAATGCCATTTTGTCGGCAACAAGAACGCTCTTTAAATCAGTCGGCATTTTATGCACCACACCACCTGAAATCTCTTTCTTATTCATATCGGTTTAGTATATCAAAGGTTCTGATCCCTATCTGGGTCAACAGAAAAAATCCTTCTAGAACAAGGTCTTTTTCGTGGCTCCAAAGGTGGGAGGGTATTCGAATTTGTTTACTTACGTAAATGTATAAACAAAAATCCACCCCGCAACAAGTGGACGTTTGTCCCTGTTGGGGGTGGATGAGATTTTGACTACGCCATTGCAGTTGCGTTAGTATTGCGTGCCCTGCCTTCGGCCCGATACATGAGTGAGAGCAGTGCCGTTATCCCGATTAGCGTGCGAGAAGCGTAGAGAATGACAAGCTTGTCACCACTGACGATGCCTGTGTAAAGGGCAACCGCTGCCGCTAGGGTTATGCACCACCAGCAGAACAGTGACTCAGTGTTTCTCTGCGCGTACCACAGCTTCTGACACGTCACGGCATAGCCGATAAGCATCAGGATCTGGGTCAGGATGTTCGGAACGATTCCTGTGCCCTTCATACTGATGAGCACGGCCCAAAGGATGGTGATCCCCAACGCAGACCAGAGTGAAAATTTCTGGAACACGCTGAAGCTCAAACTTCCCTTTTTCTTCCTTGTCATCCAAATGGAGAGGACGAGGATGGCCAGAGTGCTGACAACACTGATGCCGTTGCATGCGCCTTTGACGACGCTGGCTTTCGGGGACGTCAGATACGTGAAGAACGACAGGGTCATTGTTCCGCAAATGACAATCCAGCTGGCCAAGACAGGCTGGACTTTGATTCCCTTGATACCGAGAGAGACATACCAGACGGTGCCAACTACCACAAGGATAGTCGACACCAGAGCTGAACTTTCGATACTGGTCATGATCGATTTCCTTTCGTGTGTGGTGAATTGTTGGATTGATTATTAACTCTGCTTTCAAGAAAAATCGCATAGCGATATGCCCTAAAAGCAGGTTTAATAACCGAGCCAATTCAAAGAACTTCTCGTCAATGATAACATATTTATTATAGTCTGTCAATATTTGCTCGCTCTGGTGAACGATTTTCGAATGATTGATCTAAAGAGTATCAATTCCTACCGTCACATTAAAAGAAATTGAGGTTTTATTAATTAAATAAACAGAAAACCCACCATCATGCCACAGGGTTTCTGTGCGTTGGCGGGTTTAGAAGGCACAATAGTCCTCTTCAAGTCCGTGGAAGATTCTCTGTTGCCCGATGGCATTCCACTCCCCTTGATCGGTAACCTCCTTCCATAAGTGGAAGTGGGTATTGAATTGCCACCATTGGCGTCTGCACTTAGGGCAGACATAAGTCAGAGCATTGAGAGCACCAGGAAGATTTGCGGGCTTCTGCGAATGACTCCTCTCGAATGTTTCGACGCAGTCACAAGCAGGTTTTTTTCACCGTCCATACTGTTTCCTCCTTTCTAAGAGGGTCTCAATAGGCTGAATGCCGAGTGAGGTCTGATAGAAGAATACTGTTTAAAAGCTTTTTGTCTAGTGTATCGTGGCTCCGAACCTTAGAGGATGTTCGAATCTGTGTTATTGAGGAAAAGAAGTGCTAAACCTCAAATTCATGCACGGAGGCGTTTTCTATATACTCATGCTTTACTTCTTTGTCACCGTACAAATTATGAAAAATTCTCAAAATACCACCGTGTGCAACAATCAGTACCTCCTCATCATCCTTGTGGTTCTTTTTAATTTCATCAATGAGTTTTTTCACTCTGTCCTTTACCATTTCTGATGATTCTCCGCCAAATGGAGTAAAATCATAATCAACAGCAAGGTAGCCCTCTCGATGCTTTGTTCCATACTCCTTTGCAATATCATCCCAATTCCTACCAGAAAATGTTCCGAAATGAACCTCCCTTACTTCAGAATGATATGAAATTTGTAGGTTAAGTTTTTTATTGATAGTCTCAGCAGTATCTCTAGTGCGTTGCATGTTTGATGCATAGATTCTTACTACATTTTTAGGAATTTTTCCTATAGCTTCCTCAGCTTGGAGGAACCCTTCTGGCTCAAGGCCTTCGTCAATTGATTGGCCGTTAATAAGCTTGAGTTTGTTGTATTTTGTAAGTCCGTGTCTGATTACGTGAATTTTCATAAAATTATTATATCATCCATAATTGACCTGAGGACGGCTCTGATAAAAGACAGAAGAGCACTTTCGTGCCCTCTTGTCCTATCTTACTCCAAAGGTGGGACGATGTTCGAACCTCAATTATAGAAGGAAAATAGGGGTGTATTTCATCTCCAGCTTTTTCTCTAAATAATTCATTCCCTTGAATCCCAGCTTTTGGTAAAAGGAAATAACATCTTCATTCACATGATGTACTTCAAGGGTAATAGGAGTACCCATTCGATCTGATTCTTCAATGAGATCAGACATGATTGCTTTACCAATCCCTTTACCTTGAAAATCAGGCAAGAGCTGAATTCCTCCAATGTAGATAGATTCTTTAGGCCTTACAATACGTAATCGTCCCACATCCTTTCCTTCATATTGAATTACAGATACTTTTTCAGGCTCAAATTTCTTTAGATATTCCTTGAATTCTTTGTCGTAATCAAAGGCTTCGGTGCGCAGGGTGATCGAAACAGGATTCATAGCTTCAAGTATGACGTTGAAGAGAAATTCTGCGTCTTCAGATTTTGCGGTTCGGAGGTTGTATTTTGTCATTGAGTTACTTTATTGATTTTTTGAGCCACTCTGACATATCCTCATTAGGAATGTAAACCAAAACATTCTCATCAGAGGTGGGAGCTTCAAACCTATCCCTCACTTTTTGTATTTCTTCCTCATCTGGATCATGCCTTTCTTTCGTGATTCTGTTAGCTTCTTGTCGTCTGTTTAATTCTTCATTGCTTGTTTTTAAATACACAACTACATTCTCGGCATCGCACTCATTCGCAACTTGTCTGAACTCCTCTCGATGATTAAAGCCTGCATTTGTATTATCAAAAACTGCTGACTTCCCGCTCTTTAAAGCTTCACGTATCTTTTGCTTAGAAAGCTCCAAGACAGCATGATAGTCAGGCATTTGTCCTGAAAGCTTGGATTCTTCCTCTTTCTTAAACCAAATAGCATCTTGACTCACAAGCATAGCGTCTGCATACTTTGCAATTTCTTTGGCTAGGGTAGATTTGCCTGAGAAAGCTTGTCCGCACATGATGTATAGAATGGGTTTCATTATTCGCAAATTGTATCACGTTCGAGCTTCTATAATGGTAAATAGAAAATGCCCTTACAAAATAAGGGCATTTTCATTGGCTCGCACTGGTGGACGATGTTCGAACCTGTTAGAGGAGTGCATAAAAAAACAAAAAGCCCTCGGACTCTTTGTTTCCAGTAACGGAAACTCGGAGTGCGAGTGCTTGAATGGCCGCTGATCATTAGCGGTCCAGCATGCCGCTGCGACGAGCCAGAATGCGTGCCACTATCCAAAGGATGGCTGAAGCCGACAAAGCGACGACGACAGTCACCAAGAGCGGATTCCAGCCTGTGAAGCTTGAAATAAGCGCACTTGGTATGGCGACCAGGCAGGCGGTGACTGGGAATGACATGCAGACAATGGCGCCTGCGATGATCATTGCACAATTGACCATGACCGCCGTGGTCACAATTTCTTTTTTACGTGTTTTCATAGAGACAGAATTTCAGGAGCTGGTGAAGTGTTTCAGGAAACTGGATGCAGTTTTACCTAATCCAATGATACCATCATAACGACTTACTGTCAATATATATATCAATGAAATAGAGAAGTTTTTAAGGTGTGTAAGGGGTAGCTCCTGAAGGAGTCGAGTAGTTTGAGTTAAGAATTGTCACTTTTCCTTCCGTCCGCTGGCCACCCAACAGGCATAGTGCATAATAACCTTTCCATTCTGTTGATAGGGCTTAGATGCTTCTATAATGGCTTGTTTTGCTTTCTCACGCGTAGCCTCGTCTGCATTCCTAAGAGGTGTTGCGATGGGAGCAACCACATCAATCACGAATTCCCAGTAATGTTCTGGCGACTCAAAAACACTATCACCGGTAACTTCGACCTGCTTTACATCTTCTATACTTACTTGTTCAAGCAGTTCTGCGAGCAGTCCAGGACGACTGTAACGAAACACGCCCGGTGCGTCTGATGGAGGTGTGGGCAAGTTAAGAAGTTCCTTAATGGCATTACTAGCAACAGTAGCCCAAGGGTTTTTTGCAGGTTCAGACCAAGCTGCCAATGCCACTTTGCGTCCCGGCTTTAGAACCCGGGCCATCTCCTGTACCCCGGCAGAAGGATTAGCAAAATACATAACGCCTAAGCGACAAATGACGGCATCAAATTCATTATCCGAGAATGGTAAGCTTTCGGCATCGGCGGTTTTTGCCTCGAAATTTTTTACACCCCTTACCTCTGCATTTTTATGAGCAATCTCAACCATATTTTCAGCGAGATCAGTGGCAATTACTTGATCTACTCGTTTAGCTGCTGTCAGCCCAGGTTCCCCTGTGCCGGTAGAAACATCCAGGATCCGATCACGCTTATTTAATTCCGCTTCTGTTAGTAGTTTTTCACCGATGTCTGCTAGCCAGTTTGTTACCCATTGATCCCATTTATCCCAACCGCCGGAAAATTTATTCCAAGTCTGGCGTTGTTGTTCTGTAATCGAAGAGTTTGTGTTCATATAATTTTATTATCGTAATTAATGATGAAAAGCGAGTATATAAAAATAACATGAAGTAAAGATGAAGGCTTTGCTCGCTCAGAGAGAGCTTACGAACCATTAAATGGGAGGAGGTTCCCTACCCATCCGTTTCGCCGGCACAAACCAGATCGTTGCTAGCAGTTATATAGAACAGAAAACCCACCTTTCGACGAGCTTCTGTGTTAGTTGCTGATCGAGGCGGGTTGTAGGCGTGAAGGCTCGGGTTTTTCAGTCCCGATAACTTCAATCATCCATTGTGGGATTTTGCAGAGGCGTTCAGTCTCAACAGATACAAGTGGCATTACCCAACTCATTTCCGTAGCAACTTTTCCGTCTTTGTAGAAAAGACAGTGGAACTCAAGGCTGGTCAGCCGAGAAATCCACATTGTAATATTTACATCGAGAACGTCCCCAAGTCGTAGTTGTCTACGATAGAAAACATCTTTGACATTAGCCATTACAAGGAAAAGATTGTATTTTTCTTTCATTTCATCAAGCCCAAGTCCGAGTTGGTTTCTGAAAGCAAAGTGAACCTCCTGTGCAATCGCAAGCTGAGCAAGCCAGTTGGCGTGGTCTCCCTTATCAAGGTGCTCCGCCTCAACCCTGATTTGGGTCGAGTACGTTTTCATAGGAATATAAAGTAGCACATTTTTAGTAATTCGCAAAAAGTTTTTATGTAAAAGGAAAACCACTGCAAGCAGGGTTTTCCCGGTTGAGTGGTTGTTGATGAGGTGTCAGTTTCCTCCAGAGACATCTTCGCCGTGCCAGAGTCTCCAGGAGAGAATGACTCCGAGAAGTCCACCTTTGAGGCCAAGTATCGCGGCAAAGAACATCGTGCCGAAGTAAAAATTTGCCATCTTCCGGTCAAGCTCGATGAAATTGTAGAGGATCACCTTTGCGTTTGGATCAAAGACGTCTCCGACAAAGTGAATGACCCAGTGCCCGAGGCTCGTCGCCGGAAACATCATGAATCCAAACGGCAGTGCTCCGAGTATAGTCATGATGATTGCCGCCATGGCGATCGTCCACAAGGCCGACCAGTACCACGCGCCGTCTGTGGCTTGAATGAAACGAAGCGCCTGAGGCATTCCAACGCGGAAACTTTTTACATTTGCGATAACTGCGACGGGAATAACCCACAGCGCGGTAATGGTGATAAGGGTGTAGAGGATGATGAGATAGATCATGTGGTGTAGTTTGATTGAGGTTAATACTGCTCTAAAGAAATAATTTTTACGTCCTTAGAGCAATATTAAATACCAAAAAACTCTGTGGTATATATTAACACAGCATTTGTATTTAGTCAATATCGAGGCTCGCTCTGATGGACGATTTTCGAACGATAGATTAGAGTAAAGAATATCCCTTCCCTACCATTCCATTGAAAGAAACTGCTAATCTACTGAATATATAAATGAAAAGCCGCCCCTCCGTACGAGACGAAAGTTTGGCTTTCATTTCGTCGGGTGAGCGACTTAGTTCAGTTCCCAGCCTGCGCTGAGTGCCTTCTCGACCTCTTCGGCGGTGAGTTCAGGCACATTCCCCTTCTTAACGTTTTTGTCCACAATGGTAACGTCCCATTCAAAACCTTCCCCTCCCGAGAAGAGATTGATTTGACCACTCGCTACGAAATTGCACGTTACATCATCAAGCCCTTTCAGAGGCATGACGCATGTTCCTTTCGGAGGGAGAAAGGATAGTCCAGGCATCACTCTTTCGAGCGTCCCGTGACCTTCTTTTACCTTCTCGCTGGAGGTTGTCACAAATACCTCCAGACAAAATCTGATTGGGTTCATGGTTTTCCTTTCGGGTGTGGTTGGCTGTTGATCTTACGCCGCGTTCGCAAAAATGCGGAGAACAAGGTTCATCGTCATGTTCGCCGCCTTGCTCATCAGCTCTTCGGGGTTCCTGTAACCCTCCGACATTTCGGCCTCCATAGCCTTGATGAAGGCGTCGCTATGGGCGATATCGGCTTCACCGTGGGCGTTGGTGTAGGTGAAGTCTTTGACGCCGTTCACTTTGCCCGCCTTCGCAAGCACGGGAATGAAGAGCGTGGAAGTGCTTTCGAGGACAGCGAGGACGGTCACGCCGATGAGACCGAGTCTTTCGGTATCCTCAAACAGGCGACGCATGTCTCCCATGCAATCCTTCACCCATTCGTAATCGTTCTTAGTCGGCAAGGAATTAGCCTGCTCGGCGAAGTCGTAGAGCATACCAATGTGATCGTTACCGATTTCGCACCGAATGTTGTCTTTGAGTGCGTATTGGGCAGTCTCGTGCCGAGCAAAGGCATAGGTTGCACCGAGCCATGCCTGGAATTCAGCAGCGACGGCGGCGGTGTAGCCACCAATGAGCTTGCGCCGACCTTCAGGGGTCGTCTTGTCGTTCGACTGTCCGATAGTCGACCAGACGGATTTTTTGAGGGTTTCAGCCAGCATTTGCCGGCAGTCTTGGATCAATTCTTGCGGGTTCATAGATTGGAAAGAGCGGATTGGTTGAGTGTTTCTAGCCATCTGACAGGGTTGTCAGCCTGGAAAAACAATAACATATTTTATCGAAAAATCAATACTATCTTAGGTAATAGAAAAAGACCTTGCAAAACAAGGTCTTTTTCGTGGCTCCCCCTCTTGGACGAGTCCAGAACTCTCAATTGGGCACGGGTTAAAAAACTTAGCACTTTTTAGTTATATGGAAATAAAACAGCATTTATATTTGAATATTTTCTAGTAAAATATTTCTTTCTAATTCTACTCTCTCATCTCTTAGTATAAAACCATTTTCATCTCTCACGGGCATATTTATCCAAAGATTAGTAATTTTTGCTGACCACATTTTTTGAACACTTCCTGCTGAATAATAATCCAAATTAATTTTTTGTTGTCCCTCCTTTGCCCTAGAAGAGTTAGTAACCTCCAATCCAACTTCTAATTCTTTTCCATCAAGCATATGACCACCTTCACATTTTATATAAACTCCACCGTATTCTATCCTATCAAATAAAACCGCAAATATCTGACCTGTTCTTAGTATATTTTGA
>JAZKIM010000004.1:0-16022 GCA_040384865.1 Patescibacteria group bacterium
TCTCACCAGAAAGATGAGCAAGGAAACTATTAATTGTCGATCCTGGAATAGCAACAACACCTTCAACTTGTACTTTTGCAGGAATAACCATTTCAATACCGATATCAAGGTTGGTTGATCTAACAACAAGAGAGTTTTTCTGGGCTTCAAAAAGAACGCACTTCAAAATCGGGAGTGTCGCATTCTTGCTGGTTATTTTCTCCGCCTTACTTACAGCCTCGGCTAGTTTTTCTCTGACGCATTCTAGTTTCATTTTCTTCTTTATTATATATAAGAGATTATTACTATATTTATCCCTGTGGATATGTGGATATCTATTTTATCTTTGTTTTTAAGCCTCTTTTTAAGGTCAACTTAGTTTTCCTTGTGGAGTGCGTGTGAGGTCTTTTTGGGGATAACTCGATAGGTGTGGATAACCTTGTTTTTCTTAACACATAACCCATGACTTTTCCCTGGGTCTATACATCCTTTTCCCCATACCTATTAACACACTTATCCACACATTAGATCAAAGATCGAATCTGAGCAAGTTCGTTTATAAGTTCACTATTATTCTTTAGTTCGTTCCTTATTTTTTCACAAGAGTGAATAACAGTCGTGTGGTCCCTTCCTCCTAGTTTTTGGCCAATAGATGGGAAGGAAACACTGAAGTCTTCTCTAAGGATATACATAGTAAGTTGTCTTGGCTTTACCACCTCCTGACGTCGAGTTTTATTATATATACTGTCTGCTTCAATATTGTAGAAAGAAGCAACAGCATCAACCACTTCTTTAACAGAAACATTTTTATGTGGTTTGCTTGAGTTTTTGGTTGTGTTTTTTATTTCAGCCAAACTAAGGTCTTTGCCTTTAAGTTGTGTCTGACAGATGATGGAGTTGAGCACCCCCTCTAGTTCCCTAATGCTGCCGTCTACAGAAGAGGCAAGATAGTGAGCTGTTTCTTGGGAAAGGTCAAAATTATTCTGTTTTGCCTTTGCTTGAAGGATAGCTATACGTGACTCCACATCAGCTGGGGATATATCAACAATCATTCCTTGCATACATCGAGATTTTATACGGTCTTCAAGGTTCAAAAGATAGTTTGGGTGAACGTCTGAAGAAAAAATGATTTGTTTGTTGCTATCGTAAAGATAGTTGAATAGATGAAAGAATTCCTCCTGAGTTTTTTCTTTATTAGCAAGAAATTGAATATCATCCATAATCAATACATCATATTTTCTGTATTTTTCCTTAAAGTTATTTACTTTGTTTGCCTGAACCGCGTTGATATAGTCGACAGTAAACTTTTCTGAGGTTACATAATGAATACGCTTGTCTTTATGGTGATGTTTGTAGTGGTTTCCTACTGCCTGCATAAGGTGGGTTTTACCAAGTCCGGTGTTTCCATAGAAATATAGAGGGTTGTAGGCCACAGGCTTCTTTAAGATTGCTTGAGCAGAGGCATAAGCGAGCTCATTAAAAGGCCCAACCACAAAGGTTTCAAAGGTGTATCGTGGGTTGAGATTGTCCTCAGGACTTACATAGAGGCCTTCAAGCGGCAGTTCCCTGTTTGGGGCGGGGATCTCAATGTTGGGGAGATCTTTTTTCTTGTTTTGTTGGTTAATAATGTATTCAACAGAACGTACTCCTTCTGTGAGGTTGCGGAGTGATTGTAAAATTGTCTTGTGATACTTATTTACAAGCCAGTCTTTTACAAATGTGTTTGGAACTGAGAGAAAAACTGTTCCTGAATCTACTTTTGAAATGTAGGTGTCTTTGAACCATGTATTGAAGTTTGCTCGAGATACTTCGAGTTCTGCTTGCATCAATACCGTGTCCCACAATTTTTTTGCATCCATGTTGTGACCATTATATCCCTCAATTTTTTTTCGCATACTTGTTAAAAATAGATAGTTATGTTGATAAGTTGTGGATAGTGTTTTTTGCAAAACTTTTTCATAGTTATGTCAAAGTTTTATGACCATAAAGTGCGGTAAATGAATTATTTGTAAAAAAACAATAAGTAAGTTATGATGTCGCTACTATGTCATTCACATATAATCCTAAGAAAAAGAAGCGCTCAAAGACCCATGGTTTTTTGGTTCGCTCAAAGACCCACGGCGGACGTCGGGTGCTTAAGGCTCGTCGACAGAAGGGACGAAAGTCTCTTGCGGTAGTTGGTAAGTAATATAGGCCCAGTCTTTCTAAATAAGCCCTTAACAAGGCCATAAAAATGAAATCAGCTCCACGATTAACATCGGAAATGGTGGCAGAGGTCATGACTAAAGGTAGGTCCATTAAATCGGACTCTTTTTTGTTTAAATACATATATAAACCCAACGATAAGGCTCGTTTTGGGTTTGTTGCCTCCAAGAAGAACTTCCCAACAGCGGTAGAGAGAAACAGAGTAAAGAGAAGAGGTCGAGCAACTCTTCGACGCATCTTAACTTCTCTCCCCCTTCCTTCTATAGGAGCTTTTATTTTCAACAAAGAAGTTCTGGTTGTAAGTACTGAAAAATTAGCTGAAGAAATTGAGCAGGTTTTGATAAAAAGCGGTATACTTGTCAAACCATGATCTCTTCATTATTTCACACTGTTTTTTATAATCCCCTTTATAACGGCCTTATTTTTCTCATCGACCTTATCCCAGGAGGGAACATTGGAGTAGCAGTAATCATTTTTACTATCGTTGTTAAGTTGATATTAATGCCTCTTTCAAAAGGAGCGGTGGTCACTCAGCTAAAAATGAAGCAGTTAGAGCCCGAGCTTACCAAGCTTCGCGAGAAATATAAGGACAATCCTCAAGAACAGGGTAAAAAAATGCTTGAGTTTTACCGTGCAAACGGCTTAAATCCTTTTGCCGGTATTCTTTTAATGCTCATCCAACTCCCTATTATCCTTGCCCTTGCTTTTATCTTCTACAGAGGAGGTCTTCCGGTTGTAAACACAGAACTTTTATACTCTTTTGTTCAGGTTCCTGCTACGGTAGGCACCCACTTCCTCGGCCTCATAGATGTAAGTGTAAGGAATGTTTTTCTTGGAGCCCTTGCTGGCATCACACAATTCTTTCAGGTTCAATTTTCAGTCCCAGCCTACAAGGCCACAGAGGGTAAAGAACCAAACTTTAAGGACGATTTGGCGCGTAGTATGAATGTTCAGATGAGATATGTCCTTCCCGCCCTTGTGTTCTTTATTTCTTTAGGGGTGTCTGGGGCTGTTGCTCTTTACTGGATAACAAGCAACTTGTTTACCATTGCTCAGGAGTTGTATTTTAGAAAGACTATTAAGAAAAATGAGGTAGTAAAGGTTTAGATAAAAAATACCCCGTACAGTTTGTACGGGGTATTTTTTTATTGAGTTTTTGTCGTACTCGCCAGACTGTTTAATTGATAGCTCCAAAGAGAGAGGTCTGTTTTGTTTTGGAACATAAGAAAATCCTCGTTTCTACTTAGGCTTGGATTTATTACATCAATAATTTGACCAACAAGGGCAACAGGTTGAACTAGCCGACGATTCTCCCCTGTTGATGTATCTATTCTCCATATAGAGTCAGAAAATGAAATACGGCCCATATACCAAGCGTCAGGATAGGTGTCATAGCGGATATTTTCTGGAATAGCACAGAAAACTATCTGAACCTCTTTTCTGCTCCACACACACTTTTCTGGAAACGTTCGAACAAAGAGATCTCTCACCATCCCCGTCTTCCTGTTAAACACATTCATTTGAATAGTGCCAAGAGGACTCTCCCCTACTAGAACACTAGAGCCGTCGGGAGACATGAGGGTTGTAAGGCCTTTTCTGTTTCCAATTAGTTTTACAAACGATCTTGTTTTTGTATCGAACGTATAGCTATACCCTTCGGTTAATCCCGAAGGTTTTGTGTTTAAGACAACAGTCTGCGCTGTTGGCCAAGAAACCAACCATTCGTGAAATGGAGAATTGAACACATTAGATTGGCTGCTACCATCTGTTTTTGAAATAACACCACGACTATTCCCTGTTGATATGCTGAAAATCTGATCTTGAGAGGGTGAAACAGCAAGTTGAGTTATGTTGGTTGGCAGATCGGTTAATTTCAACATTTGTTCACTGGAAGTGGCGCTGGCCATTTGAAGTGTTCCATGTCTGGTTCTGATGACGTCGGTGTCATAGAGAAGATCTCTAAATATGACGTTGCTGTTTTTTCCTCCAACAAAGTAGGCCTCGTAGATTTTTGGAATAGTTGTGTTTGAAATACGGAGAGTTTCAAGGGTTGTTGAAGAGGTTTCAAAAATATTTCCTGTCGCGCGATCTACCCAGCGGAACATTTCAGCGGAGCCAACTATTTTAGCAATAGTTTTGGTGCCAGAGCCGACTATGGTGGTACTTGTAGATACGATGTCTTTCATGACGAATGCTGCTCCAGCAACAGGGGCCTCTGTAAGGTGTCTTAATACGGGTATTGGTTTAGGAACAGTGACAGTAACTACCGGTGTTGTTGTAGAAACTTCAGATGGTTCAGAAGGGGTAGGTATTACACTTCGTGTAGATCCAAAACCGAAGAAACTTCTAGACACATCATTGTTTAGCTCCCCGCCTGTTTTTTTGTTGAGATAGAAGTAGAAGCCAAATAGTCCTCCTAAAACAAGGCTTACTATGAGGACTACTGTGATGGTGAGGTTTTGTTTTGACACGAGGAGATTTTAATTTATTTTGTATAAAAATTATAACTTATGTTGTGGCTACTTATACTATTCCCCATTCCAGGAGTCCAAGCCCCAATGTATTGGGCGGTTGCGAGGGAAATTTCTCCATATGCCGGTCCTCTATCACCAACCACAGCCTCGACAGATTTTCCTGTTGTGTGATCTGTAACTAAAACTTTTGTTCCATTAGGGATTCCTGAATCAATAGGCACAACTACATAGTAGTCTGTGTTTGCATTTAAATCTTGGCCGCCAGGTTGATAAGATGTGTGGGGTAAATAATCCGGGTCATTAAATGGAGGTGGTACCCTGCCGTCTGTATCGAGTGCTACATTACTCGGGTTTATATAATAACCTTCAGCGGTTTCTTGAAGTTGATTTAGAGAACCCCCCGAAACAGTTCCTGTTCCTGTACTCCCAGTAACCGGGGTTCCACCAGAACTTCCCCCGGGTATGGTAACAATCCCGGGATCCTTCACCCCAGCAGCTCCCCCGCTTACAGTTGCTGTTACATCTACTAACCCCTTAATTTCCCCAGTAAGAAGGGTTGGGTTGATTGTGTTTAGTATGAGCCACGAAGTAAGCGCTAATAAAAGTCCTCCAAGGGCACGTTGAATTGTCTTCTTCCCTTCTCCTTTTGCTGCAAATGAGTCTGTCATCGAATATTGGACACCACCATAGACGACATAGAGAACAGCGAGCCCTGTAGCAAGCATTATCATAATTTTAGCGATGGAGTCAAAATATACTACAAGAGCTTTATCTCCTCCAATAACCATCGATTCACCTATTCCCAATACAGCAACCGGAGCTAGTGGATAGTAGGTTATTGTTCCGTTAGAGGCTGCAGATGTAACCAAAGGAACTGAAATCAAAAAGACAAAGAGTGTTATAGAGAAAAGGATGGTAAAGATCTTTTTTATATTCATATGTTTATTGTCTCAAAAATAGACCGTCGTTGCCATTAAAATAGAGCGCAACATATGCGAATGCTTCCTGAAGTAATTTTTCTGTACTATTGATTCTTATATTAACACTTGCTTCCCCGCTGTCTTTGCTTGTTTTTTGAAAACTCATAGAGTTTTGTGTTGGCGGTACTTGAACCGCTGAATCATTAACGTTCCATTGATATGAGACATCTAGATTTTTATTGCTCGTGCTGAAGAAAAATGGATAGGCTGAAATTTTCTTTTCCCTATCGTCCATCCTGAACGACCCAATGAGGGCGTGGTTAAAAAGAAGTCCGTATAAAGGGTGATCTTCATATATATTTACAACAGGGCCTGCTGCCTCAAGAAGGGTCTTGCTTGTTGCTATGACATCTGGATTGTTTGAATCATATCCCTCTACTTGAAAAACGTGTGGGCGAAGGATGATGGCGCCACTATATTTAAAAGTATTTCTACCATAGCCAGATTTGTCCCCTTGCACCTGAAAGTCTACTTTCCATTTATATATTGTTTTGTCTGGGCTCGAACGACTTCCATTACTGACCAGGTTAGGCACTCCAACAAAAGTAACATCTGCTTGGGGTGTAAAAAGAGCTTTCCCTTTATAAAAAGGGGGTGTATAGGTGCTCGCTTCCCACAAAAGATCTATTTCTGATGGAGAAAGTCTAAAAACCTTTGTTACAGAGGGCCCGTTTGTTGGTTGAATTACCGCTTGTATGGTATCTGTCTTGCCAATCTGGCTTGCTGTGAATTTGAATTCTTTTTCCCCGGTACCCTTAAGGGACTCTCTATTATTATGTGTCCATGTTATGGTGGCTCGATTGAGATCGGTACCAAAAGCTTTAAGGGTAATCGTTACTTCTTGTCCAGGGGTAGGAATTGGAGGGTTTATGGTGCCTGATATTTGTTCCTGAATTTCTGGTATTTGGCCAGGAATAGACGCACCACTCTGCGCGTTGATAAGAGTTGGAACAAAAGCCAAAAGAGAAATTATTGATGTCAATCCGAATAACACTGCCTTATTCATTGTCTATATAATAACACAGGGTTGTTTTTCCTATGTGATATATTATCCCCTTTTCTACGCGGCTTCCTCGGTTTCCTCCTCCTCATACCTACGTGATTCACCATTTGGTCGGTTAGAGGGTCTCTTGTATTTGCCCTTGCTCTCTGTTGTTAGGGCTTCAGCCGCTCTTTCCTTGTCTTCTTCTTGAGAGCCCCTCACTATTTTTGAAGTCACCCCCACTATTCCAGGTAGAGGAAGGCCGGATGTTCCAAATTTGAAATACAAAAGATTTACTACAGGAATAAGTGAAATGATTCCTGAAATAATAAATTGTCCACCTGTTTTCTTACTAAACAAAGAAACTTTTTTGGAACTAATCCAAAAACCAAGCGCTGTATACATACAGAGCATAAAAAGGGGGCTTAAGAAAAGACCTATTCCTATAAAATCAGTTGTGATTTCAAGAGCAAAGTTCAATCCATATACAGTCCAAGCAAAGCCTTTCATTAAAAATTCTGAACCACCATCAATTCGATACTGTGCTTCCATGTACATAGTCTAACGCATTCGCGACAACGACGCGACACCTATTGGGCCTGCTCTGCTCGAGGGGCGGGGTTAAGGGGATTTTCTAATTCAGCCCCTATCATCTTTCCTTGCTGCGGTAGCATTTTGTTTGCCTGCATTTCTGCCATATCTGCCTTTGCTTTCTTTATTGCGAGTACTTGTGATGGGTTTGATGTGATGATTTGGTCCTCTGTATATGATGCAATGATTTTAATAGCTACATGCTTAAGGCCAGCAAAGAAGATTCCCTCCCCTACATCTGATTCGAGCAAGAGATATTTTTCTTCATCTGTGAGGTTGAATGTTTTCTGAACAATGTCTATGGAAGATGGAGATTGTTTTAACAAGACCTGGATGGATGAGTTGGTGATGATAGGAAGACCATATGGGGACTTGAGGAAGTCCTCAACGTCTTGAGTGATTGTTGCAAGGCCGAGATAATACTTTCTTCCTCGTTTAGCAAGGCCGTATAGAAAGGACGCTGTATCTTCCGACTTCATCATCCACCACGCCTCGTCAATTACAAGGAGTCGTTTTTTCAGTTCTTTTCGAACTGAATTCCAAATGTAGTGCATGACTATATACATCGCCACTGGTTTAAGCTCATCCTCCATGTCTCGAAGGGAGAAAACTACAAACTTTTTATTAATGTCTACGTTTGAGGGGCGGTTAATGAACCCAGACCAAGTACCTTTGGTGTACTTAGTGAGGCGTTGTACAAGAGATTCTCCTCCTTCCATGCCGGCAAGTACAAGTTCAAAATCAGACATGAGTGGTGGCTCTGTGGCAGCAAAGTTTGAATCAGGGGTAATATCTTTCAAAGCGTATGTTTCACTGATTGCTCGGTCGATGATGGAATCTTCTTCAGGGGTAAGACCGCCGAGCATAATGCGGAAAAGGCCAACAAGACTGACAATGTTTGAACGGAGAACATCAGCAGACGATTCATCTTCACGAGCAAGTGGTAGGTCGAATGGATTAATGTGGTGTTCTGAAGTAAGTGAGATGTTGAAATATCTTCCACCGGTAGCTTCGGCCATATATTCATATTCTCGCTCTGGGTCGAGTACTATAACATCAGCATCGAACATAAGTGTTCGAAGGATTTCTAGCTTCGTCGCATATGATTTACCAGAACCAGCCTTAGCAAACGTCACTGAGTTGTAGTTTTCAAGAGAGAAACGATCGAACAAAATGAGGCTGGAGTTGTGTCGATTTATACCGTACAAAATACCTTTGTCGGATGTGAGGTCAAATGAGATGAATGGAAACATGCTTGAAAGAGGAGATGAGTTGAGTTTTGAATGTACTGCGAGTTGGTCGTCTGCAATTGGCAATACGCTTTTGTACCCCTGCTCTTGCTGGAACAAGGCTGGTTTTACATATACCAAACTAGCTTCGAGAATAGATTTTACTTCAGATTCAAGTTTGTCGAGATCTGCTTCTGTTTCCCCGTAAATGGAGATGTAGAGACCAACATCAAAGATTTTCTCTTGAGCCTGCTGGAGATTATCTCGAAGAGCTTCGAGATCTTGGTACGCCGTATCTAAAACAGGATCTCTTACTAACCCCTTCTCCTCCCTCATATGAATCTGGCTTTGTACTTCCGCCACTTTCTTTTGGAAAGTTCGAAGCACAGATGCGGTGTCGATTGGGTGGATGAAGATGGAAATATCAAAAATCTTATCGAGGTTGATGATCGGAGCAAACCAGCTCTCGGAAAGGAAGCGAGGGTATGAAATGACAAAGAATGTTCTGACTATTTTATCTCCGAGATTTAGTGAGCGTGGAGAAACCTTCATCGCTGAGGGCGCAATGATGTCTTGGAGCTCAAGTACTCCAGATTGGTATATCTCCTGAGGCAGGATCGAGGTGATAGGGCTCTTCTCTGGTGTTTTAGGTTTTATAAAATCAAAAATTCCCATAGTTTTATGTTAGGTGAATTGGCTTATCTACATCTCCAGGATTAAATATCTTGTAGAACAACTCAATGAGTTCTTCTGTACCAAGTTCCACCACCCGAATTCCACAACGCACGAGTCCTTGCTCTACCACATCCATACGTTGTTGAAGTTGGCTGCGGTGTTCTTCGAAGGCACTGGTTTCGTCTGCTGCCAACTCTTTTTTATCTTTCTTGTTTCCAAACATTGAGGTGACGTTTGAAATAGGGTTACTACCCTTCTTCCCTCCAAGTACGGGCGGCGCGTATGGGATGACCAAGAAGAAACTTTTCGTCATGATGTTGGTTGATTCGGTAAAACTTTTGATGAATTCGATGTATTCGCGGGTTTGTATCTTCATCAAGTCCGCCGTCTGCTCCTTCTGTCGCTGCTCAAGGAGTGCTATATATGGACGAATATCAAGGCGACGCGACTGTACGAATATTTGTACAGAAAAGTTGATGGAGTTGAGAAAGTTCTGGAATTGGAAAATGATAGACTGCTGCTCGTCGGCAGATTTAAGGGCAAAGTTGAGAGATGAAGCAAGTAGAAGAGCTCGCATACTGCCGTCTTTGAGAACAAGGACGCCGTCTCGAACTTCTTTTATAGGGACAAAGGACTGTGTCGTTTTTGCATCTACTTGGGCCATGATTGATATTATAGCAGATGCTAAATATAAAAATACAAAGAGTTAAGGTTGGCGAGTCATTCCTCGGCCTTGCTGCATCTTTTTAGATTCACGAGAGTATATTGTTTCATTAATGTCGAGGCTCCAGGTCAAATCTTTTAGTTTGCTGTCTGAAAGTTTGGGAACATAGAGGCCGGTAGATTGAGCCACAATGTCTTCAACTTCCTTCTTTACATTATCTTCTGGTTTTCTCTCCTCTTTTTTCCAGATATATAGTTTACTTGACCTTAAGTAGTTAAAGGCAGATTCAAGGAGGTCTATGAACGGTCGGCCGTTCATTTTATAGAAAGCCAAAGCGGCTCCTAAAGCCAGGGCGGGTACGATTATGAAGACAGCGGCGTATATAGGGAGAAATCTGTATGCGATGAAAGCAATACCGGCACCTCCTCCCATATATGTAAACTGCTTGAAGGTGAACGGGCCGAAGATCTTATCTTCAACCTCGATGAATTGAGGCACTTGATATCTCATAGATGAATATATTCTACCCTACTCTGAGAATGAACGCATTAGTTGTTACTCAACAGGCTCTTTGTATGGATCGATGCTATGAGTGATTTCAGTAGGTTTTGTGACGGTGACCTCGTTGATTTTTTGGTTTAAGGTTGGTGCGGTTTGAGATACGGGTGATTGTTCTTTTGGTGGAATTACTTCGGTGGTGTTTACTGGCCATCCATCAGGAATTTTTGGTTCCTGAGTTCTTGGGAGTAATACATCATGTTCAATTCCAACTGAAGGGGTTGGGTTTTCCACCTCAGCAAGGATGTCTCCAGCGTCTAAGTTGTTGTGATCTTCAGGAGGCAACTCTACGTCTTCAATAGGAGCGTTTTCGTCTTGAATCTTTTTGAGCTCCATTTTAATAGGTTGCATTATCTTTTCATCCACAGCTCTTACTATCTGCGCCGTCTTTAGCGAATCAATATTTAAAGCTTTTCCTATTTCTATGGAATAGTCTTCTGTGTCGATTTCTCCTAACATAAGTCTGAATGTTAGTTCTTCCATGCTCGCAGCTTGGTCGATGTGTAGCTTTTCTGAATTCTGAATTTCCTCGAGACCTTCAAGATATTCGGTATTAACAATCGCCTCTCTCACATCAAGAGGGAGGTTTTTTAAATTTTTACGAAAGTAAGAAAGTCCGGTTTGCATTTTTTAATTATACTTAAGTTGTGGCTGCATCCTGCTGCATTTTATCAACAGCGTCGAGGTGAGTAACAATCTTTTCTTCCAAAGCCTCTTTTCGTTTGTAAAGATTGTTGAGTTTTGTGCTCTCTCTTGCAATATCTCCTGGAGTATTTGCTGCGTTTCCAATGAGACCTTCTGTAATGCCGATCTGTCTTTCTAGTTCGTGAAGTTTACTACCTGTAGCATAAGGAATTCCCGGAACAGCACCGCCAGCCGGCTTGCCGATTTTTTGCTTAAAATCAGCAATATCTGCTGGTTCGAGATTTTTCTTTTTATACTCTGCTCCAAAATGAGTTTCCATCGTGTCTTTTCCAACAAGGTCCTCAACATTTTCAAGGTAGGAATTTTTTCGAGCAACCTTATCAACCGCTTGTTTACCTTTCTTTTTGAGATTATCAATATGTTTCTGCTGAGCCTCTCGGAAACCTCGCACATCAGCTTGTGACGTCGCTGTAAGTGGGGTTGAAGATGAAACAAATTTGCCGTCTGCGTCGACTGTGACTTTCATGGTCGCATTCTTCCTTTCCACGGAGGCTGTTTTTTGTTTAGTTTCGTAGGCCTTCCTTTTTGCCTCATAAGTGGTTCCGCTCTCAAGTCTTCCTTGCGATCTAAAGGCACTTACACCGCCGGTAAATTCCGCAAGAGATTCTCTGTCTTTTTGACTCTTTGCAGCACGCTCGCCATAACCCTTACTTGTTCCAAATTTAGCTCCACCAACCTTGTCCATTCCGGCCTTAATAAGACCCCCACCAGGCATTCTTGCTGCAATTGCTCGCATGGCATTACTATTTCCGAAAGAGTAAGCAGCTCCACCCAAAACTTCTCTTGCTGCAAAACCGGCCGTACCAACAGCTGCTCCTTTTAGAGCCCCCTTACTCCACCCCGTTATTTTCTTTCCCGCACCCATTACTGATGATGACCCCATTGCTCCGAATTTCACCGCACTCATTAGGGCCAAGATCATGAACCCTATGATCATGATGAAAGTAAATACAACGTTTGTACTACTTCCGTTGCCGTTGAACATGGAAGCAAAACTACCAGCAGCTGTTCCAGAAGTTGCTCCAAGATTTTTCACCGCAAGGACTGCAATGTACATCATTGCCATGTATATAGGTGCAAAGAAAACTTGTTTCCATAATGTCTCCCACCATTCTTTTCCTATGTTCTTAAGTGGACCCCCGGGAATAGCCATGCTCATGAACGCAATTGGAGATGTTGCCATTAAAAAGACAAGAATTAAAGTCCTTGCTATAAAAAGGAATATTGCTGCAAGTAATACGAAGGTTGTCACGAGGAAAAGGATGGTTCCTCCAACCCCTACAAGCGCGATATTTGCTGCGCTGAGATTTGCCCCTGTTATACCGGCGCTTTGGGCTGCGGTACCAGCTGATCCTGCGCTTACGTTTGAAGGGACATTAGTAGAACTCATCGTATAAAGAGTTTTTAGGTTCATACTTTCAAGGAAGATCGCGGCAATTCCAGTGGCTTGTGTGCTACCATTGGCCACTTTTGTTTCATAAGGATTTCCTGTTGTTGTTCCTCCCATGTGGGCATAAAACTGCAAAGCCATGATGTTTGAGGAGTCTATAATAACCTTGGTAAAGAAAAGACTAAAGTTTATAAGCACCGCCGCCATGAGAATGGAAGGAATCATTGCTTTAGCATTATATTTTCCGTTGCCAATTATAGTTCCTATTGCGGCAGCTAGAAGAAGGAATATGAAGAATATGTTTGAGACATCGCGGAAAATACCCCATCCAACCTCTATTACTTTTAGGTCGGTAACTAATTTTTTGAAATTAAGTGTAATGCTAAGTGTGAGGTCGAAAAGATTCGCGGCCATCCATAGAAAGAAGGCTGCTACTGACATTGCCCAGTTACCGACAATGGCTGCACAGCCGGGCCAGTTTAATGAAGGCCCTCCAAAATTAAGGAAGTTAAAACAATAAATTTTGTCTGGTGGAGGAATAGGTCTGTTCTCTTCAGCCCTTGAATCCATAGATTCTGTTCCTTTTCTGTCGGTAGTGTTTTGAACCATTTGAGGCACAATTTTGTTCAATTCATCAAGTCTTTCTTGGTCTGCATCATCAAGCATCCCGTTTGCATCTAGTTGTGCTTGAAGTGCTTTTTGCTCGTTTTGCAAAGCGCGTGTTTCTTGTTGTTCTTTTGTTACAACACCAGCGCTGTCGTCTTTACTAAAGACACTGTTGTAAACATCATAATTTGCACCCGCATCACCATTGCCCGCAAGGTTTTCTGACATATTAAAAGCTGTTGTTTGTGCCGGAATGTCAGTTTTTGGAATAGGGGTTAAAAGGTCTCTGTATTTTCCATCACTGTTTATTACGCCGATCATCGTGTCTTTACTATCGTCTCGAATTGTCTGACCAGCAACATCAGGGGTTCCTTTTTTATAAATTCCATATGTTACACCGTCTGTCACATAGTAATAGTTAGAATACTCAGCACCAGTTCCAAGGTTTCTCGTGTTTACGGTTGGGTTGGCGGTATATGTTGATTGAACGGTAGACACATTGATTCCACCATAAAATCCTGTATCAGTTATTGTGTTTGAAGGCGCGTCAAAAGCTGTTGCTGCTTCTAGTTTAAAAACAGGAAGAAAGGCTACAAGAACAATAACTACATTCAAAAGAAGGACGCTGATTTTTTTTCCAGTGAGCATAAACGTATTTCAATTATACTGCCCAGAGCTAGTATATTCAACAAACTTTTCCTCTGTTTTGGTAGAATCTTACTTTTAATAAACTAATCATCGCTGTCGCTCGCAAGTACTTCATCAAGTGCTACTTTAATGAGGCTGTTGATAAGCACCGTCACCAGCTGATCAAATTTTTGTGCAATAACAAGGCGGTCTTTCGGAATACCAAGGCTTTTCTCTAGAGAACTTTGGACAATAGTACCAGGAGTGTCGGTAATACAAGTTTTGGGGTTGCTAACGTTTCCTGTTTCTTCACAGTGTTTGAAGTTAAGAAAGCCACTACCCCACCCAAGTTCAAGCTGTGCGGTGTTGTTTTTGGCCACAACACGAGCACCCAGCTCCTCATTTCCCAATATGTAGTTTCCACGAAAGTTATTCTGCTGATATTGGCTTACAGTAAAGAAATCACTGTAATTAAACTCCCCATCAGTGAATCCTGCCGCATTGGTGGCGTTATTTGCGATAGTGCTCAAGCTACAATTTAGTTTTTTACCTTCATTTACCCCATACGCGGTGGCTAACCCTATAGCAATTTGGGCGCGGAAGGGTTGACAAACGTCGATACCGGCACCACTGGCGATTTGTTGAATAAAAGCTCCTGCTTCCTGGTCAGCAATACTTTGAAAGAACTGTTCTGGATTATCAACAAAGGCTGGATTGCCGTTAAAGCCTGTTTTAGCCCATTCTATGGTCGCATCAATGAGATATTCAATGATGCTGTTGATGAGACACCAAGCGATGGAATCCCAGCTGGGTGATACTAGTACTCCAAATACCGCGGTCCCAGTCTGAGCATTTGTTTGGAGGTTGCTGTTTACAAGGTGCTGCCCTTTCGGGTCTACAGGGACAAGTTGCTCTACTGCTCCTGTTGCTTTCTGTGTAACTTGGCCTGTAAGTGCTGATGAAATTGAAGACGTGAGAAGGTTTCCAAGGATTTGTCCTGCTGCACAAGCCACCGCTCCACCCGCGGTGTTAGCTGCGGAATTACTTGTAGCACTTCCTTTTCCTGCTTCGATATCCCCCCTATATGTTGCTGCTTGGGCATTAACAACGTTTCCATTTGCATCCTTAACCAGTGTTTCTGTAGCGGCAATAGCAGGTGTTGGAGCCATGGAAAAGGAGCCCCCGATTAGAATACCAACCATGAGAAGAAATGAGATGATGCGTTTGAAAGATTGTTTCATTGATCTATTGCGTTGATGTGCCTGATTGCGAAGATTCAGCGTCGAATGAGGTCCAGAAATATCCAGGCTCTGTCTTGTCAAATAGTATACCATTGGCCTTGAGGTATGCTGCGATGTCTGTGTACATCTGGCGCTGACGTTCGACGGCGTCCTTGTATTGTCGAAGTCCAAGAAGGGATTTCATAGGATCGTTCACTTGATCATTGATGAGTTTAAAATCTTCGGCTGATAGATAGAAGGCGTTTGCTATAGCGAGGTGTTCTGCCGCGAGTGCCACAGGTACTTGTACATCGAGAAGCTTTAAGGCGATGGTTGCATATATGCTACCAATTGCATTCAGGTTGTTTTTGTATGCAGAGGGATTTTGCTGAATGAGGGCAAGTTCTGTGTTTTGCATGATCACAAAGTTGTTTCCGTAGGCATGTAGTTCTTCTTTTGTATTACCTGCGATGATATGCATATCGCTGGTGGTGTATTTTTCTCTCGGGAGCTTGCTTACGTCGACGGTATTTAAAGCACTGTTTACCAACGCTTCGTCGTTAGGAAGGTCTGTATTGTCCACGGATTGTGTTTGAACATATGAACTGAAGAAGTTTTTTGACAGACGATCGGTCAAAGTGTCGCCTTCAGCAGGAGCAAATGGGTTTTGAACAACGGGGCCAGCCGATGAGGCAAGTTCAATCTCCTGCAGCGCACTCAACAGTTTATTTGATGATTTTATGCCTTCTTGATTTTCTGACGTTACAATACCTCCTTTGTTGTTAGCTTCGATATTCGCTCGTGTTGTCTGTGCCAATTTGTACGCCGCCGCCGCGCCGATGATGGAAAGGCACACCGCACCAAGTACAAGAATATTTTTTCCTGGAAGTTGCATGATATACAAAGTATATCAAATTTTAAAGTAATGTTATTTATCTCCACCCTTTCTCTATCAAAGTAAGCCTCTTCCAGTCGTCAAGGGCAATATCTTCTGCGCGAGACATTGGTGAAAGGTCAATTTTTGTGAGGTCTTCATCGGAGAGGTCGAGGTTTGCACGGAGAAGTTTGCGTTTATGTGCAAATCCTGCCTTTACGGTATTAAAGAATGCTTCCTCAGATATAGCTGGTGGCTTGTGG
>JAZKIM010000004.1:16104-75400 GCA_040384865.1 Patescibacteria group bacterium
TGATATGTTTTCCACGCAAAGTATTGCCGAATCGACATTCGGGGCTGGAACAAAGGCACCAGCGGGGACATAGTCGACAATTCGAGGTTTACCATAGGCTTTTATGCTCATAGAAAGGATGCTTTCTTTGTGGTTACGAGCTAAAACTCGGATAGCTACTTCTTTTTGTACCAAAACTACGGTCAAAGACGGTTGTATTTTGCCTCCAAGGATGAGAGGAAGGAGTGCCCCGGTTATATAGTAAGGAATGTTGGCAACAATCTTAAAACCCCCTTGTTTTAAGGCGTTTTCTTCTAAAATAGACTCAAGGTTGAGAGCGTCTCCAGGTATCAGTTTTAAGGATCCGTTGTTAATTTCCACCTTAAAACGCTCAGAAAGGATAGGGATGAGGCGATCATCTTTCTCTATTGCTAGGACTTTTGCCTTTGCGCCTAGTAACTCAGCTGTTAAAACACCCTCTCCCGGACCGATTTCAACCACAATCTCCCCTTCTGAGAGATGTGCCGCTTCTACAATCTGGCGCAAAGCCTTGGTTGATCGAAGAAAGTTCTGGCCGAGAGATTTTTTGGCGAATATCATGTTTAGAAATCTATAAATATTGATTTAATGCCACTCACCCTCTCTTTTTGTTCTATGTGAGCCGGATCAATGTCGGCGATGAATTCAGACGGAAGATTTACTTGTTTGCTACCAAAGATGGTTCGGACGTTTGACCAGGCAAGATGTATCTTTTTTCTAGCGCGTGTAAGTGCTACATAAAAGAGTCGGCGCTCCTCCTCTTGCTCTTCTGGTGAGAGAGACTCTTCGTTTCCTTTTACATGTGGAAACAATTCCTGTTCAAGACCGGTGATAAAAACATAATCGAATTCGAGACCTTTTGAGGAGTGTACTGTCATCAGTTTTACCGCTGGCTCGTTTTTTTCTAACTTGTCCTGATCACTCGCCAATGCTGCCTCCTCAAGAAGTTTTTCCATGCCATGCGTATGGTCGTGTTCAGTTTCATTAGGTGTAACTTCCAAGTAACCTTGTCCTCGTGCAACATCACTTCCTTTCTCACTGTTCTCTTCACTTGCCATTGCGTCATATTTTCCAGCGAGTGTCACAAGCTCCTGTACGTTTTCAAGACGATCATCGTCTGCTTCTTTTCCAAACTTAAGCATCTCCTCTATACCTGACTCTTTAATAATAAATTTGATTGCCTCTGAAGTTTTTTCTGTTTTTATTTTATGTGCAATTTTTTTTAAAAGATTTTTGAACTCAAATATCTTCATTCTTGTTGCTGCTGGTAAATCAGCTTCCCTTCCTTCAAGTACTTTTAATAAACTTACCTTGCCGATGCCTCGTGCTGGGGTGTTTATAACACGTTTAATATCAGCCATAGATTCAGGGTTTAGAGCAGCGCGTGCATATGACAGCACATCTTTTACCTCTTTTCGCTCAAAGAATTTTGTTCCGAGAAGTTGATACGGAAGGCTGCGTGTTAAAAAGGCTTCTTCAAGGGCTCGTGATTGGAAGTTGGCTCGATAGAGAACGGCGATTTCTTCTGGTGGTACTCCGTCGCGAATTAAATCGCGCACAGTGTTCCCTACAAAACTTGCCTCATCGCCTTCATCGTACGCCGCGTAAATAGAAATTTTGTCACCTGTAATGTTTCTGGTAAATAAGTTTTTCTTTTTTCTGTAGACATTCTTTGAGATAATGTCGTTAGCCACAGCAAGAATGGTTTGAGTCGATCGGTAGTTTTCTTCAAGTAATACAACTTTAGCTTCAGGATAGTCTTCCTCGAAGCGTAAAATGTTTTTTAGATTTGCCCCTCTCCACCCGTAGATTAGTTGGTCTGGATCACCCACAACCGCGATGTTTCGAGTTGATCCAACAAGCATGCGCGACAGTGTATATTGCACCTCATTGGTATCTTGATATTCATCAATACTCACGTATCTCCATCGTCGCTGGTAGTGCTCTCGAACCTGTTCATTCGAAGCAAGGAGGGCTGTTGCTTTGAACAAGAGATCGTCGAAATCAAGAGCTTTGTCTTTCTTCAGAATGCCGTCGTAGTTTTTCCATATTTCAGCAACGATTCCCCCCATATAATCATCGCCATTCTTAGCTTCGTATTCGAGTTGAGAGACAAAGTTTCCTTTTTCTCGAGAAATAATACTCAGCATTTTTCCCGGCTCAAATTTCTTCGGATCTTGTCCGGCCAGGGTAATAGCTTCCTTGATGGCGGTACGGGAATCTGATCTGTCGTAGATGGCAAAATGGCGAGGAATTCCTATTAGAGTACCGAAATCTTTAATAATAAGAACTCCAAGCGAGTGAAATGTTGAGAGAAACGGGCGCCCTTTCCCAGCATTACCATATAGAGCTTGAGTAGAGATTGGTAAATTAAGACCACGATCACTATCTAAGAGTTTCATTACACGCTCTCTCATTTCTTTGGCCGCCTTGTTGGTGAAGGTAATGGCAAGAATTTGCTCAGGATCAACACCTTTTTTTATTAAATGCAGGATACGATGGGTGATGGTTTTTGTCTTTCCCGCTCCAGCGCCCGCCAGTATTAAAAGCGGTCCTTCTGTTGTTCGGACCGCTTCTACTTGTCGCTCATTGAGACCTTTTAGATATCCCGTGCTACTATTTTGCTCGCTCATTTTGAATCACTATAGCACATGCCTAAATTCATCAACACCTTGCCTTTATTATCGATGTCTTTTACTGTGAATCTTTCAAGAGATTAAGTTTTACTTCAGCTAATTTTATTTTTTCATCCGTCAACTTCTCTGCTTTATTTGCCTTTTCGAGGAGTTCGATGGCGTCATCGAGGTTTTTAATATATTCCTTGTTAATCTCGTGTGATGCTTTTAGATATGCTGAAGAAATTTTTGTATAAATTTCACCACGCTCTGCCTCGCTTAGTTGTTGATCGGTAACTTCATCAAGTAGCTTTTTTGCACCAGCAAAATCATTCGCTGCGATGAGTCTCTCAAATTGATCAATGTCGAGTTCGATTGCCATAGTATTTATTATATCTGTGCGTTCTCAACTTTACTAATCAGAAGTGAAAGGTGAAGGGCACGTGCTTTGTCTTCAGTAGATCCCTTTTCAAGAGCATTAAGTTTATCTTTAAGTGTGTTAACAATAAAATCTTTAGTTTCATCTCCATTCTTTGATCCGAGTTTTCCTCTGTTAACGATTTTCTCTAGGGTCTTTTGAAAATTGGTGTATTGCCCGCTTGTCTTTAGGTTAATCTCACCAACGGCCTTGTCGAGCTCTCTTTTTGCCGTCTCCTCACCTTCTTTGTCTATTTCTTTCTGAACGTCTGTAGCCTCAGTATCGTTGAGATATGAGAAAGAAAGATTCTCATTGCGGAGGTGGTTTATCTTGGTGAGCATGTCTTGATCACTGTCGATTGCTCCTAAACCTTTTGTTTTGTCGGCCAACATCTTATTGATTCTTTCTCGAACCTTTGTTTGCGCTACTGCCTGAATTTCTTTTGCGTAAGCTGAGTTCTGCAAGATGCTCGATCTTATCCAATTATTGCGATTTTCAATATCATCCTTTTGTTGTTTCAGATCCCCCAACTCTTTGTCTACGTCTTTTGTTGTTCCTGCGGCTAGGGCAATTCTCTCGCCATCACTGGTGAGTTTTGTTATTTCTTCTTCTAGTTTTGTCTTTGCTGTTGCTTCGCTCCAATATCGTTCCGTAAGGCGTCGATAGAAATTAAAGAAATTATACTTATTGTCCTTTTTCTCGTTCAAGAACTTAGCAGCACCTTCTTCGGAGATGGCTGTTTCGTATTCCTGCTTTTGTTTTGTAACGAATTCCTTGATCTGAACTTCCCTTTTCTTGGTCAGCTCGGCAATTTTCTTTTCTTTTTCGACAATTTCTTTCTGGTCTTTTCGCACCTGTTCAAGCTGTTCGATGATTTCGGCAATAGCCTCTGGGTTTTCTACTCGATTATCAATCAAAAACTTCTCTATTGAATCAAAATCTTTATCTTCATAATCAATGATTCCCTTAGCATCCTCTTTAAAAAGCTTCTTCAGGTCAACTTTGAAGCTTTCTAGTTTTTTGTATGTTTCAAAAAGTTCCTTTCCAGGCGAGTCCTCTTTTTCAAGACTGCTTCGCAAGTCTTCGGCACTCATGCCTCTTTTAGCAGCTACTTCCGCTGCATATTCTGCGAAACCGGCTTCATCAAGGGCTTTTTCAGCAAAACTTTTTTCAGGAGTTGTCATATTTGTTGCTCCTGATTGTACGCTCGGCTGCACGTTGTGTCCAGACTGCGGTGTTGGTGTTTGAGGTCCTGCCGGGGTTGGTGGGGGTGTTGTGCTCGTTGATGCCGCCGCAGGTGCTTGAGGTGTAACTATCGGGGGTGTTTTTAGAGCCTCGTTCAATATTTTCCATAGTTTTTCTACATGTAGTTCTTTTACTGCTATGGTTTTTTCAATAAAGGCCCGGTTTGTTGCAGATTTAAGATTCAGCCCCCGACGAAGACCATCTATGGTTTCCAGAAGATCTGCAATGTGGTTTTTAATGAGGGCAATGATTTTTCTGTCTCTCCAGCCAGACTTACTTTCGCGAAGACGAGTGTCGAGATTAATAGAGGGAAATTGGTTTTTGTATTGAAACGGGCTGTCAGAATCAGCCAATCCTTTTATCTCACCAAGTGCTGTAATAATCTCTTGTCTGACAGCAACCTCTTTCTCAGTAAGTTTTCTGTCGGCTTCTGACAAATCAGTTCGGGTGAGTTTTTGCTGTAAGTCTGCAACTTCTTGGGTAAATATTGCTATGTCTTCTGTAAGATGCCCTATGTACTTGGTATTCTCCTTTTTTAGAAATTCGGGTGTTTTGGGTATGTTTGCAGGCGGAGGTGGTGTGATGAGGGGGCTTTTAGGAGGAGTTTGCTTTTTAGGGGTTGGTGACGGTGTGGGTGTTGCTGCTGGATCCTGAGCCTCAGCTGCTTGTTTAAAAGCTTCCTCTAACGCAGAGTTTTCGCCAACGGGATCTACTTTTTTAGGTTTATCTTTGCCCTTTATCTCCTTCTTTGGTTTGTCTTTTTTTCCTCCTTTGTCTGTTTTTGCTTCAGCATCTCTCTCGCGGATAGCTTTTTGAATCTCCGGGATCTTTTCTGTTAAAAGTTGAATTCTTTCTTTCAACTCCTCCAGTTTTTTTGGAGTTCTTTCTATAAAATCTAAAGATAGTCGTAGTGTGTTCTTTGCTAGGTTGTATGCCTCTAGCTCGGTAGGTTCCTCAGGAACACCGCTGGCTACAAATTCCTCGATTTTTGTTAGATATGCTTTGTTCCGCAACAGATCTCCTGTTAGCTTGTCGAATTCCTTTCGTGCTTGAATTAGCTCGTCTCTTGAACGAATTAGTTCTTGATCAATACTTTCTGTTTCCGGTAGTGCTTCCGAAGGATCCATAATGCTCTAAGTATATAGCATTTTTTTACGCCGACATTGCCTTTCTTACTTTTTCTATTTGGTTGTCTGATTTTTCCTTTATTAACACATCGAGATTTTTAATTTTTTCTGCAAGAAACTTTTCCATTTTAGTTTCGTTGCCTGACTGTGTCAGTTCCTCAAATACCACTCTGTCTTCATCGGAAAGGAGCGTTATCACTTCGAGCGTCACTGCCTTGAGAACATTTTCTCCATACTGAGCAATGATTTGATCTTGAACCTCAGCAGGCACACCACCTAAGTTCATCTTTTCAACTAAATCATTTCTATTCAAAGTTTGATTCATTGGTTTATTATATTATTATTTTGTTCCCTTAGGAAATCTATTCATTACCCTCATTACATATTCGAAAACATCCTCACCTCTTTTTGGCCGGATTCTTTCTTTAGCAATATCTTTGACCCATTCTTTTGCTGACCTAGCGTCTTGTAATGACATATTTTTTATTCCCACCATACTCCGCAGCTCTTCTGGGGTCTTTGCTCTAACTATTTCTGACACCTTCATGCTTGAGAGGGCCTTCCATGATTTGTTGTTGACGTCACCGAAATATTTTTTTATTTCTGTGGCCATGACGGGGTTTACAGTCTCAATATTTTCCCTGTTAAAGGGAATGAAGTTTTCTTTTGTTTGAGGAAGTTTTCCTTCAGCAAAAAGATTTGTACCATCTTTGGCGAACTGCTCTGGGTCACTTAATTCTTGTACACCATGAACAGGAAGTGGTGCTATTTTATCCATAAAACTTTGGCTAGAAATGGATGTTGGGACGGGATGTTTGATTCGTATCGCCTTTTTTGCGGTTGCTACTAACTTGTTGCTTTCTTTTTCGGCGAGTTGTTGGGTTTTAATCTCCTGCTGGTGAACTTCCCCACTTGTTACCCCGTGCTCGCTTATCGCTAGTCCTTTGTGGGCAGAGGGGTCGTTTTTTATCTCGGAGATAATCGTCGTTGTTGCCTTTCGGGCCACTCTTTTCAAGGCCTTTTCAATTTTTACCTCTTTAAGGGTGTCACTCTGTTTGTCATATATAAATGATATTTTGTCTCGATTTCCTGCAAACTTATTGATCGAGCGGGGGTGGTGTTTTTCATAATTCGCGATGGCGCGCTCACTCACCCCGTTGTGTTTGAGTGAACCCCAAATTGAGTTACCACGTTTTCCTAATTTGTCGTTAATCAAAATTTCCTTTTTGATTGTTTTTGGAGCTGATGTGGCGTCTGCGGTTTTTATTATTTCCACAGGCTTTTTGACCTTAATATCTTCTGGTGGCACCGAAGAAATATCCATCTTGGTTAGTTTTGGGGTGGGTGTCTTTTCGACAACCTTTAGTATTTCTGTCGGTTTTTGAATTTCAACTTTTTCTGTTACAGGGAATGGTTCTGTCTCAATGGTGGTTTCTTCGATTACAGGATTAGTTGGAGGAATTTCTGTATCAAGTTTTATTGTGGGATTTATGACGGTCTCTGGATCTAAGGTGGTTACAGCGTCAGGTTCATAGGCATTGTTTGTTTGTTCAGGAACTTCTGCTACGGTATCAGTAGAAGTGAAAAAACTTTTTATACTTTCCGGAACATGAACATTTTTTATGATCTGACCAACTTCCGCACTAACTAGCCTGCCGAGAACTAGAGATGTGATTCCTGCGCCTACCGCAAATAATTCTTTGTGTTTCACTAATAAATCATCCTCTAGGCCAGCTTCTTTTCTCTTTGCAGCTCTCTTTAACAAATAGGTTTCGGTCGAAGCTACAATTCCCGCCGCCACTATCCCTCTTTTTACACTTCTGAGCACGAGGGCTGAAGCAAGAAGTTTTGAACCAAAAGCAGCACCGGCAAGGGCACCCAGGCCTAAGCCTACTGCTCCTACGCTGCAGGCCATAAATATCTTCTCCTTTTTAGAAAGATTGTTGTACCAAGTGCCAACACTTTTGAGCGCGTTGAAAGAGCTTTGCCCTGTTTTTTTCATCATCTCCATCGCTTGTGCTGAAAACGACTTGCCTTCCTCCTTCATTTCGTTCAGTACTGTAAGCGCGGCAATCGTCTTCTCTGGATTTATTGGGACCTCTTCCCCTTTGTTCTTTGTTCCGCCGGGGAACTTATTAGTTTGTGTTGAAGGGTTTTTCTCTTTGATGGTATTTTGTACAGGCACAAACTTTCCAATCTCTGCTGCTTCTGTTTTTTTCTCTCGATCCTCCTTTTCTCGACGCTCTTTTTCCTTCAGATGTATTTTGTGTTTTTCCAAGTCTGTAGAGGTGGATAGTTCAGATAGATCTCCGAACACAAATTCTTCATACTCATGAGTGAGTTCATTTGAAATCATCGTCTCCTGCTTGTTGTATTTGGAATCTGTGTTTTGATTTTTGCTCAAACCTTCCGTACCTTCGATAATACGGATCTGCATTTCACCAAGGACATCTCTAATAGTTTCTTCATCTCCTCCGTTTTTAATTACCACATCTCTAATCTTTGCCACTGATTCCTTCCACACAATAGTAGGCCAGTTCCACAACGCTTCAAGGTCTTCTTTGTCTTTTTTTGGCAGTTGTACTTTTTTGAATAGTCGTCGAATTTTAAAAATTATGTCTGTGCGCTGTCTTTCTTCTTTGAGCCAGTCATGAGCTATTTTTAGAGCTTTTCTGTATTTCTGTACAGCCTCCAAGTATTCGATTTCACATCTTTTAACTGTTTGTTCCACCTCTTCTTTTTCACGGCCGATTGTTTTTTTCTGTTCGACGTCTTTCTTTTTTACCTGCAGCATAGGATCCTTTTTTTCGGTAACAGGTATTCTTCTTGCTCTTTCGGGTTTCTTTTCTGTATAGCTTTCAGTTGGAGGCAAAACATCTGTCTCTATTTTTGAGGCGGGCCGCGAATCTTTCTTTCCTATTTCAGAATTTATTACCGGCGGCACGTATTCTTTGACGGTTTTCATTTGTTTGGGTGTAAAAAAGACAAATTTGAGGAAATATGAGGCCATTATACCCCCTGTCTGGCAATGTTGACAGTGGATATTCACCTAGTATCATTATGGGTATACCGTTAAGTCAGATACGAGAACGGCTCAGTTGAGCCACACCTACTCAAGATACAGATTTAGCATTAACTTCAAGTATATTTTAAAGCCCCCTCAAGACTCGCACGGAGTATTTCTTTTTCCCAACCGTGTGATGAAGCATAAAAAGCGAAAAGCACTAGAAAATGGCTCTATTGCTCACTTTGTGGTGAGAAGCACTGCTGTATTTATTGCTATTACAATCATTGGCGGGCCTCTTTTGGCCAATGCTGATGTTTTTTCTTTCATGTCTAAAGCGCTCGGTGATTCATCCGAAGTTTCAACCCAGAACGTGGCTATTCCTCAAAATACACAAAAAATGCCTTTGTTACAGGCCCCTACAAATGCTAATCCTCTCCCAAAGAAAGAAACCCAAGATGTTTCAATGGTTGATGATGGTACTGCGTTGAGCAATGAAAATGATGCTATTGATGTTCGAGTCACCTCAACGTCAACGGATTCAGGCGAATATCGCCCATCATCTGATCAAATTAGCCTTTATACCGTACATAAAGGAGATACACTGCAACAAATTGCTCAAATGTTTGGTGTAACCTCTAATACTATTCTATGGGCGAACGATTTGAAGAAAGGGCAAGCTATTGTTCCAGGCCAAGTGCTCGTTATTCTTCCCATCTCAGGTATTCGATATGTTGTAAAAAAAGGAGACACTCTAAAAGGTATTGCAAAAGCTTTCAAGGGAGATGCCGACGATATTTCACGATATAACGGTCTTGATGATTCCTCTCTCGCCGTTGGTGACGAAATCATTATTCCAAACGGTGAATCTTCTATTCAGGAATCGAAACCTTCTTCTAGTTCTAAGGTTGCAAAAGGTGGTTTCGCGACAGCTATCGGAGGCTCTATAGCTGATCCAAAAGGCTACTTTACCAGACCTGTTAGTGGAGGTATTCGAACCCAAGGTATTCATGGACACAACGGTGTCGACATTGCTTCTTCGTACGGCACCCCTATACTCGCTGCTGCTTCGGGTACTGTTGTGATAAGTCGAAGTTCTGGATGGAACGGAGGGTATGGTAATTATGTTGTAATCCAACACTCAAATGGTATGCAAACACTCTATGGTCATATGAGTCGGGTGAATGTTTCAGTTGGCGAACAGGTTTCAAAGGGTCAAACTATCGGAGGAATGGGAAATACAGGACAGTCGACAGGTGTTCACCTCCATTTTGAAGTTCGAGGCGGTAAAAATCCTTTTTAGTCTTTAGAAGAAACAGTAGAACTAGGAGTTCATATCTGCTTTGCAGGTAGAGGCTGAAGGGTTTGCTGTAAGTCGATCAGTTTCAATCTCTTTGCCGCACGTTTTACAAGTGCCATACGTACCATTTTCTATCCGATCAAGCGCATTGTTTATCTCCAGGAGTTGGGTATCGAGACTACTTACAATGGATTGCTCGGCTTCATATTCAGTGATGGCTTCGGCTGTTTCTGTACGGTCTGAAGGCTCATCATCGTTGAGATCTTTTCGGGAAGCTTCCCACTCTGAGGGGTTGCGAGAACTTTTCACTCCTATTGTTTGTAGTTGGTCTTCAATGGTCTTTTTTTCTTCTTCTAGTTTTCCCTTAAATTTTATTACGTCAATATTCATATTTCAATTCTATCAAAACCAGCATGAAGGGCAAATGAAGTATGTCTGTCTATCGGGAAATGCGTCCTGTCGTCAATCGGAATATTACTTCGCGCAAGGCCGCTTCGCTTGAAGTGATGACGAGGGTGTTTTGATCGATAAAAGTATAGAGCATTTTTATTTTACCGTTGTCATCAAGAAGAACGCGAGTGTCTTTGTTGTTTATCACTTTATCTACAAAGGGTTTACCATTAAATCGATTTGTACTGGCGTCAACCGCCCCTTCTTCTCCTATAATGTTCAAACGTCGATTGATCACAATACCTCCAATGTCATCTTCCATATTTGGTTCCCAAGTAAGCATGCCGGCATAGGCGTTATCGTATGAATTTACTCTTAGGATAATAAAACTATCGTGGGGAGTTAGTGAATATATACCGAATATAAATCCAGGTTCAAAAGCTCTAATGAGAGAGCTTGGAGCGCGTATTCTAAGGAATGTAAGCCAGTCTTCTGCTGTTAATGTGTGTATAACTCCAGTACCGTCTGTTCTGATAAACACTATGCGTTTCATTGAACCAAAAGGGAGTTCGATAGCTTTCTCTGTTTGTATTGTTTTTTCTATATCGACAGCTTCTTTTCCTCGTACATCTATGGTGAAATTCTCTTCGGTTTCGAGAGGCGGTGTTGTTATCGTGGTCGATGTTGGCGGTGTTACCTCTGAGTTTTTCGAGATCGCACCCCATAAAAAAAGGCCGCCTCCGAGTACAAGCAGTACAACGATTGCAATTCCGATATAGAACTTGTTTTTCGGTGACGTTTCGCCAAGTGTTTGGTCGAACGTCCCTTGTCGTTCCTGTCTCTTTTTTTCAGCTAGAGCAATTTTAATTAAAGAAACGTTATCACTGTGAACCGCATTGGCTACATCGCTTTGAAACGTGCGAATATTTTGCATGTCGTCCGGAGCTTTTATCCCAGGCTGGCTTTGCAGTGCATCGGAGAGATGAATGGTGGGATGACGCTGTTCGTTTCGTATATCCTCATTAACCACACCTATATCAGGGCCGGTGATTTCACCTGAGTCATTGATGTCTCGATCTGCATTTGGATATGAAAATTTTTTTGGTTCGCCGTCCATATGCTTGTATTATCCCGCAAAAGTGAAGAAAAAGAAATGACGTTTTTACAATACTGCAAAAACGTCATTTTCTTTTTTCTTAACCAATAATGTCTGAGGGGGAAACATCAAATTCCTCTTCGCTCTCTGGGGTTGATTTCTGTCCATTTCCTCGTTGTCCACCACCTGATGTTCGTCGGGGGGAAAAATTCATAATATATTTTCGAGGATTTTCGCACATATCGATGAATTCGTCGGCAGCCTCGCGAAGTTTTCCTGAAGATGATTTGCCAAACGATATCACTTCAACTTGGCATCCTTCATTTGTCTGAAGATATTCTACGAGCGGTACGAAGTCGCCGTCCCCTGTGGCGAGAATAATAGTGTCGAGCTTCGGTGCTAGTTTTATAGCGTCGACAGCAAGACCAACGTCCCAGTCTGCTTTTTTTGATCCAGAGCTAAAGATCTGTAGGTTTTTTGATTTTGTTTCAATACCGATTTTTCCGAGAGCTTCGAAAAAATTGTTCTCCTCCCCGCTTTCTGTAGTTATGACGTACGCAATGGCACGAATAAGTGCGCGACCCGCGAGCGCTTCCTTCATAATGGCGCCGAAATTCACCCGGCCGTGGTAGAGATTCTTGGCGCTATGGTAGAGATTCTGTGTGTCGATAAATATACCGACACGCTGTTCCTTATGTTTGATTACTGACATAAAATTTGTGAAAAACTTATTAAAAATAACTGACTTTTATAAAATACCAATGTTTTCAAAGAATCTAAACCAATACGCTCCTCTTGAGTGAGGAGCGACTGGATTTAGGCAGACTTTTTCTTTAACTCGAGTTTTCCGACAAGCTGCTCATATCGAGCCTTGTTGTGCTTCATCAGGTACTTCAAATGCTTTTGTCGGTCAGCAACGAGCTGAAGAAGGCCACGCCGTGAGTGGTTATCTTTATTGTGCGTTTTGAGGTGCTTTGCGAGCTCCTCAATTCGCTTAGAGATAATTGAGATCTGAACTTCAGGTGAACCTGTGTCCTTATCGTGAATTTTGACCGCCTTTATCGCCTTTGTCTTCTTCGTCTTTGTTAACATGATGGGCAAAGAATAGCATTTAAGGCTAAAAATAGCAAGGGGAATAAGGCTTGGCGGAGTTTTTGTAAGTATAGGCTATCGATCCTTAATTCGGTGTATACTTAGAGTAAATGTCGCACAACCTAACCATTCTCAAGCGTCAATTTCTAGAACATGTCGAGATTGAAAAAGGTCGAAGTCTAAAAACTGTTGAAAATTATGACCGGTACCTCACTCTTTTCCTTGGTTATCTCAAAAAAGATGATCCGGCCGATATTACAGCGGACGCTATTCGTGAATATCGACTGTGGCTAAATCGCCGAATTAATCAAAAAAGGGCTGACTTTAAGGAAACAATCAAGAAAAAGACTCAAAATTACTACTTAATTGCTCTCCGTTCATTCTTAAAATATCTCGCTAAACGTGAGATTAAGGCTATACCAGGAGACACTATAGAGCTCGCAAAGGTACCTGAACGCTCTCTTGACCTTATTACCTCCGAAGAGCTTAATCGTCTGCTTTCTGGACCAAATGATGTTGAAAATGAACAGGTTAGGCTTCGCGACAAAGCTATTTTAGACCTTTTTTTCTCCACCGGCCTTCGAGTATCCGAGCTTTGCTCCTTACCCCGAGACCTTGATCTCACAAAAGATGAGTTTTCTGTCCGTGGTAAAGGTGAAAAGGTTCGAGTTGTATTCTTGTCATTAGAGGCAAAAGATGCCTTAAAGGCCTATTTGAAGAAGCGCGGAGACATAGACAATGATCGTCTTTTTAATCTCACTCCCCGCTCTATCCAACGTCTTGTAAAACATTACGCCATAAAAGCTGGTATTTCTAAAAAAGTTACCCCACATGTCATTCGTCACAGTTTTGCCACAGATTTGCTCCAAAATGGGGCAGATCTACGATCAGTTCAAATGCTTCTTGGTCATGCAAACATCACTACAACCCAAATATATACCCATTTGACGGATAAGCATTTGCACGACGTGCACAAAAACTTTCATAGTAAAAAGAAAAGCAGCTAGGTCTTTTAGGTGTTAAATAGAAAGAATGTAATTACCCTTCGCTCTTGATATACTTCCCTTATGAAAATTATATGTTGGAACGTCAACGGTATACGCGCCTGGAGTAAAAAAGGAAGCTTCGACTGGGTGCTTTCACAAAAGCCAGATATTTTCTGTTTGCAGGAAACAAAAGCTCATCCAGAGCAGTTGACTGCCGATATCCTTTCTCCTAAAGGTTATGTATCTTACTTTGACCATGCACGTACGCGTAAGGGATATAGTGGTGTTGCGGTTTATACAAAAACTGCACCAAACAAAATTGATTATGCACTTGGTGTTTCAGAGTTGGATCAAGAAGGCCGATTTTTAGCTCTCTATTTTGATACCTTTGTTCTCATTAACTGTTACTTCCCTAATGGCGGTGGTGCACCCGAACGACTTGCGTATAAGCTTGCCTACTACGAAGCCTTTTTAAAATATGCTGAAAAATGTAGAAAGAAGGGTTTTGAAATTGTTTTTTGTGGCGACGTAAACGTTGCTCATAATGAAATTGATATTGCTCGACCAAAGGAAAACATGAATCATGTAGGCTTTCTTCCTGTTGAACGAGCTTGGGTGGACAGGGTTATTTCTAAAGGATATGTGGATGTATTCCGCCATTTTAATCCAGACCGCGCGGCAGCTTATACGTGGTGGGATATGAAATCATACGCAAGAGATAGAAATATTGGATGGAGAATTGACTATTTTTTTATCTCGCCAGTGTTGTTACCAAAAGTTATTGATATCAAAATCCACGCGGATATTTTTGGTTCGGATCACTGCCCTATTGAATTGGTGATAGATTTAAAAAAGTAGATATATAGGACATATCAAGTTATCCACATGCTGGTTTACTTTGTCCTTTACATGTCTTTTATTGTGCGTAGAATAATAAACAGGCAAGCGTCCGATACATGGAGCGAGGTTCTTTCACAAGTCAGTTAATAGACAAGTAAAGGTCAATTTAATCGAAGGTTTGTTTGATGGAAGTTAAGAAACGATTCTCGTTTTTTAATTAGGGCCGCTTTCGCGGCACCACAAATCTTGGGAGTTCGTTCCCACACCTCTTTCTCGCACATTCTTCGATGGTAGCCTTTATTAGTCCCGGTTTTAGCCACCTATACGCCATTTATCTATTTGTTTCTTGGACACGGATCTTAGTGAGGAGATTGTTTTTCTTCTTTAAGATCCGTGGCCAAGGGGCTGCGTTGGGTGGCTTTTTGTTACTCGAATTGGTATGTAAAATAAAAAACGCCCATTATTAGGCGTTTTTTATTTTACATTATGCTTTTGTTTGATTAGTTGGATTTCAGTCTCTTCTTGTTCGTCTTTTGCCTGTTTCCCTGCCTCTGACTTTTTTTTCAATTCAGTATCTGATAGCTTGTTTAAGTCTAAGGCTAACTCCTTTAGATTGCCCTCAGTATTTAGCTTTGGATCTTCCAGCACCTCCTCGAGCAAGGCGTGTAATATATACCCGATTCTAGGCCCCGGTTCCACGTGTAACGTTTCCATAAGCGTCTTTCCGTCCACCTTAAGCATGCCGACAGACACAGGGTCTCTCATTGCTTCTTCAAGCATTGCTTTGTATTTTCTAAGTCGGTACGGGTTTTCTTTTGGTCTACCTGTCCCAATTCGATCGCAAATGCGTAGGTTCATGAGATCCCATATGTTTTCCCTTCCAACGTTTACAATCATACGTCGCACCGCTGAAAGGCTAATTTGTTCAGTATCAGAGAAGAACATATGCCAACGTACAAGCTTCGCTACTAATTCTATTGTTTTTTTTGGATATTTTAAGTTTTCCAGTATCTTTTTGGTCATTTTTGCCCCCACTACCTCATGTCCGTAAAAGGTTACATCTCCTTTTTCAGGTGAAAAACGGCTTGTTTTTGGTTTTCCGATGTCGTGTAGAAGTGCTGAAAGCCTAATTTCCAAAGCCCACCCCTTATCGGCTGCATGCTGAAGGCTACGTACAAGATGCTCAAATACGTCGTATGCATGAGCTTGGTTTTGTTTCATATGTAACCCCTCTTCGAGTTCTGGGATGATAAATGGCAGAATACCCATTCTTTGGGCCATTACTATGGCAACCATAGGAGACTTAGACATCATTAGTTTGTTGAATTCGTCCCTGATCCGTTCCTTTGCCACTTTTGACAACATGTTTTTGTGGATCAAAATAGCTTTTTCCGTATCGGTGTTAATTGTGAAACCTAATTCCGCAGCCAATCTTATAGCTCTCATTATTCGGAGCCCATCTTCACTGAATCTCTCTCCTGCATCCCCTACTGCCCGTATGATTCCAGCAACTATGTCTTCTTGTCCTTTATATGGATCAATTATTTGTCCGTTAGACGGGTCGTAGGCAATAGCATTGATAGTAAAGTCTCTTCTCTTAAGGTCATCAAGAATATTCTTGCTAAAGGTCACCTGGTCGGGATGGCGGCCATCTGAATATATACTCTCTAGTCGGTAAGGTGTCACTTCGATAATTTCTTCCGTCTCCCCCACCACAACACCGACTGTCCCAAAGGAGTTTTCATAAAAAGTCTTATCAAACAGAGGAATGATTTGTTCAGGAGTAGCATTGGTTGTGACGTCCCAATCTTTGGGGGTTTTACTTCGAAAGATATCCCTTACACAGCCCCCTACTAAAAAAGCCTCAAAACCAGCCTTTTTGAGTGTTTCTGTTGTGCGGAGAACTTCCGGAGGAATGATCATTGTTTGAAATTGCCCTTTATTCATGGGCTCATTCTAGTATATGTTTTGATTTTTAGCCATTTTAATGTATGATTCCTTCACTGCACCTATGGTGAAATGGATATCACAACGGTCTTCGGAACCGTTATTCTAGGTTCGAATCCTGGTAGGTGCACAATGTTGCAATAGGTAGTTGCTTGGCCATTTGTTCTTTAGTTTCCCGTGCAATTAGGAATTAAAGTTTTGCGGCAGATGTGTTATAGTGTTTGGCAAGCGAAATATATAGCCGAATGCGGGTATGGTTTAGTGGTAGAATGCGTCCTTGCCAAGGACGAGACGAGAGTTCGATTCTCTCTACCCGCACAAATAGAAAAACGCATGTCTTTTTAAAGGCGCGCGTTTTTCTATTTGTTCAGGGAGTATTTAATTAAAGGTAAAAATATTTTTTGACTCAATATAACTATATTTGTTGATAAATATAGGTTGGCGAGTCCCTCCGTCTCTAAATTGTAGAAATATCTTTTGCACCAACCTGTGGATAACTCGGTGGATATGTGCATAAAAGACAGAAATTTCTGTCTAATATAGAAATGATGAAAATTAGTAAAAAAATCAAAAAATGGCTCAGTAGGAACCTGTAAAGTAAAAGACGGTGACAAAACAAGGTCTTATATTGCATAATTATATGTTTCACGTGCTACATGACATGTTTTATCATTTTAGGTGAATGAAATGTTCCACGATTAACGTTTAAAATAAGAATGGCTTAAATTAAGGACATCTTAATAATTGGGTTAAGATGTTTCCAGTATGTTTGTGTTATTTATGAAACATGATTAATGGAATTGAGGTTATGTATCGTTAGGATGAATTTGCCGCTGTAAAAACATAAGGGACATTGAAGGGAAATGTGTTAATAGATAGGAGATTTCGCGCTATGTAAAAGGACAAGGTGTTATTTAGATGGTAATAGGAGCGGGGGATTGGTCCTTGTTTCTTCACATCTATTGAAAAATATGTCTGAAAATTATTAATATAGGGCATATTAATTGAGCACGTAGCAATTGTGTGTTAAGCTACGGCTCTAGATTTTAGGTCTGGTCATCGGGGTGTGGTGTAACGGCTAACATGCTTCACTTGGGCTGAAGTGACTCCGGGTTCGAATCCCGGCACCCCGACAATTAACGGCTAGGACGAGTAGGGTAGCTATCTCGAGCGCTCGAGGTACTTCAAAAGTAGGGGAGAACTTGTTTATTTATGGGTAATAATCTCTAGGTTTCTTATATTGGACATTTTTTGTAAAGAAAAACGCATCAGCCGAAGCTAATGCGTTTGTTGAAAGTTTTAAGAGGATTGAACTCTACGGTTACTTCACCGAGTGGGTTTACCACTATTTACGAAACAGGTGCCAGTTTCCTGGCGACTTGTTGGACGACGAGTTTACGATCGAGTAAACCCTGTCCAAATCAAATCGCAACCAGGTAACCAAACCGTAAGGCTTGATCCTTTCCGTGGAGAAGAGCTGGACCATCGTAATGAGGCCATCTGCACCAAAACAGTGCTGATCGGATCCCAGCTGCTCTGGCAAATCCGCATGCTGTTCTGCACACGAAACCAGTTCCCGCACGTTGGTCGTTTTCAGACCGCTCATCTCGGCATAGCGTTCAGGATCTTTGTAGTCCTGACTGCCACGGACGAGGACGAACTGCACCTGCTCCACTCCTTCTTCCCGTTGAGCGTAACTATGCTCGATATTGGAGAGCTGGAGCGGGCAAGAGGTCGGCATCTTGTCCGGGAACTTCTGCACGATCTCGCGCCAGTTCCTGCTGTGGTCGACGGTTGCCGAGAGTTCGATGATCTGGCGGTTTTTCTGCAAGTAGGCGTGATCGATTGTGTTCATAAGGTGATTGGTTTTTCCCAAGTTTTCTCACACGCAACCCGACAGGGTTAGCTATAAATGTGGTGATTATCAAGGGAGGGGAGGCTTCGAAGATTTCCTCCACCCCTTTGACGATCTCCACTGATTTGATGAACTTAACTTCTGAGATAATTATAGCAATAAATATTCAACTTGTCAATATACTAATCAATAAAATTGATATATTAGCATTAATATAGCTATATAAATAAGGATATAATAGAAAATATATTATATTCGTCAAAAATATTGACAATATAAAAAGATATCGATATACTTACAAAATGCAAGAAATCATCGAGAATTTGAAGTCTATAGGACTCGAAGACAAAGAAGCTAAGATATATGTAGCGTTACTCAAATTTGGGGAGGCAACAGTCGGAGATATTGCTGACGAGGCCGGGATTAAGCGCCCTACTACCTATGTTATTCTCGATGAATTGCGCAAGAAAGGCCTGGTGCTGAAGATTCCCCACGCCAAAAAGCAGGTCTTTCAAGCCAAGACTCCTGACGAGTTCTTCGAGCAGACTGTGGCTAATGTAAATCAATTCGAGAAGATATTGCCAAAGCTTCGCTCCATGAATCCGTCCAAGAAAACCATTAAGACACTTTACTTCGAAGGAATCAATGGAATTAAAGAAGCTATGTATTATCGAATTGAAGATCTCAAGAATTCGGTAGATGAAGGTTTCTGGGCAAAACATGTGGAAGTATCAAATAAAGTAGTAGAGGTACAAGACGAATGGATTAAGGCTTTTCAAAAATATAATATATCGATAGGTGGTGTAACTCCCGACCATGAATCAACTAGAATGTATGTTGAAAGGTATAAGGGTATTTACAAAGATTTCCTTTTCGCTCCTCTCGAGGATTATTCAGCAGATATCTCAATCGAAGTGACAAAGGAATTTGTGCGAATTATCGATGCCCATGATCTCAAGGCGATTATCATCGAGAATCCCCGCGTTGTGTACGCACTGGGACAGATTTTCAAGTTAGCGAAAGAGAAGTATAAAAAATAAGATAATTAGAGGTTTGTTAAAGACAAATACTTTTCTTTTAATGTAATTTTACTTTTAAAACATAGTAGTAGTTCTCTTTTTTCTACACCTGATCCGTCTCTTAAAATAAATTTTGCGTAATTTCGTATATTAATATCAACCACGGAAATCTTATCTTCATTGAGTAGTAGCTTCTGAAAATTCTTGAATCTTGCTACCTCTGTTTTAATTTTTTCTTTGATACCAATTTCATCGAGATTAATACTGTCTAACAGCATCTCAAATTGTTTTATCAGCTCTTTCTCCTCGATGTAGCCACATTTACACTCCTTATCTTTAGATTTTGTACATCCATAGTAGACGTAGCGTTGAGAGCTACCATTTTTGAGTTTCTTCCATTTCTCACAGGCTGATATACCAGACTGGCACAGTCCGCAGGCCATAAGTCTCGTAAAGGCAAATTCTTGATTTTCAACCCTGAGAATATTACTTTTTACTTGATCCTTGGCTAGGTCAAATAATTCTTTGGTGATAATCGGACTATGCTTGCCTGTATACCAGTTACCACTTGTGGTAGGGTACTCAAATATTCCGTAGTAGAAATGGTTTTCCAAAATTCTAAATATATTACCTAAGCTTAAATATTTTCCGTTTCTAGTTTTAAAATTTAAATCAAACCTAAGCCAATGATAGACTTTTCTACCTGACCATTTCTCGTAAGCAACTTTTTTGTAATCAGGAAGTTTTACTTCTATTTCCATACTTAATTGATGACAAAACAACAAACCTTGCATGGCTATGCAAGACTATCAATTTGTAGTATTGTCGCGTGGGGAATTCTTAGAAAATTTAATATTTCTTGAGCGTATCTTCATGTCGGGTACAGTAAGATACTGTAGATGAAAGAAGCCACAATTACAGAAATTCCTCTCAACATTGAACTTATAAAAGAGAAGATATATATCATCCGAGGGCAGAAGGTGATGTTCGACAGAGATCTCGCTATTCTGTATCAAGTCCCCACCAAACAACTCAATCGCGCGGTCAGGAGAAATCTCGATAGATTTCCAAACGATTTTATGTTTGAGCTCACAAAAGGTGAAATGGATAACTTGAAGTGCCAAATTGGCACTTCAAGTTATGGCGGCGCCCGAAAGCCGTCTTTGGCCTTTACGGAGCAAGGCATAGCGATGCTTTCCACTGTTTTGAACAGCAAGAGGGCTATACATGTAAATATTGAAATCATCAGGATATTCACCAAGCTTCGACAGATGATCGACGCTTACAAGGAACTGCGCGAAAAGGTGGAGGAAATGGAAAAGAATAGCGAGACAAATTTCAAGGAGATATTCAGGGTACTCAGGGCAATATTGGCAGAGGATGAGAAACCTAAAAGCAAGATAGGTTTCAGGCCTGAATAGGCATGATTTTAGTAAAAAGTGACAGTCAACTGTAACTTTAACCTGCAATATGTATCACTTTTTGCCTCAAATGAGACACTGTCAAATATGCTGTTTCCGTGTCTTATTTGCTAGTGCCCGAGATGCTTCGGTGTGCTATATTGGAAATATTAATAACAGACCTTACTGGTCAAGCTTTAAGAAGAGCTCTGGCTTGAACACTCGACTAGTTTCATAATCTATTTTTTCATGGAAATGGCCAAGTTTAGAAAGAAAAAAGAGGACTTTGTGTGTGAACATTGCTCTTTTGAAGTGAAAGGGAACGGGTATACAAACCATTGTCCAATATGCCTATGGAGTAAGCACGTCGACATAAACCCTGGAGACAGAAAGGCTGAATGTCAGGGGATGATGAAACCTGTCGGCGTGGAGGGAACTACGAATAAATATGTAGTTGTAAATCGTTGCGAGGTTTGTGGATACGAAAAAAGAAACAAAAGTGCTGAAAACGATAACATAGAGGCACTTTTGGTTGTTATTGCTGAAAAAATAGCGAAGCAGAGCCGTCAATAAGGCGTTGTACGAGAACTGGCTGTGTTAATTCAAATTGATTAAAGAGGTTGTCGATGTCTTGGTCTAAGAATGAGGAGAGGCTATACCCTGTATCTTTTTGTATTACATTACTTATGTGATGGATGGTGAGAGCGCGGACATGCTTCATGAGCGGGCTATTTCCGCTTACCGTTATAGTAATTAGTCCAGCGAGAGCGTCTGAATTGTTTAGGAGGGCGCCCCCAGAGGACCCGTGCTGTGCTTGAAGACTATCACTGGTTTCTAATAAATCTGGCAGCGGGGCGTATGAAAAACTAAAAGAATCACTAATTCGAAGTTTCTCGGTCTGAACAGTGAGAAGGGAATTGATACCGCTTGTGCCGAGTATGTCGGCGGGATAGGAAGCAATTGATATTTGATCGTTGATTGTCGGAGCTGAGGACGCAAGAGAGAGATAGTCAAATATCTTTCCTGCTGAGGCTCCTGTTAATTTATCTACAATCTGTAGTATGGCGATGTCCCCCTCGCCAGTCTCACTGAAATTTGTTTGAGAGATATTTTTGTAGTTTGTAAATATCCAGTCTTTTGAAATATATAATGTTTTTACACCATACGTTTTGTTTATCGGTGAACCTGTGCGAATTGAACACGACATGTTGCTGGATATAGGATTGTTTTGTAAAAGAGGGAATTGACCAACGTGCGCATTGGTGAGAACAATACCCTGCGGGTCAACAACAATTCCACTTCCTGTTATTACTTTCACATTTTTTCCGTTTTGGATGGAACAGTATATATTGACCACTGAGTTCTTTATCTTCTGTTCATGAGTAATGCTCGATAAAGTAGGGATGGTTACAGGAGAAATATTCTTTTGCGGTAGAGCTATTGGGGTTGTTGTGGAAACATCTAGTGAGTACTGAAATATCTTTTTAAAGTTTATATTAATACTTTTTACCGGAGCGATAGTTACTTTTTCTGGATAGTTTAGGTAGATGGAGATTGTTTTTGAGATGGGCAGAATATCAGAAATTTGCGTAGGAAGCGGTATTGATGTTGATCCAGTAACTGAAGGGGTAATTGCTTGTGGCACCTCTGTGACGGGAAGTGAAACGGGCGGCAGAATAATAGAACTAGGGCTGAGGAGGCTGGTAATGCTTACAAATATGCTTACAAGGCCTCTGCCTAAGATATAGTATAGTTCCATGGCGGGAGTATAGCAGATTTATGAGAGGTCTGTTATAGTGTTGAAAGTCTTTGGATAAAAGCGAAACATTGCGGGATTAGTTTAATGGTAGAACTACAGTTTTCCAAACTGTTGGCGGGAGTTCGATTCTCCCATCCCGCACTAAATTATTTTTATGGTTAATGTAAATTGGGAATATAAACACCAGCCGGAAGTTTTTGAAAATGAAGAAGAAAAGATATTGTTTGCATATAACAATATTATGGACAGGTGTGAGGACCTCGAAAGAATTATTTTTGATACAAAAAAGGAAATTGATCGTGTTGAAACTGAACTCTCTATTAATTCTAATGATAAGACCTTGCTTAGAGATATAGAAAATTTGAAGAGGACACGAGATTCTTTAGTTGCGGAGAAAAAGGTATTACTTGAAGAGTCTAAGCGTCTTATTGCACAAATGAAATATGAGTAGCTTAATTATTGTTTTACTTTAAAAACAAAACACCCGCTCATGTCTTATGACAGAGCGGGTGTTTTGTAAGTGGAATCAAATGTGTGTGATGAAAATATTTTCAATACACGTTTGATGATTGAAATTTATCTGACTGCGTCCTTGAGTGCTTTAGCTGCTCGGAATTTCGGAACTCGCATTGCGGCAACCTTTATAGATTCGCCTGTTCGCGGGTTACGAGCTGTTCGAGCTGCTCGCTGCTTCGCTGAGAAGATACCAAGTCCGGCAATAGATACCTCTTCACCCTTCTTGAGCGTAGAAATAATCGAGTCAATGACGGTGTCAACGACTTGTTCTGCCTGAACTTTTGTTGTGCCGAGAATCTCGTGCACTTTCTCAACAATACCTGCTTTGTTCATGTTAGTAGATTATGAATTTTTTTGGTAAAGGATTCGACCACCGTTTTCCTTAATAATCATTATATAACAAGCCATATTTTGGGGCAACAACTATACATAAACAGACTTCTATGTTTAGTTATCGGGCGAACTCCACTGCCCGAAGCTCTCGGACAACGTTTACTTTTATTTCCCCAGGATATCTGAGGTCTTCCTGGATACGATTAGCTATATTTCTAGCCATGTTTTTTGCTTCAAGGTCGGTTATCTTGTCTGGAAAGACGAAAACTCGCACCTCTCGGCCGGCCTGGAGGGCGTATGATTTTTCAACACCGGGGAAGGAGTTGGCAATTTGCTCGAGCTCGGCAAGACGTTTGAGATAGTTTTCAATACTATCTTTTCGAGCGCCCGGACGGCCACCTGAAATAGCATCTGCCGTTTGAACAATGCGAGATTCGAGTGTTTCATAGGGATATTCCTCATGATGAGCTTGCATCGCTTTGATGATTTCTTGGCTTGCTCCGAATTTCTCGAGGATTCTACGACCAATTTCGACATGGGTACCTGCAACTTCGTGGTCTACAGCCTTGCCTATATCGTGGAGAAGAGCGCCTGCCTTGGCAACGCCAACGTTTGCGCCGAGCTCAGAGGCAATCATTCCGGCAATGTGAGCACATTCAATTGAGTGTTGAAGGACATTTTGTCCGTAGCTAGTTCGATAATGAAGACGTCCGAGGATTGCAACTATTCTCGGGTCGAGTTGCAATACGCCGGTTTCATAGACGGCTTGTTCCCCTTTTTCTTTAATTACTTTATTAACTTCTTCTTTAGCCCGCTCTACCTCCTTTTCAATTTTTGCGGGTTGAATGCGGCCATCGGCGATGAGGGCCTCGAGTGCCATTCGAGCAATCTGTCGGCGAATCGGATCAAAGCAAGAAATGGTGATTGCTCCTGGTGTGTCATCAACAACAACCTCAACACCAGTTTCTCGCTCAAATGCTTTAATATTCCTTCCTTCCTTTCCAATGATCTTTCCTTTTACTTCGTCTGATGTGATGGCAACATGTGTTGTAAATAGGTCTGCGGATACAGAACTAGCAAGACGCTGAATTGTTGTTGTTAGAATTTCTTTTGCTCGACCCTCTAGTTTTTCTTCAGTAAATGTTTCCAGTTTATGCATCCGTTCTATGAAATCTTTTTCATCATTCTGCTCTATCTTCTTTACCAATTCTTCTTTTGCCTGTTCGCGTGAAAGCGTAGCGATACGCTCGAGTTCTTTCTGTAACGTTTCAGCAGACGCATCAATCTTATCTTTTATTATTTTAATTTCAGCAATACGTGTTTTAACATCCTCGACGTCTTTGTCAATTTCAGCTTGTCTCTTATCGAGAAAATCTTCTTTTTTGATAACACGTTCTTCTGCTTTCTTGATTGTTTCTTCGCGCACCTTCATTTCTTCACGGGCGGATTTTAAAGTTTCAGCGGCTTTTTCTTCTGCATCGAGTGTGATGAGTTTAGATTTTTCATTTGCGTTGACCATCATTTCCTTAATATTCAGCTCAATAGAGCCTTTTTTTCCAAGGGCCACAAGAATACGGAGAAGATATCCGAACGCGAGTCCAACGCTCCCCATGAACGCTGCGATGAGGAGGACAGTTTGTAATGGAATCATGTTGTTTTGTTAGAGTACTTTGTCGATGATGCCGTACTTCTTTGCCTCTTCAGATCCCATGTAGAAGTCTCGGTCAATATCTTTTTCGACTTTTGCAAGAGGCTGCCCTGTATTTTGTGACATTATCTTCGCAAGATTTGCTTTGAGTTTAAGAATATTTTTTGCGCGAATTTCAATATCAGTTGCCTGGCCTTCAGCGCCCCCAAGAGGTTGATGGATCATGATTTCAGAGTTTGGAAGAGAGAATCGTTTTCCCTTTGTACCAGCGGAGAGAAGCCAGGCACCGCCTGAAGCAGCGAGGCCGACACAAATTGTCGACACATCGTTTTTGATGTGTTTGATGGTGTCCATCATAGCAAGGGTAGCTGTCGCTGACCCTCCTGGTGAATTAATGTACAAGTGAATATCTTTCTTTGGATTCTCGGATTCAAGAAAGAGAAGTTGTGCGATTACGATGTTTGCGACATTGTCGTCGATCGGGCCACCGAGGAAAATGATATTGTCTCGGAGGAGGCGAGAGTAGATGTCGTATGCTCGCTCGCCAAACTGTGATTTTTCAATTACTGTTGGTATAAGCATGGGAATTATGTTAAGTTTTTAGGTATTGTCTCAGATGGTCGGAAAAGGTCTGAATTTCAGCGATTTCACTATATAACACTTTTCTTCATTAATCTAGTTTATGAGACTTCATCGTTTTTATGTGCCGGAAGAGATTGGTAGTCAAGAGGTTATCAAGATCAAGGACGCCAAGCTGATGCACCAGTGGCGGGATGTTTTTCGGTATACCACAGGTGCCCAGGTTATCCTTTTTGATGGTAGCGGGGCGGAATTTTGGGGGATTATTGAAAGAATTAATCCGGATTTCGCGGAAATTCGGATCGTGGATGTAAAAAAAGAAGAAAAGGGGTATGAGGAGGGGAATTCTAAGGCTAGTCCGGGGGTTTGGATAGCCGCGGCGATGATAAAAAATGACAATTTTGATTGGATTTTGCAGAAAGTGACTGAGTTAGGGGTTGAGGGCGTTTTACCTATGATTGCGGAAAGAACAGTAAAAAAGAACTTAAACATGGAGCGTTCGTTGAGAATTGTTCAAGAAGCAGCCGAGCAGAGCGGTCGTTTAGATATTCCTGTAGTGAAAGAGCCTCGGGGTTTGGTCGAAATACTTGAAAATTTTGATGGGAGGGTGATTGTTTGCCAGGGCGGTGAAGGTTCGAAGCCTTTTAATAAGAAAATGCTGTCGACAAAAGGCAACACTTTGTTTTTGATTGGTCCAGAGGGGGGCTGGTCTCCAAAGGAGTTAGAGTTTTTTGATAAACATAAGTATGTGAAGGTGTCGGTAGGGAAGAATGTGCTTAGAGCGGAGACAGCGGCGGTTGCCGTTGTGTCGCTGGCTCTACTCTAAAATATAGAAAAACACCCGCACGAGGTGCGAGTGTTTTTGTGACCAATGTGAGTAGAGATTACTTTCTCGGTTCACGTTCGACGAGGTTGCCTGTACTATCAATGTGAAGTTTCGTCAGGGCACCCTCGAGGTTTTTAAGCTCGTGGTCGAGCGCAGCTTCGAAGCTTGGGTGCTTTCCTTCTTCGACCTCTTGTTTGAGGTCTTCGTAGCACCCTTTGATGAATTGAAGGGCGCCCTTAACTGCTTTTTGGTTGAATCCGCATGGTGGCATATATAGGGTATCTTTTTTGTTTAGGTTTGGTGGATCTAGATCCGTATATATAATCGTCTAAAGATAAGATATTTGTAATATAAAGTTTACAGAATCATGTGAATATTTAAAAGCCTTTTATTAAGGCCGTATTATATAGCTAGTCTGTTGTCCTAATGGCTACAACAAATTTACTCTGCTAGGTTCCAAAAACTTTCAAACATGATTCGATATGAGTCTGCCAGAACATCGCTCTCGATCCATACTGCCAGTCCGTCGTAAAAGGAGACAATCAAAACGACATTGTTAAAAACGTCGATATTTACCTTGAGAGGAAATTTTTCTAAAAATCTTGTTTCTCTGGAATATTCCTTGTCTAACTTTGAACTTTCTCTTGCTATGGATGAATGGTGGGCAAGCATTCTGCTTGTAGATTTATTATTTACAAAAACTCTATTCCATTTTTTCCAATAAGATTCAGGAAAAAATTTGTACAGATCGTCGACTGATCCGACAAAAGATAATACTTCTGTATTTTTTGCATACTCGAGTTCTTTGTCATATGCATTCTTGATTTTTTCCATCCCTTCAAAATAGTTTAGGTTTATTTTACTTTTCTTTGAGCGCGGAATGTTTTCAAGGGTAGAAAGATTCGCCGATATTCTTTCTAGAACTTGTTGAGCTTTGTCAACGTTACTTTTTCCAATTTTTATAAGTTTGGTTGGAGATGCCGCTAAGAACTTTTTTCTTCGTTTTCTGGTTGCCTCAATAAGACCAAATTCTAAAAGTTTTTCCGTATCGTCATATATCTGTTGCCTGTTGACCCCCGTGGATTTTGAGAGTTCGAGAATTGATTGAATTCCATATTTGAGCAGATTCAGATATATGAGAGCTTGGTTCTTTGTAAGACCAAGATCGAACAAAGGCTCAAACTCTTTGCTGGTAAATTGGTGGGGCATATAGTTTAGAGCTAAATTATATCAGAGATGTTGTTGATAGGAAGACAATATAAAAGACTTTTCCCGTGGTCTCTGCCGCAGGGTGATTGATTTGAACACTAAAAAGTGTTTCCTACTTTTCTCCCTCAAGCATCTCCCATGCTTTCTCGTTGAGAATCATCGTCTCAACATAGATGGTTGCACGAGTTTTGTCTGCATCCTTGTACATCTTTAATATTTGCTCTACTTCTTTGTTTACTTCTCCTACAGGGGCTTCGAGTTTTTCATTAATAGCGATCTGGTTAAGGATGAGCTGAGTCTTTGCTCGTTTCTCAGCGTCAGCGGTCCATTCTTCTTTTAATTGCTCGATAGTTTTGTTGACATGGCGAAGATAGCTTTCAATGTCGAGACCCGTTTGTGCAACGTTTGACCCAAGTTCGCTGATCATTTTGTTGAGTTCAGATTCAACGAGCATTTTTGGCATTTTAATATCTGATTTTTCGATGATTACTTCCATGGTCTTCAACCGTTTGATATCACGACTCTTGTGTTCCTTTTCGGCTTTAATACTCTCTGTGATTTTCTTTTTGAACGCGTCTATGTTTTCAAACGAACCAAACTTTTTGATGAATTCTTCGTTTACTTCTGGAAGTTCGAGGTTGCCGTGGTCGTGAGAGTGATCACTCGGGTTAGCAATGTGATAGTCATTATGAGCAATTTGTTTTCGAAGTCCGTCGATTGTTTCTTCAACTTCTTTTTCAGCAACTTCAACTTCTTCTTTTACCGACATAATTTCCTTAGCAACTTTTTTGTAATCAGGAAGTTTTACTTCAGGCATGACAGCAGTTTTAATTTTGAAACCAAAAGGTTCACCAGGAGCAACTTTAGTGATTGTTACAGCCGGGGATCCGAGGGGGGAAATCTTTGCATCGGTAATGATATCGCCATAATGTTTTTCCAGAGCAAGTCGCCCTGCTTCTTCGAGGATAGACACTTCACCGAATCGATCTACTACGATCTTTTCAGGCACGTGACCAGGGCGGAAGCCGTCGATTTTAACTCCAGCTGAAATATTTTTGATAGCTTCTTCACGGAAGCCCTTGACGATATCAGATGGAATTTCTCCTTCGATTTCGAATTCACTTTCAGGAAGGGCACCTTTTTTAATGATTGAGAATGACATAATTATTTATTGAACTTATCTTTGTATGCTTTAATCGAAGTGTCGAATGCTGCTCGAGCTGCTGTGGCATCACCGTATCCGTGAGTTTCAACTACTTTGTTCTGAAGTTTCTTGTACGTAAGAAAAAAGTGATCGATCTCTTTAAGCGTGTGAGGATTCACATCTTTAAGGTCTTTGATGTTGTCCCATCGAGGGTCTTCTTCTGGAACCGCAATGACTTTGGCGTCTCCGTCACCACCATCAATCATATTGAGGATGGCTACTGGCCGAACTCGAACCATGATACCTGGAACAAGAGGGTATGTCGTGAGAACGACCACGTCTAGAGGATCACCATCCTCCCAAAGGGTTTGAGGGACGAATCCGTAGTCAAAGGGATAGTCTTGGGAAGTATGGAGAACACGATCAAGGGCAATAAGACCGGTTTTTTTGTCGATCTCATACTTATTTTTTGATCCTTTATTAATCTCGATGATGGTGTTGATGCTTTCCGCCGTGCCTGGTTCAATATCGTGCCAAAGGTTCATGTGTATAGTCAATTAATGAATAGGCCTCTATAGTGGCAAAAAATTCAGCTATTGGCAATGATATACCGTCGGTAGAGTTTATATTTGATGCTATTATATTAATGAAAGCATTCATTAATATTAAACAGCCAATTGATGTCGATTCTGATTAAAATAATAGCAGCACTTACTGGCATTATATTACTATTCTGTGTCGGTTATATCTCCCTACACCCCGCATCGTTTTTTGGACGACCTGAAGGCGCGATGTTAACTGAAGAGGGGATGGGGGGTGTTGCTGTTAATTACACAAAGGATAGAACTTACACACCACCTCTCTCAGATATGGCCACCACTTCTGTTACAACTACTATCCCTTTTTCTCCTGCCACCACTGCCCCTAAGTCTACTTCAGGCGTTTCTTCTAGCTCTAAAACTCCCACTCCTAAGACGGCTTCGTCAACTCCTTCTACCGTTCCTATTTCTCCATCTGTCAGTATTGAAAATGGATTAAAGGTATATAAGGACATTGTCTATGCCACACGCTCAGGATTTGATCAAAAATATACGTCACTCGATGTATATACTAATGCAACTATTTCAAGCACCGCTAAAAAACCTGTGATCTTTATGATTCATGGTGGCGGATGGCGAAGAGGAGATAAGTCGAATGAATCTGTTATTAGTCCAAAAGCTGCCTATTTTATATCAAAAGGATATATCTTTGTCAGTATTAACTATCGCTTGACTGAAGATTCGCGAGTTAAATATCCACAAAATATTGAAGATGTGGCAGCGGCCGTAGCTTGGGTTAATAAAAATATAGGGACATATCTGGGAGATGGAAACAGGGTGTATGTCATGGGGCACTCAGCTGGAGGCCATCTCGCGGCGCTCATATCAACAGATCATAGTTTCCTTCAAGCACAGGGAGTTAGTCCTAATATTATTAAAGGAGCTATCATACTCGACTCAGGTCTTCTCGATCTAACAAATGCTGTCGGAACAAATGTGGAGCAGTTGATAACAATGTACACAAATAATGATCCTCAGGTGAATAGTAAAGCAAGTCCTATAAACTATCTTTCCTCAGGAAAGTACATTCCACCAATGTTGCTGCTTTATGCTACAAGCAACGGAGAAGGCAGGTCGGATATAATGTCGAAGTTGGTGGCTGATAAACTTACAGAAAATGGCTATATAGCAAGGGCTGTAGGTATACCAGGAAAAGATCATGAACACATGAATGCTGATGTGGGTGTGACAGGTGACCCTCTCACTAAAGCAATCGATGTCGCACTTTCTAAGTTATGAGAGAAATAACGGATTTAAAAAGAAAAAGCATGAATTGTACAATTCATGCTTTTTCTTTTTAATTGCACCCGCTGCGCTTATGCAACAACTTCATCTGTGGATGTATCGCTAGTCGCGTCTTCAACGGCCGCAGCTAACTTTGAAGTATCTGCTGTTTCAAGAGTTTCGATTTTTTCTTCAGGTTTCATGTCTTTGTTTATTTCATCAACTTCGCCTGAGTCTGCAATAACTGCACCCTTCACAGACTGAATGTCGATTCTCCATCCAGTAAGCTTTGCAGCAAGTCGAACGTTCTGTCCCCCCTTACCTATGGCAAGTGACTGCTGGTCTTCAGCAACTTCTACAATTGCAGTCTTTTCAGACTCACTCATCTTTACATTGAGAACTTTTGCAGGAGAGAGTGCGTCTTCGATGAATTTTGCAGGATCCTCAGACCATTCGATAATATCTATTTTTTCACCCCCAAGTTCACTTGTGACGGTATTCACTCGAACCCCACGCTGACCAACCATTGATCCGACTGGATCAATATGTGAATCTACAGAGAAGACTGCGATCTTAGATCGAGCACCAGCTTCACGGGCAATCGCCTTTACTTCGACAGCGCCTGAAACGATTTCAGGAACCTCAATCTTGAAAAGTTCAGCGAGGAACTTTGGGTGTGAACGTGAGAGACGAAGGAAAATGCCTCGAGGGGTTTCTTCTACTCGCATGAGATACATACGAAGTCGTTCACCTTGTCGATAGTGTTCACCAGGAATCTGTTCTTCATACGGAAGCATTCCGGTTGCTCGGCCCATGTCGATGAATACGTTACCTCGCTCTTGACGCTGTACTGTTCCTGAGATTATTTCCCCCTCTCGTTTCCCGAATTCACCAAGAACAGAAACCTTTTCAGCTTCTCGAATCTTCTGAATGATGACTTGCTTAGCTGTTTGAGCAGCGATTCGTCCGTAATCTTCTTTTTCTTCGAGAGGAAATACCATTTCTTCTGCAACTTGAACATCTTTCTTGATCTTTCGAGCGTTGTCGATCAGGATGTGTCGTTCTTCATTGAAGAATATCTTCTCATCACCTGCAGGTTCAGCACCTTCAGTTGGGGTTGGAAGTTCACTTTCGTCAAAAACCACCTGATCAGGGTCAACTACAATTTTTACTTGGTAAAAATCAGCTTTTCCTGTGTTTATGTCGAATTTAGCTCGGATAAACTGGTCTCGACGTCCCCATTCTTTCTTATATGCTGTAGCTAGAGCCATTTCAATGGCTTCGAGAATCTTTTCACGAGGAATACCCCGCTCCTCTTCGAGCTGGTCTAAAACTGAGTGTATTACTTTGAGATCTATCATATATTTAGTTGTTATTTAATTGTATCTATCTATATTTTAAGCCGTTTATGGCAAAAAATTAAGCCCGCCGGGAGGCGAACTTCTGATGGATACATTGTATCTTTTTATGGTGAAATGTCAATTTTTTGATTTGAAATTACCTTAATCTTTTTGGTTTTCTGACGGGAGATTTTGATTTAAACTGACAGAAATAATATTCCTCAAGTTTTTTAAAAGGTCCCTTATTATATTCTGAGTTAATGATATTTATTGTGCTGATTGAATTTAAATAACAATTTACACATAATTTGTATTATTCAAACGTTTATTTTGCTATAATTTAACTACAAACTGTTCCCTACATGTTCATCGACCCTGTTCAAATGAAAAAGTTGATTTCCGACTCGGGATTAGTAACCCCCGCGGATATTACTGATGCGGAAAAATCAATGAAGGCCGCCGAGGTGGAAAGTAAAAAGGTGAACATGGGTGAGGCTCTCATGGCTGCCGGAAAGATCACTGAAGATGATTATCGGCGAATGCAGGCGTATTTGATGGCTATTCCGTTCGTTGATTTGAAAACTCAAAAACTTAGCTTCGACGTACTCTCTTTAATTCCAGAACCAATTGCTCGTAGTCATAATATTGTAGCGATTAAAAAGAAAGACGATACGCTCGAAGTGGCAATGCTCGACTCTGATGATCTTTCCGCTATTGATTTCATCAAGAAAAAAACCGGTCTGAAGATTTTGCCTCGCATGACGAATACGGAGTCAATGAAGGCTGCTCTAATTCAATATCAAAAAAGTCTTAAGGCGGATTTCGGCGACATTATTCAGCAGGAAGCTGCGACATTGAAAATGGTGGCGCAAGATGGTGTCTCTACGGGAGATGATGCATCAGCTGATGATCTCAAGAAGATCGCCGAGGATTTGCCGGTGATAAGAATTGTCGACACTCTTTTGAAACACGCCGCTCTTCAGGGTGCGTCTGATATTCATATTGAACAAACTGAAACTGAAGTGGTGGTGCGGTATCGAATTGATGGATTGCTTCGAGACGCCATGATATTGCCGAAGAGTGCTGGATCTAGTATCACTGCTCGAATTAAGGTGCTTTCAAGTTTGAAGCTCGATGAAAAACGGTTACCGCAAGATGGTCGTTTCCGTATTGAACTTAACGACGAAAAAATCTCATTCCGAGTTTCAATATTGCCAACATATTATGGAGAGAAGACTGTAATGCGACTTTTGCGAGAGACTGTTTCAGGATTTTCTCTTGAAGGACTTGGTTTTCATGGTCTAGCCCTCGACACTATTCACGAGGGGACAAATATGTCAGAGGGTATGGTCCTTACTACAGGGCCAACAGGCTCTGGTAAAACAACAACGCTTTACACCGTGCTTGATCTTTTGAACAAGCCAGATGTGAATATTTCAACAGTTGAAGATCCTGTGGAGTATCAAATGAAGAGGATTAATCAGACTCAAGTGAGGCCTGAAATTGGATTTACTTTTGCCAATGGTCTCCGCTCTCTTCTCCGACAAGATCCTGACGTTATCATGGTGGGTGAAATTCGAGACAATGAAACTGCATCGCTCGCCATCAATGCGGCGCTTACTGGTCACCTCGTACTTTCAACTCTTCACACCAACTCTGCGGCCGGCGCCATCCCGCGCCTTATCGATATGAAATGTGAACCTTTTCTTCTCGTATCAACACTTAAAGTGATTGTGGCACAACGATTGGTTCGACGACTTTCCAAGTCGAAGCAATCATATTTCCTTACAAAAGAAGAACTCGCCTTGATCAATAAAAAAATTGATATGGACAGGGTGCTCAAAGCTCTTCGAGATGAAAAAATAATTGACGAAAAATTAGAATGGAAAGATATTCCGTTCTATAAACCAAAAGGAGATGCTGAATCGGACGATGGATACCATGGTCGTATTGGTATTCATGAGGTCCTCCGTATGAGTCCTACTATCAAGGATTTGATAATTAAGGGAAATACCTCAGACGATATTCAGGAGCAGGCACGAAAAGAGGGGATGCTTACGATGATTGAAGATGGGATTTTTCAGGCAGTGCAAGGGCTAACTAGTATCGAAGAAATACTTCGAGTGGTTTCAGAATAGGTCAGAATGTAAAATACTAATGAAATTTTCATATACAGCAAAAAAAGCATCAGGTGAGGAATATAAATCGATTATTGAGGCTGCCGACAAAAGCGACTTTTTTCATGAACTCCGAAAGATGGGTGACACACCTATCGCCTTTAGTGAGGCAAAGGAATCTCGAGGTTTCAATATTGAAATCAATCTTGATTTCTTGAAACGGGTGAAACCTATGGATAAAATTATTTTTGCTCGAAATATCAGCGGCATGCTCGATGCTGGTTTGTCATTATCCCGAGCACTCAGTGTTATCGAAAGGCAGACGAAAAACAAAAAGTTGAAAGAAATATATAAGAATATCAACGCTGGTATTAGTGGAGGAAAGACATTTCATGAATCGCTCGCCACGGAGCCAAAAGTGTTTTCAACTTTGTTTATATCGATGGTAAAAGCAGGTGAAGAGGGGGGAACACTGGCCGAGTCTTTGAAGCATCTTGCTTCCCAAATGGAAAAAACCTATCAAATTCAGAAGAAGGTGAAGGGAGCAATGATTTATCCTGGAGTTATTCTCGCGGTCATGGTTCTTATCGGAGTATTGATGATGGTGGTGGTAGTTCCCAATTTGGCAAAAACATTCAAGGAATTAAAAACACCTTTGCCAACAAGTACAAAGATTGTGATAGGGCTGTCCGACTTTGCGTCAAATCATTATATTTTACTTATTCTGATTATCGCGGCGCTTGGTGCCGCCTTCTATTACGGCATTCGTACAAGGATTGGAAAAAAGATATTGGATTTTACCTCAATTCGAATTCCTATCATCGGCACTATTATTAAAGAATCAAACTCAGCTCAAACTACTCGTACTCTTTCGTCACTACTATCGTCAGGGGTTGATTTGGTGACCGCTGTACATATTACGGGGGAAGTAATGCAGAATTTTTATTATAAGGAAGTACTCATGCGAACGGAAAAGATCGTAGAAATAGGCTCACCCCTTTCTACAATATTCGTTCAGGAAGAAAAATTATATCCAATATTTGTCGGCGAGATGATGAGTGTTGGAGAGGAAACAGGGAAGCTCTCCTCTATGCTTATGGGCGTCGCAAGTTTCTATGAAAATGAAGTGGAGCAAAAGACAAAAGATATGTCGACTATTGTTGAGCCATTTCTAATGGTAATGATTGGTGCTGGTGTCGGTTTCTTTGCCATATCAATGATCACCCCGATGTATTCGGTGATGAATAATATATAATATGAAGCAGCAGTTCTTAAAAAAAAGAGGGTTCAGTCTGATCGAGCTGGTTATTATTATTGGTATGACAGCGATTATCGGCACCATGACACTGTTTGCATTTAGAGGATTTTCAGATTATCAAATTCTTGATAAACAAACCGATACCATCCAGTCATATATTGATAAGGCGAGGGTGGAGGCGATGAATTCAAAAAGTTTTTCAAATTTTGGCATTCGTTTTGCAACCTCGACGATCACGTTGTTTCAAGGGTCAACGTATGCGGCATCAACGTCTAATTTTTCTTATAACTTTCCATCGAGTGTGCAAATTTCATCAATCCTGCTTACTGGAGGAGTAACAGACATTTATTTTAAAAATGTCACAGGTGAACCGAATGCCACAGGCACCATTACTCTCCGTCTTGCTAGTACACCCAGTAGTACAAAATCCATAATAATTTATGGAACAGGACTTTCAGAAGTTCGCTAAATATATATGCATATAAAAAGTTCACGACATAAAAATCAAAGAGGAATGAGTTTAGTTGAGGTGATTATCGCTGCCGCCATCATTGGCAGCTCGGTGGTATTCATTATGGGTGTTTACAGTGGTCTTTCGAAGCTGTCGTTTCGGAATACAGCTCGTATCCAGTCAGCCATGCTCGCTGAAGAGGGAGTTGTGGCTGTAAAGACGATGAGGGATGCCGGTTGGAGCTCTCAGATTGCCTCGTTGACGATGGAAACACCTTATAGATTATATTGGACAGGGTCGGCGTGGAGAGCAACTACATCACCCGCTATAATAGACAATCAATTTGATCGTACCTTCGTGCTTTCTTCTGTTTCTCGCGACAATACGAGTGCTGATATTGTGACGAGTGGCGGCACGGTTGATGTAAATTCAAGAAAGGTCACGGTTAATGTTGCTTATCAGGATAATGGCGCTACAACGACAAAGTCTTTAGAGTCATACATATTTAATATATTCAATAATTGATTTATATGAAAACTCTTTTTAATAAAAAGGTTAGCGGTAAAAGTAATGTACGAAGGACAAAAGGTTTTTCTCTTGTCGAGGTATTGATTTATCTTTTTCTATTAACGATATTACTTGGAACTATAATAAACTCTACTTTGCTTCTTGCTAGAAGCTATCGAAGTGTGAAGGCTGTTCGGTCAATTGAAAGTTCAGCTATTTCTTCAATGGACGGGATGCTAAGAGAAGTAAGGAACGCAGCGAGTATTAATATTGGCTCAAGTAACTTAAATATAAACCCAGGGATATTGGCCCTCAACACTACAAATGCCTCTGGAAGCTTACAAACACTTCGATTCTATCTCTCAGGCGGCAAGGTTATGATGGATCGCGACGGGATAAACGTCGGGCAGTTAACTTTCTCAGATTCGAATGTTACAGGACTGGTATTTCGTTCTATAGTAGCTACTACATCAGAAGCTATCAAAATAGAGATGCTTATTGAAAGCGGCACATCTACTGCATTTATCTCAAGAAATTTCTATGGGACAGCGATTTTAAGAAGTTCATATTAATAATTTATATATGAAAACAAAACTGACAAAACAAGGTGGACAAGCGATGATAGTTGCCGTTATTTTCTTTCTCGGCATTTCATTGGTTTTTATGGCTGCAGTAGCAACGCCAGTTGCTAATCAAATTCGTGGAGCTTCTGGATTTATACAGTCAAAACAGGGATATGTTTTAGCAGAGTCTTCGGTTGAGGATATTGTTTATCGTTTGAATACCGGGAAGACAGTAGGTTCTTCTGTGGACGGGTCTTTTAATGGGGTGGAAGCTTTGACTACTATCACTAATATTTCTTCGACAGTCAAAAGGATTCTAACGATTGTAACTGCGGGTGATTATATAAGAAAAATGCAGGCTGATGTATCCTTAGGAACTGGTATCGCTTTCAACTACGGGCTTCAGGCTGGAAATGGCGGGGTATTTATGAGCGGAAACTCTACCATAAATGGAAATATTTATTCTAATGGAGATATAGACGCTGCAAACGCTACGATTACAGGCACTGCAGTGGCTGCCGACAGTGCCGCTTTGGTTGCTGATCAATCAAATGATACACCTACTGTTCCTTTAAATTCCATCACTTTCCGAAATGTTTCTGCAGCACAGGATTTTGCTCAGAGTTTTCAGGTATCAACTAGCTCACCGATAAATAAGGTTCAGTTTTATATAAAAAAAGTAGGAACACCATCGAACGCTTCTGTTCGTCTGGTTGCAGATAATGGTGGTTCCCCTAGTACTACAGGAATCTCTATCGGGTCGGTTTCATTGCTTTCTAGCCAGGTAAGTACTAATTATGGATGGGTGGAGGTGGTGTTTCCAGAAAATCCTTCCCTCATACCCGATACCACCTATTGGCTCGTTTTGGATAACAGCACTCAAAGTTCCTCTGAGTATTATGTAATTGGTGGTAATGCTGGATATGGTTTAGGCGAAGCAAAGACTGGTGCATATTCGGGTGTCTGGGTAGCAAATAGTTATGATGGATATTTCAGATTGTATCTCGGAGGAATTACTTCAATGATCGGAGGAGGGTCGTCCGCTGGGTCATTAACGATTGGCCAAGGAGGTGTTGGGGATGCTTGGGCTTCAACAATAAGCGGCGTTAGTGTTGCCGGAAACCTATATTGCACTACAGGAACAGATAATAACAAAGCTTGTAATACCTCTCATGGATCCCCGTCGCCGCAACCTCTTCCTTTTTCAGAGGCAAATTTTCAGGATTGGAAAAATGAAGCTGCGTCTGGGGGTGTGATATCTGGAGATTACAGTGTGGGTTCAGGAGGAGCAACACTTGGCCCAAAGAAGATCACCGGAGATCTTACAATAAACGGTGGCGGCACACTTACACTAACCGGAACTATTTGGGTTCAAGGAACAGTTACTGTAAATGGTGGAGGAAGAATGATTTTACCATCAAATTTTGCAGATAATAGCGGGACAGTTATTTCAGATAGTATTGTGAGTATTTCAGGAGGAGGTTCTGCAGGTTCAGGCTCTGCAGGCAGCTATTTATTCATAGTTTCAACAAGTAAGTGTCCAGATGACGTTGGCTGTTCGGGAAGTAGTGCCGTAAACATCAGCGGTGGCGCTGGTGCTATTGCTGTAAATGCCCAATCAGGAGGTGTTGATTTAGGAGGAGGTGCTCAAATAAAGGCGGCTGTGGGCAATATTGTAACAATATCTGGAGGCAGTGTCGTCACTTATGACTCAGGGCTCGCTAGCCCAAGTTTTCAGAATGGTCCGTCGGGAAGCTATCTTCTTTCTAACTGGATAGAGCTTACCAATTAGTTTTGGACAAAAATTCCCGCCCGCCCGGCGGGTTTTTTTGTTATAATACCCGGCATACTCTATGAAGAAAAATAAACGACCCTTAATTATTGGCAACTGGAAGACGAATCCTGCAAGTTTTGATAGAGCCAAAGAAAGGTTTAGAGCTATCAAACAGTCAGCGGCGGAACATTCAAGCATTGATGTTGTCATTTGTCCTCCCTTTCCATATATTTCAGCATTGTCAGGTCTTATAAACACAAAGAATATCTTAGTCGGGGCTCAGGATCTTTCTGTCTACAGTGAAGGATCAAAAACTGGTGAGGTCAGTGCTCATATGATTGAATCATCAGGCGCTTCCGCTGTTATCATTGGTCATTCAGAGAGGAGGGCTATGGGTGAAACGGATACTGTTGTTGCTGCAAAGATGGGCCAAGCGCTGAAGACAGGTATGCAAGTCATTCTTTGTGTCGGTGAAACAGATCGAGACAATGATGGTAAATATCTTGGAGTGATAAAGAACCAATTGAAGGAAGCTCTCACCACAATCGAACGTCCACAGTTCAAGCAAATCATAGTTGCATATGAACCAGTGTGGGCAATTGGCAGAAAAGATAATGTAGCAATTACTTCGCACGATCTTCATCAGATGGTTATTTATATAAAAAAGCTTTTTACGGAATGGTGGAGCGATACGATCGCTTCAATTGTTCCGATATTGTATGGTGGTTCAGTTACTGCCGAGAACGCACAAGACATTATGTGGAACGGAATGGTAGATGGATTGTTGGTTGGTCGTGCTAGTTGGGAAGTAGAAACTTTCGGACCGTTACTCGGAGCTGTCGATTCGCGACAAAAATCAACAATAAAGCTGACGACAAAGAAACCCCGAGAGGATGCACGAAAGGAGGCACAGCTGAAGGCAAAGAAGATTTTAAAGAAGACTGTTGTAAAAAAGGTAATAAAGAAAAAAACAAAGCGAGCTTCAAAGAAAGGTAAGCGATAGAAATACATATGAATATTAAATCAATCAAAGAGATGGGGGATATAAAAGGAAAAAAGGTAATTGTTCGATTCGATTTTAATGTACCAATTCAGGACGGAAAAGTGGTTGATGATTTACGCATCAAAAAAAGCTTGCAAACATTGAGTTTCCTGAGAAATGCTGGAGCAAAAACAATCATCATTTCACACATCGAGGCAAAAGACGGTTCCACCATCACGCTTGAGCCTGTCGCTGATTATCTTAAAATACTTGCACCTTTAAATTTTGTTAAAGATTTTCTCAACAAAGATATTGCCTCTGTAGCTGTCGATGCGATGAATAATGGTGACGTGGTTTTGTTTGAAAATCTTCGCCTTAGTAAGGGAGAAAAGAAAAATGATCTCGACTTCTCTGCATATCTTGCCAGCTTTGGTGATATGTATGTCAATGACGCATTTTCGGTGTCCCATCGAGAACATGCCTCTGTCGTTGGAGTTCCAAAGCTTTTACCACATTACGCCGGCTTTAATTTGATTGAAGAAATAGAAAATTTGAATTCTGTTGCTAACCCAGAACGGCCTTTTTTGTTTATTCTTGGCGGTGCGAAGTTTGAAACAAAAATGCCACTTATTCAGAAATTTATTGATAAGGCAGATTCTATTTTTGTTGGTGGTGCGTTGATGAATAACTTTTTTAAGGAGCAAGGACTTAATGTCGGTAAGTCTCTCGTATCGGAAGGAACTTTTAATCTTGTTGAGTTGTCAAAAAGTCCGAAAGTGATTTTACCAATTGACGTGGTGGTAAAAACAGTCGATGGTAGTAGTCATGTTAAGTTTGTTCAGGAGGTTTCTGATACTGATTGGATTGTCGATGTCGGCCCTGCATCTGTAGAAAAGTTAGCTCCAGTCATTTTCGGTGCAAAATTAATTTTATGGAACGGACCGATGGGAAATTATGAAGAAGGATTCAAGGGCCAAACTTTGGGTATTGCAAAGTTAATTGTGGATTCAGGTGTGAACGCTGTTCTTGGAGGGGGAGACACCACGGCTGCTGTTGCAAGTCTAGGCCTTGATGGTGATTCAGATCGAAATACTATTTTTGTTTCTACAGGTGGTGGCGCAATGTTGGAGTATCTCTTGAACGAGACGTTGCCGGGGATTGATGCGTTGAAGTAATTCGATATAAAAGAAGAACCATTCGAAAATTAAAGAGTAGATTGAGAGGCCGTCTTTGGCTTATTCTAGTGCCTTCTTTATTTTTCCTTGTACTACCTCAATTTCTCCCTCTTTATATGGCTTATGTCCCCAATGTTTATATCCATCTTCGTTGTAACGAGGGATGACATGAAAGTGTGCGTGAGGTACTTCCTGGCCGGCTGCTGATTCGTTGTTCATGGCGATATTGATACGTCGGCGTCCACACCGTTCTTTATAGCAAGAGCCATTTTTTGGGCGGTTATGATCATTCGACAGAGGGTTTCACTGGGTGTGCCATAAATGTTTTCGAAATGGTCTTTTGGAATAACAAGCGTGTGGCCGTGATTGTTTGGGCTGATATCTAAAAAAGCCACAGTTTCATCATCCTCATAAACCTTGAAGGCTGGGATTTTACCTGCAACAATACCGCAAAATATGCAATTTTCGTCGATTTGGTGCTCTGTTTTCATATAAATTATATCTTTGATTGTATGCTAAAATCATCGAATGGCAAATTACTCCGTTCGACCCTGGGAGGGTGACAGTCTTCTCGATCACCTCCTGTTTCATCGGGGAATTACTGACCCGACGGAGCGAGAGGCTTTTCTTTCTCCTGATTATGAAAAGGGAATTCATGACCCGATGATGTTTGCGGATATTAAGCCTGCTATTAAGCGAATCCGTAAGGCGATTAAGGATGGCGAACGAATAGCAATTTTTAGTGATTTTGATGCAGATGGTCTTCCGGGCGCTACTATTCTCCACGATTTCTTTAAGAAGATTTCATATTTAAATTTTGAAAACTATATTCCACATCGCCACCTTGAAGGATTTGGTTTGAACAATGAGGCTATTGATAAGATGCATGATCGTGGTACGAATCTCATCATTACCATAGATTGCGGTATCACTGACGTTGAGAAAGTTGATTACGCAAACTCACTCGGTATTGATGTAATTATTACTGATCACCATCTGCCGGGTGTCCAATTGCCGAAGGCGCTTGCTGTTATCGATCCAAAACGAGAAGACTGCAAGTATGCGGAAAAGATGCTGTGTGGTTCGGGTGTAATATTTAAAGTGATTCAAGCCTTGTTGATCGATGACCGTTCTCGGTCAGAAAAAGATCAGATGTTTAGCGCTGCAAAAATTGGTTGGGAAAAATGGCTCTTGGATATGGTTGGTCTTGCAACTCTTTCAGATATGGTGCCACTTCGTGGCGAGAATCGGGTGTTTGCACATTTTGGTCTTCGTGTTTTACGAAAGAGTCCACGTCTCGGTATCATGAAGCTTTTACATTCACTTGGTGTGAAGCAGGAGACTTTAGTCGAAGATGATATTGGTTTTTTAATCACTCCACGCATTAATGCTGCGTCTCGAATGGCTGATCCAGTGGACGCATTTAAGATGCTGACAGCCGCTACAGACGAAGAGGCAGATATTGCAGTGCGACATTTGAATAAACTGAATGATGAAAGAAAAGGCACGGTGGCAGCTATGATAAAGGAAATAAAAAAGAAGGTTGAAGAGCGTAGTCTCCAAGATCGGCCTGTGCTTGCTCTCGGCAACCCTAATTGGAAGCCTGCTTTACTTGGCCTTGCGGCTACTTCACTTGTAAGAGACTATGGCCGTCCTGTGTTTTTATGGGGAAGAGATGAGAATGGAGTGCTCAAAGGGTCGTGTCGTTCTGATGGCGCGGCGGATATTGTTGAGCTCATGCGCTCGCTCGACCCAAAGATATTCATTGATAAAGGTGGGCATAAAATGGCCGGCGGCTTTTCTTTGTCAAATGAGTATGTTCATTTATTTGCCGATGCACTTTGCGAGAGTTATGCTGCTGTTGCGGCACAGCAGAAGGCTAATATTGAGGCGGGAATTATTATTGAAACATTTGTTGATGCCGTGCTTGATCCTCAAGATATTACCTGGGAGACATATTCTCATATTGAAAAGCTCGCTCCTTTTGGTGAGGCAAACCCAAAACCTCTTTTTATGATCAAACAGGCCCCTCTTACTGGCATCAAAATGTTTGGTAAAACAGGAAATCATCTGGAAGTGAATTTTAGCGGCGCTCGTGGTAAGAAGGTTTCTGCCATACAGTTCTTTTGCGAGCCAACGGAAAAGTTGAATGCTTTGAAGGCAGGTGACGCTGTCAGTTTAGTAGTTACTATGGAAAAATCTGTATTTAGAAATTTCCCGGAGCTTCGATTAAGGATTGTTGATATACTGTAATCCAACTATTTATGAATAGACAATCATCAAAAAAACTAAACAGCGAATTAAAACAAGTCATACTTTTTACTGACGGCTCATCTAGAGGTAATCCGGGCCCTGGTGGATGGGGATCTGTGATGGTTTATCCCGATTCCCATGGAATTTTGAAGGTTGATGAATTGGGAGGTCGGGAGAAGGTCACTACCAATAACCGCATGGAGATAAGTGCGGTTGCTTTTGGTCTTATGCACATTGATGGTTTTTATGAAAACTTGGGTGAAGTTTTATTTATTATCTACACAGATTCAAGTTATGTTCTTAATGGAGCTACTAAATGGATTCATGGTTGGAAAAGGAACAATTGGATATCGAGTACAAAAGAGCCAGTAAAGAATCAAGATCTTTGGGAGGAGTTATCTTTGGCTATTGAAGGTAAGAATATAGAATGGCGGTTGGTTCCGGGTCATGCCGGGGTTCCTGGCAATGAACGATGTGATGTTATTGCTACCTCTTTTGCTGATAGTAGCCCCGTTGATCTATATAAGGGTCCCATCTCGAAATATTTATTGAAAGATATATTGGATGTTTTGGATACCAATCACGCCGATATTCCCCGAAATCCAAATAAAAAGTCTTCCTCAAAAGCATATTCATATATAAGTATGGTGGACGGGGATGTACAAACACACGCCACTTGGGTTGAGTGTGAAGCACGAGTAAAAGGTAAAAGTGGTGCAAGATTCAAGAAGTCGAGTTCTCCCCAAGATGAAGCAGAAATCATTAGACAATTTTCTGTATAGGTTTACTATTTAAGTGAACAACACTCAGTAAAGACGCGTTCGATATTGCACACACAAGTCGAATTTCTATTTTAAAAACAGGTTAGAAATTCTCTCAAAAATTTCTGTAAAGTTTCTAGTAATCTTTAAGATTTTTTGATGGCCAATTAAGGCCTGGTTAGTAGGATGGTAAGAGTGAAAAAGATTGAGATAGCGATCATTGTGATTGTGGTGATCGTCTGTTTTTTCAGATTTTTCACAAAGGTACGTGAAGATTTATTTCTTGTGCCTTGGAACGACAAGAAGGTTTCAGTTGAAGGGTTGGTAATTGAAGAGCCGGAAGATCGAGCGAATGGAACTCGCGTACTATTAAGAGTTTCAAAAATTTCTTTAGCAAGCAGTACGAGCTTTGCAAACAATGATTCATTTGTCTTGTCGACGGTCCGCACCTCACTCGATCTCAAATATGGGGATGTGGTAGTGATAAGTGGAACACTTGAAAAGCCTGAAGTAATCGTCGGCGAAGACGGTCGTTCTTTTGATTACCCTCATTACTTAGGGAAGAGCGGAATCTATTATTTGCTCAAAGGGATTGATATATCACGCACATCACAACATCAGGGAAATCGAATAAAAGAATTTCTTCTCGACGTGAAGAAATCTTTCGTCGATAGCATCAATTCAGCACTCCCGGAGCCGCACTCGCTTTTGGCGAGCGGTTTGGTGGTGGCCGGAAAAGGAGCATTAAGTGACGATCTTCAAGAACAATTCAAGCGAGTTGGTTTGATTCACATCGTCGTACTTTCTGGATCGAATGTAACTATCATTGCAGAGGCGATTATTAAAACACTCTCATTTCTGCCGAGATTTGTCGGAGCTGTAGGAGGTATATTTGGAATCATTGCTTTCACTGTAATAGCTGGAGCAAGTGCGACTATTGTACGATCAGCCGTGATGTCTATCATTGCAGTCATTGGAAATGTTTTTGGTCGGCAAGGAGATGCGCTCCGCGCACTCATCATTGCCGCGTGCGGCATGTCTCTTTTGAATCCAGATATTGTCCTTTACGATCCGTCCTTTCAGTTGAGTTTTACCGGAACCCTTGGATTAATCTTGCTGGGTAATATCACAGATAAATGGTTTTGCTGGATTCCTGATTGGGGAGGTTTGCGTACAATCATTTCAGCTTCGGTCGCAAGTCAGATTAGTATCACCCCGATGATACTTCACATGTCTGGTATGTATTCATTTGTCTCACTTGTCGTCAACATTCTAGTACTACCCCTTCTTCCTCTCACTATGCTCGTGGTGTTTCTAACTGGGTGCATGAGTTTCATTGCGCAAATATTATCAATTCCATTCTCGATTGTTTCATACAGCTTGCTTCAGTATGAGCTTTGGATTGTTGACTTGTTTTCTGGTTGGAATTTTGCAGCCGTTACCATTCCTACGTTGACCTGGCTCGCTGTCTTTGAAATCTATGGCGCGTATGTCCTCATATTTATTGTCTATCGAATATACAAAAAGTCTCATCCAATTAAGGACGAGACTCTTGTGAAACAACTTCAGCAGCTCGGTAAGAATTCGGAGAGGGGTTAGGAGAGATATGATGCGAAACGCTCCTCAAGTTTCTTTCCGTTGATGTTCTTGAAAAATGCATCCACATACTTTTTCTTTTCGGACGGAACATAATCAAGCATGTATGAATGCTCCCACATGTCGAGAGCGATTACGACCTTGAGGCCAGTGAGATGCCCGAGGTGTTGTTCATCCACCCAAGCATTTAAAAGTCTTTTTGTGGTTTCGTCATAGTACATGATTGCCCAGCCGATACCTCGAGTCATTGCGATGGCTTTGAATCGAGTGATTGCAGCATCGAGATTGCCCCATTCAGCCGCAATTGCCGCGCTTAGTTTTCCATCAGAAAAAATATCGGACGCACCACCTTCAAATTGTTCGAAATAGTATTCGTGGTTTCGCATGCCGTCGAATTCAAAACCAAATCGTCGCTGTAATTCGCCAAGAACGTAAGCGTTTTTTTCAGAGTCAGCAGAATATTCTGCGATTTTGTCGACGATGAGATTGGCGTGCTTAACGTAGCCAGCATAGAGCTTGAGGTGTTCTTCTATAGATTTCGACGAGATACCATCGAGCGTTCCGATATCGAACTTTCTTTCGGTGAATGACATATGATTACAAAATTAATTTTTTCCAATAATGATTCTGAAACTCCGCTACATCACTTGTTTCGACAAGTATGGGGAGTGATAACGGGTCTAGTATATCACGCGCTCGCGCCGCTCGTTTGTATCATTTTATCCACGACAGTTTTGATGTTTGAAGTATATACATTTGCATATGAAGAGAAGATGAATGATATTGGTGGCTGGTCGGCAAAACCACTGGTAGTTTCGTTTTTGGATATTGATCAGGGAGACGCAACTCTCATTCGGGCACCAGGCGGTCAAACAATTCTTATTGATGCTGGACAATCAAATAGTCCTATCCTTTCAGAGATCGGAGCGTCATTGCCTTTTTATAAACATCATATCGACATGATTATAGCTACGCACCCTGATGCCGATCATATCGGTGGACTTCCAAAAGTTGTAGAGAGATACAGTCCTGAAGTTTTATTGGAGTCAGGAGTACATGCCAATACTTACATTGATCAATCACTGCAAAATATTGTTTCAGAGAAAAAGATACAAGTGCTTCGTGCAAGAAAGGGAATGACAATTAAATTTGGTGCCAAAGATTTAAAACACATTCAACTGACATTACAGATCTTATTCCCTGATCGAAACGTTGATGACTGGATATCAAAAACAAATGACGCATCAATTGTTGCACGATTAAGTTTCGGTAGAACATCATTCATACTTACTGGTGATTCGCCGATTGATATTGAACAGCATTTGGCGGTAACCGGCGCACTTGGCCATGTAGATATATTAAAGGTTGGACACCATGGTTCGCGCACCTCTACTTCTGAAGAATTTGTTAAAGCACTTACTCCTTCGTTTGCGGTTATCTCCGTCGGAAAGAAAAACAGATATGGCCATCCTCATCAGGAGGTGCTTCGTGTGTTGGAGAAAAACAAGGTGAAGGTTTTGAGGACTGATGAACAAGGAAGAATTACGATTGAGAGTGATGGAGAAAAAATTATAGTAGATTAGTTGTTAATCGTTTTTTAAACACCATGACCTTTTGGAGGTTCATGGTGTAATCTTTTCTGAATTTAAGATTTAGATAATCCCAGCTTTCTTTAAAGTGGCGAAAGCCCCGTTCTTCTGGATAGTTTTAATAGCTTTAGTTGAAATTGTGAGAGTGATGGTTTTTTTTAATTCAGGAATATACACCTTCTTTTTCTGAAGGTTTGGATACTTTCGAACCATACCTGTAGGGTTGAACTGAGTAGCACGAGTACGGTTTGAGTAACCGCCTCCTCGGAGTGAACCTTTCTTAGTGATTGCGCATACTTTTGCCATGTGTTCCAACATGCTATCATATTGTTTACGAAACGCAACTCTAAATTAATTTCCAACCAACCCAATGACTGTTATTTTTTCAATCGCAATATTGGTCATTTCCATCGTTGTTCATGAGGTATCCCATGGTATAGCGGCTCTTTGGCAGGGTGATCCTACTTCTAAATATGCGGGCCGTCTCACTCTGAACCCTCTTAAACATATTGATCCAATAGGTTCTGTTCTTATTCCTGTTATTTGTGCCTTGCTTCCGGGGGGTATTATGTTTGGTTGGGCAAAGCCGGTGCCTATAAATCCATATAACTTTAGAAACCCTCGATTAGGAGAGGCTATTGTTTCTTTTGCCGGTCCGCTCTCAAATATTACCATTGCCCTTATTTTTGGGCTTATCTTACGCTTTTATATAGGGGTTTTGCCAGAGGCAACTACCGCCATTTTGGCAATCACTGTTATAACCAATCTCGTTCTAGCTATTTTCAATCTTGTTCCGGTACCACCCCTCGATGGTTCTAAGATCCTTCTATCCATCCTTCCCGATAGTATGGCTAATATAAAGGCTGTATTTGATCAGTACGGTATGTTTTTGGCTATTTTCTTCATATTCTTTCTCTGGCAGTACTTCACACCGCTCATATATATAGCATTCGGTGCGATCACAGGTCTCTCTTTTTAGTATTTGCAATATATAGATATATATAGTAATCTAGCCCTACTGTATTTTTGTTTTCAAAAAGGCAGAAAAATAAGAAATGCCAACATTAAATCAACTCATCAAGAAGAATCGTTCTAAAACGAAGCGAAAGAGTAAGGCCATTGCCCTCACTCGTGGTTTTAACGTTCTAAAGAACCGACCTATATTTTACAACTCTCCTTTTAAGCGAGGTGTATGTTCAAAGGTAACAACCAAAACTCCTCGAAAGCCTAACTCGGCTATTCGAAAGATTGCTCGAGTTCGACTTACAAACGGAATGGAGGTTACTGCGTACATTCCGGGTGAAGGTCACAATCTTCAGGAGCATTCAGTGGTACTCCTCCGAGGTGGACGAGTGAAAGATGTAGGTATTCGATATACTATTGTTCGAGGTAAGCTCGATACGGCTGGTGTCGAAAAGCGACGAAAGCAGCGATCAGCATATGGTACAAAGCGACCGAAGGCTGCAAAGTAGACTCATACTATAGAGTAAGTATTTCGTGAAGCGACGAGATAACTGAAGAAAATCTATAGAAAAATTATTACCGAATTAATTAAATAAAGAAATGCGACGAAAAGTAAAAAATCGAAATATTGTAACAGCAGAGTCTAAATACAACTCTGATGTTTTGGCTAAGTTCATAAACTATTGTATGTACGACGGAAAGAAGGAAACGGCGCGACGAGTAGTATACGGAGCACTTGAAACTATCAAGGAAAAATCAAAAACAGAAAATCCAATTGAAATTTTCGATACAGCTATGAAGAACGCCGGTCCTGCTGTTGAAGTTCGATCACGACGAGTCGGTGGGGCTAACTACCAGGTGCCTCGAGAGGTTCGACCAGAACGACGCTCATACCTCGCTATGCGATGGATTATCGATGCAGCTCGAGCTAAGAAGGGAAAGGCTATGCATATTAAGCTTGCTGACGAATTGATTGCAGCTGCAAACAACGAAGGTGAAGCTATCAAGAAGCGAGATAACACTCACAAGATGGCTGAAGCTAACAAGGCTTTTGCTCACTTTGCTTGGTAATTTAAGTTACACGTAACAAAAAAGAGCTCCGAGAGGGGCTTTTTTGTTACGGCCTATCAAGAAATATTCCTTATGCACTTGGTAATTCAAAAAGGCCCTACGGAGGGCCCTTTGAAGATTACCGATTGGCTTATTCACCTCGATCCCTTCGAATTTGTGCGACAATTTGTCGCATTTTCCAGCGACTCCTTTCAGATATTTCCCTAGCTTCGGCAACGCTAGATCGCATCTCGATGATGATTGCCCGCAGTTTCTCTTCTTGTTCCTTTGTCGGGGGACTGCCGATATAAACTTTAGCTGACATGTTACCTCCTTCTGCTTATAACACTAACACACAATGATTTGCCTTAAAAATGCTAAATAAAGGCATTGCCAATGCCCTTATTTAATGCTATTTTACCCATACGACTTTTAGTCTCTCTTTTAGCCTATAGTCGGTGCATTATTAACTCGCGGCGTTTGCCGCATATTTATTCAATAAATTATTTATGAATCGAGATTATCCATTAGAGAAAGTAAGAAACTTCGGTATCATTGCCCACATTGATGCTGGTAAGACAACTACGTCTGAACGTATTCTTTACTACACCGGTATGTCACACAAGATTGGTGAAGTGCACGAAGGAGAGGCGACGACCGATTGGATGGAACAGGAAAAGGAGCGAGGTATTACAATTACCGCCGCTGCCATCACATGTTTCTGGAGTCCTACCTACATGGGTACAGACAAATCTCAAATGCACCGATTCAATATCATCGACACTCCAGGCCACGTGGACTTCACGGTAGAAGTGGAGCGATCTCTTAAAGTTCTTGACGGAGGTGTTGTGGTATTCGACGGTGTTGCTGGTGTAGAACCACAGTCAGAAACAGTATGGAGGCAGGCTGACAAGTATAATGTTCCTCGAGTCTGCTTTATTAATAAGCTTGATCGAACAGGAGCATCTTTCGAACGATCATACGCATCTATTCTTAGTCGATTGAACAAAAATGCTGTTCGAATGCAGCTTCCTATTGGTTTCGAGGGTGATTTCGAAGCTGTTGTAGATCTACTTACGATGAAGGCATACTATTTCGAGGGTGATATGGGTAGCACTGTGGTTGAAAAAGAAATTCCAGCAGACTTGGTTGCAGATGCTACAAAGTATCGAGCTGAATTGGTTGAAAAAATTGTCGAGTTCGAAGATTCAATGATGAACGCGTATCTTGAAGGAAAGACAGATTTTGCAATCTCAGAACTTAAAGCCGCTCTTCGAAAGGGTGTTATTGCCGGAAAGATTTTTCCAGTATTTACTGGTTCTGCCTTGAAGAACAAGGGTACTCAGCTTATTCTCGATGCTGTTGTCGACTATCTTCCGTCTCCACTCGATGTTCCTCCAGTAAAAGGTATTGATCCAAACACGAACGAAGAGATTGTTCGACATGCTTCTGACGAAGAGCCATTTGCTGCGCTTGCATTCAAACTTCAGACAGACCCGTTTGTCGGACAACTCACTTTCTTCCGTGTGTACTCAGGTACTATTGAAGCAGGCTCATATATATATAACTCAACGACGGGAAACAAAGAAAGACTTGGTCGAATTGTGCGACTTCAGGCGAACAAGCGGGAAGAGGTGAAGAAAGTATACTCTGGTGAAATTGCCGCTGCGGTGGGTCTCAAAGAAGCAAAAACATCTCATACTTTTTGTGATGAAAACAAGCCAATTGTTCTTGATCCAATTAAGTTTGCGGAACCAGTAGTATCACTTCGAATTGAACCGAAGACAAAAGCAGATCAGGAAAAGATGGGAGGCGCGCTTAAGAAGCTTGGCGATGAAGATCCAACATTCCGAATTTCATCAAATCCTGAAACAGGTGAAACTATCATTTCGGGTATGGGTGAACTCCATCTTGAGATTATGGTTGATCGAATGAAGCGCGAGTTCGCTGTTGAAGCAAACGTTGGAAAGCCACAGGTGGCATATCGAGAAACAATTCTCGGCGAAGCAGAGGAAGAATATAAATATATTAAGCAGTCCGGAGGTAAGGGTCAGTATGGTCATGTGCGACTGAAGCTTAAGAAACTTGAGCCATGGGAAGAAGGAAAGAAGATCCCGAAGAATGTACACCGAGACGAAACATTTGAATTCATCGATTCTATCAAAGGAGGTGTTATTCCGATTGAGTTCATCCCTGCTGTAGAAAAGGGCGTGCGAGAAGCAATGGAACGAGGTATCGTTGCGGGCTTTCCAATGGTGGGCATCTCTTGTGAACTTCTTTTCGGTTCATATCATGATGTTGACTCATCTGAAATCGCCTATAAAATTGCTGCATCTCAGGCTTTCCAGGCAGGTGCCAAGCGAGCCCGACCGGTTATTCTTGAACCTATCATGAAAGTGGAATGTGTTATGCCGGAACAGTTCATGGGTGATGTTACTGGCTCTCTTTCATCTAAGCGAGGACAGATTGAAGGTATGGAAGATAGAGGTTTGAACAAGGTGATCAAGGCGACTGTACCTTTGTCAGAAATGTTTGGTTACACAACTGATATTCGATCTATGACACAGGGTCGAGGTTCTATGACAATGGAATTTGATCACTATGACGTGGTACCACCAAATGTAGAGAAGACTATTGCAGAGTCTAGAAAATAAATAAAAATATTTCTTAGAAAAAACACTCATACCAAGAGCGGTAGGGGTGTTTTTTCTAAGCACACTCCTGATCTATTTGCGAAAGATTCCACTCGCGTGGTAGGCTTCGGTAAGCTATGCTCACACTCATTCTGCATGCGGATCTCTTGAGATCGGCTAATCAAACGGAAAGGCTTTACAGAGTGATAGAGGGTTTGGATGAAACATTCCTTTTGACCTCTGATCTTGCTGCTCTTAAGAAAAAAGGGCAACCATTTCAGATAATCAAAAGTGAAAAGTATTATCGCAAGCATCTCCATCAGGCCTTGTAAGTATTTCAGCGCGCCCGTTAAGGCGCGCTGTACTTTTTATAAAAAATGGATATTAAAAACACCCTGCGCGGTTCAATTCCGCGCAGGGTGTTTTTGATGAATGTTGTTAGAGGAGCGTTTTGGCGATACCTGCCCATCCGTTTTCTACGCGGTGGACGGCTTGATGGCAGCGTCTTGTTTTCGACGGCTGCTTGGTGGACATGATGTACAAAGTTCCGACCACAGGGAGTTTGTCGGCGATATCTTCCCGCGTAAGGAGAGCGTGTGTTACGCCAATGCGGTGAAGGTCAGCGCTGATCGTTCCGACCCTATAAAATCGAAGGTCCGCCGGTTTCATCCCGCTTAAACGCAAGATGTCAGATGTTTCAACCCATCGACGATCGTACGGTTCTTTTCCTTTGGCTCCGATGAGTAGCACTCGATTGAAGCACCGGTTTGCGACGATTTGACGAAGGAAACAAAATGCTCCGCTAGTGGCGCGCCGACCTTTCGAACGGGGATTGTACACGGCGGAATGATGGCTCATTTCACTCGGGGAAATGATGGGGCCATCAAGGAAGACGGCAAGGATTTTCGGTATTTTCATAACTTTTCTAAGGGGTTCTTTTTGGTTGGGGTGGTTGTTTTTGGTCTGATAGAAAATATACATTAAAATCCTTAAAATAAAAGTCTCGTAGTTTTTGTTATATACTTGGATGAATATGAAGATAGTTATTATTGGCGGAACTGGGGGAATGGGGAAATCTCTTATGAGGTTTTTTCATTCCAAAAAGATTACTACCAAGGCAATCGGCCGAGCCACACTTACACCAGCTATTCATTTGCGATCTGCTGATATCGTTGTCATCTCCGTTCCAAGCAGAGCGTTATCCTACGCGGTTAATCTTTTGTCTGGAATAGATTTATCAAAGAAACTCATCGTAAGTCTTGGATCAATCATGACTCATGATCAAGGGGTTCTTAAGGGCCTCTCGGCGCCAGTTTTGCATCTCCATCAGTTGTTTGGTCCGCAAGTATATCCTTTTACACATCAGCGAATGATAGTTTCCGGTGCTACCAAACAGCCCTTTTCAAGATTTCTTCTTTCCTTGTTCAAAAAGGACAACGTCTCCATTCAGGTATTAAAGCTCTCTGAGCATGATAAGTTGATGGCTTCAGTTCAAGCTCTTTCTCAGTTTTCGACCATATCTTTAGGCAAAACCCTATCGGAATCAGGCAATTCGATGAAAAAACTTAAAAATGGAGCCTCTGTTACTTTTAACATGAGTATGGAGGTGATATGTAGAATTATGGCTCAAAAGGCTGATTTGTGGGCTTTTTTGCAGTTTGAGAACCCTTTTGCTTTAAAGGTTATGGAGAAACACTTAAAAAATGTTCAGTTAATGATAAATATGGCTAAGAATAAGGATTATAAAAAATTTGAGCAATTTTTTAATAAAACAGCAAAATTTTGGATTAATTAATATTAAACGCTTAATTATATGAATGAATTAGAATTTTTACGAGAAAGAATTAATCAAATAGATTCTGGTTTAATCGACCTACTGTCCGATAGGTTGTGGATTATTAAAGAAGTGGCTGAATATAAGGCTAAAAACAACCTTCCGATATATCAACCAGAGCGAGAAGTTGAAGTTTTCAGTAGGTTACGAGCCTTGTCAGATCAAAAGGGCCTTGATTATGCATATATAGAGCCTCTTTTTAAATTGATCATTAAAAATTCAAGAGAGATTCAGGAAGGGAAGATAAAAAACATAGTCTAGTTATGCTTCTATAAAGGTCAATCTCGAATTTTAGTTGACATTGCTAGATGATTTGCTAATATCACCAGTACGCGTTTTCGCGTTTTTTTGTCAGGCATCTTGGCTCTCGTTTGGAAATATATTGAGGCACATACATAGTAGACAGCGTGAGTTTTCTACTAACATCAAAGCCACTCTCTTTCACAACACCGAGGACAAAGCACTGTCGACAAAATTTTATCAAAAATAATTAAATTACGGCTTATTTGCTAGCTATAAGGCAATCTCGCGCTCTTATAGGTGGTAACTAATCCGCTCCAAATATATGGCAGAAGCAGCTGTTTTCGATCGATCAAAGCCTCACGTTAACGTGGGCACCATCGGTCACGTAGACCACGGAAAGACTACCCTTACCGCGGCTATTCTTAATGTTCTTCACCGAGCAGGTATGGAAGCGACTATCAAGGCTGTTGGTGATATTGACAAGGCTCCAGAAGAAAAGGCTCGAGGAATTACAATTTCACTTTCACATAGCGAGTATGCAACGGCGACTCGTCACTATGCTCACATTGATGCCCCAGGTCACGCGGACTACATCAAGAACATGATCACTGGTGCAGCTCAGATGGACGGCGCTATCCTCGTGGTAGCGGCGACTGACGGAGCTATGCCACAGACACGAGAACACGTTCTCTTGGCTAAGCAGGTAGGTGTGCCGAAGATGGTTGTTTTCCTTAACAAGTGCGATATGGTTGACGATGCAGACATGCTCGACCTCGTTGAAGCTGAAATTCGAGAACTTCTTACGAAGAACGGTTTCGATGGCGACAATGCTCCAGTTATCCGAGGTTCAGCACTTAAGGCCCTTGAAGCTACGGGTGTAGAAGATGAGTGGTCAAAGAAGATCCTTGAACTCGCTACTGCTCTTGATACATATATCCCAGTTCCAGTTCGAGAAACTGACAAGCCATTCCTCATGCCAATTGAAGACATTTTCTCAATTGAAGGACGAGGTACTGTAGTAACAGGCCGAATCGAACGAGGTATTGTAAAGGTTGGTGAAGAAGTTGAAATCGTAGGTCTTAAGGATACCGCGAAGACAACAGTTACAGGTATTGAAATGTTCAATAAGCAGCTCAATGAAGGTATGGCTGGTGACAACGCTGGTATCCTCCTTCGAGGTTTGAAGAAAGAAGATCTTACACGAGGTCAGGTCATCGCTAAGACAGGTACTGTAAAGGGTCACACAGATTTTGAAGCAGAAGTGTACATTCTTAAGAAGGAAGAAGGTGGACGACACACTCCATTCTTTACAGGTTACAAGCCACAGTTCTATGTTCGAACAACGGACGTAACTGGTGAAGTAACCCTTAACGAAGGTGTTGAAATGGTTATGCCTGGAGACACTGTTACATTCAAGGTAAAGCTTGTTGCCCCTATTGCTCTTGAAGACAAATTCCGATTTGCTATTCGAGAAGGTGGAAAGACAGTAGGTGCTGGTGTAGTAACTAAGATCGTTGCTTAACCTTAAATAAATCTGCTTTATGGCAACTACTAAAAAAACAGAGGGCGCTCCGAAAAAGAAAGCTTCTACAAAAGCAAAAGATGGTAACGATGAGGCTTCTTCAAAACTTCGGATCCGAGTTCGCGCATATGAATCAAAAATTCTTGATGCTTCTGTAAAGCAGATCATGGACACAGCACTTCGCTTTGATGCAAAGATTCTTGGTCCGATTCCACTTCCAACTGAGATCAAGAAATATACAGTTAATCGTTCGTCTTTCGTCTACAAAAATGCGCGAGAACAATTTGAGATGAGAGTCCACAAACGATTGCTCGATATTATTAATCCAGGTGCTAAGGTGATCGAATCACTTACAAACCTCAGTCTTCCATCAGGCGTCAATATTGACGTGAAAATGATGTAAATCATTTTCAAATAAATTATCCTCTTCGATTATTCTTCACTAAACTTATCTCTATTATTCTACGGCCATGAAATTCATCCTCGGTACAAAACAGAATATGACGCAACTCTTCGACGACGAGGGTAAGGTTCATCCTGTCACGGTGTTAAAGACAGCTCCTATTGTTGTTACACAAGTTAAGACTAAGGATAAAGATGGCTATGAAGCTATTCAGGTTGGTTATGGCGAAAAAAGTGCCAAGCGAATCAAGAAGCCTCAGAAGGGTCACTACAAAGATCTTGGAAACTTCCAGTATCTTAAGGAAGTGGAGGGAGTTTCAACTCCTGCGGTGGGTGAAAAGATAGAAAGCACACTTGAAGCGGGTGATACTGTTACCGTCTCTGCGATATCAAAAGGAAAGGGTTTCCAGGGTGTTGTAAAGCGTCACGGTTTCAAAGGAGGTCCTCGATCTCACGGTCAGAAACATTCAGAGCGTGAAGCCGGTTCTATCGGTACAGCCGGACAGCAGCGTGTATTCAAGGGTATGAGAATGGCTGGACGTATGGGGGGAGACAGAGTAACCGTCAAAAATCTAGTGGTCGTAGCTTTTGACAGAGAAACAGGTGAACTCTTCGTGCGAGGAGCTATCCCCGGTCGACGCGGTACATTGGTAGAAGTCCGTGGCTAATCTTCTTATCTAATCCAACTAACATGGCAACAACAAAGAAAACAACTGAAAAGAAGGTAGTGACAAAGAAAGAAAAAGTAGCTAAGGCTCCAAAGGCTGTTGACGTACTCGAAGCTAAGATATATGCAATCGACGGTAAATCTTCCGGCACAGTTTCACTTCCACCTGAGATTTTTGGACTCAACTGGAATGCTGACCTTGTGCACCAAGTGGTCACTTCAATGCGAACAGATGCTCGAACTCCTGTTGCTCACGCAAAGGATCGAGGAGATATTCGTGGTGGAGGAAAGAAGCCTTGGAAGCAGAAGGGAACAGGCCGCGCTCGACACGGATCATCACGATCTCCGATCTGGGTTGGTGGAGGTGTGGCTCACGGACCGACAAACGAGACTAATTTCACTCGAAAGATTAACAAAAAGGCGAAGGTTAAAGCAGTCTTTACAATCCTTTCTCGAAAATTTCGAGATGGCGAAGTGATCTTTGTTAAAGACCTCGCTCTTGCTAACCCAAAGACAGTTGATGCAAAGGCGGCGCTTACTAAGATTGCTTCTGGATCAGGTATTGAAATGCTCGCGCAGAGACGAAACAATGCCGCATTTATTCTTTCCCCAAAGATTGAGACAAATGCAAAGAGAGGCTTTCAGAACATGAGTAATCTTGAGGTGAATGAATTGAGGAATATTAACCCTCTTGCACTTCTTCAGTACAAGTATGTCGTCATTGCCTCTCCTGAAGAATCAATTGAAATGCTTAAGGCAAAGATGAATTAAACCACCATGACTATTTCAACACAAAAACACAGTAATCAAGTACTCAAGAAGCCTCGTATTACCGAGAAGGCTACTCTTGTTACTGACAAGAACCAATACGTATTCGTTGTTACCTCTGATGCTACAAAAGCTTCTGTTGCTAAGGCAGTCGAGCAGGTGTATAAGGTAAAGCCAACAGCGGTCAACATTGTCCGAATTCCAGCAAAGAAAGTTATCATTCGAGGCCGACGTGGTATGAAGTCTTCTATGAAGAAAGCTTATGTCTACCTTAAGAAAGGGGACAAGATAGATCTCGCGTAATCAAACATCCACCATTTTTTTCCATCAATTTTATGAAACGATATAAACCAACAAGCAAATCACGACGAAATATGGTCACCATCTCTTACCGAGGTGTGATTACGACGAATGAACCTCACAAGGCTCTTACTCACGGTTTCCAGCGATCAGTGGGACGTAACAATACAGGACGAATCACTACTCGACACAAGGGTTCTGGTAACAAGCGAATGTACCGAGAAATTGATTTTGTATATAACAAGAAGGATATTCCAGCAAAGATTGTTAGTGTTGAATATGATCCTAATCGAACAGCTTTCATTTCTCTTGTGAATTATGCTGATGGCGAAAAAAGATATGTTGTTCTCCCCAAGTCGTTGAAGGTTGGCGACGTTTTCACTGTTGGTGAAAAAGCAGAAATCAAGCCTGGTAATCGGCTCCCTCTTCGAAATATCCCTGTAGGTACATTTATTTACAATGTTGAAGTTAAACCTCAGGGTGGCGCAAAGCTTGTCCGATCGGCAGGTAATTACGCTGAAGTACTTGGTCAGGACGAAGGCTTTACCCAGATCAAGATGCCTTCTACAGAAGTGCGAAAGATCAAAGATACTGCTTGGGCATCTATAGGTGAAGTTTCAAACGATGAGAACCGACTCCAAGCATACGGTAAGGCCGGACGAAGCCGATGGAAGGGTATTCGACCAACTGTTCGAGGTACAGCGCAAAACCCAGTGGACCATCCTCATGGAGGTGGAGAAGGCCGACAAGGACGAGGACGACGACGTGCTATTTCCGTATATGGAAAGCCGACAGGAAAGGGCCAGAAGTCTCGAACACCAAAGAAGTACTCAAACAAGCTCATTGTCTCACGACGACGAGTTGGAAAAGCACGTTAAAAATACCGGTTTGCCCCTGGTCTTTGAAAGGCGCCTAATGGCGATTTCCAGAGACCAGGGGCAAACAAAGCGTTATTTGACTAACACGCAGTTTCTGGTAGGATAGCTGAACAAGCTCCTTGCGAGCTTTTTATTTACAAAAATGACACGATCACTTAAAAAAGGACCATACGTCGAAGAGAAGCTCTTGAAGAAAATCGAGGGCAAAAAACCCACAGATACTGGGGTTATTAAGACATGGTACCGACGAAGTCAGATCTCTCCAGAAATGGTCGGTTTTATTTTCGGTGTTCACAACGGTCGACAGCATGTGGAAGTGCTTGTGTCAGAAGAAATGGTGGGTCATCGACTTGGTGAATTCTCACCAACTCGAAAGTTCCTCCGACACGGAGGTAAGATGCAGAAGGAGCTTGATCAGGCCAAGAAGGAAGGAGAGATCGCTTCAGCTAAGGCTGCAAAGGCTACTACCGACGCAGTGGCACCAAAGAAATAATTTTATATTGAACAGATAATACAACTGCCATGAAAGCCGCACTTAATAACTACAGACAATCTCCTCGAAAGGTCCGCATCGTTGCTGATCTTATGCGAGGGAAGTCAGCGGCTGAAGCAATGAAGGTTCTTACCTTCACTACAAAACGAGCTACAACTCCTTTGAAGAAGCTTCTCGAAAGTGCTATTGCTAATGCTAAGAATGCTGGTCTTGAAACTGAAAACCTTATTGTTAAGGAAATTCAGGTAAATACAGGTGTTACTTTGAAGCGAATAATGCCTCGAGCTATGGGTTCTGCATCTCGAATCAACAAGCGATCTTGTCACATCACTCTCGTTTTAGGTGAAAAGGTTGCAAAGAAAGGCGGTAAAGCTACTAAAGAAGTCGTAGTGGCGGAGAAAGCTCCGAAGGTTAAGGTAGCTAAGGAAAAAAAAGTTAAGGCAAATAAAGAAAATAATTAATACCATGACACACCGCGTACATCCATTTGCACATCGATTGGGAATCATCCGAGACTGGAAGTCTCGAGGTTTTGCCATGCACAGCAAGTACCGAAACAATTTGAAAACAGACACTCTTCTTCGAGAATGGCTCGAAAAGAAACTTCGTGGAATGTATCTTGCTGATATTGAAATGGAACGAGGCGCTAAGACCCTTCGTGTCATCATCAAGACTTCTCGACCAGGTATGATTATTGGCCGAAGTGGTGAAGGTGCGACAAAGCTTAAGAACGACATCAACGATTTTGTTAATAAACTCAATGCAAAGTCTTTGAAGCAGATTCATATTAAATATAAGGGTGATTCTGAAACTATAAAATCTAAGGCCGCTGAATTACAGTCTGAAATCAAGGTTGAGATCTTCAAGGACTATCAGGTGATCTCGCAGCCCAACCCGCTGCGGAAGCTGGTGCAGTACATCGACGACAAGGATATCGACGATCCGGTGGCGCGCGCCGAACAGGCGCTGGAGCAGCTTTCCGGCGAGT
>JAZKIM010000004.1:75410-148320 GCA_040384865.1 Patescibacteria group bacterium
ATCAAGGTTGAGATCGATGAAGTGAAGTCTCCTGAATCAAGCTCGGCTATCGTTGCTCAGATGATCTCTGAAGGTCTTGAAAAGAGAATGCCGTTCCGACGAGTAATGAAGCAGATGGTTGATAAGGTGCTCGCGAGCCGAGAGGTAAAAGGAGTTAGAATTTTCCTTTCAGGACGTCTCGGTGGTGCTGAAATGGCACGACGAGAGGATCTCAAGAAGGGACAGATTCCTCTTCAGACTTTTCGAGCGGATATCGATTATAAGCACTATGAAGCTATTTTGCCTTACGGTAATATCGGCATCAAGGTGTGGATTTATAAGGGAGATATCTTTGCAAAGAAGTAATTTAAATAATATTTAACCACCATGCTTCTTCCAAAAAAAGTAAAACATCGAAAATGGCAAACTGGTCGTGTGAACACGAAGAAGATTGGTGTTGAAACACGAGGTATTTCTCTCGATTTCGGCTCTTTTGGATTGAAAGCTACCAGCCCTTATCGAATTACTTCAAACCAACTCGAGTCTGCTCGAAAGGTTATCGCTCGATCAGCTGGAAAGACAGGTCGCATCTGGATTCGCGTCTTCCCAGATCGACCATGGACACAGAAAGCTGCTGAAGTAGGTATGGGTAAAGGAAAGGGTGATCCTCAGGGTTATTGTGTCGAGGTAAAGCCGGGACGTGTCATCTTCGAAGTTGACGGTATCGACGAGGTCATCGCTCGAGAAGCGCTTCGAAAGGCAGGTAGTAAGCTTCCTATTAAGACCCGAATCATTACCCGTCACGACGCTTAAATTATCATATATGTCTGAATACAAAGGAAAATCTAAAAAGGACCTCGTAAAGACTCTCGTTGAAAAGAGAGACGCTCTTCAGAATTTCCGATTCGGCATCTCTGGAGGGAAGGCAAAAAATGTTAAGGAAGGACGAACTATCCGAAAGGAAATTGCTCGAATTCAGACAGAACTGAGTGCGCAGATGATTGCCGAAAAGGTGGAAGCTCCAAAGGCTGAAGTTAAGAAATCTTCTGCTCCAAAGAAGGCTAAAGCAGCAAAGAAATAAATTTAATAATAAAAACTGACATGATTACCTCAACTACAACAAACACAGCATCAAAGAAACGAGTTCTTTCGGGTGTTGTTGTCTCTGATAAAATGAAAGACACTATCGTCGTGTCAGTGGAAAGATATGTAAAGGTCCCTAAGTATAATAAGTATGTAACTCGAACAAAGAAGTTCAAGGCTCATGATGCGGGGAATACAAAGAAAATCGGTGACAAGGTCGAAATTCAGGAATGTGCTCCAATTTCGAAGGATAAGCACTTCACTCTCGTCAAATAATTAAACCACCATGTTACAACCACGCTCAATCATTAACGTAGCAGATAACACAGGCGCAAAGATCGTCCGTGTCTTCAAGGTACTTGGTTCTGCCAAAAAGCGATATGCTGAAATTGGCGATATTGTTGTTGTATCAGTACAAAAAGCTGAGCCTCGAAAGGCGGTGAAGAAAAAAGATGTTCTTCAGGCGGTTGTTGTTCGACAGAAGAAAGCCTTTCGACGAAAGGATGGATCATATGTCCGATTTGATGAAAATGCAGTGGTTATTCTTGATAAGGGAAAGAAAGAACCTCTCGCGGGTCGTATCTTCGGTCCAATTCCTCGAGAAATTGCTGAAAAAGGTTTTCAGACTATCGCTTCACGTGCGCCTGAAATCGTATAACACCTCCATTTAAATATACATATATGAAAATAAAATCAGGAGATAATATAATAGTGATCGCAGGAAAGGACAAGGGTACAACAGCCAAGGTTCTTAAGGCAATGCCTAAGGAGAACATGGTACTTGTTGAAGGTACTAATATGCGGAAGCGACACAAGCGATCAAATAAGCAGAATAGTAAGGGTCAGATTGTAGACTTCGCTACTCCGATGCATGTTTCAAATGTTATGGTAGTCGACGGTGGCAAGCGAACTCGAGTTGGGAAGAAGCTTGTGGGTGAAAGATATGTTCGAATCAGTCGAAAGTCAGGAAAGACTCTATAAAAAAGAAATAAACGACCATGAAAAATCATCTTACTGTAAAAGAAAAAGGAGCAAAGGCATTCGACGCGTTGAAGGATCGGTTTGGCTATAAGAACAAGCTTCAGGCACCTCGGATCGTCAAGATCACTCTTTCTGCTACAACTGGTTCTGTTAAGGACCCAAAGAAGAAGGAGCTTATTGGTGATCGAATGAATAAGATTGCGGGTCAGAAGGCTACTCCCACCGCAGCCAAGAAGTCCGTCGCTTCATTTAAAGTGCGACAGGGCGACAAGATCGGTTACCAGGTAACACTTCGCGGAGAGCGAATGTGGAGCTTCCTTGAGAAGCTGGTGAATATTGCACTCCCTCGAACTCGAGACTTTCGTGGTATTGAAGCTAAGTCGGTGGATGCTATGGGAAACTATACTCTTGGAATCAAGGAGCATACGGTATTTCCTGAGACAGCCGATGAAGAAATCAAAGATGTCTTCGGTTTCGCTGTCACTTTGGTAACTTCTGCTAAGAAGAAGGAGGAGACTAAGGCGTTGCTTGAACATTTGGGCTTTTTGTTCAAAAAGAGCGATAAATAACATTGACTTTGAGCCTTTAAATTGATACCATCACAAAACATTACGTAATATGGCAAAAACATCCACAGTCGCACGATCCCTTAAAGCACCGAAGTTCCAGAGTCGGGTAGTTCGACGATGTTTCCGATGTGGAAGAAAGCGAGGCTATATGCGAGACTTCGATATGTGTCGAATTTGCTTCCGAGAGGCTGCAAACGAAGGACGTATTCCTGGTATAAAGAAATCATCATGGTAGACACTATTTCATCACTTATCATAAAGCTTAAAAACGCAAACATTGCAGGTAAGACAATGGTTTCTTTTCCTTACTCAAAGCTTCGAGAGGCAATTCTTATAACTCTTGAAAAAGAAGGTTTTGTGAAAGCTGTTTCAAAGAAGGGTAAGAAAGTTACAAAGACGGTTGAAGCTGAACTTGTCTATGTTGAAGGAAAGCCTCGAATCACTGATATTGAACAGATTTCAAAACAGTCTCGACGGGTGTATCAGGGAGCAAAGGAGATTCGTCTTGTGAATAGCGGCTTCGGAGCGCTCATTCTTACCACCCCAAAGGGAGTTTTGACAGGGCGAGAGGCTCGAAAGGAAAAGGTCGGCGGTGAAGTTCTCTTTAGAATTTGGTAATCATTTTCATATTTAATTAATCGCATCATCATGTCACGAACAGGTAAACAAAAACTCGAAATTCCAGCAAAGACAGAAGTCACTTTCGTTGACGGTTTGTTTACTGTGAAAGGACCAAAAGGTGAACTCAAGCGAGAGTTTAAAAATTCTATTGCTATCAAGATCGATGGTTCAATCATTACTCTTGAGCCAGTAAAGAAGACTCTCGAAACTAATGCACTTTGGGGTACATATGCATCTCATATAAAGAACATGATTGCTGGCGTTAATACTCCATATATCAAGAAACTTATTCTTGAAGGTATTGGATACAAAGCTGATGTTGTTGGTACTACGCTCAAGATGGCATTAGGTTTTTCTCATCCAGTAAATGTGGAGATCCCTGCGGGCATTACTGTCACTTCAGAAAAAGGTATTCTCACGATTACTGGCGCTGATAAGGAAGCTGTTGGACAGTTTGCTGCAGAAACACGTTCTCTAAAGAAGCCTGAGCCGTATAAGGGTAAGGGATTCCGATATGAAGGTGAGATAATTAAGCGAAAGCAGGGTAAGAAAACTGCATAATAAAACCGCCATGAAACAACACATTATTTCATCAACACGAGATCGACGACGAAAGCGCATTCGAGCGAAGATTTCTGGTACCGCAGAACGACCTCGACTTTCTATCTACAAGTCAAATACAACCATCTACGCACAGCTCATCAATGACGAAAGTGGAGTGACTTTGGCAGCTGCCTCAACTAAGGGTCAGAAGGGAAACAAGACGGAGGCAGCAAAAGCGGCAGGTGTTGCACTTGCAAAAGCAGCGACAACGAATAATATTACTACTGTTGTATTCGACCGAGGTGGATTCATTTACACTGGACGAGTAAAAGCCCTTGCGGAAGGTGCTCGAGAAGGCGGACTCAAATTCTAAATACTATGAACGACGAAATAAAAACACAGACAAATACAGAGCCGGCCCCAGTAGCACCAGCTGCTATTGAATCAGTTCTTGCGGCAGCAACTGGAGCACAGGCTGTTCCATCGGCACCTGCACGAAGTGCAGATCGACGAGGCGCTTTTGCTGGCGGTGGACTGGGCGGAGATCGACGAGGTGGTCAAGGTGGTGGTGGACGAGGAGGCGAACGACGTGGCGGACCACGACGCGAACCTCGTGCTAAACCTGAATTTGATCAGAAGATCATCTCCATCAGACGTGTAACTCGAGTGGCATCGGGAGGACGACGATTTAGCTTCGCTGTTTCTCTCGTTGCTGGTGATCGAAAAGGTAAGGTGGGTGTAGGTACAGGAAAAGGAGGAGATACAGCGCTCGCTGTAGATAAGGCAGCTCGAAACGCTAAGAAGAACATGATCACTGTTAATACAACAAAGACGGGAAGCATTGCTCATGAAGTGAAGGCTAAATACTCAAGCGCGCGTGTTGAAATGATGCCTGCTCCTGGAAAAGGAATTGTAGCAGGAAGCTCAGTTCGAGATGTTATCGACCTTGCTGGAATCAAAGATATTACAGCAAAGCTTCGATCTGGAACAAAAAATAAGCTTAACAACGCTCGAGCCGCGGTCTTGGCACTTAGCATGATCAAGAAGCCTCGAGCTCAGCACACTCCATCAACTCCTGCAAAATAATTTTTAATAAAACTGCCATGCAAAACCATAATCTTAAGCGAAAGACTCCAAACAAGAAAAGCGCCCTCATCGGACGTGGTGGTAAGCGCGGCAAGACTTCAGGAAAGGGAGGAAAGGGGCAGACAGCTCGAGCGGGTGCGAAGGTTCGTCCAGAGATCCGAGACACTATTAAGCGACTTCCAAAGCTTCGAGGTCGAGGAAAGAATTCGTTCCTTTCTATACAGACAAAGCCTATCGCTGTATACCTCGATCAACTTTCAGTTTTTAAGGCAGGTGAAAAAGTTACTCCAAAGACACTTGTAGACAAGGGTGTTACAGAGATATATAAAGGGCGATACCCAGCTATAAAAATTCTTTCAAACGGAGATATCGAAACTAAGCTAGTTATTTCAGGATGTACAGTATCAGCGGGTGCTAAGGTAAAGATCGAAGCCGCGGGAGGTTCTGTAAAGTAACATGACAAACTTTTTTCAAAAACTTAAGACGCTTTTCACTGACAAGACACTCCGAAATCGAATACTATTCGTTATCGGAGCTCTTGTTGTTTTCCGATTACTTGCGGTAGTTCCAATTCCGGGTGTTGATGCGGGGGCTCTTGCAAATTTCCTTGCTGGCAATCAGTTCTTCGGACTTTTGAATATTTTCTCTGGAGGAGGTCTTTCAACTCTCTCTATTGTAATGCTCGGTGTTGGTCCATATATCACCGCATCTATCATTATGCAGTTGTTTACGATGATGTCTGAAAGTATGAAGGCAATGTACCAGGAAGAAGGGGAGGCTGGACGACGAAAATTCAATCAGTACACTCGACTTATCACAGTTCCCCTCGCATTCATTCAGGCATTTGCGTTCATTGTCATCCTTCAGCGACAGGGAATCGTGGCAAGTCTTGGTACCTTTGACCTTGTAAGAAACGTTATGGTTATAGTTACCGGATCAATGCTTCTTATGTGGATAGGTGAATTAATGACAGAGTTTGGTATAGGTAACGGTCTTTCTATGATTATCTTTGCTGGTATCGTTTCTTCTATTCCTACAACCATCGGTCAGTTCCGTGTCATCTACGATCCAGCGCAGTTTCCGCTCTATGTCGGTCTTGTAGTGGCGGCGCTCGCCATCATCTACGCTGTTGTTTACGTTACTGAAGCGGAACGACCGATTCCAGTCACTTATGCAAAGCAGGTACGTGGCGGTAAGATGTATGGAGGCGCTTCAACTTACCTTCCACTTCGTCTTAACCAGGCTGGTGTTATTCCAATCATCTTCGCCCTTTCAATCCTTCTCTTACCTCAAATGATATTCAATCTTTTGTCGTATGCTAATAACGTAACAATTGCTCGGATTTCTGTTTCTATATCAGATTTCATGGCTAACCCATGGCTCTATGCTTTGGCATATTTCATCCTTGTATTTCTCTTTACCTTCTTCTATACAGCTGTTACCTTCGATCCACAGACGATTTCTACGAATCTTCAGAAGAATGGAGCATTCATCCCCGGGGTACGTCCTGGCGACCCTACAGCGGTTCATTTGAGCCGTGTGGTAACACGAATCACTCTTGTCGGCGCCCTTTTCCTTGGTGTTATCGCAGTCCTTCCGCCTGTTGTTCACGCTGTTACTGGTATTCAACAAATCACTATTGGTGGTACGGCACTTCTCATCGTGGTATCTGTGGTGCTTGATTTGGTAAAGAAAGTAGATGCTCAGTTAGCAATGCGGGAATATTAATATTGACTCTTAGAAAAAAGCCTCGTGTTTAAGACGCGAGGCTTTTTTCTAAATGTAAGGGATTTTGGTCAAAATATATGGTTTGAAAAAGGTTCAAGTGTTTCAATCTGTTAAGATGGCTCATTAGTAAACAATATCTTATAATAAACACATGACACCTCGCACATTCATTCTCATGGGTCGTTCCGGTTGTGGTAAGGGGACGCAAGGAAAGATGCTCCGTGATTTCATCACCGCTCACGATGATGAACAGCGTAAGGTTTTCTATCTCGAAACAGGTGAACGTTTTCGTGAATTCATAAAGGGTAAAAGTTTTTCAAGTAAATTAGCAGGGGAGATAAACAATATGGGAGCGTCACAACCCGCATTCCTTGCGGTGTGGAACTGGGCACACTTGATGGTCGAAGAATTGACAGGGGAAGAGCATGTTTTTGTTGATGGTACTCCACGTTCGTTCCAAGAAGCACTGGTCTTTGATTCAGCTGTTACTTTTTATGGACGGAACAAGCCGGTAGTTATTTATATTGACGTTAGCAAAGAATGGTCGAAAGAACGCCTTGTTGCAAGAGCGGGAACGGAAGGACGTGTAGACGACCAGAAGACTGAGCAGATAGATAATAGGCTTTCGTGGTTTGATACCGATGTTGTCCCTGCTATCGATTATTTTCGAGTGAATGGTCGTTATCGATATCTACATATAAACGGAGAGCAACCTATTGAAAAGGTACACGCTGATATTATTGCAGAATTAGGGCGAAGCGAGTAGTATGATTTTTACATGTCTGGCGTAACCATTAAAACAGCGGTGGATATAGAAATTCTCCGAAGGGCAGGAAAGATCCTGGCTGATATTTTGAGTGAACTAGAAGCTGTTGCAAAGGTTGGAATCACTTCATTTGAGCTTGAAAAGACGGCTCTCAAACTGACTAAAAAAGCTGGGGCAAAACCAGCTTTTTTGGGGTATACCCCTCAAGGAGCTTCTCGGCCATATCCCGCAGCACTTTGTCTTTCAATAAACGACGTTGTGGTGCATGGTATTCCAAATGCAGTTTCGTATACACTTAAAGATGGTGACCTTGTCACTCTGGATATGGGTATCTCGTATAAAGGAATGATCGTAGACAGTGCAACCACCATAGGTGTAGGAGATGTGGATAGTAAGGGTAAGCAGCTTTTAAAGGCTGGTAAAGAAGCTCTTGATGCTGCGGTTGAAATTTGCAAACATTGGACTGAAAAGAAGGTTAGTATAAAGACGGGGGATATTGGCATGGCTATTGAAAAAGCTGGTGAATACTATCGCAAAACCTATGGCTTCAATTTTGCAGAAGGTCTTGGCGGTCATGGAGTAGGATATTATGTTCACGAGGATCCATTTATACCAAATTTCGGTAAGCCGGGACAGGGTGTTGTCTTAAAACCAGGTATGGTCATTGCAATTGAGCCAATCTTGAACGAGGGCGACGAACGAATCACTCTCGATGACGACGACTACACCTATCGTACCTTTGATGGGAAACGAAGCGTGCACTTTGAACATACCGTTTTGATAACAGAGAAGGGGGCAGAAGTTTTGACCGCATAATAGCTTTGATATATTCAGTTTATGGAAGCAGGACGGGCAAAATAAAAAATGACTAAATCTACGCCATTGTTCCGTCTTGATATATAATAGTAATCAATGGAACAAAGTGGTTTAACATATGAAGGCAAGCAGTTCAGCTCGGCAGAAGAAGAGCTTCAATATTTGCGCGATGTTGTGTCAAAAAGAGAGCGAGCTGCCTCTTCAATAGGAGAGAGTAAGGAACGAGAAGCTATCATTGCTGAAGAACTTTCTACTTACAGTCAACAACAGGCGGACCGCGTACTTCACGAGCATTACAAGATTCCTGAGCAAGAGAAGCGGGAGATTGTACTTGAGCTTTCTCCAGAAGCTCATGATAAGAAGATAGAGGAGCTATTAGCAATCCTCTATGAACGAGGAGTGCTCAATGCCATTAGTGTCGCTCGTGCTTTGAATAATCCTCATATTGACGATGATTTTCATCGTTTTCTCATTGAATATATAAAGAAAGGATTGCCGACGCCTGGTTTAAAGGAAACACTTCCTATAGCAAAAGCTTTGAAACATACTCTTTACGAGGTTTCTTTGCCTGAGGCTAAAAAAGATGATCAGAAGAAAGTACTCAAAGAAATGCTTTCATCGATGGAACAATTTTATTCTGGCATGCTTTCAGTTTCCGGAGGTAACAAGACGCCCGAAGAAAATCAGTTCGCAATAGAATTGGCCGTAGCCGACGGGAGTGAAGAATTCGTTTTTTATGTCTCAGTGCCACACAGTAAGTCCGGTCTCTTCGAAAAACAATTTCTTTCGATCTTTCCAAACGCGAAGATTGTTGAAAAGAAAGACAGTTACAATGTATTCAATGTAGACGGTGTTGCCGTGGGTGCAATTGCACAGCAAACAAAGAATTCAATTTTCCCAATCAAGCAATACGATCAATTTGACTATGATCCATTGAACGTTATCCTCAATACACTGTCGAAAATAGATAAGGAAGGGGAGGGTGCGTCAATTCAAATTATTTTCAATCCTGTCGGAGATTATTATACCAAGCTCTTCAAAACAGCTCTTGATGATATTAATAAAGGCACAAGTGTAAAGAAGGCTATTGATATCCGTCATAGTTTTTGGGGTGAATTCAGTAAGGTTGCCGGAGAAGTAGCGAAAGAGCTTGCTAAGGAAGCTGTAAAGGGCCCCAAGGAAGAAAAGAAAGACAAACCAATCGATCAGATCACAGTTGAACAGATCACCGTGAAGATATCGAGCCCTATTGTTGAAACAAATATTCGTATTGTTACTTCCGCTGCAAATCGTCCTCGTGCCGAGCATATTCTCTCTGACATCGAGTCTGCATTTAATCAGTTCGAAAACTCTCTTGGCTCCGGTTTGAAGTTTGATCGAAAGGAAAAAGGCGAACTCGCCAATCTTTTGCATAATTTTAGTTACAGGCTTTTCGACAAGAACGGAGCAATGCCTGTTTCTCTTCGAGAGCTCACAACCATCATGCATTTTCCGGTGGAAAGCGTTATTAATTCTTCACAGCTCAAGCAGTCAAAAGCAGGGACCGCTTCGGCCCCAATCGGTTTGCCAAAAAATGGCATTTATCTCGGCACAAATAAACACCGTAATACCGAGACAAAGATATTTATGAGTAAAGAAGACCGTCTCCGACACTTCTATGCGATTGGTCAGACCGGTACTGGTAAGTCGACTATGCTTAAGAATATGATAATTCAGGATATAAAAAATGGAGATGGAATTTGTTTCATTGATCCTCATGGGTCTGATGTGCAGGATATCCTTGCCCATATACCGCCTGAGCGATTTGATGATGTCATTTACTTCGATCCGTCCCACGTAGAACGTCCCATGGCCCTTAATATGCTGGAATATAATAGAAGCTATCCAGAACAGAAGACATTCATTGTCAATGAACTGTTCAGTATTTTCCAAAAGTTGTACGGCGCTAATCCTGAATCGATGGGGCCTATGTTCGAGCAGTATTTCCGAAATGCAACAATGCTTGTGATAGAAGATCCTGACAGCGGGTGTACATTACTTGATGTGTCGCGAGTGATGGCGGTAAAGAGCTTTCGAGATTTGAAGATATCGAAATGTAAGAACCCTGTTGTAGTTCAGTTTTGGAAAGAGATTGCTGAGAAGGCGGGGGGAGAAGGGTCGCTTCAGAATATGGTGCCATACATCACCAGTAAGTTCGATGTATTCTTGGCGAACGATATTATGCGTCCGATTATTGCTCAGGAAAAATCCAGCTTTAATTTCCGAGATATCATGGACAACAAAAAGATCCTTCTTGTAAACTTGGCCAAGGGTCGTCTTGGTGATATCAACTCATCTCTTATCGGCCTCATTCTTGTGGGAAAGATCCTGATGGCTGCGCTTTCCCGTGTTGATTCATTTGGCAAGGAAATGCATCCTTTCTATTTATACATAGATGAATTTCAAAACATCACTACGCCATCCATCGCCACTATTCTTTCTGAAGCTCGAAAGTACAAGCTCTCTCTTAATATTGCTCACCAGTTCATTGCACAACTTGATGAGAATATAAAGGATGCTGTGTTTGGAAACGTTGGATCGCTGGCTGTATTTCGTGTTGGCGCTGAAGACGCAGAATATTTGCAGAAACAATTTGAACCAGTGTTCACTTCAAATGACATTATGAATATCGATAACATGAATTGTTATTTAAAGATGCTTTCAGAAGGAAAGCCTACTAGACCATTCAATATTGAATTTAAATGGCCAGAACCTGGAAACAAGAAGATTGTGGAGAAAATAAAGGAATTGTCATATTTGAAGTTCGGACAGGATAGGGAGGAGGTGGAGGCCGCTATTTTGGAGAGATATAAGAAAGAGCCTGTTCCTGCTCGTGTTGCGGGGTCAAATCCTTTTGGGATATAAAAAAGTTTTTAGATATGCTTAAATAGGGGCATGCATACTACCAAAAAAACATCTTTAGATCACCATAGATTCGAGCGAACGCTTGTTATTATCAAACCCGACGGCATCCAGCGAAGTCTTATAGGGGAAATTATCGGACGATATGAGCGGATTGGTCTTAAATTGATTGGTCTTAAATTGATGGTGCCAACTGAAGAAATGGTGGAGCAACACTACACACTCGATCCTGAGTGGCGTCGGGTTACAGGAGAGAAGACTATAAAAGGCTACTTGGATAAGGGATTAACTCCTCCAGTTACTGATCCATACGAAGTAACCTCAACACTTTTAATGAGGCTGAAGAAATACTTAACAGCAGGTCCTGTGATCGCAATGGTTTGGCAGGGTGCACATGCGGTTGAGATTGTGAGAAAGATAACTGGAAGCACTGAACCTCTTAAATCTCCAGTTGGAACTATTCGCGGTGATTACGTCCTCGATTCATATCAAATGACAGACAGTGATGGTCGTGCCATTCGCAATCTCATTCACGCTTCTGGTTCTCCTAAGGAAGCTGAAGACGAGATTACTCATTGGTTTAAGCCTGAGGAGTTACTTGACTATAAGCTCGTACAGGAGCAGATCACGTATTCGGCTAATATAATTGGAATATTTGGCGAATAACCTGGTTGTTTTGTGATTTATGAAGAAAAGTTCATAAACAGCGCATTGCAATAACAATTTCCCTTCATGTAAAGATTGCGAGAAGTTTTAAAAGTATAATAATGAACTTAGGGTTACTGGATATGTTGGCTTAGATTATTTTCAAAACAGGGAGGTCACGTAGACTTGTGCCTTGGCACAGGCTCAGGCCACCCACCTAGATTACACTAGGTCCAACATTTCACGGTAATCCTCGCAAAAACACTCGATGCCCTTACCGGCTTCGGGTGTTTGTGCTTTTATATATAGCCCCTATTTCGTCGTCGGTAGAGCCTCATGTATAATCATAAATATATGTCATTACGAGTGCGATTTGCGGTAATAATGGTTTTAATCCTCGTGCTCTTTTGTCTAGATCTGGTTGCTACTAAATTCTACTTATACTGGTCTTTCGAATGGTTAGACAATTTGATGCATGTGTTTGGAGGATTCCTTGCCGGGAATATGGTACTCATTGGCAGGCAAGTGGTTGCAAGAAAAAAAGGAGAGGATGAAATATCAAAGAAAAGTTTATTTTTCGTAGCAATTCTCGGCGGACTACTGGTCGGCACGTTATGGGAGTTGATTGAATATTTGTTCGGTGTCTCTCATTTAGGACCTCGTTTTGTTTGGGATACGTTCGTTGATTTGATCATGGATATGGTCGGCGCAGCTTCCGCATATATTACTTGGATAAAGATACCTCATAAACCTTATACAACAGCATAATGCATTACATAGAACATTTGTCGGATATTCAGAAGGACGGAAAATTGAGACTGACATTTTGTGGGGGCGTTGGTTCAGTTACCGGTGCCAATTTTTTATTAGAAGGTCCGTTGCAAGTAGGTGAGGCAAGCAAGACAAATAATGTTTTAAAGATATTGGTTGATTGCGGAATGGAGCAGGGAGGGCCACTTGCCGACGCTTCGAATCGAAAGCCTTTTATCTATGACCCAAAAACCGCAGATATATTGCTTGTGACACATGCCCACATGGATCATGTTGGGAGGATAGCAAAGCTTGTCCATGATGGTTTTGATGGTGTTATATATTCAACACCAGAAACAATGGAGTTAGCCACTCTTATGCTCGAGGATGCGCTTAAGTTAACCACCATGGAAGCAATGGAGAAAAAACTGCCGGCCCTTTTTGGAGAGGCCGATGTAAAAAAATCTTTTGCAATATGGAAAGCTATTCCGTACCATATTCCAACCGTGTTGTCGCCGGGGTATGAGGTATATTTAAAAGACGCGGGACATGTATTGGGTTCAACCATGTATGAATTGACATACACAGCACCGGCCGGGGTACTCGACAAAAAAGGTCAACCATACAAGCGAAAGGTGGTATTTACCGGAGACCTAGGGAATAGTCCAACTCCTCTTTTAAAGGACACAGAAAAAATAGATGATGCCGACTATTTGCTTATGGAAAGTGTGTATGGCGACAGAAATCATGAAGATAGGGAATTGCGCCTTGAGAAACTGGAGCAGGCCATTGAGAGCAACACAGCTCGTGGAGGCACCCTCCTTATCCCGTCTTTTTCTCTTGAAAAGACCCAGGAGCTATTATTTGAAATTCACCGAATGATGGATGAAAAGAAGCTGCCCCGAACTCAGGTATATCTAGATTCTCCCTTAGCTATTAAACTTACAGAAATGTATCGAAGGTTGAATGGTCAATTCAATACAGGTGCTGAAGCGGATATAGCTCGCGGCCACGACCTATTTACCTTTCCAGGATTGCAGGTGGTCGAAGATGCCGACGCATCAAAGGCAATCAAGTATGCGCCTGCTCCAAAAATCATTATTGCTGGATCGGGAATGTCTAATGGTGGGAGGATTCAACATCACGAATTGAATTATTTGAGTGATTCAAGAACCACTTTGTTATTGATCGGTTACCAGGCGGTTGGGACACTTGGTCGGCAAATTCAAGAAGGAGCGAAGCGTATCACTATTTACAACAAAGAAGTTGTAGTCAATGCAACCATCGAACACATAGATGGATATTCATCGCATAAAGATTCGGATCATTTGGTTGAATTTGTGGAGCCAACAGCGGAAAAAGTTCGACAGGTATTTGTTGTTATGGGTGAAACGAAGTCGTCGTTGTTTTTGGTTCAGAGGTTAAGAGATTATTTAGGTGTGAATGCGGTTCACCCAAATGAGGGGGATACTGTGGTTCTTGAATAAATAATTGACTTTTAATTTTAGGATTTTTTGAGTGAAATCTTATTGTTCAACAGTATTATTGAAAGTGACATGATCCGGTAACTTCATGTCCATATTTTTTAAAATTATGATTAGATGATATGGTAAACATATGAATTCAGTGCATAAATTTATTTCAATAACCAAGGATCTTGCCTCGTATATAAATAAGCTTCTTGATCGTGGCGAAAGTAAGAACATGAAAATGATTCGGGAAGATACGGAAGCTTTTGAACATGGAGAAATGCAGGCCCCGATTAGTCAGCTTCGGGTAATTGTCTCTATCATGCAGATGATCGGTGCGCGGCGGATATTGGAAGTAGGGACATTTCGTGGAATGACTGCTGCACGCCTGGCACAAGCTTTTCCTGCGGATATAATAGGAGCAAAAGTAGTGACCATTGAAAGAGATATCAGGTTTGTGGAAGAACTGAAGAAGCGCTGGGCTGATTTGGGAGTGATGGAAAAGATCGATTTACGGAGCGGCCAGGCTGCCGATATCCTCGATAGGCTTGCGGATGAAATTTCTTTGGAGGGTTACTTCGATCTTGCTTTTATTGACGCCGATAAGGAACAGTATAAAAACTATACTGAAAAAGTATTGCAACTAATTCGACCAGGAGGGGTTATTCTTGTCGACAATACCTTGTGGAGAGGGGAGGTGGCGGGCACGGATACACAATCAAATTTGACGAAATATGTTCAGGATTTTAACGAATGGGTGTTTGAAAAGTTTGGGGAAAATGCCAGTATTATTCCCGCATGGGATGGAATGACAATTATTGTAAAGGAATAAACAAGGTTTATTCCACAAGGGAGAATTCTCTCTGCATGTTATAATCCTCATATGAATATTTACGTTACACGCCAAATTCCGCAGATCGGAATCGATATGTTAAAAAATAAAGGCTATACAGTCGATGTTGGCACCGACAGAGAGCCTCCTTCAAAGCGTCGTTTGATGAAAATGATTTCGAAGAAGCCGTACGATGCCATTCTTACACTTCTTACTGATCCTGTAGATAATGAATTTTTACAGGCAGCAGGTCCTCAACTCAAAGTTGTCTCAAATTATGCTGTTGGTTTTAATAATTTTAATGTAAAGGATGCGGCCGATCGTAATGTGGTGTTGACTAACACTGTTGGTGTTTCCAGTGACTGTGTTGCCGAACACTCTCTTGCTTTGATGCTCGCATTGACTACTCGGATTACTGAAGCTGATCAGTTTATGAAAAAGGGAAAGTACAAAGGATGGGACCCTATGCTTCTTATAGGTACTGACCTTTGCGGTAAGACTATCGGGCTTGTCGGGGCCGGGCATATTGGATCACGAGTTGCCATGCACTTAGTTAAAGGTTTTGAGTGTAAGGTTCTTTATTACGATGTAAAGCGAAACGAAGATGTTGAAAAGCAAGGTGCTATTTTTGTCGAAAAACTTGAAGATGTTTTGGCACAGGCAGATATTGTAAGTCTCCATGTCCCGCTTTTACCAAGCACTCAGCATCTAATGAATGAGGCGCGATTAAAAATGATGAAGCCGACAGCTTTTCTCATCAACACATCAAGAGGTCCTGTAGTAGATGAAAAAGCTCTTGTTGCAGCACTTCAAAAGGGCACCATTAAAGGCGCTGGCCTCGATGTTTATGAAGATGAGCCGAATCTTGCCCGAGGCTTGATTAAATTGTCAAACGTTGTACTCACACCACATATTGCTTCAGCCCGCGAAAGCGCACGAAATGATATGGCAATAGCTGCCGCGCAGAATATTATAGATGTTCTTGAGGGAAGAGAACCAAAAGGTAAAATTCAAACACCAACAGCTTAGCGTCATGTTATCATTATCTCAATGCCAAAATTTAATCTGCATAATAACAATAAGCATAATCATTTGATACATAAGATCGGCGTATCCGGAGCGGCTGATATTGCCTTTTTGGGGCCTGAAGCTCTGGAAATAGCTAAAGAGCTTGGAAGGGAAATAGCTCGCCAAGATGTTGTCATGCTTTCAGGAGCAACTACCGGATTTCCTTTTTGGGCTGCTGTAGGTTGCAAAGAAGAAAATGGCGTTTCTATCGGCTTTTCTCCAGCTGAAGGTCCTCGCGAACATCAGGAGGTCTACCGCCTTCCTGTCGACTACATGGATCTCATCATCTATACCGGCTTTGGGTATAACGGGCGAGATCTTTTGTTTACACGATCAACCGATGCTGTCGTCATTGGTCCAGGACGTATTGGTACCATCCATGAATTCACCATTGCATATGAAGACGGTAAGCCGATCGGCATTTTAGAAGGGGAGGGTAAATGGCAGACAGACGAAGTGATCAGGACAATTCTTGAAAAGAGTCATCGGATAAATAAAAAGATTGTGTTTGATAAGGACCCAAAGAATCTCATTGCAAAGCTGAAGAAGATGATAGATGAAGACAAAAAACTTTTACGTACATATGAAAATGTAGAGCAAGGCACTGCGATAGACGCTCCTGTAAAGAGCCGTGATCGTATTCTATAAAACAAAAATACCACCGTTGGGTGGTATTTTTGTTTTGGTTACATTACTGACTTAACGATTCTTTCGAATGAAGCCGGAACATTCATCGCGAGATCTGCGAGGATCTTTCGGTCTACCTCGATATTCTTCTTTTTGAGAGCGCCGATGAAGGTGCTGTAAGAGTGACCGAGAGGGCGGAGCGCTGCGTTGATGCGGACGTTCCATAATCGTCGGAAGTCACCTTTCTTGTCTCGTCGGTGGCTGAATGCTGCCGCATATGAATGAACAAGTTGTTCATAAGCTAATCGCTCCTTGTTCTTTCGGCCGTTTCGAAAACCTTTAGCTGCCTTTAATATGTTTCGTCGTGTCTTTGCGGCGTGAACGCCTTTTTTTACTCGTACCATGGGAGTTGGAAATTAAAAGTTATAAAGAATTATTTAGAAACGCCAGACAAGAATCGTGACTTATCCTTGTTTGTCATTTTAAATGGCATGCTTCGACTTTTTGCGATCTGCTTTCGTCCGCTTTCCTTTGCATTAAAGTGGTTCTGACCAGCTTTTCTTGAAGTGACCTTTCCATTCTTGCTCACTTTCAAGCGCTTTGCGAATGATTTGTTTGTTTTCATGTGTTTTACGCGAGGCGCCGTCTCTTTAGGACGGTCTTACGCATCTGCCTTGTTGTTTAACTTATAAATTTTGAGCTTCCTGTCTTATGCTTTCTCAATAAGAATTGTCATACCTTTTGGGCTCTTAACAGCAGGACCGGCGACATTGTAGTCGACAGTTAGCAACTTAAGGAGACGGTCCATTCGCTCTCTGAGAAACTTCTCATCGAGGTATTTGGTTCGGCCGGGGAGGAAAAGGTCCATCTTGATTCGATGGCCTTCCGTGAGCCATTCTGAAGCTTTTTTAGCCTTCAAAGTGAGATCATGCTCGCCGGTACCGATTTTAACCTGGAGACTCTTGACTTCGACAACCTTCGCCTTAGATTTTGAGGCCTTTAGCTTCTTGTTCTCGTCGTACTGGAATTTACCATAATCCATGATTTTTGCAACCGGTGGATTGGCTTTTGGCGATATTTCTATGAGGTCTAGTCCGGCTTCTCGGGCACGAGAAAGGGCCTCCGAGATGGAGATGACGCCTATGTTTTCACCCTCGGCACCGATGACTCGGACCTCAGGGACTCTAATTTGATGGTTGATGCGGACTGAAGGGATCGACAATGTGGTGTAATTTAGTGAGGTTAATATAGCATAAAAACAACTTTTTTCAAGTTTTTACAAAAACTTCCTTATCGGCCAAACCAAAAGTTCTAAAAATTGTGAAAGGTACGAACGCTTTTGCCATTGAGCGAAGGTGAGCTCGTCGGCGTTTTGAATATCATTCATGAAATGTCCGGCTACTTCACTAGCGAAGTGGTGATTGGATGCAACGATCCCTGATTCAAAATTGTACCGAAGACTGATATTGTCGAGATTGAGGGATCCAACCATTGCCCAATTACCATCAATGACGGCTGTTTTCGAGTGAATCATCCCGCGATAGCGGTAAAGACGGATGCCCGCAGTGAGTACTCTGTGAAAATATGTGTGTGAGCCGCGATCTACCACAGGGTGATCAGAGTTTGTTGGTATGATGATGCGCACATCGACGCCTCGTCTTCGCGCAGCTACCAATGTTCGAAGCAGCCGTCTGTCAGGAAGAAAATATGGAGTAGTCAGGAATACATATGTCTGTGCATGACGAATTGTTTCGATCAGTCGACGATAGAGATGTCGTTGGCGGGGAAGAGGAGATTGAGTCAGGAAGGTAAATCCTTCAAGGTTCGTTTTTGCACCATCGCCCATGCCTAAGCTTTTCTTATGGGCTTTTTTCCAAATGAGTTCAAATGGAGATTGCATTTGAACGATAATATTACCAGTTATTTCCAGTGTTGTTTCGCGCCAATACCTTACCCAGTCAACGATACAAACTCCGCCAGTGAAGGCTGTTTTCATGTCGACGATCAGTGTGCGGCGATGATCTCGGAAATACCAGATGCGTTTGTTTCCTTTTGAAAAGGGAAATATCCAGTTGAAAAAACGAACTTCGATGCCTGCTTGTTCCATTGCTTCGATGTACATTGATTGCCCGAGAGCAACACTACCCATAGCGTCTACTAACAATCGGACCCTTACACCGGCCTCTGCGCGTTCGATCAGGGCTTCAATGAATCGTTTTCCAATGTTGTCAGGGGCGAGATTGAATTGCTCTAAATCGATACTTGTTTGTGCATTGCGAATTGCCGAGATCATTGCTTCCCATGCGTGATGGGTGGTTGTATAGAATTTCCATGTGGTTTCTGGAGTGTTTGGCAACATACTGTAAGTGTACAAGAAATTTGCCAAATGTCGTATAATGCTCTAATGGCAGCTATATTTATACTTCTTACTTTTGTAGCTACATTCGTTGGTGGACTTGTCGGTCTACGATTTAAAGATCGAATGCATTTACTTCTCGGTTTTACTGCAGGGGTGCTTTTGGCGGTGGTTGCCTTCGATCTCCTTCCCGAGATATTTGAATTATCTCAGGACTCCGGATTAGGTCTTGAGATGCCTATGATAACGTTAGTGTTGGGATTCTTGATATTTCATATTGCTGAGAAAATGCTACTCATTCATCATTCGCACGAGCAGCATTATGGGGAACATAAGCATCCAACTGTTGGAGTACTTTCAGCTCTTGCCCTTGCAGCACATTCATTCCTTGATGGAGTGGCGATTGGTATAGGCTTTCAAGTTTCAACAGAAGTGGGAATCGCAGTTGCGTTTGCAGTGCTTGCCCATGACTTTTCAGATGGTCTTAATACGGTGTCCCTTATGGTTGCTCATAAAAATTCTGATAAAAAAGCACTTGGTTTCCTCGCTATTAGCGCCTTGGCGCCTGTCTTGGGCGGTTTGTCGACACTTTTTTTCACTCTTTCTGACACGGTCCTTCTTGGCTATCTTGGTTTCTTTGCCGGATTCCTTCTTTACATAGGCTCATCTGATATCTTGCCAGAAGCGCACAGTAAAGATTCATCGCTTCGCACAGTTTTTGCTACCGTGCTGGGTGTTGTGTTTATTTTTCTCGTTACTCGTATGCTGTAGTGTTACTAAAAAGATATTTATTTTTTGATAAATCAGAGAATACCCTTATAATAGGAGCATGAAAGGATCTAGCTATCTTGAAGGTTTTAGTAAATTGAATCAAGAATCTCCTCGCGTCGGACACAAGGAGGTTCTTGATGCGCTCATACAGTTAAAAAAAGAGGGAATTAATGATCTTCAGGATATGGAAAATAAGGATGTGCTGCGAGCATTCGAACTTTTTAAATTATGGGCAGCAGAAACTGAAGCTGAAGAAAATCTCCAGAAAAAACTGATCGGATATTTGGATCAGTATGCTATCGGCCTAGAAGCTGATTGGGTAAATAACCCTAGCGAACTTAGAGAAATGGATAAAAATATTTCTCAGCAATTAGATCAAGTGGGAGACGATAATGTTCCTGATTTTAGAGAGAGGGTAAAATATTATAGAGACAAAATAAAAGAGAAATTGGGTTAATGTCGTACATTCCTTGTTATAAGGAAGTTTTTGTGTTTAGATATATTAGTACACTATTTATATAATTTTAATGAAAAAACAATTTTTGTCAGGTGTGATTGCGACGGTGTTACTGTTTGGTTTGTTGTGTTCCCGTGCAGAGGCCTCTGATGATTTAGTTTTTCGTATATCAAATCTTCAGTCTCAAATCGCTTCACTGACAGTTGGGCTTAATGCCCTCTTGGCTCAGCAAGCAAGCACAACTCCTAGCTTAATTGTTGTAAGTCCGAACGGCGGAGAAAGTTATAGAATAGGGGATGTCGTCAATATTAAGTGGACAGCCTCAAATCTTTCTACCAGTTCAAGTGTTTATATTGAGCTTAGGTCAAGTGCTGGCGTAAGCCCAGTAGCTACCAAAATTGCTGTTGTTCCAGCCATAGGCCTTTACTATTCTTGGAAAATTCCAAGTACGGTAACTGCGGGATCGTACATAATAGAAATTTACAAGGCCAATAAGTATGGAAACATTGACTCTAATAGCTCGGTTAAAGATATAAGCGACGCATCGTTTACTATCACGTCTAGCACCGGTACTCTTCAGGGGTATTATTTTACTAAAAATTTAGGCCTTGGTTCAGAGGGTGCGGATGTAAGGATGCTTCAAAAGTTTTTAGTATCAAAAGGATTTCTATCTTCATCTGATGTGAGCGGTTATTTCGGCAATCGCACCAAAACTGCTCTTGCAGGCTATCAGGCATCAGTTGGAATTGCCCCTGCTGACGGATACTTCGGACCAATTACCAGAGCAAGGGTGAATGCTGAGCTTGCTACGAGTCCGATAGTCGCATCTCTTGTTATTACTAGTCCAATCGGGGATATGTGGATGGCAAGTTCCTCCAACAAAATCACTTGGACAGCAAGTCAAAACATAGCAACGGTCCGGTTAGCTAGTTATTTGTTAGGAACTTCTAAAAATGGATATTTTGCCCAGGGGATTCCGGCTTCGCAAGGCTACTACAATTTTACGACAGGGCCGAGTCCTCTTTTAGGGAGTTTTATCCTAGAAATAGAAGGGCTTGATGTTAATAACAATGTTATTGCAACAGCGAAAACAACTTTTTCGATTATTGCAAGCAATAGTCCGATTATTAAATCTATAAGTTCCACCTCTGGTATTTCAGGGCAGGCAATCACTATTACAGGAAGCGGATTTATTAACGGTAATAATAACGGATATGGTTCGAGCGAGGTTGATTTTTTGAAAGGTGGAGTTTGGGTTGGAACGATTGCTCCAGTAGCCACTGACCCTTTAGCAATATCTTTGGATGGAACCGTTCTGAAATTCACCCTCGATCCAGTCTTTGTTGCCAATATCGGTTCAGGTACATATCAGCTACAAGTATCAAACCCGATTACTGGTGGAAAAAGTAACACTGTGCAGTTTACGGTTCTTCCTTTCTACGGCACTTACTAGTTTTAAGAAACAAATTTAGTTCGTTGTTGGATCCTTTATATCACGCAGGTGATCATCCCACGCAAGCACTTTCCAGAGTCTACTTTTTCGTAGACCGAATAGTCTTTAACATCCTTTCAAATACAATAGGGCAGTACAGAAAGAGTGTCGCTGAGAAACTAAAGCGGACTCCTTAAATCCCTCCAGTCTTTTTTGTGTCTCTCGTGTAATCATCCCACGCTAGTATCTCCCAGCGCTTGTCTTTTGATGGTCCAAATATTCCTCGCTTGTATTGGCAAATAGTGATGGCTGCATTATTCGATGCATTAAAAAAGCTGAGAGTGTTGTACGTTGCAGAATTTAATTGTTCCCCAAACTCGATATAAGCAACAACCATGCGTAGAAAAATGCCATGAGTAACGACAAGAATGTTTTTTTCTCTTCGCGAAGCAAGATACTCAAGTAGTGTTCTAGCCCGATTCTTTAAATCGTCAAAATTTTCCTCGTCCGAATAGCGGTAAGCATCATCGTGGAAGCTTTTGTCTATCGTATCAACGATACGTTTAACCTCAGGGTCGGTCATTGATTTTCCAATGATTTCAGATGGATTGCGTCGTTCATGCAAAAGATCGAGATACTCAACTTTTTTAGGAGTGGGGAATTGCTCATTGATAATGGCGGCGGTCTCTTTTGTTCGTACGTAAGGGCTGACCAGAATGACATCTAGTTTGTGATGCGCGAGGCGTTTCCCTGTGTCTGCCGCTTGAGCTTGGCCCTTGTCACTGAGACTACCCTCAGAACCTTGGCGAATACTAGCAGCGTTCAGTAGGCTTTCCCCGTGTCGGACAAAATAGAAAACTTTTCTTGTCATGTTGGATTTAGTATAGCAGGAATATGATACAATTTTATTATTATAACTTTAACGAATATTGTGAATATCCTTACCTCACGATTCTCTTCTAAGCGACTGATCACCTCCGGAGTTTTATGTGCCCTTTTCGTCCTGTTGTCTCTCATACCGTCTCTGTCCAGGGCGGATATAATAAAGTTAAGTACGCCGAAATTTACTAGTGCAGAAAATATATATTGCGGTGCGGTGAAGCTTACATGGACGAAGTCTCTTGTGGGCGGAATCGTCGTGGTGCCGACGAGGTACAGTTTATACCGTCTTAATCCGTCGACAATGAATTTGGATCGGATAGTTTCAACTACCAGTACTTCATATATTGATAGCACTGGGCCACTAGGTACATATTCGTACATCATTCAGTCAGAAAACATCTACGGTATTTCATTAAAGTCAGCCCCGCTGGTGGGTAATAATAATACAAATTGCACGCCGAAACTAACCGTGACTTGCTCTCTCAGTAAGGTGACCACCCCGAACAGTACTGCCAAAGACTATCTCTGGACAGCTTCAACAACAGGAGGTACTAGCAATCGCAGTTTTAAATGGAATGATTCTTCTACAAATTTCTCCAGTTCAACAGGTATGTCTCCTTATTTGTATAAAAGATATTCTATGCCAGGACTTGTTTTTATGCAGGTAACTGTTACTTCAGGAGTTCAAAAAGTAACAGCAAGTTGTTTGGGTACAATTGCACAGGCGCCTCTCAATGGACCTGCAGTAGTAACCCGAACAGCTACGACGACAACGTGTGGCAGTGATATTTCCTTCTCTTGGGCGCCTGTAACAAAAGCCACAGGATATTCAGTTTACCGATCTACTGGTCCGGCGAGCGACATGGCCACGTGGACAAAAATTGCTACTAATATAGGGCAGACGCAGTTTACCGACCCTTTTTCTAGCGTAAAAGCATCCACTACCTATTTTTACCGAGTGACATCTCTTATTGGTGACATTGAACCAACGGGACTTTCTTCGAATGTTATCCCTTTTGTTTCTCCATATTATCAGCTCAAGGTTAAAACGGATGATGCCTGTGGCACTTTACCACCAGGCCCAGTAGCTTCTACCACTCTTCCTGCAGCACCCTTAACCTTCACCGCTAAAGAAGGGGCTACTTGCCAAGATCCGGCTATTTTAAAGTGGTCACCGGTCATAGGTTCAAAAGGATACAAAGTGAAGGCTGCAACCTCGCTAGTTGGACCATTCATACAGATCGATAGTTTTGCAACGACATCGTCGAGTACAACCATCACCTATATGGATAAGACGGCCTCTCCAGGGTCAATAATATATAAGGTTTCCGCATACAATGATTTTGGCACTTCTCTTGAAACGGTCTCGAACATTATAATCCAGCCAGACTGTTATGATCCAGACGGTAAGTTGGACTATCACGATCCAGATGCTGATGATACAGAAGTAACCCCAAACTATTCTCTTTTCACTGTTAAGTCTTTTGGATCTCCGGAATTTGCTGCTGAACACGGTGATGATATTTATGTCATACCTCAGCCGACGTTTCTTGTATATTCAATCAATCCTTCAGATCCAGAGAACTGGATCAGAGTTCAGACTTGCGCAAACTTTTTCTGCGACACAGATTCGTTGTATGGAGGAGTTGTATATTTCCCTAAAATAGCACCGGGTAGTTCTGATCTGTTCGACACTATTGTTATGGAAGTTCGAACAGATCAAGGGGTAAAAAAGATTCTTGGTTATGTACCCAAGAATATTCCAGACGAGGAGTTTATATTTCCAGGTGGAATAAGAAACGTCTCTCTTGATCTACCGTTGAGGTATAAAACCCAGATCCCTTCTTATTACGAACAATCTTTAACTATGGGTGTTGATGACGCATATAGATTCCTTAGAATCTCAGGGGCAACTTTGAATGGACATTTGGACATATATGCTCAGGCATACCATACTTTTACCACAGAAGAACTTAAATCTATTCCTCCAAATACCCCGTATCCTTCGAAAGAGATAAAGACTGCAACCGTCGATTTCACTGACGCTACTTCTCCTAATTGGTGGAGTGGTACGACATTCTCGAACTATTCTTCAGGAACTGGTTATGGCGAATCTAACGGTGTGCGTGTCACGAGGTATCTTTGTGATGGCCAGTCCACTCTTCAGAATTATTTCCAGCTTGGTTTCAACTGGTTTGGCGACACCATTGATAACGGCGACGACACTATTTCCACCGGAGTTCAAGCCTCAACTTATGGAAGTAATCTCAATAGGGGAAATTGTGATCAAACTAAAGAATACTATAACAGCAATAGCAGCACAGGCTTCTATGGAAGCCCTGGAAAGACTCAGTTTAAAAACCCAATTAAATTTTATACCGTTGAAGTGGTTGACTATGATGGCGCACTAATCAAATCTGTTGATATGTGGGGTGAGTCTGACCCAAATACTATAGGCGGGAATTACAGAGTGTCTGGTGCCGTTACAATAAGATTGAGCAAGTTTGATAGCTATGACGGGATGTTCAACGAAGAGGGTCTCTTGTCTGCTAATCCTGACTATACAGAAAGTGTCGACGAGAATAGATATCCATTACTCGCCTCCTTAAGTCTAAAAGAAAAGATATTTGCTCGATTAGACATGTTGATTCGGTACAATCCTCTTAGTGCTTCTGTAACAGCTGCATTCAGTAAGGTGCAGCAGGTTTTTAGTGGAATAAATAAAAACAATCAGACAGCAACGGTATATAGAAAACTAAAAAAGAAAAGTGATTCTTCAAGAATTGCACGCAATGGCAAGGGTAATACTCCTAAAAAAGCTTCAGGCACAGCACCTGTCAAGGAAATCGATCTTACGAAAGAGTATGCAACAAGAGACCGTATCGCTTACTGGTTTGCACATGCTGGACAGGTAGGCCCCGCAATTAATAGAGCGGATGCAGCAAATTTGGGTGTGTGTACGACAAATGTAAGTAAAAACTGTACGGCGGTTCTGGGTTTAAGTGATGAGTTTATTCTTCAACTTGCCCAAATAAGACAGATTAGAAAAAATGCTGAACCAGGAGCACCTGAAACCTCTATCGATTTAATAATTTCTGGAGGAACGGAATTCTGGCTGCATGGTAATAGAAGTAATGATCGAGCTAGTAACGGCACAAGTCACGGTTATTCTATGACTGTCGACATATCAAAACGAAACGGTTACGGGACATGGATCCTGAAGACTTTTAATCCTTTCCCTGGCTGTTCGAAATGGCTTGATCTCGGTAATAATCTCAGATTCCTAAATGAAGATTCTGTGCATTTTCATGTCGAAGGATATCCGGTAAAAGACACTTGTGGTTTTAACAGGGCAAACTTCGAATATTCAAACTATTAGTATAGAGAAATCGCCTGTGTGCAGAGCACGCAGGCGATTGTTTCTGGGGGCGGGGCGCCCCTGTTATTTGTCGGTCGGGTCACCACTGCCGTACTTCTCGCGAAACTCCTGGTAGCTGCTGCTACCGGTTTGTTCGACGAGTTGTTCGACAGAGCTGCCGAAGATGCAGGGCTGCGACTCTGGGATAGTCGCAGTGACTTTTTTGATGTGCGCGGGGCTTGAAGAACAGCCGGTCGCGCAGAAGAGGAACAAGCCTCCAAGGAGGAAGCGGGGAAGGGTCTTTTTCATTCAGGCCATATTATATCACAACTGAGTATGTTTGTCTATAGGTCCATAAAAGCACGCTTTTAAGTCATTTTTCTAGCAAAGAGGGTGCTATAAGGGCATCGTAATGTTAGAATGTGGAGCATCATGTCTACCTATCATTTCTGGCACAATTGTGTTTCCTGCGGCAAAGATTTCTCTCCTGATAAGTTCCTCTACACTTGTCCTTCGTGTGGCGGCCTCCTGCTGGTTGCTCGAGATGAGCAATATATAAAAGATACCATCGGTACAGGAGAAAAAATCAGAAACTATTTTGACGACCTTCGTTTTGGAAAACGTCGGAAAGAATATCCGAATGATTCAGGTGTATGGCTTTGGCGAGATTTCATTTTGCCTGGCTTCCCAGAATCAGCGATCATTTCTCTTAAGGAAGGTCAGACTGACCTCTTTGAAATCCCAGACTGGCTTAAAAAAGAAGTTGGACTCAAGAACCTTTTCATTAAACTCGAGGGCCAGGCACCATCAGAGAGTTTTAAGGATCGCGGCATGCCTGTTGCTGTCTCTGATGCTCTACGCCTCCAGCAAGAGTTTCCTGAACTCGGCATTACCGGTATATCGTGCGCCTCAACAGGCGACACTTCGGCCGCTGCTGCGATATATTCTGCATACCGACGAGACAAGCTCTCTTGTTTGGTGCTTCTTCCATTTGAAAAGATATCTGATCCTCAATTGTTTCAGGCGATGGCTCACGGGGCGGATGTACGCGCGATCAAACACCCCAACGGTTTCGATGGTTGTATGAAATTGATTCAAGAATTTACCTTGCATCATCCTGAATTGGCTTTAGTGAATAGTAAGAATGACATGAGGGTTGTCGGGCAGGAAACGATCGGCCTTGAAATCATTCAGGATCTTTCCTGGAAAGCACCTGAGTGGATCGCCCTTCCGGTAGGAAATGGCGGAAACCTTACAGCACTTCTTAGTGGACTCCTTCGCGCAAAAGAATTTGGAATGATAGATAGTTTGCCAAAGATTATCGTTGGACAAACTACGGCAGCTGATACCTTGGTGCGATGGCAGGAGAGTGGCTATGAAAAATATGAGCCAGGGGAATATACAGATACGATTGCCAGTGCTATGAATATTAATAACCCGGTTAGTTTTCCTCGAATTCAAAAGTTGTATAAAAACTTTGACTTACATTTCTATCGCGTTTCAGAATCTGAGATTCAAAGGACATGGGCGCAGTTTACTCGAGCGGGGGCAAATATTTGTCCACAATCTGCCGTTGCTTTGAATGCTGTGCTTCAGGCGAAGGCGAAGGGACTTGTGAAAGAAACCGACACTGTTGTTTCGGTTTCCACTGCTTCATCAATCAAATTTGCGGAAACGGGAATTGTACATCATAAGACTGGAAAGAAAGAGGATTTCGCTAATCCATATGAAATCATAGATGGAACAGTGGGGGCTTTGGAGAAGAGTTTGTAAGATACAAGAATGCAAAACAAAAAACCGCCCATAGGGGCGGTTTTTTGTTGGTAGGTTATGCTCGCTTGACGTTCACGGCATTCTTTCCTTTGTCAGTTTCCTCTGTTTCAAAAGAAACAGCGTCGCCTTCGCGAAGTTCATCGAACTTAACATCTACGAGAGAGTTAGTGTGAAAGAAAATATCCTTTCCTCCATCTTCTGGAGCGATAAAACCAAAACCTTTTTCCATAATCTTCTTGATTACTCCTTTCATGGGGTTAGTTTGTTAGTTAATAATATACAAATGTAATTTCTTCGAAACTCGACGTGTTCTAAATAGGCTCTTTGTTGCTGACAATGGTATCATGGCGAGGTTGGTTTGTCAAATCAAAAGAAAAACGCTCTCACCCAGTATTACTACTTTGGTGAGAGCGTTTGCATCGGCATGTTGCGGACGCTACTTTTTTGCCTCGTTGAGGCCGACGATGAACTTGGTCATCTCCTCGAGTTGTTTGGAGGTTGTTCGACAACCGGCGAAGGCTTGGCTTTCTGGATTGCCAAATCCTTTGCCACCACCCCATCCGTCGAACTTTTCCTTCACAGCCTTGCAGATGTCGCCAGGCCCGAAGTAATTGAGTTCGTAGGGAACGTCGTCGTAGGCATCGCTTTCCAGGTACATGTCGAGTTCGCCTTCGTGGGCAAGCGTCAGACAACGCACCAGAAGGTTTTCTTTACCGTTCGGCCAGGTCTGAAAAAGACGATCGGTAACCGGTGAGCACTTGTTGCTGTAACGCAGGTTGACGATGACGACACCACCGCGTTCCACGCGATTGGAGATGCTGTGTTCAGCTTCCTCCTCCATTTGATTCGTCACACCCTGCGCTTGGCGGTCGGCGAGACGGATTCCGTAAATTTCGTCGTCGGTTGCCCCCATTTCAAGCATTGCAGGAATGTAGCCAGAATCATTCGCGGCGACGAGTTCATCGTGCCGAAAAGGTTTCACTCCGATCCATTTTAGGACCTGCAGGATCGAGGCGGGTTCGCCAGAGCGATTGCCGTGGTGATTAATGTCGCCGACGGGTTCACAGAGCTGAGTGTCAAACTCGAGTTCGACGCAGACTGGCGTGATCCCTTGCTGCAATGCCTCGTCGATCTCAGAGGCATAATCCGAAGTCTTGGCGCCCCAGTCGAGGCCTTTGTCTGCGAAGGGAATGCTGTGTTCCTGCAGTCGCTGACGGATGGTCAGCATTTCGAGGTCATGGCCTCCCAAGAAGAACATGTATTTCATTTTCAAAGGTCCAGCTTAGAAGTACGAGTGATTGATAATATTCACTCATCCAGTTTGTGGTTTAGGATGCCTAAGGGCAGCTTCAGGGCTAGTTCGGGTCTTACAGTACCACTTAATCCGTATTACGTCAAATACAAAAAAATGCGGAATTAACGTATACTAAAAACACTCATGGATATTAAATTTAAGGGAAAAATTGAGAGTTTAATAGCGGAAATAAAGAGTAGATACGATTTACGTTTTATTGATATTGGTTTAGAAAAAGGTGCAAAGTTCTATATTTTTGGAGGAGTACTTCGAGATATGATTTTGGATAAACCATGGAAAGAGATTGACGTTCGAGTTTTTATAAACGAACCATATCCAAAGAGAGATGATGTGATGGAACAGATATTAAGCGAGGCAGGTATTAATATTTCTTCAAAAATCCCTTTTGGTGAATCATTTACTGTATATAGATTTGTTCCACCTAATAGTAAGTCTAAGGTAGATATTGATCTTAGTGTTATAAGTAAAGACTTTTCTGTCGGCCCTGATTTTACGATTAATGGATTATATTTGGATTTTGTAACTCATGAATTAATTGATCCACATAATGCTATTCAAGCTATAGAAGAAAAAGTTATCAAGACGGCGCTGGAGCCAATACAACAATTTAAGAATGAACCCTGGATGATATTCAGAGCTGTTAAAGCGGCGTGTCAATTTGATTTTAATATAGAGCAAAAAACATTGCAGGGGATGAAAGTCAATGCATCACTTGCAGAAGGAATGATGCAATCAATCGTTGATAAGAGTATGGGAGGAATGACAGAATGGCTCCTTGGAAACATGCTTCGAGGTCTTAAATATAACGCAAAGAAATTTGTTGATATTTGGAATGAGACCGGGATTACCCTTATTTTTGTAAAGTTTATTGCGAAGAATTATGGGAGTACCTCGAATGACATTAAAATTACGAATCCTTTTGTGTTGGGGAGACATGACGGTTTTGAAGATAACTTAAATATATTTTTCAGTGAGGTATCAGTTGCTGTAGATAAAGAAAATCCTGAAAAAGTATTCCGCAAGATATTAGATTTGTTCGAAATAGATAAGCCGAAACAGTTTGAGGATTTTATAATCGATCCTTCGAAGCTGAGGTTTATTAAAAATATAGATATTTTGGTTTGATATACTTTCCATATGAAAAGCCCACCAGTTTGAGGTCCTTGTGGGAGCTTTCACTTGTGAGGCGTAAACCGTTAAACTTTGAGTGCGGCCTGATCGAGTAGATTGATGAGCGCACTTCTCGCAAAGCCCCATGTAGAGGCTAGTTCGTCGAAGTGGTACACGATTCTGTTTCCACGAGGATCAAAGTGTCCATCGGGGCAGCTTCGCAGGTCATCCATTGATTGCTCTGCGCGGAGTCCAAAGTAATCCCAACCTTTGAATGTTTGCAGCAGGGCAACCTTGAATTTACCGCTCAACATCTTGTACATGAGACAGACTGCTTGATAATTTTTTGCTCGTGGAGAGGGGCAGTCCGTTGTGATATCGAACGCAGCGACGGGAGTGAGATTGACCCACGCCTCATCGTCAAAGAGTTCAATGCGTGCCAATTTACCGACTCTAATCTTTCTCATTTGGAATAAATTGTTGTGCTGGATTTCCAGCGGGGTTTGTGTGCTTTGTTTGGCGGTATGATACCGAAAAAGGCTCTGTTTGACAACTCTTAAAAGTCCTTGTACTTTAAGGTCAGATTTCCGAATCGATAATTCAAAACCAAACCTCAACCGGAACCTTACCAATGAAATATTCCCTCATCGCGCCACTTATGGTGGCGCTCCTCATTAAGCTGGAAGTCTTGGAAACACTTCCTGACTTTTCGTCCTGGTCTGACCCGACAAAGGTCCGCTGGAGCGAAGAACAGAACACCTACCTCGACCATTCTTTGGAAGGGGAACACTGGGCGCTTTGCGCAATCTTGTCCAGCGGCAAGCGGATGTCGGAACCGACAAAGGTTCCGATGAAAAAGTCACTTGCACTGACAATCCGCACCGACCTCTTTTATCGCAAGACCACTTATATTGCGGTAACCATGCTCGGTATGGTGCGTTCGATCGAACGCAAACAGTCGCGGCGACTCGTACTCGTGAATGTTGAGCAGATGCTTAACGAACAGGCCGGTGATCTACAGCAATATCGCGTATGGCCACACCTCGGCCTCATCTTCGTCGGCACAGTTGCCGACGAAGAAGGGTACGAAGTCGTCATCTGGGACGAATACGCTAAAGGCAATGTGCCTTTGGAAAAACTCGTTCAGGAAGGCGACATCGTCGGCCTCAGTCTCGTTGTCACCGGAATGGATCGCGGTATGATGCTCGCACGCCGGGCCAAAGAACTTGGCGCAGCCTGTGTCATCGCCGGGAATGACTCGGCGATCTTCCGTGCTAACCAGGTGATGGCTCAAAATGATCGACCGATCGACGCGGTCTTCACGACAAACAGTCTGACCGCGGTCAGGCAGTTTCTGCGAGAAATTGGCAGAACGCCGATCGAAGAGCTCGACATCCCAGGTGTTCAGATGACAGCGCGTGGCGAAGTGCGTTCAAACGAACGTGATCAACTGCTCATCGAACAAGAAGCTCGAAAGAGCAGCGAGTTCAATAGTGACGACGTGTTCGTTGTGCCGAAGTTGGAGCTCTACCCGCACTGGGAAGAGCTATGGACTAACTACCGCGCGACCTTCGGTCACAAGCACTCGAACCCGAAGACGGTGAAGAATGCAATTTCTCTCTTTGCCCAAGGGTGTACTCGCACCCGCGGTAGTGATGTGTGTCTTTACTGCACCATCGCCGGCGTCGCAGATTTGCGTACGCCGTCGGAAGAAATTGTTCGACGCACCATTGAAGCGTACGATAAGTTCGGTATCGACATGCTCTACAACGCGACAGATAGCGTTTATGAAATGGCGAAAGTCGTGAGTCAGCTCCAGAGGCTCGGTGCTTCGTGGAAGTCGATGACGATCTACGGCCGAGCACAAGGTATCGCTCGTGCCCCACACCTCATTGAAGAATGGCAAAAAGTTGCGACGGAGCGACTACTCGTTAACGTCGGAATGGATTCCGGCAGTGACGAGATTCTTCATAAGGGGATCGTTAAATCTTCGACTGATGTGCTGGGCAGCCGTCTTGCTGAAAACCGAAACGCGGTGAAGTACATTCGACAGTCTGGTGCGCATCTGCACTACTCACTCATCTTCGGTTCACCTGGAGAGACACTCGAAACGTGCGAAAGTAGCATCGAGTTTCTCGAATGGACGATCGAGGTTCTTGGTAGTCAGCTCGACATCTGCGAGACCGACGTCTTCTGGCTGAACTTCGGTTCGCCGGCAAGCCGGATATTCCGTGAGTATGCGTTCGCCGTGTACCTTGCGAGTCTCGCGGGGAAGACAATCGAGCGCGATGAGTGGCAGCGGGATTTTGCGCAGTATGCTAACGAACTTGTTGTGCCACAGTCAGTGGAGGAGTCGTGGTATCGCCACTTCACCAACATCGAGTACGAGACGGCGCAGTTGTTCAATCAGCGTGCGGCCGAGATCATGTCGCGACACACGGGGAGTATTAGGGGGCGAGCCTTTAGGCCTGCCTAAGAGGACAAGCTCCTTAGAAAACAGCGGGGCCTTCAACGAAAGTTGGAGGTCCTGTTTTTATATAAAAACGCAGCCACCCCTTTCAGGATGGCCGCTATGTTTTTTGCCCCTCAGACTTCACAACCCAACGGCTGAGGTAGCCGGTCGCAATGAGTGCGACTATGACCCCACCCCACTGAAGTGGTGATAGTTTCTCACCGAGCAGTATTCCCGCGACGATGATCACCGCAAGGGTTTCACCTTGAGCAAGGACGCTTGCCACTTCGACGGGCAAATTGTCGAAGGCGACGAGATTTGCCAGCCAGTAGAGGAAACCACCGACGAAGGCAAAGGCGATGATCGCCAACCGCAGTTCAGCGTTTTCGTTGACTGCCGACCAGGAAGCGTCGAGACTTCCGATGACTCCGATTGTGCCAATGCCGACTGATCCCCAAAAGCATCGATGCATCGAGGATGACTTTGCCCGTACGATCAGCTCGTACAGGATACCGTTCGTGGCGGTAGCGAGGAGACTCCAGAGCAATCCGGTCATATTGAAGTTTCCGTTCCAGCGGGCGGCGATGATACCGCTCAGCATAAGACAGAAACAAATGATCGGCGCAGTGGAAACCTTTTTGCCAAAGATCCAGGCAATGAAGAAGTTCACTGCCGGAGTCGTTGCGATGATGATAATCGTTGGTCCCGCGCCCCACTCGCGAATGCCTTTGAATAGGCCGAGTGATGCGAAGGGGACGCAGAGCGCGATCAAGTACGTGTACTTGTCGGTGGTTGCGACCCGTCCGCGCAGGAGTAGGAACGCGAGAATGGCGGTGAGCCAGCCGCGCATTGCGAGCAACTGTTCGGGTGTTTGTGACTTCAGTACATTGACGAAAGGAAGGGCAAGCCCCGCTGTTAGCCAAATACCGATGACTCCGAGGAGCCCGAGAGAGACATGGTGTTTGGGGCGCACGAGAGCACCTCCTTTCTTGTTAAAATTGTTTTGAGCAAGGTTACGCGAATGCGTGCCTGGGGCTATAGTGCAATAAAATTAAGATTTTGTACAGATGCAAAATATGGAGGTTATTAGACCAGGTTAGAGCCTCTTTTGATAAGGATTGATTTAATTATATAAATAGTTGATGATATAAAATACTTATGACAAGTCACGAATCTATAAATCGTTTTGATGTGGGTGATAACGGAGAGATAAGAGAAAGACTCTCTATAATTCAAGAGTCAGTGAGAGAAATTCAAGAAACTTATCCAGAGGTTGTCGGTTTCCTCATGTTTGGTTCAATGGTAAAAGGTTATGCAACTGAAGAAAGTGATATCGATGGAAGAATCATAATTGATGTAGAGCAGATTCATGATAAAAATTCTAATACAGTGACTGTTATAGGGTGGAGGTCATTAAAAAATGATGCCGGTGCCTTATCAGTAAAAGAAAGAGGATTGAGCCCTTCTAGTATTCACGCCCGCTTTGAAGACGCCACAAAGAAAAGATATGAAGATTTGATAAAAGATAAATTTAAGTTGGGTATATCAAAATTAAGTGATGAACAGGTTAGACACATAGAAGCTTTACCTATATCTTTCGAAGCTCTCGATAAAATATTAAAGATTTGGAGAGATAATGTTGCGGAGTTCAAGGCGATAGAGGATGCGGATAAAAAGATCAGGAAAAAGCATAAAAAAGAAGAACTGTCTGATGAGGATATGGCTTTTTTGATGCGAGAGAAGAGTTTTAAACTTCCAGAAAAAAACATACAGGCTTCAGAATATCTTTCGCAACTATTCTTTTTAAGTGTCGGTTCGAGTAATATTCGTCCTTACCGTGCCTATATTATTAAGAAGCTTTTTTCTTACGGAGAAATTGGGAAAGAAATGTGGACACATATTATTAGCTATACAGAAATTATGGAAAGAAGGCTGGTGGATGAAGAGAAAAAAGAAGGTGAGGCTCTCAGCGTAAAATATCCCAGAACACTGGAAGATGCGAAGTATATTTATGGTTAATTTTGGACAGGGTGGAAAATTTATCAAACCGATTAATAGAGATATGGGAGTTTATTTAAAGGTGAAATAATACTTTGGAAGCATCGTCAGTGTCGTAAATGAAAAACCTGTTATATGGATACCTTTAGCGAAAAAGAAGGTATTAAAGGAGGAAAATGGGTGGTAGAGAGGTTAAAATAACCCTAACTAGTCGGTTTAGAAGTTGAAAGATAATGCGGTATCATATAACCTATAATATGCCTGAAAGAGTTAAATTGCATAAAGAGAATGTTGAACCTGTCGAAGGTCAGCCTATCGGAAAAAATGAGGATGTTATTGTCGATTCTGTAGAAGTAGAATCCTTACGTGAAGCGAAAGTGTTGAAGGAAAAAATTCACAAGCTCCATATTGAGGCAGAGATGATCAAATTAAATATTGCGAACCTAACTTCTGGATACGAAGGTAAGGGTGATTCAGAAGGAGGAAATGATCAAGATCCTGAGATGCCCCAGCAAAAGGCCGAGGATCTTTTGAAAAAGGTAGATGGGCTTTTTGATACAAAAGGTAAAAAGCCAAATACTGATTTAAGTCCAGAGGATTTTATAAAACAAGCCACAAGTATTCTTCCGCAGTTGGATGTAGCGTATAGCTACTATCTGTTTAAAAAAGAACAACTAGACAAAAGAGAGCAGGTTTTAGTTTTAGAAATAAAAGAAGCCGAGAAACATATTGTAAATAGAGCCTCGTTTAAAGATAAGGCATTAAACTTTCTTTCTGATAAAAAAGCTAAAAATAAGTTGGATCAGCTAAGAAAAGAAAAAAATGACGTTGGTCTTGATAGTTTTCATACTTATAACCACAGGAACGCTGTGTATGCAAAAAGAAGATCTTTGATAGAGAATACAAGTGAGGTTCTTTCAGGGCAAGTTGCAACGAGCATTCAAAAATTAGCTGTGGAGTATTTTGATTTATTTAATTCCTCTCCAGAAATAACAGCATTGCAAAAGACAGCAATAATTGAATATGTGCGTTCACAGCTTCAGGAGGATGATCCACACGATGTAATGGATGAAGTTACCAATTCCGCTTCTGATTTGATTGAAAGCAGGAGATCTTCAAGAGAGGACTTTGTATCTCATAAATTATATAAGACAGGTGATAGAAAAGATTTATCTGGCCCTTTATACTACGCCCTCATGCGCATTGAAAGCTCTGGCGCTGATAAGTATGTTATTCAAAGGATCGTTGGATTTGATTTTGGAAAAAAAGTTGAGGAAATTTGTGAACCATTAAGATGGGCTCGCGTAAGTTCTAGAGAAATAATTAATCAGTGTCGTGATATAAAGCAACTGGATCAAAAAGTAAGGGATTTCCTTTTTTCAATTAGTGGTGATTTATCCCATCACGATATCCTTAGAATATGGGAGACTGCGAGAGACAATAAAGCTTTTCAAGTAGCTTTTGGCAAAAGTATTCAGGAAATTAATACCGTAACTCAAACCTGCCAAATAAATGACAAATTTTCACCTGATCACTTACCAAGAGATCTTTATCATAAATTAGTTTTAAACCTCCCACTCCATCAGTTTAATGCAGAGCTTGTTAAGGCCGTAAATGAAGGAAGGGTTACTGCAGAGGCTGTAATGAATATGCCAGATGAAATCCCTGATCTTTTGGATAACAGCGAAGGGCTACTTGCACAAATGATGAAAGCTCCAGAGATTTTTCTTGCTTCTAAAGAAGCAGCATCATATTCAAGAGATCTGAAATCAAAATATGGAAAAAATACAGGAGCATTAAGGGTCGCCATGTCATATCTTAAACCAAACAATACGCTGGAATCTAAAGATGCAATCTTGAAGCTGCCCAAAAAGTATCCTGGACTCATAAACACTGAAGAGAAAGAAAGTTCGAAGCTTTTGAGTCTTGTTTTTGAAAACCATGAAATATTCTTCCCACCAAGTGAACCCATCGCCCTTGCTAATAGAATAGGAGGGACGTATGGGATACAGGCGGAGAGAATTCTTAATGGATACATTGAGTGTGCTAAAGCCGGGGTTGTTTCAGGAGAACAAACAGCTATTGTTATAGAATTTTTAGAAAACTTCAGAGTAATTTCTCCGGCGATATTGAAAGGTTACATTGAAGCTAAAAAGCTTAATCAAGAAGAACTGTATATTGCGGAACTTAAGTCCGCTGCTGAAAAAATGGTTAGCTCTGAAATAATTTCTGAAGAACAAAGATCCAAAGAATACTACGATGATTTAATTAAGCACGTATATCCTAAAAACTCTGCAAACTTTGGTGGTTATGAGCAATCCAAGCTTTGTTCTGATAGATCAGCGGATTTAGAAAAATACAAAGTAAAAAAAAGATATGAAATAGACCTTTTTGCTTCGGGGCGAATCGATATGAAAGAGGGTGAAACTTTAAATGAAGAAAAAGTTGGAAAGGTTAAGAACGACATCCTTGCGATCCAAAGAATTTTTGAATCGGTTGAATATGACCCTGCGAAAATGATTGAACTAGTTGAGGCGAGAATAAATGAATTGTACGTCGGAGAAAATGCTGAGCTAGGAAGAGAAGAAAAACTCTTCATAATATTGGCAGAAACACTTTATGGGAATTCATCTTTAGATAGAGATATGGTAAAGCAACTGGTTGTAACTTATGAATTTGCTTTAAATGAGGACGTAAGAGATTACATAAAGGGAACTAGTGATCGAGTTGCTTCAGCATCAAATAAGGATTATGCCCTGTTGTGTGAATTAAATGAATTTTATAACGACCGAATTAAGGAGGTTTACAGAAGAATCACGGAAAAAGCGTATGTTTCAGAGCATATACAGCAGGCAATGCCTCGATACTTTGAAATGTTGGTGCAACAAAAAGAGCAGGGTAGAAGTAAGGAATCTATCGATAAACTTCAGCTTGATAAGCTCGGTATGTCTCCGGGATTTATATCACAAATAAAAAAGGCTTTAAAAAAGAGAAATGGAAAGGAATATACAGATGAACAAGTAAAGAAAATTATATCCGCATATGAAAGAGTAGCGGGTGGTTTAACAGGAAAGAAATCGGAGTCCAGGAAATCGGGAACACAAGCGATTTACGGACAGTTAAAATCTCAAAGGGATAAAACTCGCAACGCTGTTAAAGAATTGACAGGCGAAGAGATTAATCCCGAGGAGCTTTTCTTGTCTAACGTTAACTTCGAACAATTACTTCAAAGCGAGAGATCTATATCTAGTGGCGTATATAACCAAGATCAATTTGCAGCGTATACAGTAGAGAATTTAATAGGACTTTTTGATGATGAGCAAACTATAATTTCTGGAGAATTGGATAAATTCCAATCTGAGTCTGGAAATTCACGGAAGGTTCTCAATGCTTTTATAACTAAGAATAAAGAAAGTGCCAACGCTCGAATGACAGGAGGTGTGTGTGTTGCAGCAGATAATCCTAGCAAGGATAGGAAGGTGGATAATATCTGGGATATGGAAAACTATTTCCAAATGGTTTTTCAAGATCCAGAAAGCTTAATGTGTACAGGTCTCGTACTTTTGCATGCCGAAGAGCATAATGGTGAAAATATATTGTGTGCGTCACTCAATCCCTCAAGTACATATCTATACACCGTGGATGAAAGAGCCCTGTTTGAAGGAATTATGAAGTCACTTGAAACATTTGCCAATGAAAATAACTTCTCAAAGATTGCTGTTGCGCACAATAAGGCAATTCGAACAAATAGAACGGGAGGGGAATTTGAAAAAGCTTTGGATGCACGAATAGCTGCGCAGAATGTATCAATCAACTTTGATCCACCAAAAACCTTTTCTTTCAATCCTGCGTATGTAATGACAGGGGTAAATGTTGTTTGGCAGAATAATTAGAACGTAGCTTCACTGGGAGCTTCCTTAAAGAGAAGTAGGTTGGCCTAATTAGTTTAGTCGTGCAGTGAAATACAGTAGACCGGCCACGAATTGGAACTACACTCGATAGCTACCTGCAAAGGAGTCCCGTCGAGAGATTATCGGTTGCTTAAGCGGCAACCCATCAGAAATCGAGCCTCGGCGACCATGTGTCGTCGGGGCTCTTTCTTATATTAGTATTTTGAAATAACAACTTTCCATTCTTTTTGTAGGGGTTTGTATTTTTCTTTGTTGTTTTTTGGTTTTGGAATAACCCCATCTGAGTTTAAGAATACGTTTTTGTGGACATAGTGAGCGAAACTTGGAACCAACTACACCCTTGGATATTTGAAGCGTCTGAGGCGATTGTAGGGAATGGCAGGTAAAAGAAAAGCCCCACCGTTGAAGGTCTCGATGGAGAGCTCTTCAGGGTGAGGGTTGTTGTGGTAATTACGGCTCGTAGGTTTCGGAGGCGAGCATGATGAAGTGCTCATCCGTCGCCGATGATGAGGGTACCTCGGTGAGAGTATACTTCGCCATCGAATCCCAGCCTGTCCTTTCGAGGACGAGCATCGTCGCGCTATTGGTAGGGTCAATTCCGCAAATCAGACGGGCAGGAAAGTCGTTCGGAAACGCCCGCGCATTGAATGCGATGAACGAAGCGACTTCGCAAGCGTCTGGCAGGAACCAGTCAGGGTTGCAGATGCTGCTATCAAGTTCGACCTTCAAATTTGGGAAGCTGGGCTTTCCATACAACTCAACAAAAATGGCATGGATGATGCCGGAGGTTCTGTCGCTGACGGGATACTTGCCGATGACCTCGGTGTTTCCACTGATGCCACCCTGGATTCTTTGAATGACCCCAGCTGGCGATACACCGCGATGCGGGTTGCAACCAAAGACGGTGTAGTCTTCGGGACGGAAATCGACAATTTTCATAGTGTTCAAGGTGCATATTCCTTAAGCGAGGAATGGTTTGTGTTTTTTGGTTTTGGTGAGTGCCTTGCTAAAGGGCTACATAACTGGATTTGCTAATAACCCTACAGGTATGAAAATGGTTGTCAATTTTTTTAATTGTGGAGATGCCGGGAATCGAACCCGGGTGCAAGTGAGTCTCTTAGATGAATCTACGCGGCGTAGAGGGTCTTTAGACCTGCCCGGAGGCAAGGTCATTTAAAGTTCGTTACTTTAAGACAATCAAAACATAACGAACCCGAGCTACTATGGTTTCGGTAGACGACCGTAGCAGATCGTTAACCTATTTTGGATATATACCACCGGCGCACGTTCTCCAAAAATAAACGTGCGTGATGTCGCTAGGCAGGGAGCTTACGCTCGGGCTGTCGCGAAGGCAAAATCGTTCACCGCAAAATACGGTGAAGCGACTTTAGCTTGTCGTGCGTTAGCACTTAAGGGTTCCGGCAGATTTACGAGTTACCGGAGCTCGGTCGCGCACATAAAAGAAATTTCACATGTCGAAGCCAATCATCCCCATGTTGTGTTATTGATTTTTCAAAGTCCTCCTGATCTCGCGGTCAGAATCTCGCTTCTTGATCGTCTGACGCTTGTCGAAACGTTTCTTTCCGCGGGCAATACCTATTTCTATTTTAACCTTGCCCTTATTGTTGTACATGGAAATTGGCACTACTGTCAACCCCTTACCGGTTTCAATGTCTGCCAATTCCTTAATTTCTGATTTTTTGAGAAGTAATCGTCGGTTTCGTCCAGGTTCATAGCCCTTTGGTGTGTTATTCATCTGGAACGGAGGGATGGTGGCACCGGTGAGATATGCCTCGCCACCGCGGATTAATACATATGCACCTTCAAGTGAACCTTGGTGTGCTTTGACTGATTTGACCTCAAAACCAAAAAGCTCGATTCCAGCCTCATAGGCTTTTTTGATATCGTAGTTGAAGTGAGCTTTTTTGTTTTGTACGAATGTTGTCATGACGGGTGAAATGTAAAAGTATACAAAGTATAACAAATGTAAAGCGCGCCGCTCGGAAGAATCCTTTGGCGGCGCGCGTTTCATTCACCGATGAACCGGAAGGATCTGGGTGAGAAGGCGAAGAGTCTTCGGGGATCTCTCCGTAACCCTCCATTAAGCAGTAAGAATTCTGCTGCAATTAGCCTGTCTTCGAGGGCAAGGGTGACGATTACTTCTGCCATGAGCGCAAAGCGCGTACCTTTTGGAAATTTGCTGACGTACGGTCGGTAGTGGCCATCACGTCGCATAAAGTCTTCAGGTTCAAAGTATGTTGCGAACCTTACTCCGAGGAAGTCTCCTGCCACGTGCCAGGGTAGGGGCGCTGAAAAACATTGTTTAGTTTGAGGAATCGCTATGATTTCAATCACCTTCCTTTCACCAAGGATATTGGTTCCTTCCATCCGAACCAAACCTTTTGTATTGAAAGCTTGGGGAACTATGTATGGCATGAAAAAGTTCGGCGTATTAGGCCTTTGGGAAAATTGCTTGAGCCGGTTCGTCGTTATGAAGAACTGAAGCCTCTGAGTATATAACCATATTAGATAATATTCATCAATGAGTAGTTTAAGGATGTCTTAATGGTAGCCAAGTAATGTGCATATATTGTATACTCGAACACATATGAAAACGCCACCACCTGAACAAAAACAACTTAAGAACTTGAAGAAAATGCCGGAACAAGAAGGGAATGGTCGACCAATGTCGCGAAAAGGTCCGAAAAATCCTAAGGAACCAAAAAATATATTTTTCAATAACGTGGTTGGAACCATTGTTATCTTTGCCGCGATCATACTTTTATATACTTATTCAGTAGTCGGCAGCACAAAAGCGGCAACTATCAGTGTTTCCGAACTGGCTTCAGATATTATTGCGGCAAAGGTTACATCTGTTGTTGTGTCCGGAGAAGATCTTGCTATTACTTATATCGACAAAACAGAAAAAGTTTCAAAGAAAGAAGCGCAGAGTTCTCTTTCAGAAACTTTAACTAACCTTGGCGTTCCAAAGGAGCAGTTGGCAACAGTGAAGATTGAAAACAAAACAGACGAAGGATTTGGATATTGGCTTGGAAATCTTTTACCGTTCATTTTCCCAATTCTTTTGTTCGGTGGAATGCTCTGGTTCCTTACGAGGCAGGCGAGAGGCTCTGGTATGCAAGCATTTAGCTTCGGACAGTCACGGGCACGTTTGACCAAACCTGAAGATGAGAAGGTTCGTATTACTTTCAAGGACGTAGCAGGCGCTAAGGAGGCAAAACAGGAATTGTCCGAGATAGTGGATTTCCTTAAAAATCCAAAGAAGTTTTTAGATATAGGTGCTCGCATTCCAAAAGGGATTCTTCTCATGGGTCAACCAGGTACTGGTAAGACATTGCTTGCTCGTGCTGTTGCTGGTGAGGCGAATGTTTCATTCTTCTCAATCTCTGGTTCTGAATTCGTCGAAATGTTTGTTGGTGTGGGCGCGTCTCGTGTGAGAGATCTCTTTGCTGTAGCAAAGGCAGCTGCTCCGGCAATCATGTTTATTGATGAAATCGATGCTGTCGGACGAGTACGAGGCGGGGGAACAGGCGGTGGTAATGATGAACGTGAGCAAACACTCAACCAAATTTTGGTTGAAATGGACGGCTTCGAACCAAATGAAAAAGTAATTGTCATGGCAGCGACAAATCGTCCTGATGTACTCGACCCGGCGCTTCTACGGCCTGGCCGATTTGATCGACGGGTCACCATCGATCTCCCTGATCGAAGTGATCGTCTAGCTATTCTTGAAGTTCACGCAAAGGGCAAGCCTTTTGCTGAAGACGTGTACCTTCCACTCATTGCTGAGCGAACTCCTGGTTTTTCAGGTGCTGACCTGTATTCATTGGCCAACGAAGCTGCAATTTTAGCTGCTCGAGAAAATCGCACCAAGATTTCTCAGTTTGATTTGATTCGATCGATTGAAAAAGTAATGCTTGGTCCTGAGCGACAAAGCCATATCCTTTCAATTCGAGAAAAAGAAGTAACTGCGTATCATGAAGCTGGTCATGCCCTTATTGCTTCACTTCTTCCGTTTGCGGATCCTGTACATAAAGTGTCTATCATCTCACGAGGGCGTGCTGCTGGATATACACTCAAACTTCCTCTTGAAGAAAGAAAACTACAATCTAAAAATGAGTTTCTTGATGATATCGCGGTCTCACTCGGTGGTTATGTTGTTGAAAAAAATATATTTAACGATCTTACTACAGGTTCATCAAATGATCTTCAGGTTTCAAGCGCTTTGGCTCGTGATATGGTCACTAAGTATGGAATGTCAGACAAGATTGGCCCTATTGCCCTTGAATCAAGTGGAGGAAGAACCCTGATGGGAAGTATGGGTGTTGGTGACAGGGAATATTCAGAGTCAGTTAGTGCTTTGATAGATGCTGAGGTATCAAAAATCATGAATGAAGCGTATGAACGGGCACTTAAGATCATTACGGACCATCGAGGGGCGCTTGACGGTATCTCAAAGGCTTTGATAGATGCTGAGACGTTGGAGCGAGATGAATTTGAGAAGTTATTGGTAGCGAACGGGATTGTCCCTAAAAAGAAAAGAGAAAAGGAAATTTAAATTACTAAAATACCGCCTCTTGTGGCGGTATTTTAGTCTGTGTTTTCTTGATCAAGATTCCATCATTAAGAACTCAACCCTAGTAGGTTTGACTTACAAAAATGGTTTTGGACATGGGATATGTCGGAAAGGAGTAAGAAGACAAGATCTTTTAGATTATGCACTACAAAGCCTCACCTTCTTGAGAAATGATTTATAGTGCCCTTGCGCGGTCTCGGAAAATGCAAGGTGAAACCCTAAAAGGATATTTAGAGGAAAATTTCTAAACTACTCTGACCCCTCTCGGCCTGACTTTATTTCAAAGTAAAGTATCCGGATTGCGTATAAATAGCAGGACCTTGCTTAATAGGAGAGCTATCGACTTCTATTTTGTATTTGCCGGCCGCTAGAGTTGTCGGGATTGACCAGCTATAACTTCCTGTATTGCTTATATTAGTAGCAATCTTCTGAACTGATATGCCGCTCTCATTCAACAAATGAATATCTATTGGAAAATCAGTCTTATTGACAGTATTCCATTGAATATTGATAGTCGTACCTCTTTTAAAATCGTCTGTGTTGTCTTCGGTATCAGGATAGATAAGGACAAGTTTAGGAGATGATACGTCTGATGAGACTGTGGTCGAAGTGGTTACAATAGGAATTGATTTGAAAGTGGAAATAATTACTTTTATATCACTTAGGGCTTTAACATATTCGGCGTTAGAAGTTAATGAGTTCATACCAAAATAGATACTTGTATTCTGTGCTACATCAAAACTGAAGAAGTAGTCTGTCGTATTTGTCTTGGACGTAAAGCCTGTCGAGGTGTATTTCTTATCTCCCACTTGAACTTCTTCCTGTATTCTTATAGCTCCGATCCCCACGCCAGTAGATCCACAAGGATCATTGGCTCCGGAATTGATGAGGATAAAACCAAGACCTTTTTTAATGGAGACACAAGATGAAGCATCAGTACCACTATCAACAGAAGTAACGACTGCATCTGATGGATACTGTATTGAGTAACCGTGTTTTGAATTGGTATAGGTTTTAAGAGTAGCTGAAACTGAAACAGAAGTATTTACCGTGTTTTGTTGAGTAACCGCAGATGGATTCTGAGTGGCGGTTTGTTGGGTTTCAACTGTTGCTTGTGTATTCGTATCTACTACTGGAACTGGCACTTCTACTTTTTTGTTTTCCTGATATACATATACTCCTCCACCAACTGCAAGTATTGCTATAATCGATAAGATCAAAGGAATAATAAAGCCGCTCTGTTTGTTTTTCATATGGCTTAATATTAGCTTAATCAAAGGGACTTGGGTAGCAACTTACCAGCTTTAATCCACCTCGGTCTATCTCACTAAAGGGTGCCCTTGCTCGGTCTCGGATTATGTAAAGTGAGACCACACAAGGGTTGTTTGGAAGATCTTAGGATGTCGAATTGAGGCACCTCAGTCGGGATCAAATTTAAACCGCGAAAGAATTGTGCTCTTTTTCAGGGTAATCGTAATAAGGAGCTGCATTTTTACTCATTTGTAAATTGGGCACATGACCTCTCTTCTTAAGAAAGACAAGTAGGTCTAGTTGCATTGCCAAATCTGGAGAGATACCACTTACATATCCATGAACTATTTGTGGATTATTGAATGCCAGTCGCTTGTTAAATTTAAGCTTTCTCTGACCATCAAAGGTATTATGGATTCCTTCTATGCTATTACCAAACCTTACTTGAGATACTATACCCGGATAGACTTTAAATTCTATATCGATACAATTAGTTTTAGATCTGATTTCTGAAGGCAGTCCATCATCAGTTCTGCCATATGGTACATAAGGTAAATTTAAATGAGAAAATATTATATCTTTTAATTCTTCGGTAAGATTAGGTATATGATTTTCCTGAAAATCGTCGTTGTGCAATACAACGGCTCTTGATCTAAAGTACTCCTCTAAATCTGTTGATAATTTTTCATTATCATCTGTAAGAATATTTAGAGCAACACCATCTTCTGTAAGAAGGTAATCTGGGCAAACTTTTTCAACAATTTCTTTTTGTCCCTCTTTAAGTCTTTCAACTAACCAAGGATTATCGAGTAATCTACCTCCAGTAAATCGAGTGGCCCTAATACTATCTGCAATGGTGGAACGTCTATCACCATCTCTTTGTTTGCGTATCTCATCTAACAAAGCTTTTCCATCGTACAAGACAGCAAACCTTTCAGCGTTTCCATCTAGACCAGGATAGACTTCTGGCAGCATGAATCCTTTAAATTCGACAACCTGCTTTTCGCGCTCAGCGTCTTTATATTCTTTTGAATTCTGAACTTCTGAAAATTTAGTCTTTCGTTCAACATGGTCAGGAATATTCTTCAATTCTTTCGCTTTTTCATCTCGCCATTGCTGCCAATTTTCCATGTCAGTATCTTAACTTAAAACCAACATTTTGTGTAATCTAAGCCTCTCGGTCTGTCTCACTAAAGGGTGCCCCCGCTAGGAATCGAACTTTTTATAATGAAGCGTTGTAAGGGTTATTTAGAGAATTTCAGTTTGGTAAATCTAGCCCGCTCGGTCTAATCAATTATCCCTGTTTCCATGATGAGGCAACCAATTCAATGGTTGTTTTATTGCTTATTCCTGAATCTATAACGACATACTTAGTTGAATTATAAACTTTATAGTACTCTATTGTATTTTGAGTGCCGCCATCAGTCATGCCAATATTTTTTGTATACCATACCTCACCATTAAGTGTAACTTTCGTAGCGCTAGTCAAATCAATATATTTATTCTCAACAAGCGAAATATTGATTCGATCCGTAGTAGAAATAGTTTTATTAATTACCTGATCCGCCTTGCTTTTAGGGTAGGCTATCGTGAGTCCGATTACTGAATTAGCTTCCCATATATCCCAGTCAGAAGGATAAGAGAATCCGTAGGATGATCCCGAGTAGGATTTTGTGCTAACTTGCTGATTGGTATTCGTATTTAGATCTAAAATAATTGGAACCTCTACTGTTTTACTTGGCTCGATAGCCGCTGCATTTTCTGCAGTAAAGAGAATCTTCATTGGAGTACCAGATGGAATCCCTATGCCTCCATTGTTAAAATTAAGAACAAGCTCAAAAGAAGTTGTTTTGGCTGTCCAATCACTGACTCTTACAGGTACCGAAGTTCCAATAGGCTTCCATCCTTGATTTTCATAGTTGAAGAATAGTTGGGCTGTACCTGCCTGTCCTTCAAACATCTGCCAAGAACAGCCTGTTGCGCTATTATCAATCGTTCCTTTTACAGTTAGAGGGAAGGAGACTTTTGAATTAGCAGCAAGAGAGGTAACGACCAAGGCACACTTTTGTATTTGGCCGACGGTATTATTTTTCACAGGAGTTTCTTCTGTTTTTACCTGACTTTCGTTTGAAGTAGTTGTTACCGTATTATCAATCTCTATATTTTCAGCTACTTTATTTTCCTGATATACATATACCCCTCCACCAACCGCAAGTATTGCCACAATTGCCAAGATCAAGGGAATAATAAATCCGCTTTGTTTATTTTTCATATCTTTAATCATAGCTTGGTTTTAGGTCTTTAGGTAACAACTTGCCAATTTCTACCCACCTCGGTAGGTCTCACAATCTGGTGCGCGTGCCTGGACTCGAACCAGGGACCGCCAAGGTATAAGCTTGATGCTCTAACCAGCTGAGCTACACGCGCGTAGGGCCAATAGTATAGTAAATATTTGAGTTTATCAATTCAAGGCGTATCATAGGAAAATGAATGTTTTATACACTGTAAAATCAATCAAAAAAGAGCTTCTTAAGATAAAACCCTCAAAAGTGGTTGTTGTTGTTTCGAATAATATACAAAATATCCAGTCAGGTATTGTAAAAGAGGTAGCGGTTCTTTCGAAAGCAATTAAAGTGATTGCCGTCAACGACGGTGAGGATCTTAAAAGTTGGAAATCTATTGAGAAATTATTAACTAAGTTTTTAAAGCTTGGGTTGGATAGAAAAAGTCTGATTATTGCTATCGGCGGGGGAAGTATAGGAGATGCTGTTGGTTTTGCCAGCTCGATATATCTTCGTGGTATACCGTATATAAACATACCAACCACTTTGCTAGCTCAAGTTGATAGTGCTCATGGTGGAAAGACTGGTATTAATTTTGGTTCATATAAAAATCAAATCGGTACGTTCCACGAATCAGTGGCAACGGTTATTGATCCTCGTTTCATTCAGACATTATCTGAAGAAGAGATTGTTAGTGGCTTGGGAGAAATAATTAAAGCTGGTTATCTCGCTGATCCATCTATTTTGTTATCATTACAAAAAGAAACTACTGCAACACTGGCACAGAGCAAAAAATTGTTAACCATAATTCGAAAGGCTATTGAAGTAAAACGTTATTGTGTATTGAAGGATTTTAAGGATAAGGGGGTTAGACAATTGCTAAATTTAGGACATACGGTTAGTCATTCCATAGAGTTAAAGTACAAATTGAGCCATGGGCGAGCAGTTATTATTGGCATGATGGAAGAGTTTGAAATGAGTGAGCGTGCTGGTTTGAGTAAAATCGGCCTAACCTCTTCTCTTAAGGTGCTTCTAGAAAAACTTGGTATTTCTAACGAAAAGAAATATATTCCAGATTGGAACGCTGTCATGAAGGATAAGAAGGTAAGTGGTGAAAATCTTGAATGGCCGATCATTACGGAAATTGGAAAGGCTAATTTGGTGAAAGTTAGTTTAAATAATTTTAAGGATTTGTTTAAGGGCGGAAAGATTTATAATTAAATCTTCTGGGCGGAGAGGGAGAGTAGGTTCGGGCTTTTGGGAAATATAGTTTGTTTGGATTTTTACTCAAAATGATTTTCTTCTCGCGTTTTTAGGATGTGAGCCAGGAGGCTATTTTCAGGTTTCAATAGTGTTGGATCGTTAGCGATAAGTGTTTGTGCCTCTTTGCGCGCAGCTTCTACCATTTTCAGATTCTTTATAGCCTCCATGGCAACATCAGAAATGCCCCACTGTTTTCCGACATATAGTTCGCCAGCTCCTCGCATCTGGAGATCAAGTTCGGAGAGCTCAAATCCATTTTTTGCTGTAACTAAAGCTTTGAGTCTTTCGACTGTCTTGTCACTTTTGCTTTCTGTTGCTACGAAACAATATGGTTGATGAGTTCCTCTGATGACGCGGCCCCGTAGCTGATGGAGCTGCGAGAGACCGAATCGCTCACCCCCTTCAATGAGGATAACGTTTGCGTTTGGAACATTTACCCCCACCTCGACCACGGACGTTGCAACGAGAATATCAATTTCGTGCTTGGCGAAGCGTTCCATGGTTGCTTCTTTTTCTGCAGGCTTCATTTTGCTGTGCAAAATATCTATTCGAGAATCCTTAAATACATCTTTTTTAAGACGCTTGGCTTCTTCTTTTACAGATTTAGCCAGTATGCTTTGTTCTTTGTCGGGATCGGGTTCGTCTATACGGGGACATATGACGTAGCATTGGCGGCCAGCTGCAAGCTCAAGGCGCATGCGGTCATAAGCTTTTTCTCGCTGGCCAATCGTACCAGCTATTTCTGTAAGTACTTTCTTTCGGCCGGCCGGCATCTGGTCGAGGATGGAAAGATCGAGGTCTCCATATAAAGTGAGAGCGAGAGTGCGGGGAATTGGTGTGGCTGTCATTGAAAGAAGATGGGGTGTGACATCGTGTTTGCGCGCAAGTTTTTGACGTTGTGCGGTTCCAAAGCGATGTTGTTCATCGATGATGACGTATGCGAGGTCTTTGAACTTAACTGATTTTTGAATGAGGGCGTGCGTGCCGATGACAACAGCAATCTCACCATTCGCTACCCATTTTAGAAATTGAGAACGAGAAATGTCAGTCCATCCGTTTGGGTTTATCTTAGATGGAAACTTTCTGCAACCATTTCCAGTAATGAGGCCGATGGAAATGGGCATGTGTCGAAAAAGTTTTATGAACGATTCGAAATGTTGTCGAGCAAGAATTTCGGTTGGAGCCATGTAGCCTACTTGAAGGGTGCCGGCAACCCGGCCTTTTGGCCGTGTCGTTACGGCAGCATATGAAGTGACCGCTGCAACAGCTGTCTTTCCAGAGCCTACATCACCTTCAAGTAGGCGAGACATGGGTTGACCTTTGGCGAAGTCTGCCAAGATATCCTCAACTGATTTTTGTTGTGCTTCGGTCAAGGGAAAGCCGAGACGTTCAATGAAATTGCTAACACCGACGCTCGCTGCCGGTTTGTCGATGATGAATGATTTCTCTTTTGCCTGAAGCGCGCGCGTTTGCTGATTTTTCAATTGAATGAAAAATACTTCTTCGAATGCAAAACGCTTTCGCGCCACTTCAGCGTCAGAATCTTTTTGTGGTGCATGCATCCACACGAGCGCAGTAGCAAGATTGGGTAGTTTATATCGTTCGCGAATGGCGGAGGGGATTGGGTCTGTGTCAGTAGCCTCGTTGCTAACCATGTCTTGAAATTCTTTTGTTTTGAATATGCGCTGGAGAGCGTGGAAGAACCAGCGTGACGTGATGCCTTTTGTTTCTGAGTAAACAGGAACGCCTACCGTTGGCGCTCCTTCACCAAAAAGTGATTTTCCTATATTTACAGGAAGAACACCTATGGATTCGATTTCGGGATTGAGAAATGCAAGAACACCATTTCTGTCGGTAACCTTACCCGACACTTTTACCAAGCTGTCTGGCTGAATCAGTTTTGCAATATATGGTTGATGAAGCCATATGACTTTGACGCGAGAAGTGTCGTCTTCAATGAAACCTTCGGCCATAGGCATTCGACCACGAAAAGATTTGCTTGTTTTAAGGGAAGTGACTTTTCCAAATATTGTCGCCTGTTCGCCGCTTGTAAGATCGCGGATAAATTTTCCTGAGGCTGATTCGCCGTAGCGTAAGGGAAAATGATACAGTAGCTCCCCGACAGTTTGAAGGCCGATCTTTTGCAGTGCAGATCCTTGCTGCGGAGTAAGACGAAAAAGGTCAGAGAGAGGTGTCGAGAATAACATTATGCAATTGGTGAAATAGGAGGGTTAGGACCAATGACTCGAACTCGAGGGTAATAGCGAATGGTAAGTGAAAGGGCAAGGGCTAATACAGGGGTAACAGAAAGTATGAAATGAAGTTTAGTGATATTGATCAGTATTGCCAAACTAAGAAGGGCGGTGGCAATGAGATTTGCAAGAAATTTCTTTCGGTTGGAGATGATCCAAACTGCCATAACGAGACTTAAGAATCCTCCAATTCCGACAAGTGCGGTGATGTCGGTGCTCCAATATGATAGACGAGGGTAATATGAAGTAGCTTCAATCGGACGGAAAAAGGCTATCAGGGTCGCGTAGACGAATGAGAGAGAAAGCCCTATCTTCTGTACCAAACTGGCCAAAGATTGTCTGAGCATGGGTAATTGTTATTATAACCGTCTTTTAGGCAGTTTTCCACCCTTGGGTAACATGCTTAAGTAAACCTTCTTTTCTCATAGATTTAAGATTTGAAGTTATTGCCTCAGAGTCACCTAAAACTTTTTTAATAATCTGCTCTGTAGATTGGGCTTTTGAAGAGGACAATATATGTTTGATTATGCGTGAACGCAATTCTCTGTTTGAACCGATGAATTTTGATTGTTTTTTATAGTGTTTACTTTTGCGATGAACTGATCGAGTATTAGCATCGACAGATTTTTTCAACATGGTTCCATAATCATAGAGGGCGTAATACCACTCACGTGGATTTGAATAGTCGAATGTTTTTTCGACCAGCTCGCGGATCATAGTATCAGGTACTGATGAAATATCTTTGAAGAAAAAATGGAGAAAAACTGAACGGATATTAGTTTCGACGAAGATCGCTGGTAGGTTATATGCAAAAGCTAGCAGTGCCCCAGCTGTCGACTGTCCAATTCCTGGTAACTTTAACAATTCTTCCTGTGTTTGAGGAAACTTTCCATTGTGATCATTTGCTACTGTTTTTGCTGTCTTTTTTAAATATAACGCGCGTCGATTGTATCCCAATCCTTGCCACTCAAGGAGTACTTCTTGCAAGGGGGCTGTGGCTAGTATTTTGATTGATGGAAATTTCTTCAAGAAACTTCTATATTTCTCTAGTACGCGGCCGACTTGTGTCTGTTGCAACATCATCTCGGAAACAAGAATTTTATATGGGTCACGGGTGCGTCGCCAAGGGAGAGAGCGGCGATGTTCGGCGTGATATCCCCATATGACTTTTTGAAATTGCTTGATTGAGGGTTTGATTATCATCTTAATCAAAAAAACATGAATACTGCTATAATGTGGCTATGAATCAAAAAACAGCATTGGCGATTATAATAGCATTATTCGTTATTTTCGGTTTGGCATACTATTCTTTTAATTCTATTGGAAATTCTAATCCAACCAACTCTCCGGATGTTCCACAACAAGTTAGCCTACAGGGTGAATATGTTTGTCTTCCTCATAAGGATAAGACAGGACCTCAAACTATGGAGTGTACTCTTGGAATAAAAACAGACAACAATATCTATTACGCAATTGACGCTCAGGGAGAGGCAGCTCGTAATGTCCTACTATCACTTCAGACGGGATTAAAAATTCAGATTGATGGAACACTCGCGCCGATTGAAGAGATCAATATAGAGACGTGGCAGAAATATGATATCGGAGGAATTATCAGCACCAGTAATATAAAGAGAATCTAATCTTTTAGAGATTCCGCGAAGGTGAGCAGATGCGTGCCAACGAGTACAGCGTCTGCTTCTTTGTGTATGTCGGCAGTCATCTTTATATTACTTGCCTGACATAGCCACCCCTTGAATATTTTACGAGCTTCTGCAAAAGTTTCTTTTTTGATTGAGCCGTCTGATAAGTCTCTACTATTCCAAACAACCTTTAGGTTTTCTGGAATAGTTTGAAGTTCTTCGAGAGTCATTGGCTCAATTAAACATTTTTCTGGATGAATATTGGGAATGCGTCCAACTACAAGTATATAATCAGCTCCGGCGTCGAGAGCTTCCTGGATTTCCATATCTGTAGCATGAATACCCTTAGCCAAAATTGGTTTAGTAGTCATTGTTTTTGCCTTTCTAATTAAATCAAACGACCCACCCCAGCGAGGGTCGGTATGAATGGAGATGATATCGCCGATTTCATTTGCAACCGCAAAAATCTCATCCCAGCTTTTATTGGATTTGAAACCAAAAGGAGACTGAGTTTTTACTTCGGCTATTATTTGAGTGGTTTTGTACATGATAATGAAGAAGTCTTTGGTCTAGAAGTGTAATTCTAGGATAGTAGTGCTAAGGCAGTATCCCAAGCCTTGTCGGCAGTTTCAAACACTGCATACCCATATTTTTCGGATTCTTCTTTGTAGCGAGGTCTTTCTCCGTTAAAAAACGCATCCGCTTCTAATTTTTGTAGCTCTTCGGTTTTGCCCCATCGAGGCTCTTTTTTGTTTCTTTCTAGGGTTTCTTTAAAAGATTTTCCTATAATGGTAATCCCTTCCATTTTTAAATCTCTATGAGCAAGATGAGGCATGATATTTACTCCCTCAAAGATCACAGGCTTACTCTCATCGTCATACTGGTGAATCTTTTTTAATACTCCTGGCCAAAATTCTTCTGACTGCTTTGTGAGATCCTCCCACCTTTTGTCGTGGCTGGTTGTGGTGTAGTAAGTGTATTCATCTTGGTCTAAGTAAAAGTTAACCCACTTTCTGTATCTTTCATCCTCGGTCAAGTCTTCTCTAAAGTCATCGATCGAAACACAAATTCCACCTACCGCTTCTGCAAGTTTTTTTGCGAGATAAGATTTTCCCGCTGTCGGCATTCCGGTTATAAAAATTCGTTTTTTTATCATAATCGGAATCCTTTCGGTGTCCGTCTATTTTAGCACCATTTCGGGGATTCAAATGAGATATGTGGGTCAGAGGCAAAAATATCAAAAGTGAGAATATCATCGGTATAATTGACATGTCGGCTTTTCTTACTCCCTTCAGAAACCTTTACATTTCTAAACACTTTCTTAAGAAGAGTTTCTATGTACTCAATTGTGTAGGAATAAGTGGGCACATCAATTTCCTCTCTGTTAAAAATTCCTCCTTTTGTATTGTAACTTAAGAGCAAAAAACCTCTTGGCTTCAAAGCACTTCTGATTTTGTCGATTAGAAAATCTAGCTCTTGAAGATTGAGATACTGGATCACTCGCGCCACTATGACGGCTTGATATTGTGACGTTTTGTAAGGGTATTCCAGGAGGTTTGTTTTTCTGAAATGTATTCTTTTCCTTAAATCATCGGGTAGATTTTCCTCCCATTGCAAATCGATAACGTCAAAACAATCTACATTTACCCCTCGTTTTGCGAGATATATGGAATTTCGACCATTGCCGCATCCTACGTCGAGGATATAATCATCGGTGAGCAGTTTATTTTGATATTTTGAAACAAGCACACTGGGTACAAGAGTTTCTATACTGAATTTTTTATCTTCCCATGCTTTTTCCCATTTATGCTTTTTCATATCAATTCTAGCTACTCGGGCCATGTCGATACTGAGTTCTTAATGCGGAGAGTGAGGGATTTGAACCCTCGAGAGGTTTTAACACCCCTACCTCGTTAGCAGTGAGGCGCTTTCGACCACTCAGCCAACTCTCCATTGGGCATTACCTTATCATATTTTCTAGCGGCATGCGAATAGATAAATAAAGGGTTAATGTGTGAGGGATACACAGTATATGTGTGTTGCACCTGCCGTCTGAAGGGCCCGAGCACAATCTCTCATTGTTGCGCCAGTGGTTACTACATCATCAATTAGAATTACTCCCTTTTCATTAATATGTTTTTTTACTTCAAATTTACCGCGGGCATGTATAATCCGCGCGGCTCGGTTTGAAGTTTTACTTTGTTGAAGTAATGATTGCGCCGCTTCGGGGGAGATGGACAAAAGATCTGGAGAGGAGTTGGGTAGGATAAAATTAATTAATAACGGTTTTAATGCAATTGCTATTTCTTGCATATGATCAACGGCACGTTCACGAAGGGAGTACGCTGTGGAAGGAACCGCTGTTAACATTAATTTGCCTTCCATTGGACTTATACAATCAGTTAGTCTTGCAACCAGCTCATCTGCTAGTAAATGTGCGCAAAGAGAAACTGCTTCACTGTTGTTATCATATTTTACTGCCCAAACAAGTCCTTTTAATGGCTCGTATTTATATTGTCCGCAATACCATCCGCTCACTCTGGTAAGAGTAGTTTTTGGTAATTCGGCCGCGGTAGAGCGAACATGTTCGTATATATGATGTTGAGCAATGGGAGGGCGCCGTTGATGTTTTCTTTTGCTCGGATAGAGCAGTTCTATCAAAAGTTTCAAATAGTTATTGGCAAAAGATAGAAGGTAGTAAGATTTCCCGATCTTATCCCTACTTTTCCAGTTTTCCATTTTCATTAGACAGTGTGATGTTATATACTAAAGATTGAATACAGCCTAAATCAGGTCATGCCAAATTTTCTTCAAAATTTTCTAAAGAAAACAAGCGACAGTGTCGTTGGTATTGATATTGGGTCTTCTTCTGTTAAGGTGGTGCAGCTCAGAAAGAAAAAAGGTCGAGCCGTCCTTGAAACTTATGGGGAGCTTTCTTTAGGTCCCTACGGTGGTCTTACAGTAGGTCAGGTAACCAATCTTCCACCTGAAAAAATAGCTGAAGCTATAAAAGATGTTCTCCGTGAGGCCAATGTTACTAGTTTGGTGAGCGGGGTATCTATCCCGTTTCGATCAAGCCTCATATCTCTCATCCAGCTTCCAGCTGGAGCTAATGAAAAACAGCTTCAGGAAATGATTCCCATTGAGGCACGAAAATATATTCCCGTACCTATTAATGAAGTAACTCTCGATTGGTGGGTGGTGCCAAGTGAGACTGACAGCGGTCTTGGATATGTTGAAAGCGAAACAGACGAATTGACGACAACCACTCCTTCAAATGAGATTAAAAAGACTGATGTACTGGTTGTTTCTATCCATAACGAAGTACTTAGTAATTACAACGCGATTGTTAAACAAGCCGCTCTTGATGCTGGTTTCTTTGAGATTGAAATGTTTAGCGCTACACGTTCACTCCTTGCAGGAGAGACAACCCCTATCATGATTTTTGATCTTGGTGCCTCTGCAACGAAGATATATATTCTCGAGCGGGGAGTGGTAAAATATTCTCATATTATTAACCGCGGTTCACAGGATATAACAGTCAGTATTTCAAAAGGTCTCAATCTAACGTTTGAGCAGGCAGAACATATTAAACGAACTTTAGGCACAGGTGTTACCGCTGATGAAAAAGCTGTGTACGATATAATCTCACTTACCCTCGACTTTATTTTCTCAGAAGCAAATAGTGTAATCCTCAATTATCAAAAGCGATATAATAAGGCAATTAGTAAGGTCGTGCTCACTGGTGGCGGGGTTGCTATGAAGGGAGTGTTCGAGCTTGCCCGAGCAAACTTTCAGACAGAAGTAGCGATTGGTGAGCCTTTTCTTAAGGTGGAGTCTCCGGCTTTTCTTGACGACGTACTCAAAGCTACTGGCTTAGAGTTTGCTGTTGCTATTGGTATCGCATTGCGAAAACTTCAGGAACTTCCATAATTGAGATATACACAAAAAGTTGAAAACTTTGTTGAAGTTAAGCGACGCAAGGTGATATACTAATCATTGAAAACTTCTTACGTACATGGAGACAAAATTCCAAACATCTTTTATCCCAAAACAACCGGTTACTGAAACCCGTGTTCACAGTTCAGGTGGAAATTTTTTCTTCCTCGTCTCCTTTATCCTCTTTATGGTAAGTGTTGCTATTGCTGGTGCCGCCTTTCTCTATGATCAATTGGTAGAAAACAATATCTCGAAGGGTAACGCTCAGCTTCGGTTGAACGAAAACGCCTTTGATTCAACTACTATTCAGCAGCTTACCCGTCTTAACGATCGCATCAATGCCGCTCAGAACCTTTTGCGCCAGCATATTGCCTTCTCTAATTTCTTCGGTGCTCTTGAGCGAGCTACTTTGCGAAATGTTGTGTATAAGAACTTCAGCTATGCTTACGGCGGAGGTGAAAAAATATCTATTTCCATGCTTGGTCTTGCTGGACGGGGTCCTGCCAGTAGCTACGAAACAGTAGCTCTTCAGGCAAAGGCATTTACTGACCCGTCACTTCGAAATGTTTTTCGTAGTCCTATTCTTACTGACGTAGCTCTTGATGCACAAGGGAACGCCAGTTTCTCATTCTCGGCATCAATCGATCCTATTCTTGTTTCTTTCTACAGACTCCGAAAGGAAGAAGCTGCAGCAGCCGGTGCTGTTGTAGATACCGACGATGAAGCTAATTCTCCGCAACAATAATATGAAATTTATATTTCCCATACTATTCATAATCGTAGCCGTAGGTATCTTTATTGGCTACACCAACCCTTTGTATCAGGAGATTAAGGCGAAGCAGGTAGAGCTCAATACTATCGCGGAGGCTAACAAAAAAGCGACACAGTTACGTGCAGTCCGAGAGTCATTGACTAATGAGCGTAATCAAATATCTCAGGTTGATATTGACCGCCTCCAGAAAATGCTTCCAGACGGGGTTGAAAACGTTCGTCTCATTATCGATATTAATAACATTGCTGCTAAATATGGCATGACTATTAAGAGTACTCGAACTAATCAAGGGTCGGTTGATAAGGGTGGGGCAGTTGGCCCAGATGCCAATCGGTACGGTACGATCTCTCTTTCGTTTATGGTTACCAATTCATATGAAAATTTCCAGGTGTTCCTTAAGGATCTTGAGAACAGCCTCCGTATTGTTGATGTAACAGCTCTGTCATTCAATTCTTCGAATGAGAACAAGTATGACTTCAACGTTACGATTCAAACTTATTGGTTAAAATAATACCCATGCTTTCAATAATCTCATCGCATAAAAAAACCATCATCGGGATCATAATCATAGTCCTTTTGTTTATTGGCTACGCTGCTTTTGTTCCAAAGAGTTCTTCGCCGGACGGTACACTTACTCGACAGAATACGACAGGTAATACTGGTACGGCTTCTGATCCAAACAGTCCTGGTGCACAATTTGTGTCCCAGCTTTTGGCAATACAAAATATTCATTTCAATCTCGATCTGTTCAAGGATCCTGCTTATGCATATTTGCAGGATTTCAGTCGAGAGCTTACACCACAGGAAGTGGGAAGGGATAATCCTTTTGCGCCACTTGAGGGTGGTTCTGGGTCTGGTAATTTTGTAACTGAGTCAGGTGCTTCCTTCGTCAATACCTCTGAAGGCACTACTTCTGTGAAAACCCCAGCAAAGACAACAGGCGGTGCAACTCGTCGGTAATAACTGATGTAGCATGAGTTTTCTAGACATACTTGCAAAACAAAATACGATTACCCGCGATGATGTCGGTTTCATCATGCAGGAGGCGGAAAGTTCTCATCGCCCGATAGAAGATATACTTCGTGATAAAGGTATTTCACCGCAAATTATCATCAAGGCTAAGGGTGAGTACTTGCATATCCCGACAAAATCTCTTGGAGACAAGCAGGTACCTTTTGAAATTCTTAAATATATTCCTGAAGAATCAGCTACTCATTATAAGATTGTGCCACTGGAAGTAGTCGACGGAGTTCTTGAAGTTGGAGTGGTTGATCCTGACAATATCGAGGCACGAGATGCTCTTAATTTTATTTCCGAGAAAATGGGAATGCCTTTCAGGGTCTTTATTATTTCGGAAGAGGACTTTCAGAGCGTCCTCAGTACTTATAAAGGTCTTACTGGGGAAGTAACGAAGGCACTTGGAGTACTTGAGGATGAAATGACTGGTATTGCTGATGTGGAATTGTCGAAAGACGAGGAGTTGGTGCCTCAGAAAAGTGGTACGGCAAATATCATTGAGGATGCGCCAGTTACCAAGATTGTAGCCACTATTCTTCGCTATGCTATTGAAGGAGGGGCATCTGACGTTCATATTGAAGCTATGCGTGAAAAGATACGAGTACGATTTCGAATGGACGGTATCCTTTCCACCAGTCTTATTCTTCCGGCAAAAGTGCATGATGCTGTGGTCGCGCGTATTAAAATCCTTTGTAATATGAAGCTTGATGAAAAGCGAAAGCCTCAAGACGGTCGTTTTTCTGCCCGTATCGATGATCGAAAGATAGACTTCCGAGTTTCTACTTTCCCTGCCTACTATGGAGAGAAGGTGGTGATGCGAATTCTCGACCAACAAAAGGGTGTGGAAAAGCTTGATTTGATAGGCTTCTCGCAGAAGAACTTAGCGATGATCAAGAAAGCGATTAATAAACCTTATGGATTGATTCTCATCTCTGGTCCGACAGGGTCTGGTAAAACAACAACCCTCTACTCCATGCTTAATGAGCTTGATATGGAAGAACTTAACGTTCTCTCTCTTGAGGATCCGGTGGAATACAATATTGATGGTATGAGTCAGTCACAGGTACATCCTGAAATTGGTTACTCGTTTGCTACTGGTCTCCGTACCACCCTTCGACAAGATCCTGACGTTATCATGGTAGGAGAAATTCGAGACAAGGAAACGGCACAGCTTGCCATTCAAGCAGCTCTTACTGGTCACCTTGTGCTTTCGACTATTCACACCAATGACTCCGTCGGTATCGTTCCTCGTCTTATCGATATGGGTGTTGATCCCTACCTTATTGCACCGACTCTCATTCTCGGTATGGCCCAGCGACTTCTCGGTAAGGCAGCTCCTGAAGCTGTTACTACGATTCCAGTCGAGGGAAGTATTAAGATAATGATTGATAATCAGTTTGCGGACCTCCCGGAGGAATTCAAGAAGGACATACCTGAGATAAAGGAGATTTATCGAATTAATCCTACAGCAGAGTTCCCACGTGGTACCAAAGGACGACGTGCGGTTTTGGAGGTGTTTGAAATGGATAAGGAATTGGAGCAGGCGATTCTTACTGATCCAACTACTGTAAATCTTGGAAAAGTTCTTAGAAAAAAGGGAATGTTTACAATGAAAGAGGACGCCATTATCCAGGCTTTGAACAAGATTATTCCATTCGAAGAAGTGAATAAAGTATAGCGTTTGAAAGAACGCTCTGTGTTACAATAAAATCATGAACGGAGACCATCCTTATAAAATATTAATTGTTGATGATGATAAGTTTCTTCTGAATATGTATTCCATCAAATTTCAGAAGGAGAAATTTGATGTGACAACAGCGGGAGATGGGGCGGAAGCTGTAGCAAAGCTTCAAAGCGGATTTTTACCTGACGCGATCGTTCTTGATATTGTTATGCCGATCATGGATGGCCTTGAGGTTTTGGAAAAGATGCGTCAGGAGGGCTTGGCTAAAAATGCGGTGGTACTAATCCTTAGCAACCAAGGTCAATCGAGCGATATTGAAAAAGCAAAGAGGCTTGGTATCAATGGGTATATCGTTAAGGCAACAACTATTCCCTCTGAAGTGGTTACGGAAGTCCTCCGTATGCTTAGCAGTAATACAAAATCTAAAGCATAATTACATTTATATATGAACTACGATACTGAACTCGAGGATTTACTAAATACAGTGGTGACACAAGGAGCTTCTGACCTTCATCTTTCTGAAGGCCGACATCCGACACTTCGAAGTAATAGCGAACTGTTGCCGTTGGGGAAGAAACCTGTTCTCACTCATGATGATCTTGCTGGTCTTATCTTGACCCTTGCTGGTAAGGAAAATTACGATCGATTCCTCAAGACAAAGGAGCTCGACTTTTCATATCAGTACAAGGACGTTGCACGTTTCCGAGGAAACGCCTTCTTTCAGAGGGGACATATGGGCGCAGCATTGCGACTCATCCCAAAAAAGATCAAAACATTTTCTGAGCTAAATTTACCTCCATTTCTTGAAAACTTTACTCGAAAATCTCAGGGATTCTTTTTGGTGGTAGGACCCGTTGGACAGGGAAAAACAACAACACTAGCTTCAATGATTGAGCTTATTAATAACGAACGCACTGAACATATCATAACTATTGAAGATCCTATTGAATATGTGTTCGAACAGAAGAAATCGATCATTGACCAAAGAGAGGTACGTATCGATACTGAAACATTTGAATCCGGACTACTTTCAGTTTTTCGAGAGGACGTAAATGTTATTTTGTTGGGTGAAATGCGAGGGCACGAAACAATGGCTGCTGCAGTAACAGCCGCTGAAACTGGTCACTTAGTGCTTTCAACACTGCATACGAATAATGCCGCGCAGACTATTGATCGTATTATTGACTCATTTCCTGCTGCTCAACAGGACCAGATCCGTATACAGCTTTCATCGTCACTCACTGGTATTTTCTCACAAAGACTCATTCCTCGTATTTCTGGCGGACTCATCCCTGCGTATGAATTGCTTATTTCAAACAGTGCTGTTGCTAATCTTATTCGAGAAAAAAGAACTCATGAGATAAATACAGTAATTGAGACCGGTCAACAAGAGGGGATGATCGACTTCAATCGATGCCTTGCCGATCTTGTACGACGAGGTGAAATCACTATTGAAAATGCCTACCAGCACTCGCTTAACCCAGCTATTCTTGAACGTTTGTTATAAAAATTGAACTATGTTATTTCTTTACAAAGTAATTAATGAAAAAGGACAGGAGAGTGAGGGGTCGATCGACGCGGTAAATGTCGATGTAGCTATTAATTCACTCCAACGAAGAGGTTTAGTCATCTCCTCTATCCATGAAGCAGAGTCTAAAGGCGGCATACTTAGTCGAAACATCGCTTTTTTTGACCGCGTCTCGAACAAAGACGTTGTTATTCTTTCACGGCAGATGTCGACGCTTTTCACTGCGCAGGTGTCAGCGCTCCGTATCTTCAAACTGCTTGCCTCTGAAACTGAAAATCACACCCTGGGTAAACATTTAACAGAAGTGGCGGATGATATTCAAGGAGGAAATACTATTTCAGGGTCTCTCGCTAAACATCCAAAGGTATTCAGTTCTTTCTATGTGAACATGGTTAAGGCTGGTGAGGAATCAGGTAAGCTTGATGAAACCTTTACCTTTCTTGCGGACTACCTCGATCGAAACTACGAAGTAACTTCAAAGGTAAAAAATGCCCTTATCTATCCAGCTTTCGTTATCAGTACTTTTATTGCTGTGATGGCCCTCATGTTAACGGTGGTTATTCCAAAAATCAGTACTATTATTACAAGTTCCGGACAAGAGGTTCCTATTTATACCAAGGTCGTTATTGCTACTAGTAACATATTGGTAGATTTCGGCCCTCTTATTCTCATCTTATTGATCATTGGTATTATTGTATTTATTCGTTTTGCGCAAACGGAGGCGGGTAAGAATTCTTTAGCTCACGCTAAGATAACCACCCCTTATTTTGGCAATCTGTACAGGAAATTATATTTATCTCGTATATCCGATAACCTCGATACACAGCTGAGCTCAGGTATTCCAATGATAAAGGCACTGGAACTTACCGCAGCGGTGGTTGATAATAATATTTATGAAGATGTTCTCAAGGATATTACTGAACAGGTGAAGGGCGGGCTATCTCTTTCAGATGCTTCTTCTCGACACTCGGAAATTCCGAGTATTATGGTGCAAATGATGAAGATTGGTGAAGAAACAGGAGAGCTCGGTAGTATCTTGAAGACACTTGCTAAGTTCTATCAGCGAGAGGTGGTGAATGCGGTGGATACTCTTGTTGATCTTATCGAACCGTTAATGATCGTACTCCTCGGTCTTGGCGTTGGTTTCCTCCTTGCTTCTGTCCTTATTCCTATCTACAACATCTCCTCAAGTATTTAATCGAATACTAACGATTAATTGTTATCCACAAGCTATACGTGGGTTTTGGATAAATCTAGTATAATGAGGCTACGTTTTTGGTCTGTCGAAGACCAAGGATTAGTAAGTTAGAAAGTAATTAATTAATTAGTTTTTATTATTAAATGAAAAAATCTTCACGAGGTTTCACCCTCATTGAACTCTTGGTGGTTATCGCCATCATCGGTATCCTGTCTTCTGTTGTCTTGGCTTCTCTCACATCAGCCCGATCAAAGGGAACTGACGCTGCTATTCAGAGTGAACTCGCAAACATGCGAGCTCAGGCTGAGTTGTATTACAGTTCAAGCGGTGCTAATAGTTACGGTCCTGTAGTTGCTGCTGGTGCCTGCCCTACATCCTCATCTACTACTGGGAACATGTTCTCTACTACCACAACTGGTGGTCTTTGGAGTCTTGTTAGCGATCTTGAGACAAAGGCTTTCGGTGGTGCAACAAAGGCACACTGTCAGTCAACAGGTACAGCTTGGGCGGTTACAGCTTCAACAACAAACGGTCAGACATGGTGTGTTGACAGCGCGGGTAACTCAAAGCAGGGATCACAGACAGCTGCTGTTTGTAACTAAGTATCAATTTAGTTAGATTTGGTAGATTCCAAAAACCGGCCACGTGGCCGGTTTTTGTTTTGGTGAGAAAGAAGGTGCATGTATAATAGGGATATGAATGTTTTCTTTGTGGTGGCCATATTTATTCTCGGAACGATCATTGGAAGTTTTCTCAACGTTGTTCTCTATCGTTATAACACTGGAAAGGGTATTGGTGGACGATCGCAGTGCTTTTCGTGTCGACGAACACTGACATGGATAGACTTGGTACCAGTATTTTCATATCTATTCCTTGGTGGTAAGTGCAGAAGTTGTCGCAGTAAGATTTCCATGCAATATCCTGCCGTAGAATTGCTTACTGGAATTCTCTTTGTCGCATCTTATCTTATCGATGCGCATCTCTTTTTGTTGGCACCGACAATGTTTCTGTATGAATTGATATATCACCTAATTGTCATGTCTTTTCTCGTGCTTATTATTGTATATGACATAAAGCATAAGATTATTCCGGATGCTTTTGCTTACAGCTTTGCCCTTGTTGCAGTACTCCACCTCTTTGTTGGTATCGATAGTGGTGGTGGAATCATCTTATTACAACCGCAAGCATGGGATATGCTCGCTGGTGCTATCCTTGCTTTTCCGTTCTATATCTTGTGGCTCGTCTCTGGAGGTCGATGGATGGGGCTGGGTGATGCAAAGCTTGCGCTGGGAATAGGTTGGTTCTTGGGACTGACCGCGGGAATTACAGCAATTGTGGTGAGTTTCTGGATCGGCGCTGCTATTTCAATCTTGTTACTACTTGCTATTAAAATGGTGAAGGGATTGCGAAAGGAGGTTTCAGCATCCTTTCGTTCTAAATTGCCATACCTAACCATAAAGAGTGAAGTGCCATTCGCACCTTTTCTTATTATAGGCCTCCTCAGTGTGTTCTTTTTTAGGTATACTATATTCAGTACTACTTTATTTTTTTAAATATCCATGAAGAGATTTATCTCACATATGTCACGAGGATTTACACTCATTGAACTCATTGTCGTTATTGCGATATTTTCTGTCGTCACATCTATCTCTTTGTTCAATCAAGGAAAACTCAACAGCACTATTCTTGTCACTAACCTTGCTTATGAGATTGCTCTTGCGGTGCGAGAAGCTCAGACCTATGGTGTCGGAGTGCGTGCTGATGGAACAGGCGGAAGCTTTGAGGGTGGTTATGGTATATCGTTTGATATAAATCGGCCAAATGAGATAATTTTGTTTACGGATACAATTGATTCAAATCATTTGGTTGATGAAGGGGAGGAGGTGTCGACCATGTTGATACAAAATCAGCGAGGAAATAAAATTGTAGCCATTTGTCGGGGTGCGGTATCTAATCCAAAGTGTATGACTGGCAGTGAGCACAATGTTACTCTTTTGAATATTATTTTCCGAAGACCAAATCCTGAAGCCGTTTTTCTTTCATCTAATGGTAGCGGACAAACAAGTGATGATGCCGCAGGACCAGCGTATATTGTCGTGAATACTCCTGCTGGAAACAATTGCCGAGTTATAATCGTAGAAAAGACCGGTCAGATTCGTGTGGACAACGGCTCGTCCGGTCTTTGCGATAATGGATCTTAATATATGCACCATATGTCACATTACCCTCTGGTTTCCAAATATATGAAAAAAGTATCATCACAAAAAGGTTTTACTCTTATTGAGATGCTCGTGTCGGTGGCTCTCTTTACTATTGTCATGACCGTCGGGCTTGGTGTCATCTTAAGTGTGGTTGAAGGGAACAAGAAGACACAGTCGATTAACTCGGTGGTAAACAATCTCAATTCAAGTATTGATAGTATGGTGCGAGATATGAAGACAGGTCTTTGGTATAAATGTGATGCCAACCTTCCTGTATTGCCTGGTGTGTCTACTTGTACGGATTCATCCGTATCAACTCCTGTGCTTAGCTTTATCTCTACTATTTCTGGAGGAGAGAGGAGTGTTAGTTATCATTTCGTTCCGTCGAATATAAATGGTACACCTGGTTATATCGAAAAAACGAGCTGTTCTGCCGCTGGTGTTTGTGATGCCGTTCCTACTCGCATCACTTCTCCAGAAGTAAATATCACAGATATGCGTATGTACGTGAAATCTGGATTGAGTGGAGTAGATCAGCCGGGTATTCTGCTTATTATCGGAGGTACAGCTAAGATTAATCCTGCGACTGTTTCAAACTTTTATCTTCAAACCTTTGTTTCTCGTCGCGTTCTCAATATTTAATATATGAAAAACATCTTAAGAAATTATAGACAAAAAGGAAGGGGGTTCACTATCGTTGAAACTTTGGTCGCTATCTCTATCCTCATGCTGGCTCTAACTGGTCCGCTTCTTATCATTACGCAAGCTCTTAAGGCTTCGTATTATTCACGAGATCAAATCACAGCTTTCTATCTTGCTCAGGAAGCTGTTGAATACATTCGAAACATACGAGATAAAACATCTTTATCATCGGAGCTTTTTGACACCGATTGGCTTAATGATGTCACTGGTGGATCAACTTGTGCTACTACTGGCACTTGCGTGAATAAGTATGACGAGCCAGTGCCTCAATTTAAGTTCAACATGACCCATCAGGGTGCGGGTTACACCTTTGTTAATTGTGGTTCTACGGACTGTGCCCCTCTTTCTTATGATGATTTGGTTCAAAACGGCGTATTCAATGACGCTGTACCTTATGGAGGAAACGGTACTGGTAATTCAATATTTAGTCGAACTATTTGGTTCACCACGGTTCCCGGCGATGATAAAATACCTGATTATGATTCAGGCGTACCGCTACGGGAAGTGGTAACGCACGTTGAGATAAAGTGGATGCAGGGGACATCACAACATAAGTTTGTGCTTGAAAGTCACTTGTTTAATTGGAAACTTGAAAAATAATATGAAAAAATATTTTCTTACATTGCTACCGGGGAAGAAAAATAAAGGTTTTACCTTGTTTATAGCTCTCATTGTTTCTAGTATTTTGCTCTCGATTGGATATTCCATTGGTAATATTATCTTGAAGCAACTTCAGCTTTCGACCTCGGGAAAAGAGTCTCAGGTTGCATTCTATGCCGCCGACAGCGCTGCGGAATGCGCCCTCTATTGGGACAGAAAGGATGTGAATGGTGAGTCCGTCGTTGACGTTACTTATGGAACTTCGACAGCCGAACTTCCAACATACATAAAATGCGGAAGCGGGGCTGATGGCCAAGGCACGGTTCACGTGGCGAGTAAAAACATTGACCCTAATACTAATAGCGCAACCACTACCTTTTATATCGACTTTCAGGATATCACCGGATATGGTTACTCTTCATGCGCCAAGGTGACAGTTGGAAGAAATGGAAATAATACATCTATTCAGTCCCGAGGATACAATTCCAGATTTGATCCGGCTACTGAAGTGTGTGATATCACAAACCCAAGGACGGTAGAACGAGGCTTGTTGCTCCTCTATTAATTCTCTGTTTTGCACTGCTGGATGTGCTAGTATGTTCGTATGAAACGTGCCTCAACAGGAGCCTCAAATTCGACCGGAGATCTTGCCGAGCGTGCTTTGAAACTGCGGCAGGCTATTGAAAAGCACCGATATAACTATCACGTTCTTGATAAGGAAGAGATTTCGGCAGAAGCGCTTGATTCGTTGAAGAGAGAATTGTCCGAGCTTGAAGCTGTTCACCCAGAGCTACGCAGTGAAGATTCGCCCTCGAATCGAGTAGCTGGCGAGCCTCTTAGAGAATTTGAGAAAGTCCCCCACAAGATACCTCAGTGGTCTTTCAATGATGCCTTTACCGAGGAGGATGTGCGTAATTTTGATAACAGGGTGAAGAAAGTTTTGATGCAGGAGCTTGGTGATGTAAAAAAGGGAACGTATGAGCCTGAATATGTTTGTGAATTAAAAATTGACGGCCTGAAGGTGGTTTTGGAATATAAAAAAGGTGTATTGATTACCGCAGCAACGCGCGGCAATGGAAAGGTCGGTGAAAACGTTACCATGAATGTGCGAACGATAGAGTCAGTGCCTTTGAAGTTGCAAAAACCAGTGGACATCATTGTTGAAGGGGAAGTGTGGATGAGTAAAAAGCATTTTGAATCTCTGAACAGTGAACAGGAAAGGAAAGGTCTTTCTCTGTATGCTAATCCACGAAATGTAGCAGCGGGTTCGATTCGTCAGCTTGATCCTCGCATCGCAGCATCGAGAAAGCTGGATGTGTTCGTATATGATATTGCTCGTTACGAACCATCTATTGAAAGTCCAGCAATCCCAAAAACACAATTCGAAGAATTGCGGCTGTTGCGAGAACTAGGGTTCAAGGTAAACAATCATGCGACGCTTTGTAAGAACATTGGCGAGGCTATCAAATTCTGGGGCGATTGGTCTCTTAAGTCAAAAAAACAGGATTATTGGATAGATGGTGTCGTGATTAAGGTAAATCAAGTTGAATATCAAAAAACTCTTGGATATACGGGTAAAGCACCGCGATTTGGTATCGCATTTAAATTTGCAGCAGAGCAGGTAACAACGGTTGTTGAAGATATAAAGCTTCAGATTGGCCGAACAGGTGTTCTTACTCCTGTGGCGCACTTGAGACCTGTTTCTGTCGCAGGTTCAACCGTGTCCCGTGCTACTCTCCATAACGAAGATGAGATTAGACGTCTTGATGTACGTGTCGGCGATACGGTCATCTTACAAAAAGCCGGCGATGTTATTCCTGACATTGTTAGAGTGCTCACTGAATTACGCACCGGAAAAGAAAAAATATATCAATTTCCAACACATGTCCCTGAGTGTGGAGGCGATGGTTTGATTGAACGCGTGCCAGGGCAGGCGGCGTGGCGGTGTGTATACAAGGATTCTGATTCGCAGCAAAAGCGCCGACTGTATCATTTTGTTTCAAAAAAATGTTTTGATATTGATGGTCTTGGACCAAAGCAAGTTGATGCATTTATGGAACACGCTCTCGTTTCCTCGTACGAAGACATTTTTACTTTGACAAAGGGTGATTTACTCGCTCTTCCGCGATTTGCTGAAAAATCTGCAGACAATATCATCGCTTCTGTTCAAAAAGCTCGAAAGGTTTCACTTCCTCGTTTTATTTTCTCTCTATCAGTTCCAAATGTTGGTGAGGAGACGGCAGAGGACTTAGCAGAATATTTTGGAACATGGCACAGGCTGGCAACAGCATTGGAAAAAGGCGATGTTGAAGAACTTTACAAGATAGAAGGTATTGGCGAGGTAGTGGCGAGGGCTCTCGTTGACTGGTACGGCAGTAAGGAACATCAGAAGATTGTGACTCATTTACTTGAACATGTGACGATACAATCATTTAAGTCGCCGATAATTACCGCCGGCGGTAGAAAAAATATTGAGATGTTTGAGGGTAAGACCTTCGTGCTTACCGGGACACTTACTAGTATGAGCCGCGATGAAGCAAGGGCGAAGATAAAGTCGCGGCATGGCGATGTTTCAGGATCAGTTTCATCAAAGACCGATTATATCGTGGCTGGGGAAGAAGCAGGATCAAAGCTTGATAAGGCAGAAGAGCTTGGGGTGAAGGTGTTGAGTGAAGAACAGTTTTTAGAGATGCTTAAATAGTCACTTTCAGCGTTTTTTGCTATGATACGAATTAATCATGATTGAGAAGAAAGATATTGAAAAGCTTGCGACACTATCTCGTATGAAGCTTAGTGAAGAAGAAAAAGACCGATTTGCAAAGGAAATCGATTCTATTTTGGGCTACGTAAAGCAGATTCAGGACGTATCTTCGGTCGATAGCGCTTTGGCACAAAAAATGCCAACCCAGTACCCCCGTCGAAATGCTCTTCGAGAAGATGTTGATAACCGAGACATTATTGATGATACATCGGTGTTAATCAATTTGGCACCTGCATCACAAGATGGTTATGTAAAAGTAAAAAAGATTCTTGGTTAATGTTTATATAATGTCTATTAATCTTAAAATTCTTACTATCTCAAAAGCCCTTGCTCAAATGGAAGCAGGTACCCTTACTTCTGTCGATCTTGCTAAGGCATACCTTGCTGAAATTGAAAAGAAAAATGGAGATATTAATGCCTATCGCGAGGTATACACAGATGTACTTGAACAAGCAAAACAAGCTGATGCAAAGCGGGGAAGAGGAGAAGGAGGTCTGCTGCTCGGCATCCCCTTTGCCATTAAAGATAATATTACAATTGCTGGACGTATCGTCGGAGCATCTTCAAAGATTTTGGAAAATTATGTTGCTCCGTATGATGCAACAGTCATTACTAAATTGAAGGAGGCGGGTGCAATATTTATCGGCCGTGTGAACATGGATGAATTTGCCATGGGTGGTTCAACGGAAAATTCTGCGTACGGTGTAACAAAAAATCCTCATGACACAGAGCGTGTTTCAGGGGGCTCGTCTGGTGGATCGGCAGCAGCCGTTGCTATGGACGGTGCACTTGCAGCGCTCGGTTCTGATACAGGGGGTTCTATTCGACAACCAGCAAGTTTTTGTGGTCTTGTAGGTTTAAAACCTACTTATGGCAGTGTGTCTCGACATGGATTAATGGCTATGGGTTCATCACTCGATGTTATTGGTCCGGTTACAAAGTCTGTCGAAGATGCGGAAATTATTTTTAATATAATATCAGGAAATGACAAGAGAGATTCAACAACTCTTGTTGATTCTGAATCGGTAATCGGGGATTCATTGGATAGACCTCTTCGTGTCGGAATCATGCCAGGTATGCTTTCTATGGGGGGTATTCATCCCGCGGTTGTCTCAAACTTTAACGTATCAGTTGAACTCTTAAAAAAAACAGGCTGTGAGATAAAGGAAATTGATTTGCCTCATATTAAATATTCGCTCGCCGTTTACTATATCATTATGCCTGCGGAAGTTTCTTCGAACATGGCTCGTTTCGATGGTGTTAAATATGGTCTTAAGAAAAATGGAGCAACTGGTATCGAAGACTATCTTGAAACTCGTGGTGTATTGCTTGGCCGGGAAGTGCGTCGTCGCATAATGCTTGGTACCTATGTGCTTTCTGCTGGTTATGCTGACCAATATTACAATAAGGCAAACTATGTTCGTGATCTCATACGAAAGGATTTTGAAAAGGCATTTGCTGACGTGGATGTTGTTCTTACTCCAACAGCTCCAACCCCAGCATTTAAAATTGGTGAAAAGATAGAAGATCCGATCCAAATGTATCTCGAAGATATTTTTACAGTAACAGCAAATCTTGTTGGTTTACCCGCCATGTCAGTTCCGTCAGGATTTACGGAAATAGATGGCAAGAAACTTCCTCTTGGTATTCAGTTTTCGGCACCACACATGCGCGAAGACGTACTTTTCACCATTGGTAAGAAATTTGAGACTGCGCGAGATCAGGTTTAGGGTATAATAATCTCTATGCCAGATCCTAAAAAAGACGGCAAAAAAGATGCCAAGAGTGGAGGGGGTGAAAGCGGTCCAGGAGGCGAAGTAGAAGTATTGTTTTGGGCAATCATCTTCATTGTTGTCGTATTGGTGGTTACTCCTGCCATTTTAAAATTCTTCGGCTATAACATATCACTTTCATCCATTTCATTGTGGTGGACAGGATTTTCTTTCTCAGCCGAACGGGCATTTTCAGCTTTTTTTAGTGGTCTGATATTCGTTTCCATATTTCTTTGTCTTCTCTTTGTTATTGGCGTGATGTATGCAAAGTTCAAAGTGGGACAAATAGGTCATGAGCAGGCCGCTTCAATAGAACGGCCAGGAGAGACAGGGGGACAAGAGCAGGCTGCTGTTTCGCAGATTTCTTCTAAAGGTCCGCCGATTTTACCAACAAACCTACCAGGGTCTGCTGGGGGAGAACTTATGTTCGCTCCATCTGCCCAAAATCAAAAATGGCTTGAAATTCAGAAGCATATGGAATCAGGGAACCAGGCTGAATGGAGGCTGGCTATTCTTGAAGCTGACATTATGCTTTACGATATGCTTGAGCAAATGGGATATGAGGGAGATTCTATTGGTGAAAAACTGAAGAAAGTTGAGTCGGCCAGCTTCAATACATTGAATGAAGCATGGAGTGCTCACAAGGTACGAAATATCATTGCACATGAAGGTGCTTCCTATATATTGCCACGTGGCGAGGCAGAACGAACAATGCGACAATTTGAGGCGGTGTTTAAAGAGTTTTATTTTATATAACATCTTTTTTGTATCTTGATTTTTTGATATTCGGTATGTATACTGCTCATTACCCCTTGAAAAAAGGTTAAATAGCGGGGTAGAGAAGCAGCATCTCGAGAGGCTCGATTAGGGCTCGCCAAGAAGTGATTTTTGGCGGAAAACATCCATCAAATTCGGTGAAGCCTTTTCCGCGCTAAACAAGGAAATGGTAATACCGAGCCAAGCTTATCATCAGACGATGATCTGAAGGTGTAGAGACTAGACGGTGGACTCTGAATGTTCAAAATACAAACAGATGAAGGTATAGTCCAGACCACAAATATCGTCCGCGATCGCAATGAAAATTGTAGTGGTATGCATAACCTCTAGACCCCGGTGCAATTCCGGGCCCCGCAACAAGTTGCAAAAGAGCGCCACGTGGCGCTCTTTTGCTATTAATATAATGTAGTTTTATCAATTCAGTTTGGTATAATAACCGATCTATGCAACTTGTTATTCTCGCAGCTGGCAAAGGCTCTCGCATGAAAGAGTTTACCGAAGTAAGACCAAAGCCGATGCTCATCGTCGGCGGTAAGCACCTTCTTGAGAGAAAAATTGAAACATTGCCAAAGGAAATAGATGAAGTTGTTTTAGTTGTAGGGTATTTGAAGGAACATATAATTTCTTATTTCGGTAACTTTTTTGCAGATAAAAAGATCACCTACGTGGTATGTGAACCTTTGGGAACTGGCTACGCATTGTGGCAAGCTCGGCATCTTTTAGGATCGGATTTTGTGGTGATGATGGGGGACGACATGTATGGAACAGAAGATGTTGTCGAAGTCATAAAGCATCCATGGGCCATGTCTACCTTTGAAACTCCTGGATTTGCAACCGCTGCAGATATTGAAACAGACGAGAATGGATATCTTAGGAAAGCAGATTTTGATTATGAAGGGAAGAAGGAAAAAATCATGCTTGATACAGGGTTGTACAAACTAAAGAAGGAGATTTTTGATGCTGATTTGGTTCAATTAAAAAATGGAGAATTCGGACTACCTCATACCATCTTTGCTCACGTGAAAAATACAAACACTCCGTTGTATGTAAACAAGGCAAGACACTGGTTAAAGATGAATAGTCCTGAGGACCTCAATCGTGCAGAGGAGCACTATATGAAAGGAAACTAAGCTACAGTATCTATTCTATTGTTTTATGCTCAGCTCTGTATTATATTGACCATATGTCGGGGTAGCTAAACTGGTTAAAGCACCACACTCATAAAGTGGAGATGTGTGGGTTCGATCCCCACCCCCGACACACTCTGGATGGCCTCATATTTCACCGCCCACACTTTTCGTTTACAGATCGGTATTTTTAATGTATAAATTGGTCAGCTCCGCATTTACCAAAAAGCTCTTTTCGGAGTTATCAAAACCAAACCTCAACAGGAGATTGAAAGATGAAACTACTTAAGTTGTTAGTGTCAGATGATCCAGGCGTCATTCCGTTAGGAGGAATGATCAATCCCGAGCCAGTCCTCTTGTTCGCTTCAGGACCAAGCGGAAGCGGGAAGAGTACTCTCATTCAAAAAGCAAAGGAATGTCGGCGTAACTTGGGCGTGTCTCGATCGACCACAACCCGTTTGCCGCGTATCAAAAAGACGGGGTCGGCGCAACCAGAAATGGAAGTCTCTGGCGTCGATTATGACTTCGTCGACGACCATACTTTTGAGCGCATGGAGGCGATGGGTGAGTTCGTGGAATGCCAGCCGGTTCACGGAAGGTATTACGGCACCCCGTGGAAGTCCATAAAGGAACAGTGGGATAAGGGTCTAAGCATCATCGGCGACATTGATGTTCAAGGAGTTCGCAAATTGATGCGACTCGATCATGAGAAGATCGAGGAGAGACTTGCCACCGTATTCATTTCGGCGCCAAGTGTTGCCCGTATGCAGACTCAGATGCTCGCGCGAGATCGGAATTTTCCGTTTGAGGAACAGTTGAAGCGCATCGAGACGGCGAAGGAAGAAATTCCATACGCGCATTTGTTCGACCATGTCATCGTCAACGATGTGTTCGAGGATTCCCTGAACGAGTTCGTAGAGTACGTCGATGTTCTCACCGCTCCTATGATGTTTCAGCAACGTCGTGAGCGATTCCTTAAGCTTCGAGAGCGAAGACAGGCGGCTCTTGATTTTCTCCAACATCAGTTTGACTGGAACGTCGTTCCCCACTGGGCGACGCAATCGCCGTCAGCAGGATACGCCTAAACAGTTGGGGAAGATATCTTGAAGGCCGGTGCATCACAAGAGTGCACCGGCCTTTATCTTTGAGCTTTTTTATGTATAATGACATTCACCAATTGCGGCCGTAGTTCAGCTGGTTAGAACGCTCCCCTGTCACGGGAGAGGTCGTGGGTTCGAGTCCCATCGACCGCGCAAATAGACGAGTTT
>JAZKIM010000005.1:0-47736 GCA_040384865.1 Patescibacteria group bacterium
TTCTATCCTATCAAATAAAACCGCAAATATCTGACCTGTTCTTAGTATATTTTGAGAATGTAACGCTTCGATATTTGAACCCCAATATATATTTTCAAGTTTTTCATCATATAAAAATTTAACAGGACTATTGTGGGGTGAACCGTCTACATTTGTGGTAGCAAGTGAAATATGCCTACTTGTATAAATTAGTTCCTTTGCTCTATTTATTTTTAATTCTAAGTTTTTCATATGGTTAGTTTCGATAATTGTACTACAGGTTCGACCCCTATCTAGAGTGATAGAAAAAGACCTTGCAAAACAAGGTCTTTTTCGTGGCTCCCCCATTTTCACATTTCCCGAACTTGTTGATTTGTATACAAAGGTTAAATTGAGTGTGGGCAATATGAAAATATTGAGGTTTCTCTAATATTCACAAGCTATATATTAAACAAAATCCCCCAACGTAAGTCGGGGAGACTTTGGTTGGAGGTTACTTTTGATTTGCTATCGCAAGATCTGGACATTAACACCCCGCCAATATAGCTCACCGAGTTCTTCGTCGGTGATACGAGTCATAGTCTTAATATGCAAACGTCTTATTCGTCCAGCTCTGGGTAATGATGCAAGGTATCCTGGTGATGGTGGTTTTTCCGAAAAACTTGGCACGTTTGGAAAGCCTCTAGTCTCGTATTCAAGGGTGCCCTTTTTTCTGCTTACATTGCATGATTGGACACTGTAAATTGAGGTGTATCCGCCCTCAACAAGGTCTTCGTAATCACCTGTATCAACAACGACAAGCGTGTTTGGCGGCATTGAGTTTCCGATAGCTCCTGAATTTCTCCAGAGAGTCCAAAAACGAGGTTGTTGTTTTTTGCTGATATTCATTAAAGCCTCCTTTCTAAGAGGTGTCTCCTTCGGTTACTGGCCGAAAAAGAATCTCACTGAAGAATACAAGATTTCTAAGAAAAGTCCACTTCTCACACAGAGAAGTTCACGACGTTCACTCGTTCACAAATTGCTCCGAACTTGGGACAATGTTCGGATTTCCCTGCTTTCGTAAAAAAGAAAAGTCGCCGACTGTCGTCGGCGACTCTCGAGTCTTCCTATTGAAAGGCTGACATCACGCCGTGGCGCTGGTCAAACATCCCTTTGGTCTTTGCCTTTTCAATAGCCCTGAGGAAACTGTGTTGATCCCTGAACCGAAGCTTGCCTACAGCGTTGACAAACTCTGCTTCATTCATCATTCGCGTTCCATTGTGCACATCCCAGCCAACCCCTTCGGTGTCATAATCAACCCTGGTAATCCTTACAATTCCGACGGCATTTAAGTTTGCCTTCGTTAGACAAGCTCTACCTGACTTTGTTAGTCTCATTTTTACCTCCCTTCTAAAGAGGAACTTCCGAAGTTACTGGCTACGAAAGAGTCTGGTAGAAGAGTACAAGATATTTGAGAAAAGTCTATTTTATTTTTGGGTTCGATCACTGTCTGGGTCAATAGAAAAAGACCTTGCAAAACAAGGTCTTTTTCATGGCTCCATATCGTGGACGAGTTCAGAACTATGAATTGGAAGAATACTGGCAATGACCTAACTTTTCTATCTTGGTGTCAATCTATAAGTCATCAGTTGGACTAGTAAGATTGGAATAAGAAACAACAAAGAAAGGTTTGTGAACTGAAACCAAACAAAGGTGGTTACAAAAGTAGCAACGAGATGAATATAGGTAACCCCCTTATTTAAACCCAATATCACAGGTAACGTCTTAAGACCTTCTTTCTTGTCTTTCTCAACATCCCTCAAGTCTCCACAGAGATTTCTAATAGTAAAAATTATCAACACAATCCACGTGAGTCTGTTTTCATATCCAATAATTCCTCCAACCAAAAAGAAACATTGAAGCCCTCTAAGTATAGGTGAAGTGCCTGCAAAAGCTTTCTTTGTCTTTAATGTATAAATGTAACTACATAAAATAAAGAGGATTCCTTCTGTGTGACCGTAAAGCACGAGTCCAATCAGAGAGAGGATAATCCACAGGTATTCGGGTACTTTCTTTCTATATGAGTGATTATGTCTTGTTTCGAGATAAGCAAGGAATGCTACATGCAAGAGAATCACACCCAAGAACTCGTAAGTAGTCGCCTGGGTCGCAATCAAAAGAATACATAGGTCGAGAAGAGAATACACTCTCAGTTGCCCGAAGTAATTTAACATTTCTAAATAGTATCTTTAATTTTTCCCAGGGTAAAGTTCTGAACCCTATTTGGGTTACGCAAAAAGACCTTGATAAACAAGGTCTTTTTGATGGCTCCGGGGACAGGGATCGAACCTGTGACCAATCGCTTACATGTTGTCTTCTATTGCTAAAAGCATGGACTATATCACCTTCGGTCAGTCATGAATTAAATTTATGACTGCGACGAGGCAGGGTGCTTCCCAAATCGGCCTAAGCCGACTAAGTACTCCAATATGGATAGTCTCTACACCTTCCCTCCTTTAGAAATTACTCGTGAAAATAATTTCTAAAAAAGGGCTCGGCTCGGGATTATCCGCATAATACGGACTTCCCCGAATTCTCCCTGTTATTCGACCAGAATTTCTTCTGGAAGCTGCGTGGCTTCGATTGTCAGGATTTCTCCTAATAATGCTTGTGCACAGGCGACTGCTCTACCGCTGAGCTACCCCGGAATTTATTTAATTTTATATGTACACACCCTCTAATCTTAACTGCTAGGGCATTGCGAATGATACCAAAAATGACCGAAAATGCAAAGTTTAAGCCTTCATCTTCATATATTTTAGCCTTTCTTGCGGCTTAAATCTTTCTAGTGAATATCGTAACATCGTGCGCGGCATGACTACAGCATGCCCATCAAGAAACTTCTTGAGTACACCTTCATCCTTCTTTCCCACCTCCCGAAGCATCCATCCCGTAGCTTTGTGTATAAGGTCATGAGTATCTTTGAGAAGCAAATCAGCAATGACAAGAGTTTCTTCAAATTCTTGTCGCACGATTCCATAATGGGTTGCTACGATAGAAATACGCCGCTCCCACAGGTGTCTTGATTTTGCCAGCTTAGTTAGAAATATCCTTCTTTTGCTTGTGATGAAATGATTCCAGATATAATGACCAATAATATCTCTGGCTGATGTATCAACTAAATCCCAATTATTGATGAACTTTGTGTGTACAAGATACATTTCGAATATTTCTCTATGTATAGCTGGTTCTTTCTGGTATTTCAAGCATAGTATCAATAAAGCGACATAGCGATGTTCGTGAATATCACTGACGAGCAATTTCTTTATTTCACCAAGTGAAATCAACTGATATTTTTTAGCAACAGCTCTCATTACAGGAACAGTTATCCCGACAAAGACATCTCCTTCACCATATTCCCCTTTTCCAGTCTTAAAGTATCGAGCGCTAGAGACAGCTCGTTTCCTATCAACAACTGCTACCAGATCAACAATGACATTCTTGAATGTTAATTTTTTACTCACCCGCACATTATACGCTACCTACCTATCTCGTCACCGATATGACGTTTCCAGTAATCTCTGAGATAGCGGCGACTGTTATTCTTCCAAGACTGTCAGCTGAGACTTCATAGCCAGTATTGTAATCATCTTCCGATACGTAATATGCTCCTTCAATCGATGGATCAAAAGGCAATGAAGCTATGTATGTTGGAACAAGACATCCGGCAATATCGACGATTCCCCCTGACCTTATAATTGCCGAGGTTGTGGGTATATTAATTCCAGAACAGGTAAATAATCCCCTATTGTCCGTTAAATTCTGCCCTATGGCATTCAGGATCGCCGTGACATTTGCACTACGCTGGGAATCTCTTGCTAATTTAAATTGCCGAGCAGGGTTTATAGCAACCAAGACGATGGTTGCTAATACAGCCAAGATTCCAATAACTACTAAAATTTCTATCAATGTAAAACCCTCCTTTCGACTTTCGTTTTTAAAACGTTTTATATTTTTCATGCAGTCAGCATATATTTTAAGCACTTAAATTTCGCTCAAAAAACAATCAAATTATTTAAAATATCTTTGTTTCTGAATTAAACCCCTATTTGTTACTCCGACTATACTAACCATACTTGACGAGACTCCGGCATAAGTACCAATTGTTTCTATAACACGATCAGCAAAAGGAGAAGGATTGTTAGGAGTAATAGACACAATGGAACAATGTATTCCTCGACCAAACTCAAAATAAATAGGATCGGAATAGTCTGGATTTTCAGACATATAAAGTAGTGCCAACTGGTGACAAACTTCTGCCGCCAATTGGCGCTGTGTTCTATCACCTAACATAATCACATCTTGCTTCAATAACCATGTCGAATTCCCTGCCTCAACTAGAGCCAATATAATAGACAACGATAGCGAAACGACCAGCAAAAGTGCAGCGAATCCTCTCTTATGATTTTTCATACGAGACTCTACAATGTAAGACCTTAATTATCTTTCAAAAAAATATAAAAATAAGTCCTACACCTTCGGCTCAATAGGAGTATCGCTTGCCTCCAAGTTGTCTAATACCTGTTGCGTCTTCTTTTCCTTCCATCCGTACAAGGCGATTAATACCACAATAACCACGAAGGCAAGAACTCCAGCTCGTGATGCCCACACAGCAAACATACGAAAATTGGCACCGAAAAAATATCCGAGCGTAGTATATATACTCGCCCACAAAATCGAACCTGAAATATTCCATGCCAAAAACTTCCTCATTGGCATACTAACAACCCCGGCAAAAAACGGAACGATCGGACGAATCGGACCAATGAACCGAGCAAACAAAATACTTTTACCACCATGACGATTAAAAAAAGCGTGGCCACTTTCAAGCTTGGCATATTTCATAAGCCACCCTATCTTCGTAACGTATTTAAAGCCATATTTTCCGAGATAGTAGGCAGCAAGGTCACCAAGAGTGCCTCCAAATGTCGCCGCACCTATAACTACGTATAAGGAAATTGCTGGGTGTGTAGAGATGAAGCCAAACAATAATAGCAAGAGTGTTCCTGGGGCAAAAGTTCCAAGTACAGGAATAGATTCAATAAACGAAGTGAAAAAAACAATGCCGTAAAAGAACATTGGTCTGACATCCCCTAAATACGGAATGGTCATCAAAAAATGATGGAAATCGTTTACAGTGTGAATTAGATAAAACATGAAAGATTATTTCTCCTCTCTGCGAATACGCGGATCAAAAATAGATGGCGGTAATTGTTCCCCCGCAATTATTTGCGAAATGCGTCGACCTCCATACACTGACGGCAAAATTCCAACTCCATTACAGCCAAGGTTATAAAGCAACACATGATTACGAGGTTCCTTTCCTATCAAACGGATACCGGTCGGCGTGTAGCAAAGCAAACCATGCCACTGAAAACGATATTCTCCTTCCTTATGTGGCGTGTTCATATAGGTCTGATGCAGAAATTTATCTATTTTCCTTATTGCATCCTCAGGAGACAAGCTATCCGGTTCATATCGCGTAGTATCCTCAAGCAATACCTCCGGACCACCAACGCAAATCAAATTATGTTTTTCATTCTTTTCAACTTCATACGGGCGTCGTGTTAGATAAATATATGGTTCTTCGTGGTAGACATCCTTAGCATGACCTCCTTTTATTAACTCAGCGTCAAAGTACGAAAGAGAGGTTGGCGCCTTATTAAGAGGTTCGAGATATGCTGCCATATATCCCACAGCTCCCTGTACATTATGATGAAATTCCGTATCAATTTCCCCATCATCATTATTCTCAATAGTAAATTTCTCAAATCCATTAGTACACAAAATGATCTTTTCCGCAGTGACAGTATATTCTGTCGAATGAAGTACTCCATAACCTCTTTCCAAAACCACACGACTGATCGGCGTGTGTTCAGCAAGTAAAAATCTTCCCTTGTATGTTGCAATCAAATAACCGACAACCTCTTCAACCAAAAGGGCACTATTTACACAACCCTTTCTTTCAGGCATAGCCGCCACGTATTGAGTATCACTAGACTCAAGAAGGGACAGGACATTTACTCTTGGTACAACACTGTATAGATTCTTGTACAACGTTGGTATATCGGCCAGACCTTCGGCGTCATCGGCTATGTATATCTCCTCGATTGGAATCCCGGCCTCTCCACGAAGAGCGTTATTCTTCAGCTCTTCAAGTACACGCGTTATGCTGGCATACCCGTTATACCCCATAAATGTCGACATAGGGGTTGTCAATTTTGCCTCCTGAAAAATCTCCTCGAGCAAAATCCACCCTGAACGAATGGCGCGCTCCGCATCCGCCGCCTTATCCAAACCAAATTCCTGAACAATGTCAAAAAACTCACGTTCAAAATCACTAACAATTTGACCCGCGTTATGGCCTGTCGATCCATGAGCTACTTTGTAACCTTCAATCAAGACAACCTGCTTGTCAGTATGTTTAAGAACATAGTAAGCAGTCATGACACCGGCGATACCAGCACCCACAATAGCGACATCAGTCTTCAAATCACCATGAAGTGTGTCTATTGGCCTAGTGGAAAGCAATTGGTGCAGCCAAGGGGAATCATTTTTCATACGCTCATCATAACATATGGAAATATGTCACCTGAAGGGAAAAATTAAATCTTAACGTCCTGAGGTATTGATGAATCCACTGGCTGAGGTGCCGCCTTGGCCTGCCTGACTACCACCACCCATACTAAAACCGGTGTTGTAGTTCGAATAAGGTTGATTGTATGAAGTAGTCGGGTACGAATAGTTTCCATAGGCCGGAGTATTCGTTCGAGAAGTCACAGGTACATAGCTTAAGCTTGGATATTGCTGACTATAAGTTCCGTAATTGACCGTTGATGGATTTACGCCGGTTTGAACATACAAAGGCATTGGATATATCACCGGTGTATATGTATCGTTGTAATAACGAGCTGGATCCTGAAAATATACGTAACGTGGAATTGGATACTGAACGGTTTGAGGATAGCTGCTATGACCATAAGAGCTTCCACAAGGGTTATATACATAATCGCAAGCAGCAGCGGCTCGAGGCAAGCCAAACACGATAATAAGGGCGATAGCGACCAAAACAATCACTGCAAATCCTATAAAAAAGCTAGATTTCTTGATTTTCATAATGATTGTAAAGTACCACGCAAAGAGGACTTCCGCAAGATCAATTGTATAATATGAAATACCCGCTGTAAGGCGGATATTTCATATATCTAATCGATAAAGGTAAGCGCTTTTCCCTTCTTGCCACCACGACCAGTTCGACCAATTCGGTGAACATAGTCATCGTAAGTCATTGGGATGTCATAATTGATCACGTGAGTGATGCCGGAAACATCCAAACCTCGAGCAGCAACGTCTGTCGCTACGAGCACCTGTACGCCGTCTCGTTTAAAGAGATCAAGGGCGCGGACGCGTCGTGAGTGATTTTTGTCGCCGTGAATAGATTCGGCTTTGATTCCTTTGGCAATGAGTTGTGTTGAAAGTCTTTCAACACCGTGCTTCGTCTTACCGAAGACAATAACCTTAGTGAAATCCGGCTGAGCAAGAAGCTGTGCAAGCACATCTACCTTGTTCTCTCCCGGCTTCATCCGAACGATATCCTGATCGACGTTTTTTGCGGTGTCTCCTGTTTTAACGGAGATCATCACCGGTTTAGTAAGAAAGGCGCCAATAAGTTTTTCGATTTCAGAGGAAAGCGTTGCTGAAAAGAAAAGAGTTTGTCGATCCTTCGGCATGAACGCCATCATATATTTCATATCATTAATGAAACCCATATCAAGCATACGATCGGCTTCATCAAGAACTACGGTCTTGAACGTTGTAAGGTTTAATTTCTTTCGTTCAATAAGGTCCTTGATTCGTCCTGGTGTACCGATAATGAAGTTGTTGTGATATTTAAGCTCAGAAATCTGTCGGCCTATTGGAGCTCCTCCAACACAGCATACAGAATAGATATTCATCTTCGGAGTAAAACCTCGAAGTTCGTCCTGAATTTGGATAGCGAGTTCGCGAGTTGGGACTACGACGAGAATATCTGTGTTTTTAGGGTCTTTCAAAACCTTATCGATAAGTGGAATAAGAAACGCTGCGGTCTTTCCAGTACCGGTGTTAGCGATACCAACAACATCAGCGCCCTTAAGGACATGTGGGATTGCCTTATCCTGAATAGGAGTTGGTGTTACATATCCCTTCGTGACGATATTTGCCTTAAGCTTTTCATCAACGGCAAAATCAACGAACTTGTGTTCTGGAATGAATTCCTGAACTACTTCAGTAACCTCTGCCTTCTTGATGAATTTAGAGATATCGATACGAGCGCCCATTGAGCGACCACGTCCATATCCACCACTTCGTCCGCCTGATGAATAACCGCCTCGGCTTCCGCCTGCACTGTACCCACCCCTACTCCCACTTGAACTGTAGCTAGTACGTCCGCTTGGAGAATATCCACCACGTGACGGTGAGCTATAGCTGGAGGTTGAGCTTGGTGATCCAGTTCCATATGAAGTCTGACTTCCAAATCCCCTACCTGCTGAAGGTGAATAAGAAGAGCTACGAGGCGCTCCTCGTGAAGGACCGCTTGAGTAACTGGTTGATCGTGACGAATATGTTGGCGATGGTGATCGTCGTGCGCTTGACGAACCATGAGATGAAGACGTAGACGAACTACCGCCGACGTATCGGTACGGTGATGCTGGACGTGCTTCTGCTGATATTCGCGGACCTCGCGACTGCCGACTGCTTGATTTTGGATTCATTGTGAAAATAAAATAACTTCTCCACTAAAAATTCAGCGCATGATTGGCGAGCAATTATTGCTCATTTTGCCGCGCAGCTGTTTTGTGTGAGAAGTTACTTTACTTGGGCTTTTGGCCGCGTATTGCCTGATAGTTTCAGGTTCCCTAAAAACAGAACTAACCGAGAGAATGGATTAGTGATACCACTATATACCATGTTTGATTTGTTGTCAACACTTCTTACAGGATTTATAAAGAAACGTGAGTTGTCATACTATTCCCTTGCCCAACAATAACCTTGTCCCTGAGTAATATGTTATTTAATACTATAAGACCGATAACAATGACTATAAAAGCGATGGTTGTGAGAGTAATTTTCGGATGATGAATTTTACCATTTACCAAAAGAATCAAGAGAAAAGCAACTATTATTACTCCTAGGAAAATAAGGAGCAGTGTGGTGCCTGTATGACGCGGTGAGGCCAAGAGATATTCTGTTAACCCTATCGGAGCAGCTACTTGAGAATCGAACTCCGCACCAGCTACTTGTACGGTTGTGCTGGTATTTGTTGAGACAATGTTACTAGTAGTCGCAGCGACAGACGAAGATGCAGTCTTGGTGATTACCACAGCAGGCTTTGATACTGTCTTTTTCACAGGACTGGTTGTAGTTGTACTTGATGCAATACTTTTTGCAACGACTGGAATTACTGCAACACCAGGTGTGCCGAAGAATTGTGCTACGAATATTGCCTGTTTTCCTTTGTACACCCCTTCTGCCATTCCAATACCTGTTTCCGTATATATTGATTTTACGATATTAGCTCGGTGAGTTGGAGAATTCATCCAAGCATCTACGACATCTTTAGAATCGGTGTAGTTTACCGCCAGATTTTCTCCTGCATGAGCATATGAATATCCCACCCTGTCCAGCCAATACCATGGTAGATAGCCCTCAGGGCTGTTATGAGCGAAGTAACCCTTCTTGGCCATATCTTCGGCCTTTAAGCGTGCAGCCTCCGCCAAAAGCTTGTTTTCTACCAATTTTGGAGCGTTATTGCTCACCCGCTGATCGTTGGTCAATAGTGTAAGAACCCCTGGTAGAATAGCGGCAAGTGAAGAGTCTTTGTTAAAAATGAGAAAAGATTGAGCGAATACACCAAGCTCAACCACAAGCACTATTGCTAATAGCAAAGCGACTGAATTATCTCTCCAGAAATGAGGGTGATGGTTGTTTCCCTCGTGTGGAATAAATACTTTTTTTAACCAGCGGATCATAGTTTTTTGATTATGCCACAATAGTGGTAAAAAACAAATGCGCACCTCGTGGCGCGCATTTGTTTTATCTTTCTTAAAAATCTTTATGGAAGCTGCGGTACAGGGATTGCAGAAGCTGGGCAGTTAAGGATATTGATCCATCTCAATGTAGTCTTGTAGACATAACCAGTTGGGATAGTAATGCTTGGGTGCAAACCTGCTCGTACCCATGGACCGAGAACTTCTTCTCCATACTTTACCTGGAAGGTTCGAACCGCTGCATCAGTCTCTGGTCCGAAGAATCCGTTAACAGGCAACTGAATTCCAAGATTTTGATTGAGGAATGTCTGGAGTTTTATGACCTGCGTAGTGCTATTTGTTCTTCCAAAGCGTAAGTAGCTGGTAAGAAGAAGGCCGCAAGAACTTCCAGTGTCTGTTGAGGCACCGAGTACTTCTCCAGCCCCAGAACTAATCGGCGATGAGGAATATCCAGTCGGGCCACCAGAGTTGGTGTTTGTATTTCCCCCTCCACCTCCACTTGGAGCAGGTTGTGGAGCAGCATGCTGCTTGTTAGTGATAGTAACAACTGTTGTTGTGCCTGCCACTACGCTCACCGTTGAAGTAGGTGCAATTGATACGAGATCATAGTTTGAATCTGAGTTTTCAGCTATTACATAGCTTCCAGGCGCCAAATTGATATATAGGGCATCTGATCCTTCGGCAACAGGCAAAGTGCTTGTGCCATTAAGCGTGACAGAAAATGAATGAGTATCACTTACTTCGCTTGATCCATCAGACGCCACAACATTCTTAATTACTTTTATAGCCGTAGCGTTGTTGGTAAATGTACAATCAACTACATCCTCATCATTAATACTGATTGTCTCTCCATAAAGGACAGGACTGCCTGTATCTTGATTTTCGTATTGGCAACTAACACTACCGAAACTCCAATATGGAATTTGCTCTTCAGTCAATGTATAGACGCCCGGCTTAAGACCAGTTATAGAGCTTGTTCCAGTTTGAGCATTAGCAGTCGTGGTAGCAGTAAAACTTTCACCCTTCGTCAAAGTAAAGTGAAAATCCTGATCAATATTTCCTGGATTTGTTACCTTGCGAATATTGATAGTGGCTCCACTTGTGGTAGCTGTTGAAGTTGAGAATGTGTTAGTGATAGTACAGGTAGCACTTGAAGAAGCTGTAAGATTAACAACACCCTGGCTATTACAATCTCCACTGAAAACACCCACATAATCGGTAGTAGTAGCTTCACTAACAACATGAGAACCTACATTTGTTGTTGTAGCCACTCCTGATGTTACAGCATTACCGTCAAGGAAAAGATGGAAGTCTGAAGTAGTTGCTGTACCACCGTTAACGATTTTTACAACTGTAATAGTCGAAGTAGCAGTGGTTGTAGACACACCACCTGTGAAAGTATTTGTTAAGATGCAGTTTGCTGGAGTACTTGTAGAAACAGTCACATTACCCTGAGAATCGCAAGCACCACTGAATGAAGCGACGTAATCAGTAGTTGTAGCTTCGGTCACAACATGCACCCCTGCGTTTGTTGTAGTAGCAATTCCTGAAGTAACAGGGCTACCATCAACAAAGAGACTGAAGCTTGAGGTTGCTGCCGTACCGCCATTAACAATTTTTGTTACAGTGAGGGAGCCTGTAGACGAAACAGGTGGAATGTTGACCTGAATTGTTACTACAGCTGGGCCAGAAGATTCTGCACCCTGCCAATTTCCATGATAAAACTTTATAGTTACATTGTAAGAACCAGATGAGGCATAGACATGACTTGCATTCCACTGACCGTTTGTTATGTCATCACCAGAAACATCAAAGGTGAAATTAGTATTTTCATCGGGCACTGTAGATCCATCACCCCAATCAACACCAACATGTTGGTCGTCCGCTTGGCCAGCAAATTTAGTAGCTGTAGCTGTACCGTCAATACTTAGAGTGAGTCCTGAGACAGACTGATTATCGAGATTCACAACATATGCTGGAGCAGCAGCCAAAGCAATACCAATTGGAAACAAAAGCATTGAAGTCGCCTGAACCATTGCTAGAGAATAGAGAAACTTTTTCATTATTTTACCTTCTGTATTAATTGTTTTCATAAAAGTTAATAAGTTTTTGTAGTAATAGCAAACTGTGCTGATCGTACCAACGGTTTAGTTTAAATAAACATCTGGTGATGTTATCTGTATACTCTCTCTACATTAAAAGTCAATGAAGACTTAACTTGAGAGAATCTGCTACAGAAACAGCTTAATTGCTATTGTGAAGGGTCTCTACTATCGTGTGACTGAGATAGTAGATGCTGGTGTCACTTCAGACACCGCTGAAACAGTTATCCTACCATCCGTATCTACTGATACCTGATAATTAGTATCATATACGCCCACACCAGAACACTCAGCAGAAGTAATCTGACCGTCCGCCATCGCTCCACCCGTCAAGTTTGGATCAGCAGGAAGTGCTGGCATATAAGTCGGAACCAAGTTCTCACAAATATCGGCCCCTGTATCGCTTATATCAGTCGGGGTAGCGTCTATATCTGTTGGTAACGTACCTTTATGATCAGCGGCATATTGCCCAATAGCATTCAAAATTGCATTAACATTGCTTGTTCGCTGCGTGTCTCTTGCCTGCTTGAATTGTCTTGATGGGTTAATAGCAATAAGGACAATCGTTGCAAGGATGGCAAGGATACCCATAACCACCAACACCTCAATGAGCGTAAAACCTTTATTTTTAATTATGTTTTTCATAATAACTTTATAATAAATTAATAAAACCTTTGTAGTAACCGGATATTACACCTGTAATAAAATAGTGCAAGTGCCTCCAGAAATAGTTATGGAATTTGTTTCAAGCCAAGAAATAACCCTTCCTGAGGTAGGCTCAATTTGCACCTTCAAGTTACTGTACATATTTGAAGAACTTGCTTGGGTATAAATGACCTTGTTTACCCCCAATGTATCTACTTGGCAGATGTAGCAAGGGCTGCCTTTTACGAATATTGTTTCCCTTCCTCCATAACTGCTATTTTGAACCAAATTAAGAATGGCGGTTTCTGCACAAGCTTCAGCCAAACGGGTACTTTTTGTTTTTAATTCCGAATTGAGAATATTAAAACGAAGACCAAAACTCATTGCACTAACACCAGTAATTATGGTCAGCAAAATTATAGAAATAATGATGGTGGTGATGAGGGCAATGAATCCGGTATTTTGTGATTTAATTTTTTTCATACTTATCGAAGATATCGCGTAGTAGTACCGAACTGTTTCCCATCTATCATAAAACTCAATTCAACTGCCCGAGGTGCACCAGCAGTTGGAGCAATGTGATGCACAAAAAAAGAACTGATTGTAACCCTGTCGCTCGTTAGAGGTTGTGTGTTTCCGTTAAGATACACAACACCATTTGCAAAAGTAAAATCCTGCAGGCCATTTGGAGTATTTATAGAAAGCTGGCTACCCGAGTTCCCTTCAGTTGGCTGAACTATTGAGGTATATCCATTCAAAGCCCAATCTATCTTCCGCAGCAAGAAGTCGGCGTCAGCTTCAGCTGTAGTCTTGTTTGCCAAATCATGGCTACTGTCGATGAGCTGGTATGCGGCATATATGCCACTGGTCATAATAAAACTGAAAAGCACGATATAGAGAAGGGTTTCAATGAGGGTGAAGCCTTTGTTTTGAGAGGTTGTTTTTTTGAGGTGTACGAACATGTGAATATAAACATTATGAGCCACATACCGACAAATCGTCATATATAATTATTAAAGCTGTGTTACTTTCTTTTGAAACAAATATTCGATTATCTTGATAATCCATAGATGTTGTCTTTTCTGCATAATTAATTGCGTTGCATGTAGATCTTGGAGTGATTACATCGTTTAAAACTTGCCATACCTGAAAACTATTTGTTTGGTCAGAGGTGGATATAAAAGCAAAATTACCACTTACAATAATGCCCTCGATAGAATTATTAGGGCTTAAACATTTTTGTGCCTTATGACTTTTGTCATAGCAAAGTTTGAGATCAAAATCTTGTGAAGTAATTTCTACTGGGTTAGAAAATGTCGTTATATTAAAGATTAAAAACTCATCAGCTCCACCGAACGTATCATCTTCACGACCAATATATAATCTTTTGCCAAGTACATATAAAGCCGTAGCATCACCCGTACCATCTAGATTATATGTAGCCACTTCAACAGGAGCCGCCGGCACACTAACATCTCCCACAATTAATTCGCCATTATCTTTTGAAGATGCAACATACGCATAATTACCGCGCACGATAATATCATTTGCCAAAAATCCTAAATCAATACCATTGCCATATTCCCCCGGATTAGAAGGCGTGGTTGTATTAAATATATGCAACTCCGAATCATTTTCGCTTTCCGTATCGAGAGTCAAGAAATAAATTCTTTCATTGTAATAATACAAAGTTCTTCCGACACACGTTAAGTCTTTTTTGCCTTTTTTACCACTGCAAGTCGGTCCAGTTAAACTACGCGTAGCTACCACGTTGGGACTGGCTATTGTACTTATATCAATAACCTGCAATTGCGCGGTTGTGGAAGCACTTGCTACAAAAACATAATCTCCAACGACATCAAGCGCATTCAAATCTTCTCCAGTGTCTAAACCTGCCACCTTTTGAGGAGAACTGGGATTGGTAACATCCACAATCCAAAAATCATCTTGCGAAATTGAACCTGACTTAGACGTAAGAAGTGCGTAAGTGTTATTTCCTCGTTTGATGACATCAATATCTGTAGCCTGACTGCCGGAAGGACTAAAATCCCAGGTGTAATCTGACGTTGGATTATCCCAATCGTTATCACTCGACGGTCCGTGAGTATCACAATCCATACCAAGTAAAGCCGCTGTGCCTGTACTTACCAAAAGACTTGAAAAAGAAGTAACAAGAGGGCGTAAACCTTGCGTCCACGATACCGTACTATCAACTCTTTTTACACATTCACTGATCGGTACTATATCGATCTTTTTTTTAAAAACGTCTTCAGTGGTTGTAGCCATAGAGACTAGTGAGTTGAAAACGGCCACGGAAGTAGAGGAAGCAAAAGCCTGTTCTATCTGACGTGAGGCAAGAGTGGTGGCCCTACTACCGAGTTCATTATCAACAACAATAGATTGATTACTAAAGAGTACAACAATGACACCGGTCATCACAATGACCAGTATGGCAAGAGCGATGATGATCTCCAGAGTACTGACACCTGATTGTGATATATTTCGTTTTTTCATATTCTTTACCAATTAATTCTACCATTTGCACCAATATTAATATTCTTACTATTCGCATCCATGCTTAATGTTATCGTTCCTGTATTGCTTGTATTTCCCGAAAGCTGATCAAATACAATTTGATTAAGCCCACTCACAACGACAGCCGTACTTCTTGGCACTGGTTCATCCACCACACCATGGAAAAGAATAAACTGATCAGCTGTAATGCGAACGCCGTACGCACTTTGATTAACGTTGTTCATCGAACGATTACGCGCGGTCTGTAACAATCCAGCGAGCTTTGTCGTTTCTGTTTCAAGTATTTGTCGACGATAACTGTCTACGCCAACGCTACTAAAAGAAAATACTATGCCTATAAGAGCTATGACAACAATTACTTCAATCAAGGTGAAGCCTTTATTAACGTGATAGTTTTTGAGTAATTCCATAAATAGGAGTGATAATGGAAACGGCTACAAACCCTACAATAATACCGAGGACGATCATCATAATAGGTTCGATTGAGTTCGACAGATTTTTGGTTCGATCATCAACCTCTTTTTCATAAAACTCTGCCAAATACATCAAGGAATCAGGAAGTTGACCTGTCATCTCCCCCACCACGACCATGTGGGTAAGGATAGGTGGAAAATATCTTGGATTAGTACGCAAATGAAGTGAAATACGTTCACCTGTATTAACACGTTCATAGATATGATAACACTCCTTCCTATAGTACAAATTAGGAGTAGCATCACCGAGAACCCGAAGAGACTCCGTCACTGTCACACCGCTCTTTAACATTAAACCAAGCGTACGGCAAAAGTTTGCAAGATTGTAATCCAACATCATAGGACCAAACACAGGAAGACGGAGAAAGGTCTTGTCTACAAACAAACTAAACTTCGGCACTTTTTCGTAAAGAATAAACATGAGGGTACTAAAAGCAATAGCACCCAAGAGCACCCATAAACCTTGGTGCTGAAGGAAATCACTTACCCAAATAAGAGCAATGGTTGTCCACGGTAACGAAACATTGAGACCTGCAAAAATAGGTAAAATCTTAGGAAACATAAAGACTGTTAACAACACTACGAGCGCTATAGTAGCTGTAGAAATGAACGCTGGATAAACAAGAGCTCCGAGAATCTTACGCCTAAGTGCATCTTTTTTCTCCAGCTCACTCGCCAAATAATTCAAGTTTTTTCCAAGAACACCGCTCGTTTCACCAACACGTACCAAGTTGATCATGAAAACTCCAAAAACTCCCTTATGTCGCGAAAGGCTAACTGACAGAGCTGTACCGTTTGAAATATCAAAAATTATTTGATCAAAGATAGAGCGAGTGCCACGCCTAGTCATTTGCTCGCGAATGACGTGCATGCTTTCAAGAATAGATACACCTGCATTTATGAGAAAAGACATTCGCTTAGCGAATAGTGTTTGGTCCTTAATAGAAAGACGGCTTCTTGAAAAGAAAGGGACATTGTATTTTGCCTTGCTTTCCAAAATAGATTCTGTCTTTGGTGATTTTGGCTTTGAAAGCTTTATTTTCTTTAGAAATTTTTTAAATGGAAACATGGTTTTTTATTAAAACATTACTCACGAATAACCCGTAAAACTTCTTCAAGCGTGGTGATTCCGTCTCTAACCTTATACATACCATCCTGGAGCATGCTCGTCATGCCGGTTCTAATAGCAATTCGCTTTATTTCGCTGGCAGATGCCTTGCGGAGAATTGCATCACGAATGGAATCATTCATAACCATGACCTCATTGATACAGACACGACCACGATACCCTGTACCATTACATTTATCACAACCTTCTCCCCTGTATGTTGTCATACTCTGATCAGCAATTGTTTGCGGTAATATTTTCATAACATGTTCCTGTTCCGTCTTACTAAGGCCCACCTCTTTCTTGCATGAATGGCATATACGACGTACCAACCGCTGACCTATTGCAATGGTAACAGTTGAAGCAACAAGATATGGCTCAATTTTCATATCAAGAAGACGTGGCAATGTAGTGGCGGCATCATTGGTATGTATAGTAGAAAGCAACAAATGACCAGTAAGTGCAGTGTTGATGGCAATATTTGCAGTTTCAGCATCACGAATTTCTCCCACCATAATTATATCTGGATCCTGTCTAAGAATTGAGCGCAAACCGTTTGCAAATGTTAAGCCAGAGTGTGGATTTACTTGAATCTGTTCAATGCCGTTAACAGCATATTCTATTGGATCCTCGATCGTCAAAATGGAAATTTCCTCTTTGTTAAGCATTTTCACCAAGGTATAGAGAGTAGTAGTCTTTCCAGAACCTGTAGGACCAGTGGCTAAGATCATACCGGTAGTATTTTGTAGTGCAGCTTCAACCTTAGCCTTATCATCTTCGCTGAATCCAAGCATTTCGAGACTAAACTCCATCGCCTTATCAACCAAAAGACGCATCACTACATTTTCACCATGATACGTCGGGGCAATGGATACACGAACATCCACCGTGGCATTTTGAGGAAGTATCATTCTAAATCTTCCATCTTGGGCCGCCTGATGCTCGTCAGTACGTAGACTGGCTAAGACTTTAATTCTTGAAACTATAGAATCACGAATTGTTCTCGGTACCACCAATTCGCGTTCCAACACACCGTCAATTCGAAGACGTATATGCACGTCCTGCTCAGTTGGAACAATATGAATGTCAGATGCTCCAGTATTATATGCGTGAATGACGAGCTGATCGACAATGTTAATAATCGAACACCCATCCCCCTTCTTTAGTTCCTGTTCAATTATTTCCTTACAGGTCATCATAGTGGTGACTTTACCACTGCACTATCCACCTGTCTATAGTCGGTAAAAGTTGTAACCCAAAGGTATTTTCTTTTAAATATTAGTTTTAATACTTTCTTAATTTATTCTTTATGAATTCATGATGTACTATAAGTACATGAGTTTTTTAGAATATCTAAACCCTGAAATATTAATTCGAACATTTGGCCTTATCGGCTTCTTCGCAGTCATCTTTGCTGAATCAGGGCTTTTCTTCGGGTTCTTCCTTCCTGGCGATTCCCTCCTCTTTACCGCCGGTTTTCTTGCTCCAACACTTGGGGTAAACATTTGGCTCCTTTCTATAGGTGCCATGGTTATGGCCATCGCAGGAGACTCGGTCGGTTATTATTTCGGAAAAAAAGTTGGCCCAGCTCTTTTCAAACGCGAAGATTCTTTTCTCTTTCACAAAAAACACTTACTCAAAGCAGAAGATTTCTTTGAAAAACACGGTCCTCGCTCGATTGTTCTCGCTCGATTCATTCCAGTAGTACGAACTTTTACACCGATCATTGCGGGCGCGGGAAAAATGAATTACAGAGTTTTCTTAACATACAACATCATTGGGGGTTCCCTTTGGGGAGGGGGTCTAACACTTCTTGGATATTTTCTTGGTAGCTTCATACCAAACATTGATCAATATCTCATCCCTGTCGTCATATTAATTATCATCATATCTTTCATTCCTGTTGTCATAGGAGTTATACAAGAAATGAAAAAGTAACAATTAAAACAGATTTCCCTTTAACTTCTTCCTTCTTTCCTTGCAATCCGGAATTGTTTTTAAAACTAGATCCCAAAACTTCTTCGAATGATTCATCTCTCCGATATGGCATAGTTCATGTACCACAATATAGTCTAATAGCTCTAAAGGGATGACAGCGATTCTGTAATTGAAATTGAGGTTTCCTTTACGTGAGCAGCTTCCCCATCGGCTCTTTTGATTTCGAATGGTGATATTACCGATCTTAAATCCATAGTATTGATTAAAATATTCAAGTCTCTTTGTTACTAGTTTTTTTGCATTCTCTTTTAGAGAGAGATATTCCTTCCTTACCTCCCCCGCTGATCTTTTGGGTAGTACTAGTGCAAACTTTTTCATTTTATCCACTGTATGCAAGAGCCAATCTCCTTTTTCTAAAACAAACTTTCGAGCTAATGGTTCGAGTCGAATATCAGTCATTAAATACGGCGCGGTCATTGTAACAAGACCTCCAGGATGGACAGCCAGACGCAACCGACGTGAACGTCGACTTCGTCTTATGGTTATATCTACTTCCTTACCGTTAATATGTATTTGCATTACTAGCTGTTTCTCTTAGAGCTTTCAATCAAACGGATAGCATCGTCAAAGCTTCCAGCCTTAGTTACATGGTGTCCGTTGACGAACATAATTTCATCAGCTTCTTTTATAGTATTTAATCTGTGCGCAATTATTACCTTGGTAGTATCTTTTGGCAGCGCTTCAAGTGCTTGGTTCAGCATAGCTTCAGTGACAGTATCAATGTTTGCAGTAGCTTCATCCAAAATGAGGAGCTTTGGCTGACGAAGGATTGCCCGCATGAATGAAATAAGCTGCTTCTGACCAAGGCTAAGACTTGCACCTCCTGTCTGAGACACAGGAGTGGCAAGACCCTGATCAAAACGGCTGAGCACTTCCGCAAAGCCTCGAGTTCGAAGTAACTTATCCAAATCAATATCATCTACTTCTAAGAGCGCCACATTTCCATATCGAATATTGTCTCCAACGGTTCCACTGAAAAGGATTGGATCCTGAAGAATGACTGAAATGAGTTGTGAACGTTCCACTGACTCATAACTTCGAATATCTTTTCCATCTATAGTAATGATTCCAGAGAGTGGATCATAGAGACGAGACATGAGACTTACAAGAGTTGATTTACCACCGCCTGTTGGACCAACAAGTGCATATGTTTTCCCCTCTTCGAATGAAAGATTAACGTCTTCAACCACTAAACCTCCCCCTTCATACCCAAATGAAACATTTTTTAATTCAAGACGGATGTTTTTTGTCTTTTCTGTCTGAACATTTTCAAAAACAGGTAAATCGCTTCTCATACTAAACACGGCAAGTACACGAGCCCATGCAGCAAGAGACACCTGCACCTCTCCTACAATAGTCGCAAGATACTGGAGAGGGCTGTAGAAACGCTGCGTATAGCTCGCAAAAGCGATGAGAATACCAATGGTAATCTCACCCGTAGACAAAAGAAACAATCCATACCAAAGCACCGCGACAAGTGCTACACCTCCAGCAAAGTCATATATTGGTTCAAACAACTTATTAGCAGAATCTGAATATATAGTAGCCTCATAGTTTTTTCTGTTTACCTTATCTAAAAAGTCCCTAAAATATTGTCGCTTACCGAAAGCAACAACGACTCGGAAGTTAGTAAGATTTTCCTGCAAAGCCGCTGACATATCACCAACATTCCTTGCCGTCTTCTTGTTAAGCCTTCCGACCAGCGGAGAAACTAATCGAGTAAGGATAGCAAGCCCAACTGCCGTTATGAGCATTACAAGACTCAGTTTTACATTTATGAAAAATACGAATATAGCGACACCAAAGATGGTAAAGAAGCTGCCGAGGAATCTTACAACGCTATCAGACAAAAACTGATTAAGTTTTTCCGTATCGTTGTTAATTCGTGACATCAAGTCCCCAGCCTTGTTCTGATTAAAGAAAGCAATTGGTAAACTCTGAAGCTTTGAGAAGATACTTTCCCGAAGACGAAATAGAGTTCGTTGCGACACTGATCCCACGAATATTCCCTGTATGTATCCAGAAACCATAGTCACAAAATATATTGCAATGAGTTGAAAACAAATAACTATGAGGCCTTGTAGATCACCAATTGATATATATTGGTCGATAGCGCGAGCAATCATAAACGGTGTAAGCATGGCAGCGGCAGCGTCGATCAATACCATAGCGAAACCGACGAGAAGTTTTCCACCATCCCCTTTTATATATCCAAAAAATTGCTTGGTACTTTTCCAAAAACCACCAGGATGCTTCACGGTGTCTTTATCGAGAGAATATGTTAACTCAGCGTTAGGTTTTATTGTCATACATTTAAGGAGTTCCAATTGTCTCAATCGACTTCTGGGATTCATATATCTGTTTGTATTCAAAAGAATTGGAAAGCAATTCGTCATGATTTCCCTCTGCCACCAACTCCCCTTCCATCAAGACTATTATCTTGTCATATTTCTTTATAGGCTCAACTTTTTGGGTAATAGAAACGAGTGTTACTTCGGGATATTGCTCTGCTACGTTTTTAAGAATTGACGCTTCGGTTGCTTGATCAACGCGGGCAGTGAAGTCATCAAGAAGTAGGATCTTTGGTTCAATAGCAAGAGCGCGTGCAAGCATCAAGCGTTGCTTTTGACCACCAGAAAGGCTTGTTCCTCGCTCACTGACCAAGCCATCAAGTCCTTTTGGTAACTTTTCAATTAGGTCATGAAGCTCCGCAGTCTTCAAAGCTTTTGAAATTGCTTCTTCGGAAGTCTTCTCTGACAAGGCAATATTGTCACGAAAGCTAGTATTAAAAACTATACTATCCTGAAATACCAATCCAATCTGCGATAGGAGCGATTCTGTTTTGTATTCATTCACATTTCGTCCGTCGATGAATATTGCACCTTCAGAAGGATTGACCAGTCCAGCAATGAGGTAAAAAAGTTGTGTCTTGCCGGCAGCAGTTGGCCCTACGATAGCATTACGAGAATTGGCAAGCAAAGTGAATGATAGGTTTTTCAGTATTATTCTTTCCCCGCCTTCAGCATCAGTATATTTTAAACTGACATTCCTAAATTCAATATCACCCTTGATCGCTCCATCATATTGCCCTTGTCCAACTTCAACCGGAGCGTCGAGCACTTCATTTATACGTTTCAAAGATACAAAACCTCGAGACAATTCTGGGCCGACAAATCCGATGACGAAAATTGGCCAAATGAACATACTTGAATACAAAAAGAACGAACTAAAGTTACCAAGAGACAAAGTACCATTGATGACTTGGTTTCCACCGAACCAGAGAATGATGAGGGTAATGGTATTGGCAAGAATGGTGACAATTGGTATGAGGAGGGCGAAACTTTTAACAATCTGAGTTCCAATGTTTTTTGAATCTTCATTGATAACACGGAACTTTTCTTTTTCCATGAAAATTGAATCAAGCACCCGAATGAGTGAAGAGCCAACTATAGTTTCACCGATGATGGCGCTAATGCGTTCAACTGTCTCCTGCGCCTTGTTGAACAAGGCTCCCAAGCTACCGAAGACTATACCAAAAGCGACGATAAGAAACGGGATGACAGAAAGTGTGTAGATTGCTAATCGGGTATTGATGACCAAAAGGAAAATAGCAGCACCTAAAAATGTCACCAAGGCTCCAATCATAGTAATGAGACTCCGGGAAAGAATACTCTTTACGGCTTCAACATCAGAAGTCATCACGGTAAGGATTCGTCCTGGTGTTGATGTCGAGATATATCCATAGGTCTGCTCTGATATCTTGTTTATCAATTGATGGCGAAGCGAAAACGCCACTTTCTCGGTTAAATATGTAGTAGCGATTATCTGAACAATGGAGAAAAGAAGTGAACCAATAACAACTTCGACTATGAATATAAGTGTCCCTTGTGCATCACCAACACCAATAACCCCTTGGACAATCCTGAATTGATCAATTGCCTGTGCCGCGAGCTTTGGAACATAGATAGCTAAACCATTAGTCAAAATTCCCAAGATGGCAATGAAAATAACCCAAATTGTATAGGGTTTTAAGAGTTTTAAGAGGGGCATGAGTCAATATTATATCACTGAAATATTTAACTGAATATCAACGATTAATCGTTGAATTAAAATCCTGGGAAATAATCCGTTCGGATATGAGTCCGACTTATTTCCATCTTTAAAATGAGCTTCTTATAGTTTCGAACCATAGCATCAGGACCTGAAAGATAGAAAAGATGATTCTTTGGATCTACGACTTCGTCTGTAATCAGTTCAGCTGTTATGTATCCCGTCTTTCCCTTCCAAGCTTCAGTAACCTTTGCCACGTCTGTGACAATATACACAACCTTCAATCCAATTTCCCTTTCTGCTTCAGCAAAAACATCCATATAAACAAAATCATTTTCAGAGGCACAAGCGTAAAAGAGCGTAATATCACGTTTCTCTTTCTTATCTAAAAGATATTTGACCATGCTTCGAAATGGAGTTACGCCGATTCCTCCCGCAATGAATACTAGTTTTTCATTTGAATCTTTCGGCAAAGTGAATTCGCCAGAAAGAGAACCCGCCATCATCATATCCCCCTCTTTCATCTCCAAGAGATGGTCCTTGAAACTACTACCATCTTGTTGAACGCGAACGCCGAGATGAATATCGGGTTCAGTTGGAGAAGAAGCGATAGTAAAGAAGCGACGATTTCCTCGCTCGTCTACCTTTAGCCCGGGCATTGTCCATTCCAAATATTGTCCTGACTTAAAACGAAGCTTTTGATCAGCAGTGAAAGTGAAACTATAGATCAAACCTGAGAGTTGTGTTTTTGATTTTAATCTAAGGGTTAATTTTTGATGTGAGCTTACAATGAATGAAAAGATATTACCAATAATGAGAGCAAGTTCTGGAGATGTATATATCGGTCCGATATTGAATTGAGATGAAAAAAGAATTCCGACAATTACTCCATACATGATCTGAAGCTTCCTGCTCGGCGGAGTGGTCAATGGCTCAGTGAGCATGACGGTAGCAAAAAACAAAAGAGGCCAAGAAGTTATGACTAGTTTTAATATTTCACCAAGACCGAACCCTTCGGAAGAAAATATATAAATAGAGACCGCGACGGCGGTGAGTATAAATGACCAGAACAAAGTGAATCGTCGTAGTTTACGAACAATGAGGAGGCCAAAAATCAAAACCACTGGTACCATCCATATTGTTCCCACCCACCAGACTGCGGCACCACTTCCCGCAAAGCCAACTATGGCGGCAGAGATTGCAGCAGGGTTAAAGATATGTTTCTTCCTTATAGCAAACACATACTTGGAAGCCATGGCAACAACGGCGGCAGCTACCAATATATAGACACTTTGAAGACTAATTACCGGTATCAGAATGAAGAAAAGAATGAGAGACGTAATACTTGCAGATTCATGGTTAGTTGGCGCTCGGAATATTTTGGAAAACACCGTATTCGCCAATGCTGCAATTAATCCCAAAATTACAAATGATCCCAAGAGAGAGAATCCTCCGTACGGAAGGACCCCGAAAAATCCACAGATAATCGCATATGCCACCATTACGTAAAGACCATACTGCACCAAACGGTACATAGTAATCGAGTTAAGAAACCTATCGATGGATTTCATATTGTCTTAAATTATTCCTTGATAAATAATTCGGCGGGGAAATACTCTGACTTCTCTATCGAATGATCGGCATTCAGCACTAGATACTCAAAATTATACTCTGCTTTAAGCACTTCGGCACTAACAAAAAACAACGCCGTTGCAAGAGCGTCTCCCACAAGAGCCGTATCTGCAACTACCCATGTTGCAAGCAAATGCCGGGGTGATTTTAAAGTATACGGATCGATAATATGGTGAAAGTCTCCCCAGGTACGACGATTTCCTGCTGACCCACAAATACTTTGATTTAATATCGAAGCAATACCTATGACTTCAGTCACATCAGATGGATTTTCCAACCCAATGGATACCCGCTTATCACCCCTATGAAAAATATCTCCTCCTGCATCGATGGTGAAACGCTCAATTCCATCGTCCGATAGAATCCCGGCCACAATATCTATGAGGTATCCCTTTCCTGCAGCCCCAAAGTCCAACATAATGGGTTGCTTTATATACATATATGGAAAGTCATAATCCACAGCCTCATTCCAAGATGGAGGCTGAGTTAATGTAGTTTTTGTCTTGAGACTGTAATCTGGATCATAACCAGCATCTTCCATTACTTTTCCGATAAGCGGAGTGAGCGACCCCCCAGTCAATTTATATAGCCGCTGATATATATTGATCATCAGTTTCGCATCTTCGGGCAATTCATATGCTCCAACCATCTGCGACATCTTCGTTACCAACGAATCAGCTCGAAACCGCGAGTAGTTCATATCAAATATATCAATACGATCCTTTATCTTTTTTAAGATACCATCCCGACGCCCCTTATCAAGAACGTCAGTAATATCTATTTGCCACGTCGTACCTATTGCTTCGAACTCGAAGGTGGTGGCACTCATCATTATGCCTCTGCCTCTATCTTAATCTTCGCGATAGCATCATTGAACCCCTTAGGAGTAAGTGAGGATCCTGAAACTTTTCCAACAGAAACTTCATCGAGCTTCTTCCCTATTACAAACTGCTTGTATCCAGAAGCAAACTGAGTTTGCATCTGCACGGACGTTGGTCGTTCTGCCCCTATGGTGAAATTTGAAGCAACGACGGTATCGTCTTTAATAGTAATCGACACACCTACATGTTCAGAACCGCCAGGAGAAATGTAATTTCCTTCAGCTGAATAGGTTCCATCCTTGTATTTATTAGGATTAATTATTTCAGTTGGAGCTGATGTTACAGGAGTATTCATATCTGTCGAAGTGGCTGCTGACTGCTCCGCTTCAGACGCACCCTTACTCAGACTTGTAAGGCCAATAATACCAGCAATGACTACAAGAACTCCGGCAATAGTCAACGGCTTTACTAATTTTTTTGGCGATGCTGGTTCCATAGTTTTAAATTATTATATGTAATAGGATTGATGTCCCGAGCATTTTAGCAATCCAACGCAACACAAGCAAGTCTAAACCTAATGAGATGATGTCAGGACAAAACCTCCACCAGAAGAAGTTTGAAAGAAACCGTTTCCGTAGTTGCTATAGAAACCAGATGGGTAACCATAATTGTAATTTGTGTAGTTGTAATAGTAATAGTTATTAGTACTCGGATAAGGATAATAACTATTATTATAATTTATCGGATAGTTGTTATATGGGTAACAATTGTATGAGCAATAGTTGTTATACGAACTGTATACCGTCACATACAAACTTCCGCATGATGAATTTGATGTTTGAGAACAAACCGTGAGTGTTGCTGAACCGTTAGTAATACCGTACACATTCAAATTGGAGCCGCTTATAGTCACAGAAACGACACTAGTATTCGAATTGTTTGATAGATAATAACTACCCGAACCATAGACAATCACCGACTGAGTCTGCCCTGCCTGTACGCTTACAGTTGTTGGATCGAAATATACCGATTGATTATTATTGTAAGAACCACCTCCTACACTTACATAAAGTGTGGCACAAGAACTTGCTGTCGAAGCTGAACAAACTGTGAATGTTGTATTACCGTTATTAATCCCATTTACCGTAAGAACACTCCCATTTATAGAAGCAGTGGCAACATTCGAATTACTATTAGTTGAAATATAGTAGGTACCAGTTCCTCCTGAAATAGTAACGGTACCACTTTGGTTTACATTCAAGTAGATATTAGTTTGTCCCAAATATACATTTCCACCAGTAATCGTCGGCCAAGCAACACCTGATGACTGCTGGTTATTAACATTAACAAACACACTAGTTCCAACAGGAATTCCATACGCGGTATTACTGACAATGGTTGTAAAATACCCACTCGAATTTGTCGTACCGATGATGCCGGCAGATTGTATGTTCCCTGAATTTGGCGGGTTGTAAAAATAAAGTTGAACTGATGAATTCACATCACCCGTCACATCGATACGTACCTGACTATTACCTGCGTTTGAAAAAGTAAGCACTGGGGTAGCAGCCTGTGCGATTTGAGCAGCGAAAAAAACTCCAAAAATAGCTACTAAAAAGACATATTTAATGAGAAATTGCTTCATACATCCATACTATGCTCCCAAAATATTAATTTCAAGTTAACCTATTTTAACGCCTCTGGATGCTGCGCGCTCCAAGAATAGAGGGTGACGGCAGCGGAAGCAGCAACATTCAATGATTCACACTGAGGATTCATGGGAATGGAAAGCAAAATATCGCAAAGCTCCCGAGTCTTTTGTCGAATTCCCTCTCCCTCATTTCCGAGGATAAATACCGCAGGGGCATCAAACTTTTCGGTTGTGACTGATTGCGTTGCAGATCCATCTAATCCATATATCCAGAAACCTTTTTCTTTCAAATCTCGCATTGCAGTATTTACATTTGGAACAGTGATGAGTGGAATACGGAATGACATACCCGCAGAAACTTTTACAACAGTCCCGGTGACTGGGGCTTGGTTATGTTCCGGCATAAGTACACCCGCGACACCAAATGCGGCAGCTGATCGAATAATAGCGCCGACATTGTGAGTATCCTGCAACTCGCCAAGAATAATAAGCGAGGTATCTTTCGTAACCTTGAGGTTATCAATAAACTTCTTGTAATCCAATACCAGTTCACTTGGATTGATTTGAGCAATAATACCTTGATGAGCGGCATCCTTATCGACACGGCCATCAAAGCCGACTGTCATTTTGTTTGGAGAGAATTCAGATATTGGAAAACCGCACTTCTTTATGAGTGCTCGTATAGAATTGTCATCAAAAGAAGGAGCCACCATTATCTTCTTCACGATGTGTGGTGCGAAAGTCAAAGCTTCTCGCAAAGCATGCTTACCATATATGTATGTCTTGGCCTGTTTCATAGAATGAAATGAGTATACCTAATAAGATACACATTGACTAGTGTTTCTATTTGTTATACAGTTTTTTCAGAAAAACCAGCCTCACCAACCCTCAACCAGAGAAATATAATGCCCGAACAATGGCCAGCATCCTACCTCAAAACCTTTGGACCTTTTGTCGCCGACGAACGATCTGAACGGTATGCGAGCGCACTGCTCGATTATCACCTTACAAATAAACCGCCGCGTATCACCAAACCAGGGTGGTGCGCGGCGGTTTTGTTTGTTTAATGTATTAAATCGTGCTCTAATGACGCATGAAAAAAATTAGAGGTCGACAATCTACAGGAAAAAGCTTTTGGGATGATGAGTACGGCAAGAGCGGTGAACCCCGCGGTCGCGCCTCCGCTCACCTTGCTATTTCGATACAACCAAGCGAGGACCTTGAAAAATTCACTCGATGGATGGAGCGCGAACATGGCCGTGAATATCTGAACCCCATCTCTTCTGTCTTAGACGTCGGTTGTGGCAATGGCCGTAATCTCATATATCTTGCAAAGGAATATGGCATGAGAGGAGTCGGATATGACATCTCCGATCAGGCCATTTCATTAGCGAAACGACAACGCGACCAAGGCGGACAAAAGCTGCCGCTTGTTCTCATTGCTCGATCCATCGCAGAACCTTTTCCCCTTCCCGATGCCTCGCAAGCGCTCGTACTCGACATGATGGTCTCTCATTTTTTGAACAAAGAGCAACGAAAAAAACTACTTGATGAAATCGCTCGAGTCTTGAAGCCTGGCGGATGGTTTTTCCTTAAAACATTTTTACGAGACGGAGACACGCACGTCGAACGACTTATCGAAGAATATCCTGCCCCTGAAGAAGGCTCATATATCCATCCGGAAATCGGTGTATCTGAACATGTATTCAGTGAAGAAGAAATACTTGATGATCTAGCTCCTTACTTTTCTGTGCACAAAATCACTAAATCCCATCGTCATAAAGCAAACACGGGTGCTAAGCGACGAAGTATGTCGATCTACGCTCAAAAGATTGGATAGCAAAACGCCCTATCGAAGCACCGTCCATTCCCCACTAAAAGAACGCTTAAGAAACCTCGCGTAGAGAGCATTCATAATCCATAGCCAAATGAGCTTTGTCCAACCAATCTGATGTGCTCTTCGAGAAGTATGAAGAACATGGAGCCCTGCCAATACTTTAGTTTCGCCCACCTTCGAAAGACGCTTAAACATGTCTCCATCTTCAGCAGCAACCAAGGTTTCGTCAAAACCTCCTAATTCTTTGAATACTTCAGTACGAATCATTTGGAATTCCCCCGATGCAATGCCTATATGAAAGAAGTTGTTTGAAATATAGTAAATATTATTCAAAAGCGTAAAAAACAATTTATCCGAAAGAGTTGCGTGCTCAGGAAAAACTTTCAAAAAAACAGCTAGACCGACAAGGTTATGACTCTGCTTGAATTCATCAAGTGTTTCGATGAAAAAATTATCAACGTCTGGAATACTTACATCCGCATCAAGAAATACCAAGTAGTCACCTTTAGCTCTTATCGCTCCTGCATTTCTTCCTTTTGCTATAGTCTGCCGTTTGCCGCCCAAATCTTCTACTACAATATCGGCATATTTCTTTGCAATTGAAACTGTCTTATCAGTGCTATTACCATCAGAAACAATTATTTCAAAATTAACACTCTTTAACTTACGCAGGGAAACAAGAGTCCGCTCAAGTACTTTCTCTTCATTTAGTGTTGGAATTATTATTGAGAGCATGAATTAAATTTCAGTATTTACAAGGTAACGGTTAATTGTTCTAAGGGCGAAGAATACAGCAATTGCCCCGATAAGGACGAAGATAACCTTGATCGAATCTGGAATGACAAGATATACATGTCCGAAGAGATATCCAACAAGAACCAAAAACCCGACCCAAATGAACCCTCCGACAAGATTGATCGCCACATATTTACGAAATGACACCTTAAGTATACCAGCGGTAATGAGTGTAGCGAGAGAGAAACCGAATCCCATAGTCAATTTCGAAACGATGAGAATACTCGTTTGATATGTCCTAAAACGCTTCTCTATCTTCTGAATTATTTCTTCAGTGATATTAAAGAATTTTCCATATCGAACGATAAGTGGTCTGCCACCATAGTAACCTACGAAATACCAGACTAAATCGGCCGCAAAATCCCCCGCCACTAGGCAAAGATACATGGGGAGAAAATTTAACTGACTCAATCGATAGAGAAAACCACCACCCACCATCACAACGGGGCCTTCGAGAAAGGCTCCCCAAAACAGGAGGAAATATTTTGATGAATCAATCCAAAAAAGAATACTTTGGATCATTCAGCTTCAGTTAATTAAGTGTTATCCTTTCGATAACAACCGGCTCAATCGGCCTATCGGAACTGTTTGTTTCTAACTGCCCAATTGCCCTTACTACATCCATCCCAATCGTGATATGACCAAAAACAGTATGCTTGGTATCGAGGAAATTATTGTTGTTCAAGTTGATGAAAAACTGGCTACCATTGGTATTAGGCCCTGCATTCGCCATAGCAATCGTGCCTATATCATTACTATTTGTTGAAGTAATCTCATCCGCAAAAGTATATCCAGGTCCGCCTGTTCCCCATCGTGACAACATCGAATCATCCTTACTAAGAGGGTCACCTCCCTGGATCATGAATTCCTTTATCACTCGGTGAAACTTCACCCCATCATAGAAGCCAGACTTTGCGAGTTTGATAAAGTTTTCAACTGTATTTGGGGTGGCACTACTGAATTCGATAGTGATATCTCCTTTATTTGTGTGCAGCGTAGCGTTCATAATCTTTTGTTTGTTATTTATTATAGTTAAGGGTTCAGATTCCGATGAGACAGCAGAAGGCACAACTGCCATTTGTTTTGTATTATCAGGCCCCTTCAAGCCAAGCCATATTGCAAAGCCTCCGAAAAGCAGAATAGCGACAATGGCGAGAGAAAATGAAGTGTTATGCATGGAAGAGATTATATCAAAAAATTAAAAGTTTAGTGCTCCAAACTTCTTTCAAACTCCCAAGTAAGCATCATTTTCTTCCGTTTTATGCCCCAATGATAACCACCAAGCCCTCCTTTGGAAGTGAGTACACGATGACACGGGATGAGATATCCGATCGGATTCTTTCCACACGCAGTTCCAACCGCTCGAACAGCTTTTGCCGAGCCGATCCCCTCTGCAATCGCCCTATAGTTAGATGTCTTTCCTTCTGGTATAGAAAGAAGCGCTTCCCACACCTTGATCTGAAAACTCGTTCCCCTTACCAATAAACGAACTGACTTTGATGATTTACCTGAAAAGACCCTGCCTACATAGGGTTTTAAAGCTAGATCGTTTCGAAAAACTTTCGCCTCAGGCCATACCTCACGAATCATTCTTTCTGCTAGATTCCTATCTTCTTTATCAAGAAATGATATCTGACAGACATAGTGTTTTGTGAGCCCAATAAGACACCAGCCAAATGGTGACTGGTGTATGCCGTAAGTGATTTCAATATTTTTACTCTCCTCCGGAGATATCACGCAGAGTTCTTTTTTTGATTCACGCTTCATATATCACCCCATCATAACCGATAAGGATAATTTGTTAAATTTATTTTTTTAAATAATACTGAAGTGTATATATCCAATCCTCATCATTCTCTCCGGATGTAATTTTCTGATTCAACAGCCATTCAAGATACCCCTTATCAGTCTTAACCACTTCTTCAATCGCCTTATCCTTGTATTTTCCAAAATTGAATATTCTGTAAAGTGACGGTTTACTTGAGATTTCAATCATCTTGTCAATTGCCGCTTCGTCACTTTCTTCCCCCTCTCTCACCTTGGCGAGTAATCTCTTAAATACTTGTTCAAGTACATTCACGTCACCCTCTGCGTCATGAGCGTTTCCAGGAACATCTACATCAAGGTAGTAACGAAGGTATTGAAGATTGTATTCAGAAATTACACCTTTGGTATCGAGAAACCGAGCGACACGAAGTGTACATATACTTTGTGGAATTTCCATTCCTTCAGCTTCGAGAATGGCGGAATCGAATTTACAGTTATGAGCAATGAGGACTCCTTCTTTAAAAAGCGTTTGAAGATCTTTTTTCATTTCACTTCCCTCAAATGACTCTTTATCTTCCACCATTTTGTTGGTGATGTGCGTAACACTCATTGCTTTTATTGAAATAGGTAGAGGCGGCTTAAAATATCCAACTTTTATTCCGCCCTTTTCTGTTTTGTAACAAAGCTGACAAAGACGATCTTTAGTGACGTCATTGCCGGTGGTTTCGGTATCGAGAAAGATTAGATGCATTGGTATGAATATATCACAAAGAAGTTACCATATCATCTAAATATATTGCACGGCACACAAAAATCCCTCTGACCTAACGATAACGGTCAAGGGGGTAGTTTATGCCGTCATCTCTTCCAACAAATCACTTAGATCCTTATATCTCGGCACCACCATCTGATCTTTCATCATCCAAAAGACACCAGGGTTAAATTCCTGAATGAATTCATAATCATGGCTTACTAAAAGAATTGTGCTTTTTGAATGACTACATGTTTCAAGGAGAATTTCCCAGGTCACTTCATCGAGATGGTTTGTCGGCTCATCAAGAATGATGAAGTCAGGCTTTTTACCAAATACGATAGCGAAACGAAGTCGCATCCTCTGACCCCCGGAGAGGCTTTTAACCGAAGCTTCCATTTGATCTGCGTTGAATCGCATAGCACCAAGCGCTGCTCGCCCTTCAACCTCGAAGCAATTAAGTTTGTCCATAACAACAGCAAGCGCCGTTGCTTCTGGATCAAACTGAGTGTGCTGGTCGAAGTATGCCTTCTTAACATCTGGCACCCATTCAACTGTTCCCTTGGTAAGCTCTAGTTCTTTCATCAGGCATTTTAGAAACGTAGACTTCCCTGCACCGTTTCTACCGAGAAGTACAATATGTGTACCGAAACGAATCTCAAGTTCCATATCACGAAAAATATCTTTCTTTGAACCCGGGTATCTAAATGCACCTTCTTTCATACGACACAAAAGTTTACCGCCATGGAGTTCTGAAGATTGCTGTCTAATACGAATCTTTGTTTTCTTGTCATCGGGTCGTGCAGAATCTTTATGCGATGATTTTAATTCATTAAGTTCATCAAGTTTGCGTCGATACGCGGAAATTTCTTTTCCTCGAATAGCCTTCTGTTTGAGAATGACGACGGTTGATTCAAGCTGTTTTATACGCTTTGACTCGGCATCGTACTGACGTTGCAATCCACCGATACGGGCCATTTTATCTTCAATGTAATCATCGTAGTTTCCCTCTGATATATGCATATGACCATTAGCTACTTCGGCAACGTTACTTGAAAGAGCATCGATGAGTAACCGGTCGTGAGAAATGAAAATGATGCCGCCTCGGAAATCATTGAGCATTTCGATCAAAATCATTCGACTGACAATGTCTATATGGTTTTCTGGTTCGTCCAGAAGCAAGAAATCAGGACTCACCGCAAAGGCAACACTCAAGGCAAGGATTTTTTGCTGACCTCCAGAAAGCGAACTGCACAATTCCTTTTCGTGCTTCTTTATATCAAAGCCGAGATTTTCTGCATTCATATGAACTTTTTTTGTCAGTGTGATCCCCGCCTTCTTATCTATATATTCCGCCACCTTACTATCCATGAATTCTTTTTCAAATTCCTGCGGAACATAGAGCGTACGGATATGGGCATTCTTTTCGACGATACCACCCTCTGGTTCGATTTGCCCTGCAATTATCTTCAAAAGTGTAGACTTACCCGCTCCGTTTTCACCAAGAATACAGAGACGATCTTTTTCAGTCGTCTTCAAAGAGATCCCCTTAAGGATCTGGTTCTCGTTGTATGAATAGGTGACCTGCTTGAGGCTAATTATCTTTTGCATTAATTCGTGGAAGTTGGCGGCACTAAAGACGCGCCAATACCATGACACATTATCATCAATCTGCAATAGAGCCTAATTGCGCAGTACTATTTTCAATAGATATCTGTCAATACCAATATATCCCGCAATCTTCCATGCAAGCATCAAGAGAATACTAAGAGTAAAAAGGATCGGGTTGACGCTAACTGTTCCGGCTAATAAATAGTTTAGATTCATAAATGCACCAAAAAAAGCAGCGATTCCAACAAACGCACCGAGGATGAGGGCTATACCTACCAAAAGTTCACCGCAACTGACAACATTAGACCAGAAAATAACGTGCGGGAGAACTACATTCTCAAGGAAGAATGCATACCAACTTTGTACATCAGGATGAGCTCCACCTGCCTTGGTCAAGGATCCCTTGATAAAACCATCGAGGGCCTTACCTGCACCGCCTCCTATCCATACCGAATTAGTTACCTTACTCCATCCAGCCTCGAGCCAAATCCAGCCGACATATATTCGTACAACGAGCCAAAGCCAAGCAATTCTACTATCTTCAAAAATAAATTTAAAGAATCTTGGTGTCGATAAATTCAAAGGGTTCATATATCAAGTATGACATATATAATCATCTTAATCGACAAAATGTGGATTAATGTGCTTAATAATGTATACTCGAACCGTATATGAAAAAACAGCCCGAGAAATACGTTCATGTGAATAAAAACACAGCAAAAACACCTGTGGAGGAAAAACCGTTGTGGCCTATGAGAATCAATAAGTTCTTGGCTTTAAATCAAATATCGACAAGACGAGGCGGAGATTCACTCATACAGCAAAAGAAAGTAACCATTAATGGCCGTATTGCCGTCCTTGGTGACAAAGTAAACGAAGCCGATATTGTTGACGTCCGTCAGGGTAAAAATGACAAGAAAATTCCTTACGTCTATCTCGCTTACTACAAACCGTCAGGTGTCATCTCACACACAGCACAAGTTGGTGAAAAAGATATTCTTCATTCAGCTTCACTCAAAAAGTCCTACGGCGATATATTTCCCGTCGGTCGCCTCGACAAAGAATCACACGGTCTCATCATCCTCACTAACGACGGGCGCATTACCGATCCCCTTCTCAACCCTGATCGTTACCATACCAAAGAATATCTCGTAACTGTCAAAGAAAAGTTACGATCTAGTTTCAGACAAAAGATGGAATCAGGTGTGAACATCAACGGAGAAATGACAAAACCATGCAAGGTACAGGTGATCAATGATTTTACTTTCAGAATCACTCTTACCGAAGGAAAAAAGCACCAGATCCGCCGCATGTGCGACGCACTTTTTCAGGAAGTGGATGAATTGAAGCGGACAAAAATCATGAATATTGAGCTTGGAAAACTAGCGCCGAATAGCTATCGCGAAATCACCGGCAAAGAGTTGGAGACTTTTCTAGGTGAATTAAAAATACGACAGTAGAAATATTATCTTGCCTTTCGTTGATGAAGAATGATGATATTCTTATCGGGGTCATAAATCACAGCCATCTTACATGTTGGAAAATCCTGAGGCTCCAACTTGAATCCAATTCCCTTTTCTTTCAATTCAACCACCGCTTCATCGAAGTTTTCTAATTCAAGTGCTGCTGAGGTACCGTCCTCAGAAGGCTTCCAATCTGGCGATGAACCAATGGTAATGGTTGAAGGACCAATGTTATATTCAATCCATTTTGAGTCGGCTGTTACCGGAAATTCATCACTTGGTTTCAAACCCAAAACATCCTCATAGAACTTTCTGGCTCGCGGAACATCTGTGACGGCATATATGAAAAAGGCTACTTCTTTTATTTTGATCATAAATTTAAATATTATCTCTTTGTTTGAACAAGGTTACCACCCGACACTCGAAACTTCTTTGTTACACCTACTGATGGCTGTGTCGTCATCGGATCACCGGCTCGTCGGTCACTATAATTAACGATTACCACGCCATCTCTAATTTCCGTCGGCATTGGAGCAATTCGATCACCAAGAAAAATGGCATTTGTTTGAACATAACCTTCAGCCGTCTTTAAAGCAACAACTATGTAATAAAAAGTTCCACTCCCACCCGTCTGTTGCGTTAAAAGGAAGGCCGTATCGATAGTTCCATCATTATTCAAATCCCCTATCGCCTCATTGCCAAAATACTTTGTAACCACCTTTGATGCAGAGCCTGGTACAGCCTCTGTTTCCGCTACTCCATTCTTAAGCGTTACATATGAGCCATCAATAAAATAGGTTGCGTCTTTATACGATTCGCGAGGAACGACAATCTCCTTTTTATCAAACAGCGCAAATCCAAAAGCTAACAATAAAACTACAACGATGGAAGCAACAAGTATTCGATTCATTTGTTCAATAATAACATAATCTCTTTTTTAAAATAATTCAAACCTTATCGCTTCTAACCTTTCTCAATACAATTAACCCAGCAACAATAAATACTGTCACTGCCAACGTGGCATATCTATATCTATCACTCCCCGATGAAACCATAGTTGAAACCACTAACCCCCACACGATAGGTCCAACAAAGGAAGAGGCTCTTTCGACCAGTCCAAAATATGCAAAAGCCAAATTGTGTTTCTTCGGTGGCGCAAGGTATGACATAACGGAGCGAGACACTGCCCAATTCGAACCGAACCAAAACCCCATGATTGTCGTCGCAACCACAAAAAGGGTAAAGTTTTGAATTAAACCAATGAAAGGAAGAATAAAGACCCACCCAGAAAGAATAAATATAAGCGTTCGCTTATGTCCAAAACGATCAGCGATCACTCCTGACACTAATCCGCCAATAGCGGAAGTAATGAGTATTCCGAGGAGTATGTATGTTTTTACAGTATCCGAAACATGCCAAACCTGTTCCATAAAAATAGGAAAATTATTTGACGCAGTAAGGATAGCATCATTAAATAAAAAGTAAGCGAGAATAAAAAGGCCAACCCCGGGATACAAAAATAAGGCTTTTGTTTCCTTCACAGCTTCTCGTAACTCTGTTTTTAGTTCAAACCGAAGAATTGCCTTCTTCGGTTCTTTAAAAAAAAGAATCATAGGCAGAGACAATAGCGTAAAAGCAATAACTGCTGGCAATAAAGTTTCAGCCCGTGGCGACCCGTCAAAAATACTTAAGGTGCCATTAGAAAAAGGTAGAACAATCAGTAGTCCAGTAAATTGACCGAGATAATTTGCAGCAATTCCATATCCAGAAACTTTTCCGATCTTTGACGAGTCGGCGATATCGTTCAAAAGCGGAGTATAGAATGTAAAAGTAAGGAGATAGGCATACAAAGCAAGAGTGAAGAATACAAGTGCTACGATTTCTTTATCGAAAACAGCACAAAGCGCGCAGACGGCATATAGTACTGAGGTGAGAAATGTCGTATAACGTAGGCCTGTGATTCTTCGAAAATATTTATCTAGAAAAAAACCAGTGAGCGGCACCGTGAACAGAAGTAGCAATGCGGCTATAGTAATAGTAAGGTTGTACCAAATATCTAAGATCCCTTTTTCCACCACAACCCATTGGGCAAAATAAAGAAAGAAAACAATAGAAACTAGAGAATTGGCAAAATCATAGAGAACCCAAAGAAAGATATTTCGCTTAGTATTCATACAAAAAGTATACCCGGCAAATAATTAATAAATAACTTCCTTCTGCCTTTCTCGGAGATCAATAGGATACTTACCATTAAAGCACGAGGTGCAGAACAAGGACTCATCAATTCCAGTAGCTTGTATCATACCATCGTAAGAAAGAAAATTAAGAGAGGTTGAACCTAAGTATTTATTCATTTCCTCAATAGATTTAGTTGAAGCAAGCAAATCGTTTTGTCGCGGCAAATCAATACCATAAAAATCAGGGAATTTTACGGGTGGAGAGCTGACCAAAAAATGTACTTCTTTTGCTCCAGTTTCAAAAAGCATTTTAACAATTTGCCTCGAAGTAGTACCTCGAACCAATGAGTCGTCAATAACGATGACTCGCTTGTTTTCTATCGCTTCTCTCAGAGGCGCCAATTTCAACTTTACACCCTGTTCGCGTATGTGCTGTTCTGGTTCAATGAATGTCCTGTGAATATACCTGCTTTTGATAATTCCCATTTCAAAAGGAATACCAGATGCATTTGCATAGCCAATGGCAACAGGAATTGCCGTCTCTGGTACAGGAATGACAACGTCTGCCTCAATTCCATACTCCTTGGCAAGCTGAATACCAAAGTTTTTCCTTACTTGGTAAATTGACTTACCGAGTAGTGTGCTGTCAGGTCGAGAAAAATAGACAAACTCAAAAATATCAAGTTTTTGGGTCCCTTTTACGATTTGTTTTATCTTAAGACCGCTTTCGTCAACAACTACCATTTCTCCAGGATTTACCTCTCTCATATAAGTGGCACCGATAGGGTGAAAAGCGCAGGTCTCTGATGCAAAAACATATCCCCCGTTCAATTTTGCGATTGAAAGGGGGCGTATACCGAATTGATCACGAAGAGCAATCAACTTGTCTTTGGTCATCACAAGCAAAGAGAATGAACCGGTCATAAGTGGAAAAATTTCTTCGATTGCTCTTTCAATTGGTTTTCCCTCTTTAACTAATATATGTATGGCTTCGGTGATAATCATTGAATCTGAAGCGTTTGGAGACACGACCTGTATATCAACTCCTTTACTCTTTAAAAAGTCGACAAGTAATGTAACACTCGGCAAATTGCCATTATGAACCAAGGTAATACTCTTGTCAGAAACTTCAATAGGATGAACATGTTCTATACTAGACCCAGACGAAGTCGAGTAACGATTATGTCCGACGGCAATATATCCAGGAAGGTTTTTAATTATGTTTTCAGTAAACACTTGAGCAACCAAACCAACACCCTTATGACAATGTATTTCTTTACCGTCAGTTGAGGCAATACCTGAACTTTCCTGCCCTCGATGCTGCAGGGCATATAAACCGAAAAAGGTTAGACGACTAACGTCCAAACCCTTTCCATAAATACCAAACACTGCACATTTTTCTCCAATGCTTCTCATGGGGTTTTATTATAGCTCAGTTACTAAAAAACTCTGCATTGCCACCAAAATCATAGGTAAAAATACCAATATTTAACTGATCCCTATCGTAGCTGAGTTCAGAACTAAGGTAAGTAGAGAATCTAATCTTTTCTTAAGTCAGACACCATTATATGCCACTTCAAACCAGATGACGCAATATAAGTACCAACATCCGTAAGATAGCTATGAACTGCTAAAGAAGTGGAATTTGTATCCTCAATCTCACCGAAACCAATTTCAAATCCTTGTTCTTTCAATATTGATTGAGTTGCAAGGTGAAGCCTGTTAAATGTCATCCCCCCTCTAAATTCCTTTGCTACACAAATTTGTGCAAGGACAACGTAATTATATTCAGAAAGTGGTTTTCCTTCGTAGAGCATTCTTTCTGCATTTGCTAGCATCTCAGCTTCAAAAGGAATTGTTTGAGCAAGTTCTTTACTCATAGTAATAAAATATCCTTTTAGTTCTTCTCCTCTTAAGCTAAGGTATACTCCTGTATCATTTATTATCTTCAACAGTTCTTCGTATGTTGGTTCAAAATGAAAGAAACCATCCTTCTTTTCTTCTTCAGATAAGTTCCTTGCTAAGTTTTTCGTTAGAAGGTCCAAAATCAAAGGAACGTCTAGTGCTTCAGCTTTCCTAATTATGATTTCTTTGTGGTTGTGCTTTTCGGGATTATACATATAAATATTATTCTTCAATTGATGAATGCATTACCTCAACTACAAAATTGATAAATAAATCTGGTAAATCAAAATAGAGCTCCTTAGCTGACCAGCCTCCATGTCTGAATTGAATGTTTTTTCTTTTAGCCCAAGCTTCTACCTTATCAATAACTTCTTGTGGTTTGTCTGAGAGAAATGCAATGTGTGTTTTCTTTTTTAGTTCAATATCACTAATCGGCGTTTCTTCACTTTCAACTATCTGTATTGCAAATCTAAGTTGCATTTGGCCGACCATTGCCCATTTATATTCCTTATTCGGTCTGTATACAACTTCAAAATTTAAAATTTTATACATCTCAATAATATCTTCAAGTGAGCCTTGAGTGATATTTTGAGCATAATGATGAAGTCGAGGAGTCGTTTTCATTTCAACAGTATGCAAAGCCTATTTATTTATATCCTCATTAGCTGTCAGTAAATTACCCCCATTGGCGGTTGTATTTACTCTTTCAAGCTCATATATCTTTCTTTGTAATTCCAATATTTGTGTTTTGGTATCTTTTTTTTGGGTCAGCTTTTTAACCGCAAAGAAAGTCACAAGTGGGCCTGTTATTAAGTAAAAAAAGAATTCAAATATATGTCTTACGAGATCGAAGATATTTATCCATGTCATACATAAAGCCTGACAGGTTTTATCACTTTGTCAATTTTACCGTAATGATTCAATAGCTTAGCACCACTTTGATCAAACAACATCAAAGTGGTGCTAAGGTTGTGAGAAGAATACACGCCTGGCTCCAAAGGTGGGAGGATGTTCGAACTTTTTTATGTAAATAATGGAAATATAAAACCCGCCAAAGCAAAGTTTTACTTGGCGGGATTGCCTATGAGGATTTGTTAAGCTTCCTCGAACTTAGCAGACAGACTGCCATTTATATGTAAGCTTCTTCACCCCAGACAAGGAAGTCGACCCCATGAGTCGGACTGACAGCCACCAAATTAAATGGTTTGTCGGTAACTTTACCATCGATGTCAACGGTTCCATCTTTGCTTCGAATGAAGAATTCTTGTTCGCCAAACTCTCTTTCGAGAGCTTCTTTGGCGCGATACTCTCGACCCCATTTTCCGACCCACGTTTCCTTGCGAAGAAAACGTCTTACCTCCTCCGATGTTGAAAGAGCAATATCGGCTGGTAATAAGTAGGAGGGTAAGGGGCTGTTGGGTTCCCGCACCAAGACTTGGGTGGATACAAGTAGTTTGAGCATAGGTCTAATTTACATAGTACCATGCTATATCCAATATGTCAATTGCTCCGCGTGTGAGAGGACGTTCGAATTTCTTTACTCTCATAAAACACAAAACCCGCCTCAACCTGCAGACGGGGTCTGTGGTGTGGGGGCGGGTTAGAAGCGGTCGAGGGCTTACTCCTTTGTTTTATATTTCTCTGCCAGAGACGCTATCCTTGTCCTAATCTCAGATACTTGACTTGCACCGTCCCTGAGTTTCGATGGGGCAGTCTGCAGGAAGACTTCCAAGACATCCAACATTGCCCGGCAAAGTTCCCAGAAATGCTTGTTGTACAATTCGAAGAAATGCCAATAGAAGTGAGATTGCTGCTCCCCTCCATTGCCAATCTGAACTCCACCACGCCCCTGAGGCAGGAGTTTGCATACTGAAAAACCTGGAATGATGTATTCGACTTGGATATCGCACACCGAACGCATCAGAAAAACAAAGATTTCTTCGGCCTTTCGTTGAACGATCGCCCTTGAAGTGTGTAGTCGTTCAACTGTTTCGCTCAGGCGGGCTTTAACCTCTTCCGACTCTTTCTCATCACTATCGAGTTGAATGATTGTCTGTTCTACTTGTTTGAGGAGAGCATCTGCCTTCTCTAAACTAGTCAAAATTCCTTTCATTTTTACCTCCTTTCTAGTGGTAAATGGTTATAGTTGAGCTGCAAAAGAACTGTGACATTAAAATATCACAGAATTATAAAAAGTCAATCTCTGGCTCGGGGACAGGGACTCGAACCCCAATTTTTTGGACCAAAACCAAACGTCCTACCATTAGACGATCCCCGAATATTCGCTATTTCAATACTTTACCTCATGCAACCCCACTCGACAACTTCACCACCGCCAACTCAAGCGGCAAAGTTGCAATATGCGACTTCCCTATTTGCTGGCTAGCATCGAGAAAAGCATAGAGAGTCTTAACAAGATAACCTTGATCAACAACAATTGCATCAAGACATGTTAATTCATTGGCAGTAAAGATACCTGCAACAGATTCTTCCTTTGCAATAGAAGGGGCAGCAAGACGAAGCAGGAGGTACCGTAGACGCGCAAGGGTCAGTTTATTAAACACCTTCATATCAACATGTTCACTTGAAGCTGTTCCAAGAGCAGTAAGAGCACTGGATGTATCTTTTTTTACTAACGATTCAACAAAGGTCAATACAAGCGTCGACTTCGGCGCACCTGTCACTTTCTCTACGTCATTCAAAGTTATTTCACCTTCCGAAGCAATGAGAACTTTTTGTAAAATACTAAGTGTGTCTCGGAATGATCCATCACCTAAAAGTGCCACAAGTTCTACTGCGGCACCTTCTAATTTTACATCTTCCTTTTTTGCAACATCAATAACTACACCCTTCAGCATTTCCGCCGTTGGCTTTTTAAACACAAATGTCTGACATCGCGATACGATAGTATCAGGAAGTTTCTCCATCTCTGTTGTAGCCAAGATGAAAATGACATGTTTTGGTGGCTCTTCAAGAGTTTTCAGAAACGCATTAAATGCAGACTTCGAAAGCATATGGACCTCATCCAGAATATATACCTTATATGCTGATTCAAACGGGATGGTGTTTACCGCCTCGTTAAGCTGACGAATGTCTTCAACGCTTGTATTTGATGCGGCGTCGATCTCGTAGAGATCGTTTGCAGTTGTACCAATAGCATGAGCAAAGATACGAGCAATAGATGTCTTACCAGTTCCCCGCGATCCACAAAAAAGATATGCGTGAGCAAGTTTCCCTTGCTTGATTGATTCTTCTAAGACGCGAACCACCTGCTCCTGTCCCACCACTTCAGAAAAATCTGCTGGACGGTATTTTCTATACAAAGAAACAAACGGCTCTGTTTTTTCAGATTTTGATACGGAGGTCTTAACCATTTGATGAGTAGTATAACAGACTGAGTAGATTCAACCCAAACACATACACGAAAAACCGGAACGCCCCATTGCGTTCCGGTCTAAATCAATAGATCTGCCTCAAACACCGCGGTTTGACCATCTTCATCCCAAACCGAATCGGGAATCTTAGTGATCCTAACCAATTGACGTCCAAGCGGTATCAAGCGGTGGTCCATCAGTCCGTTATTCCACACGCTTTTTGTTTTTCTCCAGGCAAGCGCCAGGATGAGCAAATGACTCCCACTGTTCGCTTGATCGAAACAGTGAAAACACTCAAAGAAGTAGCTACTCGCTGGCTCACTGGAAGGGAGCAAATCTGCCGCCCCTCTAGAATCGAAACTGACAACGTGCTTCCACGTCAGCCAGGATCGCTCCGGATCAAGTTGGAAGAAAACTGCCTGATAACGAGTGAAATGAATCCTCTGCCGCGAAGCGTCAGGGTCAAGCGTCTCGATCAACTGTATCCGAAATAACGCTACAACCGCCGAAGGAGAAACGATGATGAACTGGTGAATACAGATGATTTCCTCGCCAAGATCGTCATCAATGAGAGAAGCTCCATCGATTAGCTCCGCGATATCCGAAATCAAATAGATGATTCCTTCCTGCCGAATATCGCGCATTCCAAAGTTTTCAATGATGCCGCCCTTACGCGCCACCACTGTTTTCATAAGTGGGTGCATATTGTGACGTATAGGGTTAAATTTTCAAAAGGCCTAGGCCTGTAGCAAAGCATACACGCATGTAATATAAAATCAAAAGCCCCGACGCTGTATTACAAGCGTCGGGGATTTTTCAACCAAGGAACGACTCGGCGAGAAACCTTGCATCCGGACCACTTCCATTTCGTCGAAGCAAAATTCCGTGGGTACCTAACGGAACAAAACGTTCAATAGACTTTTTAGGTACCGGCGGAGCTGTGCGGCGCCAGCCGAAAATTAAATTCAACACCAAATCAACGCCGACGATGCGTCCGTTGCACCGACAATCGAACCGATAGTTGGAAATCTGATAGCTCGGTGGTAGACGATCGATAGCGTCTTTCGATGAAACGCTGAATAAATGCCTAATGACCAGCTGCCGCCGAACGACCTCGATCAAAAGACCTTGGTAAAAGTTCTCCAGGCAATCAGCCTCTTCAACGTTAGAAGTATTGACGCCGAACGTTTCCCTTTCGGTGACAACAAACAGGGCGGAATCGCTCAGCTCCCAACAGGTCATAACCGAGGCCTTCTCACATATCTCCTCGTTCATGACTAATCTTTCTTGGTTTATTCGCTCGACTATCCAATCGGCAAATCTCCATACCCCGATGACACCGATGTTCGGTGCTTCCCAATCCACAAACAGTGGTGCGCCAGGCGGACCGATGATATCCAAAATATCTAACATGTTGACCTCCTTGATTAACGGTGAAAATGATCTCCCTGCACAAATTGTGCCCTCCGTCATTTATACATCAAAGGATAGAAATGTCTACACTATTTTTCAAAAATCCTTTAACTAATTCCTCCACCCGCTCGGCTGTCTCTGCTGCCATCAATTCCATTCGCAGCTCCTTTGCTCCGTCAAAACCATTCACATATGCCTTATAGTGTTTTTTCATTATGGCAAAATTCTTGATGTCGCCAAGCAGTTCTGCAAACGCTTTAGTGTGTTCAACCATGACGCGTAATTTCTCTTCCACTGCAGGTATATAAGATTCTTTAAACAACCAAGGGTTTCCAAAGATGGCTCGGCCAAGCATCACTCCATCTGCATTTGTTAACTCTGCCTTCTTTCGGGCATCTTCAAGATCAAAAGCATCGCCGTTACCGAAGATAAGCGTATATGGTTTCCGCGCGTCAATATCAACACGTTGTATTTCATTTCTAATTTCAACAGCACGAGCAACATATTCCCAACGCGCTGGCACCGCAGACATTTCTTTTCGTGTTCGGGCATGAATCGTAATTAGTGCAGGTTCTTCTGCTAGTAATTCTGGCAACCATGTTTCCAACTCATTTTTATTGTAACCAATACGAGTTTTTATCGATATTGGTAATACTGTTCCATCATCCCGTATAGCTCCCTCCTTTGCAGCTCGAATTATCTCCCTTGCCTTCACAGGATTCTTCATCATTGCAGCACCACATCCTTGTTTTTCAATACTGCGATCTGGACAACCCATATTAATATCAATTCCGTCAAAACCAAGATCTGCACAAAGCTTTGCAGCTTGTCTCATATATTCTGGATTCGAACCAAAAAGTTGAGCAACTATAGGGTGTTCACCTTTTTCAAAAACTAAGTCACGCATGAGCTTTTTCTTTCCTTCTTCTGTTGCTCGCACCAACCCATCTGCTGAAACAAATTCAGTCCATAATACGTCTGGCTTTCCATATTTATTGATAACACGACGAAAGGCTGCATCCGTTACATCGGCCATGGGCGCCAATACATAGCAAGGCCGACCAAGGGCTATACATGTCATTTTTAGCCAAAAACCAGAGTTAACCATAAGTTTTAGCACTATAGCACAGGGTTGACGATTATAAAAATATGTACTATCATTTATTCCCAGCAAATGTTCTTCAATTTCGATGTCGCAACGCGCCGTCAGGATTTTTGCCAACCAAACACCTCAGATAAAATGAAAACCAGCCTACTCCTCCTCACCCTCGCAATCATGACCGCCGCCGCTGTCGCCGCCAACGTCCCCTCCGTCATCGGCGACAAGCCGTTTCCACGGACCAATGAACACTTTCGCCTGGACATCCCTCCGGAAGTGATCATCACTCCCGGCAGCACGAGCTCCAATAACTTGGGTGAGTTCCTCACGGGAGCAAACCAGTTCGAAGACAACTCCTTCCGCAAGACTGAGGGTGAAATCGTCGTCTGCCTAATCCTCATCGCGGTGGTGGTAGGCTTTATCTTTTTCGCTTCGAACTCGAAGAGTTCTGGCAGAAGGCCAACACGATCTCACCTCCACTACTAGCCGACGGCGACTATCCGACATCGAAAAAGGCCCAACACGCGATAACGCGAGTGGGGCCTTTTTCATTTTTTACACCCATATATTTTATGATACAATACCGCGCACAACAGATATTAACAATCATCAATTTATATAAAAAAACAGCTATGCCGACACCATCAAAAAAAACTTTAACTTCGACCGTTCCAAAAGGTGCACTGCCTGCAATTAAGAACATTATAGGTCGAGAAATTCTCGATTCTCGAGGAAATCCAACAGTTGAAGTGGATGTCATACTTAAAGATGGATCGTTTGGCAGAGCTGCTGTTCCATCAGGAGCATCTACCGGCTCGCATGAAGCTATTGAATTACGTGATGGCGACAAGAAACGATATGGAGGTAAGGGAGTGCTTAAAGCAGTCAATAATGTAAACACAGTTTTGCGAAAAGCGCTGGCGGGTAGACAGTTCACTCAAGAATCACTCGATCATCGTATGATCATACTTGATGGTACAGCAAACAAAGGTAACTTTGGTGCAAATGCCATTCTCGGCATTTCACTTGCCTTCGCTCATGCCGCAGCAAAGTCACAGAAGAAACCTCTTTACAGATATTTTGCTGCAATCGCGAAGACGGGAAAGCCAATGTCTCTTCCTCTTCCAATGATGAACATTTTGAACGGCGGAAAGCACGCGGAAAATTCTACCGACCTCCAGGAATTTATGGTTATGCCTGTCGGTGCAAAAAGCTGGTCACAAGCACTTCAAATGGGTGCAGAAGTCTTCCACGCTTTAAAAAAACTTCTTCATGACAACAAGATGTCGACAACAACAGGAGACGAGGGTGGTTATGCTCCTTCACTTCCATCAAACGAAGCTGCTATTGAGGTCATTCTTGAGGCAATCACAAAGGCTGGTTACAAACCAGGTAAGGATATTGCCATCGCAATAGATGCGGCTTCAACAGAGCTTTACAAATCAGGAACAGATGGAAAGCCAGGATATTATGACCTTGAACGAGAGGGTAAAAAACTTTCTACACCCGAAATGGTTGAATTCTATACAAAATGGCTCGCCAAATACCCTATCGTTTCCATCGAAGATGGTTTCTCTGAAGATGACTGGGAGGGGTACGAATTGATGACCAAGAAAAATGGAAAGAAAGTTCAAATCGTCGGTGATGATCTCTTCGTCACAAATATTGATCGACTAAAGATGGGTATCGAACGAAAAGCAGGTAATTCCATCCTCATTAAGCTAAACCAAATCGGTACAGTTACCGAAACAATTGAGTCGGTAAAAATGGCCCACAAGGCAGGCATGACAGCTGTCATCTCCCACCGATCCGGGGAAACCGAAGATACGACAATTTCACACTTTGTCGTAGGAACTGGTTGCGGTCAGATCAAAACTGGATCACTTTGCCGAACTGATCGCGTAGCAAAGTACAATGAACTCATCCGTATCGAAGAAGAACTCGGTAAAAACGCGAAGTTTGCAGGTAAGGCCGCATTCAAGGCATAATTGCTAAGTGACTTACCCGACACCAACATCAAACTTTTCTGACCGTTTTTTTGATTTGTTCAACCGTCGCCCGTTCGCAGTATTCTTCCGTATATTCATTATTGTTTACGCAATTGAAAAACAGGAGTTCCGTTATATTGTATTGTTTGTAATAGCCATCACATTATGGCTTCTCGAATCCGTTGCCCTCTACATTGATCCGAAGTTATATAAAGGAAAACTAATAGCTTCAGCCAACATTCTCTTCCTGCTCTTAGCTTTTGCTCTAGCTGTTGAACACCTTGCTCCATACATCTCGCAGGGATTTCAAAATGAACAAGAGACGAATATTCCATTAGTTCACAAATAGCAAACCAATGAATTCAAAACTTACTTCTCAATCGATTCTCATTATTCTTGATGGCTGGGGTTATCGTGAAGACAATACGCACAATGCCATTGCCGCCGCCAAGACCCCAAACTTCAACCGCTATTGGACTTCATATCCTCACACGC
>JAZKIM010000006.1:0-67282 GCA_040384865.1 Patescibacteria group bacterium
AAAAGCTATTTCGGAGAGAACCAGCTATTACCAGGCTCGATTAGCTTTTCACTTCGACCCACATGTCATCCGAATGCGTTGTACGACAAACCGGTTCGGGCCTCCATCTGTCTTTCGACAAACTTCACCCTGCACATGGGTAGCTCGCTCTGGCTTCGGGTCTAATGTGTACTACAAACGCACTATTAATACTCGGTTTCCCTATGGCTCCATCCTCGCGGACTTAGCCGAGCAGTACACATTAACTCGTTGGCTCATTCTTCAATAGGCACGCCGTGACGGATCGTATAAATACGTCCGCGCCGACTCCTTGTAGGCGTATGGTTTCAGATCTATTTCACTCCCCTCTCGGGGTTCTTTTCACCTTTCCCTCACGGTACTTGTTCACTATCGATCATAAAATGTATTTAGCCTTGCCGGTTAGTTCCGGCGGATTCCTCCGAGCCATTCGTGTCTTGAAGTACTCAAGAATGACAGTAAGAGATATTTCGTTTTCACATACAGGGCTATTACCTTCTTGGGCCGTGCTTCCCAGCACGTTCTGTTAACGAAACATTTTGTAACTCTTTGAACAATAAATTGTTCGACTGTCACCTTACAACCCCGAGCTGCCCAATGGAGTGCAGTTCCTAAATAAATAGGTGACCGCCTTCCATTGGAAAGCTCGGTTTGGGCTCATTCGTTTTCGCTCGCCGCTACTTACGAAATGATTCTCTTGCGAGATTGTTTTCTTTTCCTCCAGGTACTGAAATGTTTTACTTCCCTGGGTGAGCATCTTGATTAGAATCAAGATTACAGATCAAGTCTGTAGGGTTTCCCCATTCGGAAATCTTCGGATTAACGGTTACTAGGCACCTCCCCGAAGCATATCGCCGCCATGTCGCGTCCTTCATCGCCATTTTATGTCTAGGCATCCACCATACGCCCTTATATTTCCCATTAGGAAATATAAAGACCACAATCATTTTTTTACTTTGCTACTTACCTGCCCACCGCGTCACCTTGAGAAGTGACATTGCGGTGGTTGTCATACAGACAGCGCTACCAATTTAATGATTGCTCATTATTTCTATAGAACCATCTGCTGACCCCTACCCTCGGCGTTGAAAAGACCAAATGAACAATCTCTTGGTTTGTGCTTTCGCACTCGCCGTAGATTGGTTCATACCGGAGTAGGATTAAATTATCAAATTGCAGTCGTTCGGTATTCGTCTTTTGAAAGTTTTAGCGGCATTCTCTTAACGAGAAGACCGCTCTTTCGAGCGGTCTTCTCAAATACCCCTTTGACAGGGTTATTAGAGTTCCGCTTTAAGACGAGTCAACATATTGGACGTGGTGGTTATTATACAGACGGCGGAGGTGTTGTCAACTTGCATATAACGGCTTGAAATATGAACATACTGATTAACCTCAGATTGACCCTTTTTAAACACAAAACCCGCTCTCGCGGGCTTTGTGAAAACAGAAATTTTAAAGAAAATTACTGTCTGTGTGTATACACCTCATTCTCAGCCTTCTGGATGAGTCTAGCTGCAGCGTCTCGGCCACCGAGACCAAAAGCGAGGCCAAAAGCCAAAGCGAACGCTACTACGATACCCATGAGCACGGTCTGAAAGAATGCTGGGGCAATATCCAACTGAAGGAACGCAGCGAAGACAGCGAAGACAATAATAGCCGCCTTTGCAATAGTTCCAAGAGCTTTTGCAGAATGAATATTTGCAGCAGCTGCACTTGCAGAAACAACCTTCTTAACCGCATCAGCAATAACGATCGATACCACAAGGATAAGGACAGCAATGATAACGCGAGGTAAGTAACTTACAATAATAGTCTGGAGGAACAATGTCACTGGTTCAAGGCCCAGCACCTGCAAAGATGCGAGGAAGAACACAGCAATAATAAACCACTTAATTAAACCGCCAATGAATGCACCTGAATTCAAGGTGATACCACCTCGATGAAGAGCACTTTCAACACCAGCCTGTCTAAGAGCTGTATCTACTTTTGCTGTCTGAAACAATTTCTCGATGAGTGTACCGACAAGTGAACCAACCACCCATCCGATGATAAAGATGACGATGGCTACAAGAAGCGCAACGCCGAGCTGAATGACGCCGGGCCAAAGCGTAAGGAATGAATCACCGATCGCTTGACCCCAAGTGTTAAAAATCATATCGAATATTAAGGTTATAACCAGTAAGGGCGACGTCCCTCACCTTGGCTTAATTGTATCACGACGGTATTAATTGTTTATTAATATCCACCTCATTAAGAAAGGGCTGTTTTTGCTTAAAAAATGTTCAACCTATCAAGAGCAACCTCGTGAGGATAGTCCAAAACGTCACGAATAAGGCGATCTCCAATGCTTAGACGATATTTAAAATCCTCAGAATCAAGGACGGCATAGCGAATCTCCTTCCCTATCTCAGCTTCAATGGTGGACATTACAGATTCCACAGCACCTTTTTTAGCATTATCAGTAACCACAAGCATATCCAAACGATTCTCATCCCATTGCTCCTTAAAAAGTCCCGAGAGAATAAGAAGCTTTGGCCGTCCAAACTTAGAAAGGCGCTTAATGATTGTATTCGGAGTAATAAGACTGGTTTGCAAAAGGAGACGCTGGAATTCATAAAGGTAAGGAAAACTTTCGTTCAGGTGCCAAACACTTCGTCCTCCAGGACCAGCCCTTTTTTTTGCAAGCCCGACCTTAACAAGAAAAGTGAGCTCTCGTCGCATTCGAGCAACGTCCACTTTTGCACGAGTAGAAATTTCCTCGGAATTAAAAGCTGACTTTGGATTAAACAAAAAAAGCCGCATCAGTTTTACACGGGGAGCTCCACCGAATATCTTCTCGAGTGTGTCATTCATGTATTCAATGTATCAGTTTTTGGACCTTTATGAAAGTGAATGTCGCGGACGCTTACGCGCCCGCGACATAATACTGTCCACTATTTCTGCATCGCCTGAAACACAGCCTTCGCAGCCCCGCTCCGAAGAAGCTCCTGGGCATACCTCACGCCATCAAACCATGAATCAACGACCTCTCCGAGATATAAACCGATTCCAGCATTCAGAAGTATGGTATCCGTAACCGGCCCAGAAGCCCCATCTAGAACTGCTCGAATACGCATAGCGCTTTGAAAACTATTCTCGACACAAAGATGCTGTCGAGAAGAGGGTCTCATGCCAACGCTGGGTAAATCAGAAGTCCAAAGTTCATGTTTCTTGTTGACCACAGAGGATCCACCGACAGAAAACACAAACTCATACGCCTCGCCTTTTCCTTCAAGGGTTATCTCGTCGACCCCGCCATGGCCAATCAAAATAATTATATGTCTGCCTCCTAATTCCTGAGCGGCTCTGGAAACTTGCTCTAGTGCCTTATATCCAGTAACACCGACCAGTTGAACAGCTATGCCTAGCGGGTTCGCAAGAGGAAGAGCAAGATTGAAGATGGTGCTGCCTCCAATTTCTTTTCGGATACGATTTATCCGACCAAGCGTTGGGTGAAAAGCAGGCGCGCTCATAAAGCAAACCCGATACCTTTCAAGATCTTCCAAGGCTTCCTGAAGGTTTTCCGCTGTCCGTACACCGAGCTCACGAAGCACATCGAGACTTCCGGACGTGCCGCTTGACGATCCCCCGCAATGTTTTGCTACAGGCAGACAATTCTCAGCCGCAGCCAGTATGAAAGCGGTTGCTGTTGAAATATTCACCGTACTAGCACCATCAGACCCGGTACCACAAATATCCATCAAATCCGGGCGAATACTCCTTTGCGGATAACCGCCGACAGATCTAACTGCCAGCACCGTACCAACGACTTCAAGGAATGTTTCTTTTTTCATCTGCAGCGCCATGAGAATAGCTCCTATCAAGGAGTCGGGGATACTCGAATCAGTGAGAAGCAGTGAGAATAATTCTTCCGCCTCCCTAGCTGACAAATTTGTTCCCTTTCTAATCTTTGCAAGTTCTTGTTTAAGATTCATGATGTGAGGTTCTATTGGTTGAGGTTGAAATCTACCGTTACCCTACCACACTCATAACTTCCGTACAAAACCAATCTTAGATTGGAACAATACAAACAAAAAAGACCCCTTTCGGGGTCATTTTTGTTTGTATATTATTTCAACTCAGCCTTTCCACCAGCAGTGTCAATTGCTGCCTTCAAAGCATCAGCTTCTTCTTTCTTCATTCCTTCTTTAAGAACTGAAGGTGCTGCATCAACGAGATCCTTTGCTTCCTTGAGACCAAGACCTAGGACTTCTTTGACTACCTTGATGATAGCGATCTTGTTCGCACCAGCATCAGTTAGGTGAACATTGAAACTTGTCTTCTCTTCGGCTGCAGGGCCAGCAGCAGGGCCAGCCACTGCAACAGCAGCTGCTGATACGCCGAATTTCTTTTCAAGAAACTTCACAAGTTCATGAAGTTCAATAACTGTCATTTTCTCAATAGACTCAACGAGAGTCTTAAAATGAGATGGTGTTTCAACAACTTCCGTTGTTGTATTCTGTTCGTCTGTCATAAATTTAATTAATTATTTTAAACCGATTAATGTTACTGTCTTAAGCCTTCTTCTCTGCAATAGCATTGAGCGCCAATACCAATCCTTGAATAGGTGAGTTGATAAGATTGACGAATTGAGCATGGAGCGTCTTCTGAGAAGGGATGGAAGCAATTGTAATCATTTCCTCCATAGTCTTGTACGCACCGTCGAAGATTCCACCGAGAATTGATACGCGACCATCGAGTTTCTTTTGAAAGTCATAAATCTCTCGAGCAGGAGCGATGATGTCAGCACCATAAACGAGTGCGAGTTCACCGACAAGCGCTGGCATTTCGCCAGCATAGCCACCTTCGTTCAAAGCTCGCTTAGCGAGAGTCTTCTTTGCAACAAAGTAACCAAGATCTTTCGATCGAAGTTCCTTTCGAATGCTTGTAGTCTCAGAAACTGGAAGTTTGTGAAAATTTACAAACACTACAGTCTTTGCTTTTGAAAGAACATCCTTCACTGCAGATACGATTTCACTTTTCTTTGCCTTGTTAATAGCCATAGTGATTTATATAAGGTTCTGTTATTTTTTTTGTTTTCGACCGGGCCTGAATGACGAAGCCCGCACTTTCGTACGGACTTCAAAGGAGGGTTGGAACAACGTAGGACAGGCAAGTGCCTATCCTTCCCTATTCCGACCTCTGCACAGGGCTTATTGCTGCCTGTGGTCTTTGAAGCCTTAGGCAGAGATTAACACACTAGGCAGATTCTGCCAAGGCCGAAAAGATCGTGTTAAGCCTTTGGAACTGGTAGTACAAAATGGTTGTATCCTGAACAATTGGCTCAACCAACTTCTTTATTTTTATTTTCTTTTGCATAAAGTTGTAGACTTTCATAGCAGTAGCTAAATTACGTGTAATTCTTACTGTTTCCTTGTAAGCTTTTTCAACACCTCCCTTTTGGATCGTCTTCTGTATTAGATCAAGTTCACGAATGTATTTATCTCGTATATGTTTAATTTGAACTTGAGACACTATTACCGCCCTCGCTAAAGTAATTGCGGTGGTTGAATCCAATTCAGAGGATTGCGAATCTGGAAAAAGCTCTTCATCTTTAAAACCATCGGCGTTGTAATCGATTGTCATAAGACTTGAGGAGGCGGGGATAAATTCAGCTGTCATTCCTTCAATCGTTGGCACATTGGAATATTCCATTTTTGATATGACATTATCGCCTTGAAATTCTGTAGCTGTGAATCTAAAAATTCCCGTATCGAGTCCTGTTAGCACAATCTTTGCTGGCAACGTTGAAGTGATAATTGTCTTGGCTTCACCGAAATTATCATACTGGCTGTTAGGAATCTCCTGTAATACAAAACCAATTTGATCTTCAACTGCCTCTTTTACGAGCCCTGTTCGTTTTCCGTCTTGGTCATAGGCCATTATAGCGACAGGTGAATGAACTGAGAATTCATAGCGTTTCCGGGGATCATCTGTCATTGACTGCTTACTAACAAAGGGCGGTAATTTTGACAATTCACCACGCAATATTGAAACTATCATTTGTTGAATTACAGGGATACTCATCATATTAGAGTGCTGATAGTTTTGTTTTGTCTCCAGGTTAAGAGCAGAAATATCAACAGCATACACGTCACCGCTTCTAATACTCAGCTCTCCTGCCAACACCACTCCGTCGCCATCAGCAGAATAAACCCTTGTACGATCAATTTTAGTTTTGTCTCCTTTCTTTGTATATCGATATGATATTCCTGTTGTCGTATTTCTTCCCACCCCCACAATATTAGTTACACCCACCAAACCAGATAACGAAGATGATTGAAAAAGTCCATCCATACTCTGATGAAAGTTTTCAGACCTTACCAGCAAACCGCTGTTAAGGACGCTCGGCTGATCAATACTTTTAGTATCCACACGATCTCCTTTTGAAGCTACGAGAAAGTTCTCCAACTGAATACGATCGGTAATTGTATTGCCGTACTTTGAGGCGGGACTCAAGGCAGGATCTGAGTCGGCTGTAAAAGTAATGACAGGAGGGCTTGATGAACCAAAATACTTTTGGGAAGGCAAAAGAGAATATGCGGCTGACATATTTTTCGACAAATCACGTGCGGTAGATTTGCTAAGAATGAGCCCTCCTAAAATACTCTGGCCGTCACCGTGAAGCATGTCTCCAACGGCCTGTGGTGTTCCATATTCAGGTGCTCCAACCATGATCAAACGATCAACCAAACTCCCCTTCCCTTTATCAAAAAGATTTTTAATAAAAGTCTTGGCTACCAACCCTCCATTACTATGGGTCAGTATGGAAACCTTCCCTGTCTTTGAATTATTTACCAGACTGTTAAACAATATCTCTAGGGAAGTGGTAGCATTCTTTTCAAGCATTATCTGCCTGTTTGCAACTTCATCAGGGTTACCCCTCCAATCATACGGAGCGGCTGTCCATGCGGCAATCATACTCTGAGACACAAGGCTCGCAAGAAAATTGCTTATCCCATCGTACACACCCACATCGAACAATCCCCCAGACAAATTTGTCTTTCTTATAACGTCACGAGTATAAACATTCTTTTCTATACTGTTACCATTCGAGTCGAGAAATAGTTTTTTAACATCAGCATTTGTGTTAGGTTCCCACAACTGGTTCTCAGTCCAATTCCTTACATAAAGTCTACTCGCTTCAATGCCAGGGATAAACAGGATGCTCGAACAACAGATAATGGCATTAGGTTTTTCTATAAGCCACGGTATAAACACAACATCATCAGTGACAATTTGCCCTGTTCCTGCTGGATTTGTTTTCTTGTTGTATGGACCATTGGCACTCCCCCACCAATTTTTCGAAGCGGTTACAGGGCCTCCATAAGCGATCATTCCATAAGATTTATTCTCTTCAATACTACTATTCATTATAGTAGTTGATGAGTTATATGATTCAACACCAATATCATTTCTTTCAAACAAACTATTTCTTATATCCACCCCTCCGTTTGAATGCGCTAATAAGCCACTGGCCTTACTGTCAGTGATTGAAACTCCATCAAGGATTACGGATGCACCATTAAAAACTTCAACTCCTACGGAGGGAGATTGAAGAAACGTCGAGGCAGAAATAGACATACTAGTTTTACCCTGAGAATTCCATCCATCAAAAATACTAATAGCGGCTTTATATCCAGACTTCTGAAAAGATGTCTGTCTTATGTCTCCATGAGAGTTGTTGTATATATCTAATACGTGAGGAGTGTTAACTCCTGAGAATAAATTGTCAGCGAGAGAAATAGTACTACCGCTGTATACGATCATATATGATCTACTCCCTTGTATGTTTTCAAAATGCGAGTGAACTATCTCCACCTTCCCTCCGATAGACTCAATTATAGGCCCCTCACCTGTTGCGTTAGTGAATTGCATGTATAAATTTCCACCCACAATATTCATGGGCGCTAAAAGTTTCCTAGGATTTACGAGCTCAATTGAAATTTGCCTCGAAGATGTGCCTTGAAATTTTAATGTTCCGCTTACTTTAATTTGTCCTCCGTCAAATCGAATCGTTGTTCCCTCTTCAACAACTATCTCTCTTCCGAGTGGAATATAAATATCTGCCGCTGATACTGTATACGGACCGTTCTCAGCTGTGATATATGAATGCTCGTTAATAAACAACTGAGTTATTTCTGTCTCAGCATAGATAAGACGCGGCAAACTAACGATGAATAAACTAATAAAGAAAACTATGGTCTTTGATTTCATGTGACCATTATCCGCGCAGCCTATTAAACAAAGTTCAAAAAAATATCAAAGGAAACCTATCTCAAATGAAAGTAACTAGTGGTAAACAGGACGACAAACCCCGCAATCAAAATTCCAAGGAAACCACATATTAATTTGAAGGATGTTTTATCGAGCATGTTAATGTCCTAATTTTATACTAAATAACCAAAACAAAAAGCCCACCCCTTGCGGAGTGGACTTTTTGTCTAGTGTTACCTAGTACCTAGATCAGTCGTGTGACTGATGAATCTAGACTACAGAATTGCTTACTTAATGAAGTTAGCAGCTGCTGATGTCTTGAAATCATCTAGACCCCATGTCTGAAGCTGTGTATTTGCGTCAACTGTCCATCCAATTGCTACGACAGCAGCATTGTAGAGACCACTCTGAGGTACAGAAGCTGAAGGCAACTGTGCTGTCAAAGTAACCTGTGCTGTTGAACCATCAGCGATAGCATTGTTAGGAATCGTTACAACGCTCTTTGTGACGCCTACAGATGTAGCATCAGCTGAAGTTGTACCGAACTTAACTGTGAAGTCGCTAGATGAAGCCTGGAGCATTGTTCCACCAAGAGCTGTTACGTTGAATGTGAATGTAGCAACGAGAGCTGTTGATGATCCAGATGTATTTGTTCCAGAGATCGCAATTGTAGGTGTGCTAGCAAGTACAAACTGAGCAACGTCTACGAAGACGTACTGGTTTACACCGTTAACCGCTGTAGAAACAGTTGCTGAAGAACCATTTGGCTTTTCGTATACAACTGAAGTTACAGATGTTGATGCGATGTAAGAACCTGTAGATGTAGCTGGGAAGCCAATCTTGACAGAGAGTGTCTTTGTAACATCCTGACCAACCGTAACGCTGAGGTTATCGAATGATACTGATGTGCTACCAGTCTTAGAGCTCAAGAGTGTTGAACCATCGTACAAGTAGAAAACAAGATCAGATCCGTTAACACCAGTCAAAGAAGATGTCGCGTTAACAGTCAAGATCTTTGAAGCGCCAGTTTCTGACTTAACGTTGAAGTTAAGAACAGGGGCAACAACAGAGTCTGTTGTGTTAACTCGGTAGTTCTGTGATCGAAGTGGGCTTGCAGCTGAAGAGAGTGTCAAAGTAGCTGTACCAGGCTTCTTGAAGGTGTGTGTACGTGTGTACGCAGAACCGTCGATTGAGTAGAAGCTGCTGATGTTGTTACCTGAAACTGCTCGAACAGATGATGAGCCGTATCCGTCAATAGTCACAACTCGGTCAGAGTCAATTGAGTTTGTGCTGAATGACACTGTAAGAACCTTTGTTGAATCAACTGGAACCACGAAGTTCAAACCTGAAAGTCGTACGTAGTACACCTGGTTTGAGTCCTTTGTGAATGTTGTTGATGTTACAGGAACTGTAGCGATAACGTTTGAGCCGTCCCAAACCTTGATCGTGTTGATCAAAGTAGATGGGTTTTCAGCTGAACCGCTAAGCGTTACTGCAACCTGAAGGTCAACAGTCTGAACTACAGACTGTGCAATCTTACCCTTGAATTCAATACCGTATACAGGAACATCTGTTGATGTCTGAACATTAGCATTGTTTGTAGGAGTAGCTGCAAGTGAAACTGTCAATGAACCTTCAACTCCAGAAGTTACTGGTGTTGTGTTCGTTGATGAGCAAGGCTGACCAGTTACTGAGTTGTAAGCTGCACCAGCAGAGCATCCAGGAACTGTTGACTGGCCTGCGCAAGGCTGACCAGTTACTGAGTTGTAGATAGCGCCAGCTGAGCAACCAGGTGTTGAAACGATACCACCAGCCATGTCAGCCTGTACTGCAGCGCGAGTGATCGCACCGAAGTATCCTGCTGTAGGAGTGATACCCTTCATTGACTGGTAAGCTGATACCGCTGATCGAGTAAGGGCACCGAAGTATCCCTTAGCTACGCCAGCAGGTATTGTGAGAAGACCCTTAGACTCAAGGAAAGTCTGAAGAGCAACCACGTCTGCACCTCTGCTTCCAATCGTAAGATTAGAAGAGAAAGTGTAGGCTGAAGTTGTCATGACCTGCGCTGATGTTGCTACTGGAGCAACGATAGTCAACGCGAGAGCAAGAGCAACAACAACAGAAACAATTTTCTTTATCATATGTGTTGTAATTTATAATTTAAAAAATATCCTATCCACTTAATTAATAATCATTTAGTAATGTGTGGAATCAAATACTTTTCGGGTTAATACTGATTTGCGAACCCGTAATGATTCTGGATAGAACATTTCTGTTCCGCCAGCACCATTACGGGTTCGCAATTTTCTATCCTATCTATGAATTCGTTTTTAACGCGAACGCATACCACTCCCCCGCCTCATATGTTATCGACACGAGGCAAGGAAAAGTTGTTGAGTTTAAGAGGAAGTTCGGAATGTCTATTCATGAAGGAATAAAGCAGAATTTCTGATATTTTGAAACCATCTATTATATTGTCAAAGTTCGGTCTTTCGGAAATTATAGTACGGGGCTTATCTTAAACCAAACTTTCGTGTGGATAAGTGCTGCCAAATCAACTGACTTGAAAACAGCCCCGGTCTTTCTGGTGATACACCTAATGACGGCGTACAAGTGAATATATTACAGAAAATAGGCCCTATAGTCAACAAAACCTTAATATTGTGTAATTTGTACCCATTCAGCCTATGAAATCAGCGAATAACGGCTCCAGCGTCGTTCACCCACCTTGTTAAGAATTCCTTGCTCTACAAGTACCAAAAGCTCTCGCTGAATAGTCTTTTCACTGCATCCCTTTATCACTCCCGTAAGGTCTTTTATGGACAATTCTCCCTTTGAGCGGATCACAGAAATGATGGCCTCCTGACGTTCTGATTTACGGTTACTTTTTTCTACCTTTCCCGCAGCTGGGCGCTGGCCTACAAGGCTTTGATGTATATGAGTATGATGTGACTTTGGTTTAAGGACAGATTGGTGTTGCACAGAAGAATTTTGACGATATCCAGACATAGGAGTTGGTGCCGGCAATTCGTCTTTAATGAAGTCGTCGCTTAGCACAAAATGCCGTCCTAACTTTTGAGGCAATTCACGGCTTTCAATTGTCCTTATGAAATTCTCAAGCTCGCCCTTTATGATTCGATGATTCATGACCGATTCAATTCCAGTACGCGCGGCTATCTCAGAATATGAAATGACCGATAGTGCTTCGCGAACGATATTATTAAGTAAGTCCTTTCGGTCAGGAGACAAGGTGGTATTAAGAGACAAGCTCATGTCTATAAGAGACAATACCGCGGAACGAATATTTGTCTTTAATGGTTCATTGTCCGAAAAGAAATCACTGATCATATAAACAGCAGCGGCTATCTTTTCCGCCTTCTTGTATATATAAAGGAAATAATCGTCCCCCTCAAAGATACTGATGTTCTTCTGATCTTCAGAGGCGGCGAATTCGTCCTTATGAATGTTTTTGTCTTTTTCCATAGTGCTTGGCTTTAATCGAGATTAAGTAAAATGACTTATAAAAAGTTTATGCAAACTTTGTCTGAAATAGATGTCCTTCAAAATTCCAAAAGGTCAGAGGTGGTTTCAATGCAATTATATATAAGACAATATTAAAAGCAACTTCTTTTTCTCAAGGAGGGCGTGATAAAATATTCCCATATGGCAAAGAAAGACCGAAAGAAATCATCAGAGACAACTACCACTAACCGAATTGTTTTTAAAGAACTACAGGACAGCACCATGCAAAGCGTATTCGGCATCCTCTTTTTAGTGGCTGCTGTCTTTTTCCTTTTAGCTTCTTTTCACAAAGGTGGAATTGTAGGGAATACTGTATATGAGTGGCTCAACACCTTACTAGGACTTGGCTATTACCTCCTCCCTGTTCTCCTATTCATGCTCTCAGTTTCTTTCTTTAGTGAAAAAGAGCGGCGCTTCCCTCTCTCAAAGACAATTGGATCCATAATGTTCTTTTTGTCCGGACTAGGAATATTCAGTCTCGTAAAGGTAGACAGCGGCGGGGTTATTGGGAACCTCATTTCCAATCCCCTCGTTAAACTTTTTGAAATTACCAATAGCTATATTCTTCTTCTAGCCCTTCTCATCATCTCAATATTAGTTATTTTCGATTCCGCCCTCAAGCTTCATCATGTCCTTTTCTGGAGAATGTTTAAAAAGGACATGGTTGAAGGAGACGCAGACATAGATGATGATGTCCCAGAGATAATAGCTCCTGTCAGCCTTAAAAAGACAGAACCTCTAGAAGCTGAGGCTGAAGCACAAGGTATGATGGCTGCTATCAAGCGAAAACTTGCTGGAGAAGATAAAGGACAAAAGGACACAGAAGATCCTTTGCCTGTTCCAGCGGACGATATGATAAAGGTTTCAAAAAAAAGCATGCTGCTCGGGAAGAGCTTTGTCCCTCCACCTCTTTCGTTACTTGAAAACGACAAAGGCAAGCCTGGCGTCGGTGACATAAAAGCAAATGCAAACATCATCAAGCGAACCCTTCAAAACTTCGGCATCGATGTCGAAATGGATGAAATCTCAATCGGACCCTCAGTCACTCGATATGCATTAAAGCCAGCAGAAGGCGTCAAACTTTCTCGAATTCTTGGACTTCAGAACAACCTTGCTCTTGCTCTTGCCGCCCACCCAATACGTATCGAGGCGCCAATTCCTGGTAAATCGCTTGTCGGTATTGAAATTCCCAACAGTGTTAAAACAACAGTTGGTCTTGGAACACTCCTGGCCCATGAAGACTTCCAGAAAAATGAAAAGCCACTGATGGTTGCTCTCGGTAAAGGAATCTCTGGCAAATCCTATTTTGAAAACCTCGCCAAGATGCCTCACATGCTTGTCGCTGGTGCCACAGGGTCTGGTAAGTCAGTTACAATCCACGCAATCATCACCTCTCTCTTGTACAGAAATTCTCCTGATAATCTTCGCTTTATCATGGTAGATCCAAAGCGAGTAGAGCTTACCTTGTACGACAAGATTCCCCATCTCCTTACACCTGTCATAAAGGATGCGAAGAAAGCTATTCTTTCACTCAAGTGGGCAGCAAAGGAAATGGATCGACGCTATGACATCCTTGAGAAAAATTCCGTAAGAGACATAGACTCTTACCATAAGACTATTCTTATGCCTGCTCTCGAAAAAGTGAAAGGACAAAAGGATAGCGGAGAAGAAGTCGAACTTCCGGACACCATGCCATACATTGTCATCGTCATAGATGAATTGGCGGATATTATGCAGACATACCCTCGAGAACTTGAATCAGCTATTGTTCGCCTCGCACAAATGAGCCGAGCTGTAGGTATTCACCTCATCCTCTCGACACAACGTCCATCGGTTAACGTTATCACAGGTCTTATCAAAGCGAACGTACCGGCTCGTATCGCACTCCAAGTAGCATCACAGATTGACTCTCGAACTATTCTTGATACCCGAGGTGCTGAAGAGCTGCTTGGTGCTGGTGATATGCTTTTCTTCTCTGGCCAAATGTCTGCGCCTGTCCGAATCCAATCTGCCTTCATTACTGAAGGCGAAATAAAGAAAGTGGTTAAGTATCTAGTCGACAATTCTGACTCTCTCCCCCAAGAAATCGTTATCACCGGAGAATCTGTCACCAACGGTAGCAGTGGCGTGAATGATCCTGTTTTCAACTCATCATTCGACGACATGGGCGATCCCGCCGAAGACGATGATCTTTATGTAGAGGCAAAAGATATTGTTATCAAAGCCGGCAAAGCCTCTACTTCATACATCCAACGAAAACTTCGAGTCGGCTATGCTAGAGCAGCACGCCTCATGGATATTCTTGAGGAGCGAGGAGTTATCGGACCATCTGACGGATCAAAGCCACGTGAAGTCATGGCAGAATACTTAGGAACAGCAACAGGGACGAATAGTGGGGGAATAGAGATGCCAGATGATACCGCAGAAAAGTTTTAGGGAATATTTATAGAAAATTAATCAACAATAACTATGATACGAGTATACGAAGATGGAAAATTGATGGTTAGGGTTCTCATCACCATCCTCTTCGTATTTGTCATCATCGGTTACAGTATCTTCCAGGCACACAATATAGTAACCGGACCTGAAATAGTCCTTAATTCTATAAGTTCTGGAGACATAGTCACAGATCAAGCGGTAAACATTGGTGGTGTTGCAAAGAACATCTCATTTATCAGCCTTGATGACCGGCCAATTTTTATAGACGAGAGTGGTCAGTTCAAGGAGAAATTGCTCCTCTACCCGGGCTATAATATAATCCGATTGTACGCACGGGATAAGTTCGGCACCGAGACCGAAAAGCAGATTGAACTCATTTATCAACCCCCTACTCAATTGGTCATCAATCAGTAGTTGAAAAAGTTTAAATATAAATTTATGGCAAAGAAGGCAAAACCGCAGAAACAAACAAAAACCCCCTCAAGTAGCGCAGCTGATGCTGCGGCAATAGAAGCTCAGGACGAGATCCAGACGGATGATTCTCCTAAAGGTAACACGAAGCAAGACGGTAAAGACATCGAGGATACGATTGCACAAATAAAAACCAAATTCGGTGATGACTCCATTATGAAACTCGGCGATAAGCCTAAGGTAAACATTGATGCAATCTCGACAGGGTCAATCGGCCTTGACGCAGCTCTTGGCGTGGGTGGTCTTCCCCGCGGACGAATTATTGAAATCTTTGGACCTGAATCTTCAGGTAAAACAACCCTAGCTCTTCATGTAACAGCTGAGGCTCAAAAGAAAGGTGGCATATGTGCCTACATTGATGCCGAGCATGCAATGGATCCTGATTACGCCAAGAAACTTGGGGTGAAGATTGACCAACTTCTCATCTCTCAACCAGATACAGGTGAACAAGCTCTTGAAATCGTTGAGAGTCTCGTACGATCTGGAAAGGTAGATGTCATCACCATCGACTCCGTAGCAGCGCTGACGCCCAAAGACGAGATTGAGGGTGACATGGGGGCTTCACACATGGGTAAACAGGCTCGTCTCATGTCACAAGCACTCCGAAAGCTTACTGGCATTGTTGCTAAAAGTAAGACTATCGTCATTTTCATCAACCAGATCCGTATGCAAATTGGTGTTATGTTCGGTAACCCTGAAACCACTCCAGGTGGAAAGGCTCTCAAATTCTATACATCAGTACGTCTCGATATTCGTCGTATCGCCCAAATTAAGAAGGGCGAAGAAATCATGGGAGGCCGTTGTCGAGTGAAGGTGGTGAAGAACAAAGTGGCTGCCCCATTCAAGCAGACTGAATTCGATTTGATGTACAACGAAGGTATTTCTCGAGAAGGTGAACTCATCGCTCTCGGTGAAAAGATGGGTATTATTACAAAGACGGGGGTATCATACAGCTATGGAGACACAAAGCTCGGCCGAGGCTATGATGCAACACGCCAGTTTCTCAAAGAAAACACCAAAGTAGCGAATGATGTTCTTAAAGATATTCGTTCAAAACTCAAAGAACAGCTTTAATTTAAGAATTCCGATGATGGCCAAATGCATAGACATATGGCCATTTTTGGTCTAGAATGACCCCACCATGCTTGAATATAATGAAATAACACTCCGAAAATACATCATTTTTGAAAATGAACCTTATGAGGTTCTCGACTCTCATGTATTCAGGAAACAGCAACGAAAGCCGGTTAATGCGACAAAACTTAGAAACCTTCTCAGCGGTCGCATTGTTGAACACTCTTTTCACGTCTCTGATAAGGTAGACGAGGCTGAAATCGATGCAAAGAAGGTAAAGTATCTTTATACAAATAAAGGAGAATGGTGGTTCTGCGAAGAAAACAACCCAGCTGAGCGATTCACTATTGCTGAAGCAATGCTTGGAAATGCAGCACGATTCCTCAAACCAAACTCAATCGTTGAAGCAAAAGTCTACGATGAAAAGATATTCGGCATCAACATGCCAGTAAAGGTTGACCTTAAAGTTACAGACGCTCCTCCAGCAGTTAAGGGTGACACCGCAAAGGGCGGCAACAAAGTTATTACTCTTGAAACAGGTGCAACAATCAACGCTCCCCTTTTCGTTGCTCCGGACGATATAGTGCGCATCAATACTGAAACCGGTGAATATGTAGAGCGAGTTGGGAAATAAGAAAAAAAGGTTTATTAAGCAAAACATAAAAGCGTCACTCGGTACCGAGTGACGCTTTTATGTTTTGCTTTTTATGATGCTACATACGGAATGAGTGCCATGAATCGTGCTCGCTTTACTGCATTAGCCAACTTTCGTTGATTCTTTGCTGTAACGCCTGTTCGCTTTCGTGCCATCAATCGCGCGTGTGGATTGAGAAACTTCTTCAAGAGCTCAACTTCCTTATAATCGATATGTTGGATGTTGTTCTGTGAAAAGTAACACTGTTTTGTTGAACTGTTGTTCATATTGATAAATTTATTTATTGAATGTAATTATTGATCCTGAATCTTTTCAAGATTAGAACGGAATGTCTTCTGGGTTGATCTCTTCTTCAGGGTATGAGATGGAGTCGAGCTGCTCGAGAGCATTCTTGCCACCCTTCTTCTCAGCACCCTCATCTTCCCCTACCGACTTCTTTGCTCCTGCTGGAGCAGATGTGCCGAACGAACTTCCTCCCGCAGATGCTCCACTTGGTCGATCACCAAACTGTACACGATCTGCTACTACTTCTGTTCGGTACTGTTTCTTACCATCCTGTCCATCCCAGCTTCGAGTCTGCATTCGTCCTTCTACAAGAACTGAGCTTCCCTTCTTGAGGTATTGTGCAGCTGTTTCAGCCTGTCGGCCAAAGACTACCACGTTATGATAATCAACAGCTTCCTGCTTAGCTCCGTTCTGGTCCTTCCAAACACGGTTTGTTGCTAATGCTAAACTTGTCACCTGAATTCCCGACGGTAAAGCCTTCAACTCGGGATCCCGAGTGAGGTTGCCGATGATTATTGCTTTGTTTAGGTACATATGTTTTTACGCTTCTATTTATACCGCCAACTCTTCTAATTTCTTATCAAGTTGAGCTTCATTCACCACCCCTTCTGAATCTTCTTTTAACTTTCTGTCTTCTTTTGGTTCCACCAGAGTGCTTTCTTTTACCGTGCTGATTACGAGGTATCGTAGGATAGGTTCGAAGGCTTTCACCTCCTTTTCCAAATCACCGATCTGATCCGCCGCGAGAGTGAACTTAACCCATCCAAAGTACGCATTGTTATAGCGCTTCTTCAAGGCCTTTACTGTTTTCGAAATCTCGTATGACAACGGAATCATTTTCGGAAAATCTTCGGAAATGAACTCGCCTCCTCGTTTCTCAATCATCGATTTAAGATGAGAAAACTGGACAGGAACGTCGTCCTCGGCAATGGTTGGCACGAAATGAAAGCCAAGCTCATACACCTTTACGTCGTTCTCCTGTTCTGTGTGGTCGATTTGCTGTTCTTTTGACATGCGGAAAGGTTAACACGCCGTAGACTATAAAGCAAGATACCTATTTGAGGCGAAACATCGAAAAAGCGTTGTCTACTAAGGCTTTTTTAACTATTTCAATATCAATCTTCTTTATATCAGCAATCTTCGCCGCTATTTCCCTAACATAGAGAGGCTCGTTTCTAGTACCTCTGAAGGGCACTGGTGTCACGTATGGACAGTCCGTTTCTACCATAATCCTATCGAGAGGAACCATTTCTACCAACTCCCTATACTGCTTTGCAAAGGTGACAACCCCAGTGAACGACAGGGTAAATCCCCTTTCTAGAAACGCATTGGCTTCTTCCTTGGTACCAGCGAAGAAGTGTGCGTTTCCCCGTAATCTTCCCTTACTAGTGCTCAAATATTCATCAATTATTTCTAAAATTTCTTTGTAAGATTCACGGGCATGAATCATGATCGGCTTATCGAACTCGATAGCAAGTTCAATTTGCTCACGAAAAGCTTTTTTCTGTCGCTGAATCGCACCGGCAGCAAGATCAGCATGTTCAGGCAGTCGAAAAAGATCGAGACCACACTCCCCGATACCAACGACGCGAGGATTTTTTAAAAGCTCACGATAGGCATTTTTATCAAAAACCTCCCCAGTTTCATATACTTTTGCTGGTTTCTCAGACTCATTTGGATCGACACGGGCAACAGAAAGTGGTGAGGTATGTATGGGATGAAGACCAATAATTGCGTAAACGCCTTCATCAGCTTTTTCTGCGAGCTCTACAACCTGTCTTGAAGTTTCCAAATGGGTTCCAACATTTATCATCCATACACCAGCTTCGTGGGCACGCTTAAGAACTTCAGTGCGGTCAGTATCGTACGCGCCAAAGTTTACGTGGGCGTGTATGTCGATGTATTTTGGACGAGTCATTATTTATTTCCTCAAAAACAACGCTTCTGTCGGCATCTTATTCTTCTTCACTACAGCCTTAATCTTATCTGACGTTTCAGGCAGGATTGGATTGAGCATTCGACCGACGGTGTACAATCGGACAACAAGGCCTTTGATTATTTCAATCGCCTTTTCTTTGTCTTCCTTTATTAATTTGAAAGGTTGATTTTCTTGAATGAACAAATCCATGGCGCCAATTTCCGTCCAGATAATATCCGCGGCCTTATTGAGATCGAAGGATTCAAAAGCGTCTTTAAAATTCTGAGGAATGCTCTTTTTAGGAATGGCGACAGGCTCCGCGAGATTCATTTCAGCCATTTTCATAATTCGATTAGTGAGATTCCCCACTCCATTCGCAAGACCTGCGTTATACGATTCCTTAAAAATATCCATGGTCATTTCACCATCATCAAAAAGCGGAATGTGTCGAGCAACATAATATCGAAACGCGTCCTTCCCATATTCGTCAAGGAGTACCTTTGGGTCAATGGTATTACCGATACTTTTCGACATTTTTTTGCCGCCAGACATAATAAGACCGTGAACGAGTATACGTTTTGGTAGTGGTAGGCCGGCCGACAACAGCATGCCCGGCCAGATAGCTGCATGGAATCGTAAGATGTCCTTACCGAGTACATGAACGTCGGCCGGCCAAAACTTCTTAAACAACTCATCATTGCCAGTTCCATATCCAAGTGCAGAAATATAATTCACCAAAGCGTCGCACCATACATAGATTATCTGCGAATCATCGCCAGGGACTGGGATGCCGCGGCCGAGAGTTTTAGCTGGTCTTGAAAAACTAACATCATCGAGGCCGCGACCAAGCTGTGCCAAAATTTCATTTTTTCTACTTACAGGCATCACCTCGAGTTCCCCCGTTTCAATAGCTTTTTTGATCCGCTCTGTATATTTTGAAAGTTTGAAAAAATAATTCTCTTCTTCAATAACCTGAGGCGGCTTGTGATGAAAAGGGCAATTACCGTCAACCAAATCTTTTTCCGTATAAAATGCTTCGCAATCCGGACAATACAACCCCTTGTACGCAGACTTATATATATCCCCAACATCAACGAGCCTCTTCCAAACTGCCTGAGCGCCTGGCCAATGCACTTTCTGATCACTTGTTCGAATAAACTGATCATATGACGCTCCAATATCGGCAAATAGTTTCTTAAACTGATCTGTCATATCATCAAGGAACGGGCCAACCCCAACGCCGCGTGCCGCAGCTGTTTTTTCGATCTTCGCACTATTCTCGTCTGCCCCCGTCAAAAAGTATGTGTCCTCCTCCATCAGTCGATGATAGCGAGCAAATATATCGCACACAACCATAGTATAGGCATGACCAATATGCAGTTCGCCATTAGGATAAAATATCGGACTTGTGATATAAAATTTCTTAGACATGTTTAGAATTATTTTCTGATTCAATTTATCCTATAACTGACTTTTGCTGACCGATCCGTTTACGTTTCTCAAAGTCATCAAGGTATTCCATTAATGCTACTGAAATTGGCACAGCAAGCAAGGCCCCCACCAACCCAGCAAGCTCAGCACCAGCTACCAAGGCAATGATTACAAGGAGAGGTGGCACACCGATAATCTTATTTACAACCAACGGATAAATGAGGTGCGCTTCAATTTGCTGAATGAAAAGATATATCGCGAGAACAAGCAACCCAAGTCCGAGCCCGCCATCGAGAAATGCAAGAAAAAATGCTGGTATAACAGAGATTATAAGTCCGACAACAGGAATAAGCTCAAAGACGGCAGCAACAAAAGCAAGCAAAAATGGATGTGGCACCCCAAGTATCGATAAACCTATATACGTAAGTACGCCCACCAAAAGGCCCAGTAATATCTGCCCTTGCATCCATCGACCAATCTTATTTTGTGAACGTCTCCATAAGCCACGCACGTATGGCTCATATTCGATTGGTGTAATAATACCGAGAAACTCTCCAACACCATCTTCGCGCACAGAAAGATAGAATGACAAGACGATCACTAATATAAAACTAATAACTCCTCCGAAGAAATTGCTAACTGTATCAAAAATACCACCAGAAAAGTTTGAGATAGCTCGAGTAATTTCCCCTGCCAAATCTCCGACTGAAATAACCTTAGGTAAGCCAGGAAACAACGTTTCAACGCCTGTAAACCACTGATCATGGAATGGTGCCAAGATATCGATGGTCTTTATATATTTTGGCAAACCATTGATTGCTTCAATGGTTTGTACAAAAAGCGGTGGTAATACAAAAGAAATAGTGCCGACAACAATGAGAGCAATAATTACATACATGAGAATGACCGCTAACATGCGTGGAACCTTTCTCCGAACAAACCATCTTGTCCCCGGCTCTATGACCGATGCTGTCACTATTGAAATGAGCAACACTAAAATCAAACCTCGTAGTTTGAAGGCAAGAAAAGCAGCAAGGCCGGCTACCACCAGCTTGAACATACTACCAAAGGTTATATTTATAGAAAGAGTGTTTTTATCCATTACCCCTAGAATACCACCGTCACTAAAAAATATCTAATTGAGACCCTCACCAAAGGAGGTAACTCAAAAAGTCAGCAGTTTTTTAAGCTTTTTATCATTTTTATGAGGACCGACAATAGCCAAATTTGCTTTTGAAGTTTGAAAAATGTCCAAAGCTGCCTGTCGCATCTGATTGACGCTAACCCCTTCTATACGTTTAGTAGACTCTTCGATAGAGCGGATCTTGCCGTGATAAAGTTCTTGAAAGGCGCACCGGTCTGCCACGGCATTTGAGGTCTCAAGACCAAGCACGAGTCCTGAAAGACGCATATTTTTACACCGTTGAAATTCCTCCTTGCCTGCTAATTCTTCTTTTATAAGCCTCAATTCAGTGACAATACCGTGAACCGCTTCTTCAAGACGATCATTTGCCACTCCGGCATATACCGAGAAAGTACCACTTTCCATTCCCGCCTGAAAACTACTACCAATGTAATAACAAATACCAAGCTCTTCTCTCATCTTTTTAAACAAACGTGAACTTGAACTTTCACCGAGAATAGTCGATAGTGCTGAAACGGCAGACTCCCTCTTATCAAACATGGTCGGCGCATGGAATGACAGCACAAAATGAGTCTGGTCAGTTTGCTTGTAATGGATTTTTACCGACGCATCCTTTTGCTTAATGACAGTCGGCTGCAATGTAGGTCTCTTTGTTTTCTTTATTTGAGAAAACTGTTTTTTGATATGTTTTTCAACAGTGGCACGATTGAAGGCTCCTGCAATGACGACAAGAGTATTTTCCACAGTGTAGTGCGTATTTCTATATCGAATGAGATCCTCTCGCGTAAATGAGTTCACAGTTTTTTTGGTACCAATAATCTCCCGCCCTGCTGCCTGATCACCATACATCAATTCATCAATCACCTGCCCTACTTTTGCAGACGGATTGTCTTCATACATATTGATTTCTTGAATAACTACACCCTTCTCTTTTTCCATCTCAGATTCGGGAAAAATCGGATTTAGATATAGGTCTGAAATAATATCAACGAGTTCAACAGCATTCTTCTTGTGACCCTTCGCCCAGTAACCTGTCGAATACGCACCTGTAAATGCGTTATGGCGCGCACCAAGCATATCGAGCTCTTCTACAATATGCATTGATGACGGTCGCGTGGTCGTCCCTTTGAAGCACATGTGTTCAAGAAAATGAGCCAAACCATTCTCTTCCTTCTTTTCGTACATAAGGCCTGTGCCGACAAGCACCATTACGGAGACAGCTTGAGTGTTTCGCATTGGAGCTAAAATATATCGAAAACCGTTCTTAAGCTTATGTTTAGTGAATTTCATACGTCATATGAGTGTACTCAAAATCAGAAGTAAATGAAAGCGTCATACACAAAATACAAATGCCCACCGCCTCGAGAGAGACGGTGGGCATTGCAAAGAGCTCTAGGTCCGCAGAGGTTCAGGACGGTTGAAGTTGACCTTCAGCTCCACTCCACCCGGGATATGAAAGATGGCGAAATCCTGGGCACAAGGAGCGGGGCTGGTCACGACCGGAATCGCACCGTTTTGAACCAAGTATTTGATCACTTCTTCGCGGTCAGCCCACTTTTTCGGGGTCGTCTGCAAAACCAGCAGGACACTGGCATTTTTTGCCCCGATGCCGAATTTGAAGAAGGTAACCTGTTGTCGCTCCGAAGGTTGCGCACCGTAAAGAATGACTGTTTTCCGCACAACAGGATCGTCTTCGGCATTCTGCAAGCCGGGAACAAATCCAAGGTGCGAACAGCAAAACGCCGAAGCCACCGCAGGGTCGATCGTTGGAATCTGAATTTCCAGCGGACCGAAGGAAGGTTTACTCATTGTGTATCACCGCAAAGAACCTTCACCCCCGTCGAAGGGTGTTGGCCCTCGATTGTTTTGGTTTTGGTGGATCGCAATCTTTAGTTTAGCCATAGTGGCCTTACTTAAAGTGACGTGCGAAAACTGGCGTTATAATGCCACGAGTTAAATATTCTGTCCAATCTTTTCCGCAAGGTCTGCAATAGCCACTCTCTCCTGCTTACCGGTGTCTCTATCACGCAAAGTCACGGCTCCATCTTTTTCAAGAGTATCAAAATCAATAGTCACACAGTAAGGAGTACCGATTTCATCCTGTCGTCGATATCGCTTACCAATATTTCCATTATCATCAAAAGCAACACGACCGAACTTTTTCTTTAGATCGGTAAAAACATCTCGAGCCTTCTCTATGAGTGCAGGCTTGTTCTTCAATAACGGAAATACAGCAACAAGCACTGGCGCAACCTTCGGAGAGAACCTTAGAAAAGTTCGCACCTCCCCCTTTTCTCCATCTTCAGCAACAGCAGAAAGGTCGTCTTCGTTATATGCATCTGAAATAATAGCAAGGAGTGTTCGTCCAACTCCAAATGTCGGCTCAATGCAGTGCGGAACAAATCGTTGCTTTGTCTCTTCGTCGAAATAGGATAAATCAACCTTACTAGCCTCAGTATGATTCTTCAAATCAAAGTCTGTTCTGTAAGCCAAACCCAACAATTCTTTTTGACCCATTGGAAAATCAAATTCAGTATCAACGCTGTGTTTTGAATAATGTGCTCTGTCGGCATCAGCAATATCAACTTGGTGAATCTTTTCCTTCGACAATCCGAGGTCGTCAACAAGAAAAGAAACCTGTTCCTTTTGGAAAGCATCGAAAATATCTTTCCATGCATCTGGTTTTACAAAATACTCAATTTCCATCTGTTCAAGCTCACGAACACGGAAGACGAAATCGCGTGGAGCAATTTCGTTTCGGAACGCCTTACCAATCTGCGCCATACCAAATGGCAACTTTGGATGAAACGAGTCTACAATGTTCTTAAAGTTAACAAACATGCCTTGAGCTGTTTCCGGCCGTAAGTACGAAGTAGACGATTCATCCTCGGCGGCACCTACGTGCGTCTTAAACATCATATTGAACTGTCGCACATCTCCAAGCGCGTTTCCTTCTGGACTTTTGATCCCCTTCTCCTTTATCAAAACATCCATCTGAATGAGCGTCATTCCCTTAGGATCCACGCCTGCGTCTTCAAGTAAATGGTCCGCTCGGTAACGTTTCTTTGTTTTTACGTCTTCAACCAAAGGATCAGCAAATCCGTCTACATGGCCAGATGCTTTCCATACATTTTGATTCATTAAAATAGCCGCGTCCATGCCGTACATATCTTCACGATCCGTCACGAATCGTTTCCACCACAAATTCTCTATATTCTTCTTAAGTGCCACTCCGAGCGGGCCGTAATCCCAAGTACCAGCAAGTCCACCATATATTTCAGACCCCTGATAGATGAAACCGCGTCGCTTGCAGAGCGAGATGATCTTCTCCATTTGAGACATGTTTGAGGTATTTTCTGTTGACATAATAGGACAACTATACGGGTTTTGACTCTTTAAATCAATAAATGCTTTTATTGATTTACTACCTTGTCCTGTCCGTACTTATAAGCTGGATCTGTCTCAATCTGCGCATCTAATGACGCCTGAATATTTTCAACTATCGTATCCGTAAAATTATCTTTCCCCGCCACTCGCTGAGAATTCACTATGATAGGTGATTGTCCGAACTGACTGATACTTGGCTGGAAAGAAATCTGAAATGCAAATTCTTTGGCACTTGAATTGTATCCCGTACCAGCTCCAATCTCTCCGATCGGCCAAGTGATCTCGCGTTTGTCGGCATTATAAACAACGCCAGGAGTCACTGGGTCTATAACACCAAGCCATTTTACATACGAAGGCAGAGTTGTGGTAAAAACTCCATCCTTTACTGTATTAAATGAATTAGAAACACTTACCAATACGGTATAAGTAGAATCCTGATCAACAACTGGAGGCAGTGGACCTGTGTTCACGAAAGGACCAGCGGTGCGAACTAAACGAGTATTCATGACCAGTCCAGACTGAATCTTTATTCTTCTAATAACAGTTGAGGTAATTTCCTCTGGCACTCTATTTTCATTAAGACGCTTTGCCCGAATCGTTAGCTCTAGAGAAATTTCAGGACGACGGAATGTCATGTTGTTTTGAATACTTGCAGGTAATGACGCAAAACCAAACTGAATACGACCAACCCCTCCAGGGGCAATTTCCTTCAAATCCTTTAAAGTAGTTCTGTCCCACAAAATCGTACTATCAATAGAGCGATAAAAACCTTCATCTCCAGTTACTACCCGCTTGTCCAACATGGCACCGGTAATCTTTGCTTCCAAAATTACATCGTTTACCGGCACGTCAAGATTGTTTTGCCAAGTTATTTCGCCACCAATTGCTTCGCCAGCATCAACAACGACAACATCAGCTCCGTTGCCATTCAAAGAAATATCAGCACCAAGGAATGGTTCACGTACCGCAATACTGGCAGAAGTACTAACAAATACGGATTTAATAACGGTTGTATTCTGGGGATCTTCTGTTCCTGCCGAAAAGTTAAATACACGCTCGTCTTTATTCTGCCCGATAATGGTACCGACAATAGTAATCTCTCTTCGACCGCCAGGCTCAAGATCGCCAAGTGACCATGTATCAGTTCCTGAAAGAGGATCGGGGGTTGCCTTGAAGTATTTAAAACCAAAAGGGTAATCAACCTTAAGAAGCAATCCTTTAATGATGGAGGTTGAATTTGATACAAGCGTTACCTTAAATGTAGACACCTGATTTGCAGTCACTTCTCTGAGCGTATCTACAGTGAGAGTGACAGGAGATGAGCCGATGAAAATTGGATAGTCTTTAGTTTTGGTAAAGATACTATCTGAACCAGGCACACGGTATTCAAGCGTTACTTTAATATTTTTCTTTACATTTTCTTCACCAAACAAAATTGACTTTACTGTCTTGCGAATGGTTTGACCGGACTTAATCGTACCTACAGGGACACGATCAGTCACAAGAGAAGTCACCCCATCACCTTCCTCCCGAGTACCTTCGGGATATGTTACAACAAGGTCAGCTAAAATGAGCTCTGAATTATTATCATTCCTTATATCAATATCGACAGAGAGCACTTCCCCTGCAGGGCTTGCAACGGGTCCGAGCATTTTTATGTCTATCTTGTCAGGAGAAACTACGTTGGAGCCATTGTAGAAGATATATGATGAAGCGCTGGCCGCAAGAACAAAAAAAGCGACAGCACCTATAAGTACCTTCTTAAAGCCAGCACCAAAACCTGTATATTCATCATCCTTACCATATTCTACTTTTGGAATTTCCTGGTCACCCACCCATGAATTATTAACTACAGGGGCATGAGGATGGAGCCGACCGCGATGCTGTTTTGGCGGTTCCTCGGTCTGTGAATAGAGTTTTTTCTTAAGTTGCTCGATACGACTGTCGTCTTGTGCCATATAGGGAAATTATAACATACTACAAATGACTCTCGCGAACCGCACGCACGAGCTCCTTTCGTGCCTGTTCACTATCACTCTTCATCATTTCTATTAATTCCACACTCCATTCATATTCCACCTTATTACCATCATTCATATCCCCTATGTTTTTATTTTTCTGAACAATATATTTATGAAAAGTCTCATCTGCTGCGGCATACCCAAGCACAGCGAGAATTCTTAGCGAAGCAATCAATTCAACAGCCTCACTCGCCTCTTTAGTCTTCAGCAAATGCCTCTCCGAAAAACAAAAAGAAGCAAGGCTTGAAAGAATAGAGAAAAGATTGGGGTTTGGAGACTCTCCAACAACCAATCTCTTTACTAATGCCAACACCCTAGCCATCATGATTCGGCCACCAACCGGAATTCGCCGGTCATACAAAGAAATAAGCTTACGAGCACTAGTTACTCGCCACAACTCTTTGCCGCGCACTAAAGCAAGCGAAGCGAATGACAGATCTTGAAGTGACGACTTAAGTTTCGAGTGTTGTACACGCACCGACTGTGCCGCCGCATTCACCAATCCCAAATCAGCCGTAAAGAGAGTGACAAGCCTGTTTGCTTCACCGATGTCTTTGCTATCAATAATGAAGCCCTCTGTTTGATAGATATGATATGACACGTGTTTTACTTACCCTTTCTTGACTATATTAAACCTGAGCTTCATTCCATCAATGTCAATTTCTTGAGCCCCTTCTCCTACTTTTCCATACTCAAAGACAGCAGCCTGTACAGCATAAGCAATCATGTCTCGATAGTTTTCAATTGTTTCCTTACCTACATCATCAGTTTCAATAGTAAGCACTATATAATCAGACGGAGAAAGTTCCTCTTTCTTTCGTGTCTCTTGTATGGCGCGCATAAATTCACGGACTTGACCCTCAGCCTTAAGTTCAAGTGTAAGCTCTGTATCAATTTGGACAAGACTTCCCTTCTCAACCTTTTTAACATTCAATTCGTCAGCAATAATTTCAGCTAATTCAACAGAAAGCGTTGTTGAATCCGCATATGTAAATGTTGCAAGTGGCTGACGAACTTTGATTCCCGCCTTCGAACGAAGCATTAATCCAGTTTCAACAAGCTTGCGAGCTGAAACCATGGACTCAATGAGAGTTGAATCAATTTCACCCGGTACTGGCCAGTTTTCAAGATGGACGCTTTCAACACCATCCACGCCTTTTACTTTCTGATACAAATCCTCCGCAATAAACGGCACGAATGGGGCCATCACCTTCGCAAGGGTAACCAATATGTATCGTGTTGTTTCAAGAGCTGCCTGTTTGTCTACTTCATCTTCCGCCTTGAATCGGTCTCTAGACCGTCGAAGATACCATGTCGAAAGGTCATCGATAAAATCAGCGATTGGCCGTGAAGCGCGGTCTAGCTGATTTGTATCAAGAGAAGTGGTGACTTCCAATATCAAAATGTTAAGTCGAGAAACCATCCATCTGTCTAACACGTGCTTACTCCCCGGCAATACTACCGAAGACTCCTCTTGAGGCGCATAGGTATTGTAAAATGTAAAGACATTCTCTAGTCGGTTGAAAAGCTTTTTATTTACCTCATCAAGAGCCTTCTCGGTGAAAGCCACCTCTTCACCACGAACAGCAGGAGAAGAGACAAGGAAATATCGAAGTGCATCAGCCCCATATTTTTCTACTGTAGGCATGAGATCGGGATAGTTCTGTAAACTCTTAGACATCTTCCGACCATCCTCACCAAGGATGAGACCGTTGACGATGACACTTTTAAATGCAGAACGATCAAAAATAGATTTTGAGAGATTGAGAAGTGAATAAAACCAACCTCGAGTTTGATCCAGACCTTCAGCTATAAAATCTGCCGGAAAAAGTTTACTATTTGTGGCAAGCATCTCCTCTTTGTTTTCAAAAGGATAATGATTCTGAGCAAAAGACATAGAACCCGAGTCATACCAAACATCAAATACTTCAGGGATACGGCGCATCGTTTCGTCAATATCATTTTTCCATGTCACTTCATCGATATATGGACGGTGAAGATCGAGTTCAAAACTTTCATTATGCGGAAGGGGCACAAATTTACATTCATGAACAGAACCTGTCGGATCAGAAATATCAGTCCAGCCATGACGAACAAGGTCGCGTAAAGTCACACCATTTGCAATATTTATAGCTAAACGAAGTGGCAATCCATGCGTAACAATGAGAATGCGTGAGTCCACATGTTTTGCATCGATATCATAGAAAAATTCCCCTACGCGCCTTTTAACATCTTCAACAGATTCACCATCCGGCACCTTCTTGTAAAGATGTTCACTAATATCCTTAAAATATTCCGTGCGCTGACTCCAACTTCCCCCATCAAAATCTCCCGCATATATTTCCCGAATACGTTTGTCATACACAATCTTCGTCTTGTCATAGCCAATAACCTCTGCAACAATTTCAGCGGTTTCTTTAGTTCGAAGAAAATCAGAAGTATAGATGACAACTGACCGTGGCGCATAACGAAAAATTCATTTCCTCGCCCCTCCTTTCGGATCTTTTCCTTTAATTCTTCAACTGAACTGATAAACTCAGTTTTTCCAGATGTTTCCCCCCTCCACACAGGAAGCGGTGATCCCCAATATCGGGATCTAGAAACTGCCCAATCGCGAGCCCCTTCAAGCCATTTACCAAAACGTCCTTCACCAATTTCTTTTGGCGTCCATGCAATTTTATTATTTTCTTCAACCAACCTATCTTTAAATTCGCTAACCCTTACAAACCATGACGAGGTGGCATAATTAAGAAGCGGCGTATTACATCTCCAACAGTGCGGATACGAGTGCGTATACTTTTCTTTTTTAAACAAAGGAGACGGGACTTTCCTGCCAAGATATTTTATCACCTCCACATCCCCCTTCTGGTGATCATCAATTGGCTTTGCGGCCTGGCCAGCAAAGTCAGTTACAGTGGAAACAAAGAGGCCATCTGGACCAATGTGGTGAATAACAGGAAGACTTTCTTTTCGAGCAAGCTTCATATCATCTTCGCCGAAGGCAGGAGCAATATGAACAATACCTGTTCCGTCTTCTGCTGTTACAAAATCAGCTGCATAAATTTTCCAGGCATTAATACGACGCGCTTCAGCATCACCGAGAAGCGTGCCTGGAGTAACATAATATGGAAACACTGAAATGTATGATTTCCCTACAAGAGCCACACCCTTCACCTCTTCAAGGATTTCATACCCAGCAGGTACACCTTCTTGTCCAGCAGCACCTACTCCCGCAAAAACTTTTGGTAATAAATTCTTTGCCGCCCAATATTTAATACCTTCAAATTCCACCCTTGCGTAATCCAAATCAGGATTAACCGCGAGGGCAACATTACCAGGCAATGTCCACGGTGTGGTTGTCCAAGCTAATACATAGGTTCCAGGTTCATCTATTAATTCAAATTTAACGAAAGCGGAGATATCAGTGATATCTTTATATCCCTGTGCCACTTCAAAGTTTGAAATGGAAGTCCCACATCGAGGACAATATGGCATGACCTTGTAGTCTTCATATACCAAACCTTTTTTATTGAGCTCGGCAAATGACCACATGACAGATTCCATGTATGAAGCATCCATGGTGCGGTAATCATCATCCATATCAACCCATCGGCCAAGACGCGGAATAATTCTTTTCCACTCGTCGGCATATCTAAGAACGCTCTCCCGAGCTGCACGATTGAATTTCTCCACACCTACCTCTTCGATCTCTTTTTTGTTTTTAAGACCCATTTCCTTTTCGATCAAGTTTTCAATCGGCAATCCATGGCAATCCCATCCCCATCGGCGAGGAACATGGAATCCCTGCATAGTTTTATATCGAGGAATGACATCTTTTATAGTAGTCGGCAATACATGTCCGTAATGAGGTAAACCTGTTGCATAAGGTGGACCATCGTAGAATACAAAATTACCCTTCGGTGAAGGTTTATTCAAACTTTTCTGAAAAATATCATTTTCTTTCCAGAAAGCAAGGATTCGGTTTTCTCGTTCGTGCATATATATTTAACAGCGGCAAAGAGCCCTCGTTTGTAGCCATTATAGTAGCACCAACCTATATAAAATGGAAAAGGTCGTCCGGATTGTTACCGGACGACCTCGTAAACAGAATGCTCAAGATCAGACGAGCAGATTGGTGGCATCGTATCGACGATCTACCGGCTGACGAGCCCAAATAGGGCTGCCGTTTGGAACGGGCACCTGAACCGGCTCCGGAAAAATGAGCAGCCAGAGGCCTCCAACTTCATCAGACTGGTCGGGCGTGGCGACAGACTCGGGCACGTAGATATCCTGCTCCGGCGGCAGCTCTTCATCGAGTGGGTTGCTCAACTGGACATTGATTCCAGGCTTCATTTCCGCCCAGGGACTCTGATCGAAATCACTCTTCGCCTGAGCCAAGATCGAAAGTGCCGCAAGGGCCAACGTTGCAGACAAAACTTTTTTGAGTTTCATTAGATTCACCTTCCTCTCTGGTTGCACGCGGTCAAAATGACTGCGCTGTTTTTGTTCTTAAGAGACCTATTCAAATGCTACGCTTGTATATATAAACGGTCAATTGATATGTATAAAAGATTCAGCCTCCGGCGCGCAATGTTTGCGCGCCGGAGGCTGTGAATTCTGCGATCCGAGGATCGATTACCGTTACTTCACGGTAGTGTGCCGCTGCCGAACCGTGGGCGAGGGACGAGTTTCGATACCGGGGTCTCTGTGTGGGGACTGACCCCGAGGACCTTTCCGCGTCCGCGCCGAACCGCGCCGCTTCTTATGTTTGCGGATCAGGGGGATAAGGCCGCCGCCGAACGCGAGGTTATCAAACCGCCGCTGACTGAACTTCATCTGGACCCCGTTGGCGAGGCGGACAATGACGCGTCGGGAACCTTGCTGAATTGGAACTTCACTTTGTTTTCGTGACATGACTGCTGTGGACTCTCTGTTTTTGTTTCATTAACACGCTCGAAACCACGTACAACCATTTTTGTACAACCTAGCAAGAAATACTATTAGACTTGCATCGACACGTCAAGTTTTTTGTAATAAAAAAGATTCTTAAACGTCTTAGTAATAGGCTGGAGATAAATCGGAAGACGGTTGCGTCGAGCTTCAATAAAGCCTCAGTTTTACAACGTTTTGCCCTGCAAAACTTTAACCACAAACACTTTATTGACTCCTCGTCACAACCTTCCCCTTCCACCCACACCAAAGCCGCTCGCATCTGCAGCGGCTTATTTATTTGTATATTTTTAGGAGTGTTAAACGCTCAACCTTGCCGTCTGGCCAACGCAATTATTAACACACAAAGTTTTCCCCTCTCTTTCTTGCTCACATAATTCGCAACAAATGAAATGTAAGTGGCATTCATCATTAATACAGTTTACGTAATGCTCGGTGGTGGTTTTACAATAGTCACATTTACCTATAACATCTCTTTCTTTGGTGGTATCCATAGTAATTCGATTATCAAATACATATAGCGAGCCGCTAAAATCCTTTCCTGGGAATTTCTGCATATAGGTGGCCATACCCCCATCAAGTTGGTAAACATCCTTGAAACCTTTTTTAATTAAATATCCCGAAGCTTTTTCACAACGCACCCCTCCGGTGCATACTGTTAAAATTTTTTTCTCTTTCAAATGCTCAAAATCTTTAACTACATTTTTTAATTCACGAAAATTACGCATACCAGCATCAGTTGATCCTTTAAAATGACCTACTTTGTACTCATAGGTGTTGCGCATATCGATGATATGAAAATCCTTGCCAGCTTCCCCTCTTTCATACCACGTACGAAGTTCTTCAGGTGGAAGATGTACGCCTGTTGTTTCATTCGGATTCACATCTTCATTGCCAAGTTTTGCAGACACGATCTCGTCACGAACCTTTATAATTAACTTTTGAAATGATCTACCGTTTCCTTCGCTGCGCTTGAAAACTATATCGGAAAAGCTACCAAACTTACATCCGCCGCCATCCCCCTGAGAAGTAAGTCGTGTGCAATATTCATCTATTTGTGCGGGTGTACCTTCGAGCGTACCGTTGATTCCTTCTTGGGCAACAAGCACCCGCCCTTTGAGACTAAGCTTTGCACATAGTGATTTATGCCAAAACATAAAAGCAGTCGGATCAGCAACCGTGGTGTATTTGTAGTATAGGATTATGTCGTATCTCTCTGCCATGAATACAATATATTACATTTTTTTCGGAACCTGTATACCAAGAAGCCAGAGGCCTCCGGTAATGACACGTACGAATGCGCTTACCAGCGCAACCTTGTATGGTGCGAACTTGTCATCCTTGCTCACAATTTGTGTTGAGCTGTAGAAAGAGTTAAATTCACCAGCTAATTCCATGAGGTAATTGGCAACATGGTGTGGTGAGTGTTCACTCTCGGCACGGGCCGCAACCTCCGGAAAGCGCACCAATAATCGCTCCAATTTTCCTCCAGGCCATAGCAATGTTCCTGCCTCGAGTTCTGGTGTCCAATCAATTTCTGTCGATGCCTGAATACCCACCACCCCTGCTTTTTCAAGAAGAGACTTCGCTCGCACGGCTGAGTACTGAAGATATGGACCAGAGTCGCCTTCAAACGAAAGTGATTTCTCCGCATCAAAAATGATATCCTTGCCAGACGACTGTCGAAGCACGGCGTATTTTATAGCAGCAACACCAACCTGATCGGCAACAACCTTCTTATCATCGCTACTCATTTCTCGATCTTTCATCCTTTCAAGTGCCATCTGTCTCATATCATTGAGTAATGATTCGCCCGTAACCACTTCACCTGTTCGGGATGACATCTTCCCTGTCGGCAATCGAAGCATGCCATGGGAAACATGTTCAGCCTTTATGCCGATTTCTGGAAACAACAGTTCAGTTAGTTTCAAAATAACCTTAAAGTAGTCATTCTGTTCATTACCTGACACGGTAATACCTTTATCATATTGATACACCGCATATTTTTCTTTCGCGAAACCTATTTCCTTTCCATCATATGTCGGTAAACTATCGCGCGTAATAAATACTCGCGTATGAAGAGGAATACCATTTCTGTCCGTATATTCTTCTCCAGGGAAAATAACAGCACCGTCGCTTTCTCTAAAAAGCTTTAAACCTTTTGGTGCGGTGTTAGCTCGAACTATCTCCAATCCAGGTGTACTCATCTGACTTTCAAAGAAATATCTGTCGAATTTTGTATCGAGTATTTTATATAACTCTTCAAATTGTTCCAAGCTCCACTCCCTGCCTTTATCATATATTTCATTTACTTCAGCATCACTTCGGTCATAGATCTTTTTGTTCATCTCACGAACTTCCACTTCCACCGAAGCGAATTCCTCTTTTTCAGACTCAGAAGATTCGGGGGCTTTTGCAATAGTCTCTAATTTTCCAAACCTTTGTGCACCCTTTGCATACGCCTGACCAAAAAACTCCACCTTATCACCCAAAGATGCATCCTCAACAGGAAACGGCTTGTCCATAAATCGCAAACCCCACAAAGCAAGTGCTACGTGTCGACCTACGTCTCCTTGATAGCAGAAACGCTTCACTTCGGCACCTGTGTATTCACCAAGACGACTAAGTGACTCACCAATAGTATTAGCCATGAGATGTCCAATATGGAACTGTTTAAATGGATTAGGGTCGGTATATTCGAAAGCAAACTTCTTACCAACGTTCCGTATACTTTTTCCAAAGTTCTCGTTACTCAATATTTCAGCGATACCACCCTTGATAGTATTGGCAGTTTGGTAGAAATTGATGAAACCAGGACCAGCCACTTCAATTTTTTCAATACCAGCAATATTTTGCAATTTAAGTGTCTCTACTATCTGAAGAGCAAGGTTGACAGGATTCAACTTAAGTTGCTTTGTGAGCACAAGCGAAATGTTAGTGGAAAAATCACCATGGAGCATATCCGTTGGACGCTCAATAGTGATCTTTTCTGGAGCCTCAATCTTAAGGCTAATAAGAGCAATTTTAATACTGGAAATAAGAGCTTCTTGCATGCAAAGAGTCTAGCACAAAAGCCTTATGCTTACATGTTTATGACAATGCCTTGAGACCGATGTCTTTCCTATATTGTTTACCTTCAAAATCTATTTGCCCTCCAGCCTTATACGCCTTACCTAAAGCGCTTTGCAGATTATCTGCAACAGCTGTTATGCCCAATACTCGTCCACCACTTGTCACAAGACCAGTGGCGGTCTTTGCCGTTCCTGCATGAAATATTTCAATACTTTCCAAGCTGCTCGCCCCTTCAATACCGGTAATACTTTTTCCTTTTTCATATAAAACAGGGTACCCCTCTGAGGCCAAGACAACACAGCAAGCGCTCTCATTTGACCATTCAACTTTTATATCAGAAAGTTTTCCTTCAACACACGCAAGTAATATGCCGACGAGATCGTCCTTTAAAATCCTCATATATGACTGCGTTTCAGGATCACCAAAACGTGCGTTAAATTCAATCACCTTCGGCCCACCTTCTGTCATCATGACTCCGGGAAATAATATACCGACAAAAGGTGAGCCACGTCGCTTAAGAGCTTGTATTGTTGGCATGACTACTTTTATCTTTATATCCTCGAGCATTTCATTCGTCACCCAAGGCACCGGGACGACAGTCCCCATACCTCCTGTATTTGGACCTGAATCTCCTTCCCCTATCCGCTTATGATCCTGAGCAGCTGGAAACATAATTATGTCAGTGCCATCGCAAAAGGCATGAATGGAAATTTCTCTACCCTGCATATACTCCTCAATGACCACCTCGTTTCCAGCATCACCAAATATCTTTACTTGTAAAATCTCATCAAGAGCTATTTCTGCTTCTTTTAAATCTTCTGCAATAATTACACCTTTGCCAAAAGCTAGACCGCTTGCCTTTATAACGATTGGAAATCTTTGCCTTTTTAGGTAAACCTTTGCTTCTTCAAAATCTGTGAATACTTTGAATGCAGCAGTTGGAATACCTTCCTCCATCATAAATTCCTTTGCGAACGATTTTGACCATTCTATTTCAGCAGCAATTTTTGTAGGTCCAAAGACTTTGATTCCTATGGCGATGATTTCATCAACTAATCCTTCTGCCAAATAGTTATCAGGACCGATTACAACCAAATCAATATCCTCCTTGTTTTTCTTTAACCACTCGACAATCTCTCCCGATGAATTTAAAGCTATATTTTGTGCGAACGGTGCTGTACCGGGATTCCCTGGCGCAACAAATATATTTTTTACCTTTTCAGATTGCCTGATTTTCCATGCAAGTGCGTGTTCTCTTCCTCCACTACCAACAATGAGAATGTTCATGCAACGATTTTAACACGTAGTACACGCAAAGAATATTTAGATTATTTTCCCGTTGAGCCAAAACCTCCGGATCCTCTTATTGTTTCATTCAACTCCTCCACTTCGATGATATCTGCATGAAGTCGCTCCTGGATAATCATTTGTGCCACCTTATGTCCTTTTTCGAAAGTATATTCTTTCTCTGAAAGATTAACTACACCGACAATTATTTCACCACGATAGCCAGCATCAATAACCCCTCCCAAGGTTTTAATTCCCTCTCTTATAGCAATACTGCTCTTGTCCCAAATCAAACCGACATAACCTTCAGGAATTGCCATCGCTATACCGGTAGGTATTTGAGAATGCTTTCCTGGAGAAACAGTGGTCGAACTTTGAGCATAAAGATCAAAAGCCGCGTCACCAAGAAGAGCATATTTTGGGACGAGGGCGTCTGATTGAAGTTTTTTTATCTTTAGCTTGAGAGACATACGTACAAATTACTTTCTTAAAATACCATCGATCTTCTTAGCGATTTTCTTAAAATCATTTTCTTTCTTTCCTCTAGTAGTTTCAGCAGCTGTCCCGAGACGAATACCAGAAGGATCCATTGGAGATCTCTGTTCTCCTGGGATTGTGTTTTTGTTCACAATAATTCCTGCCTTCTCAAGCCTGTCGCTCGCCTCTTTACCTGAAATACCCTTACCGCCCATCCAGGTGTCGAGAAGTATTAAATGAGTATCAGTTCCTCCAGATATGACTCTCCATCCAAGCTTCTGTAATTCTTTTGCGAACGTTGCTGCGTTTTTAATTATCTGTTTCGCGTATGATTTGAAAGCTGGTGTCATCGCCTCTTTCAATGCCACAGCGACAGCAGCAATCTGATTCAAATGGGGACCACCTTGGAGCCCGGGAAAAACCGCCTTATCAACAAGCTCGACAAAAGAACGTTCTTTTCCCTTTTCATCAGCCTCGACCCTAAACCTATTAACAAAAATAAGCGCACTACGTGGACCTCGAAGCGTTTTATGTACAGTAGTCGTTACAATATCAGCATATTTGAATGGAGAATCATATTGTCTTCCAGCCACAAGGCCGGCAAAATGTGACATGTCCACCATCATGATAGCACCGCACACATCACAAATCTCACGAAATTTTTTGAAATCAACCATTCGAGGATATGCCGTAAACCCGCATACGATCAATTTTGGTTTTTCTTTTAATGCTATTTCTTTGACCGCGTCATAATCGATCATCTCAGTATTAGGATCAACACCGAATGAAACTTGCTGCCAGAACTTTCCCGTGGCTGAAACTTTATGTCCGTGAGTGAGATGGCCACCATCTGACAAATTCATTCCCATAATTTTTTCTCCTTTAGGAACAAGGCCGACATATACAGCAAGATTCGCAGGTGACCCTGAGAGAGGCTGCACATTCACATGCCAATCTCTTTCTTTCAAGCCAAACGCTTTAATCGCACGTTCTTTACAAAGATTTTCTATCTTATCTACAAACTCATTACCTCCATAATATCGATGCGATGAATACCCTTCTGCATATTTATTAGTAAGTTCAGAACCAAGAGCTTCAAGCACATCTTTTGAAACATAATTCTCAGATGCGATGAGATTAATTACCTTCTTTTGACGAGCCCTTTCAAGCATTATCAGTTTTTTGATTTGAGTGTCTTTCATGGAAATTTGATTAACAAGCTTATTATACGCAATACCTCAAAAAGGACGAAATTATGAAAAATTGACAATTATTGCCATACTTATAGTATCTAATAAGAACAATATGAACCCACAAAATCCCATCATTGAATATAAACCGGTTGACGAGCGAACGCCCGACGACCAATACGAGAAGCTTATGAAAGAGTTGCTCGCTGGACACAAAAAAGTGACCATTCATGCCTCTTTGCCGGAAAACCAGGAATCAGAGCATCAGTTTTGCCTCGAACTATCCGGGCGCACGTTATCTTACAACCTTTCAAACGGGGCTCCGGTGATGCCAATCAGAGACCTCAGTGCTTCGTTTAAAGGGGCCATTGGGGAAATCGTTGCCTTCATTAACGGGGCCCACACGCTGGAAGACCTGAAGAAGTTCGGTTGCCCTGAAATATTTTGGGGACGCTGGGTCACCGCTGAAAAATGTGCCAACTTCGGCTTAGAAACAGGAGACCTGGGCGCTGGTTCATACGGCGCCGTTCTTACTGCCACACCGATGCCTGGCGGAAAAACATTCAATCAAATCGACGCCCTCATTCGACAGATGAAGCGGATGCCGAATCTTCGAACTCACGTTATTACGACATGGTATCCGCCATACGATCTTTCCGACAAAGAGCAGGACTCGCCTCGAAAAGTCGTCGTGGCTCCCTGCCACGGCAACATGGTTATGTTCAATGTCTACCCCGAAACAAACGAGATGGACTTAGTACATGTTCAACGCTCAGCAGACGTACCCGTTGGACTACCCTTGAACATGATTGAGTGGACGGCCTTCGGTATGATGGTATCGTACATAACCGGAATCAAACTTCGGAACTACATCCACATGTTGCCAAACCCCCAAATCTACGATATCCAGATCCCGCAAATCCAACAGCTACTAGAGCGCGAGGTGCGGAAGCTTCCGACCATGCATTTACGGCCTCAGCGCGAGATCCTGTCGATCACCGACTTCCGCCGCGAAGATTTTGTGCTCGAAGACTACCACCCGCACGAAAAGATGATGGTTCGAGCCATCATCTAGACCACCGACATCCCTCTACCCTGCGAAACCGGAGATTTCGCAGGGTAGTTTGTTTTTTGCTATGATACCTCCATGAATCAAAACCTAGTGAATCTCTCTAATGCTGGTCGCCCCGGGGATGATACTTATAAAAAAGTGATCGAAAAAATACAAAGCGACAATGCCTGCCCTTTTTGTCCAGACCAACTGGCAAAGTATCACAAGAATCCAATACTTAGAGAAGGAAAATTCTGGAAGATAACAACAAACATGTATCCTTATCCCAATACGAAGCATCACTTTATGTTTATTCTTAATAATCATAAAATCGATACCAAGGAACTATCGACTGATGAGTGGGCAGAACTCCACGAACACATAAATTGGGTCGTTGATTCAAATAATATCCCTGGAGGAACATTCTTTATGCGGTGCGGAGATACATCGCACACAGGAGCCACTGTCACACACTTACATGCCCAGTTTGTATCCCCTGACTACGAAAACCCAGACAGAAAGCCAATAATGGCTCGAGTGGGATAATTATTCAGACTTCACCAAAACTATTTCTACCTCTGCAGTCTTTAGAATTGTCTCAGCGTCGAGCAATGAATATCCCTTTGAATAGAAAACTTTTTTAATTCCCGCTTCTACAATGAGTTTGGCACAATTAGGGCAAGGAAATGTCGTGACGTAAATTGAGGCTCCTTCAAGACTAGTTCCCTTCCTTGCTGCCCGCGCAATCAAATTTGCTTCTCCATGAATAGCTGTTGATAGGTCAATACGTTCGCCTGCGTCAAAACTACTTCGTGGATCGCCATACATATCCATACTCAAGTCTGATGGCATGTGCTTGTTATAGCCGGCTAATAAAACATTTTTATCCTTAACCACAACAGCCCCCACTTGTCTCCACCAATCAGAACTCTTTGAAGCTTCGTCAAATGCTTTTTCAATCACCTCTTTATCAAACTCATCTATAGAGATAATTCTGTCAGGCGGAACGATAGACTCCGTTAAGGTTATCTGCCTATTCCATCTCAAGAAAACCGGTTCAAATTTTACTTCCAACTTTGAAAAATATTTATCTTTCAATTCTCGAGTGATATCTTCATCTGGCATCACAATTTCCCCTTCTATCTTTACAATACCAACCTCTGCTACATGCAACACCTTTATTTCCTTAAATATACCCAAGGCTCCAATTGCCTTTTTCATATCATCGGCATTCGTTTGACGAAGATCTCTTTCCAATCGCGGGAAGTCTGTGACGAAATCTGCGTCTAGCAGATAAAGAGTTCCTGGGTATTTTTTAAAGAAATCTATATATCCCTTATGAAGAGCTGGGACGAAAGAAATGATAGCTGACATTATGCGGCTCTAATTTTATCTAAAAAGTTTTTTGTTAATTTAGAAACTTCATTTGCCAAATCTTCCGCACCTTCAATGGTGAGATTTCGAATACGAGCAGTGGTACTTGTTGTCGCTTGTGCTGGAAGTGTAACAATTTCACCAACATAATTTTTACAATCCGCCAATCGCTTCTTGGCAAAATCGCCGGTAGTTTCTGAAACGATCAAAATATCTGGGGAAACAATTTTTACTAATTCATTTTTCTCTAATGGCTCGCGTCGCAAGGTCACAATATCTACAGATCGTAAATGAACAAGCATTTTAACGCGCTCTGATTCTGGGACGATTGGTCGGTTTGGACCCTTCCTCTTCTTCGTAAGTGAATCGGTGTCCGCACCAACAATCAGAATATCCCCTGCATTTCTTGCCGCCTCAAGATACAGGGCATGGCCCTCATGGATAAGATCGTAGACCCCCATAGTAAGAACAATTCGATACCCCATCTTTTTCAAAGACCTAACAACATCTTTAAGCTCTTTATAATCTGGAATAAAACGACTCTCGTGGTTTGGTCTATTAGTGAGAATATCTTTGATTTGGATCTTTGCCATAGTAGTAGAGATAATTGTTAAATTAAGTATAATTAAGCAACTTGGCCCGGTCAACAAATACCCAAACTGCAACATTCTTTAGTCACTCGCGCCACCTTTTATGATAAAAGCCTTTATAATTGCAGCTGTTACAATGGATGGTTTTATAGCGAAAGACAACGCTCATTCTCCTATGAATTGGACTAGCAAGGACGACAAGACAAGATTTGTCGAGATTACCAAACGTGCAGGGGTTGTGATCATGGGGGCGAATACCTTCAGAACCTTTCCTCGTCCCCTCAAGGATCGCTTAAATATTGTTTACTCACGTACCCAACAATTCGAAGGTACAGAAACAGTGACCGAAGAGCCATCGAAACTTCTAAAAAAACTTGAGGCTAGAGGCTTCACCGAAGTTGCAATTTGCGGTGGTGCTGAAATTTATACAAAATTCATAGAAGCTGGCGTGGTCAACACTATTTATTTAACCACCGAACCTGTGCTATTTGGAAAAGGTATTTCCCTTTTTAGCCGACCAGTTGATACGAAGCTAGAATTAATAAGCACATCAAAGACTGAGAGTGGAACTATCTTTTCTGAATACAAAGTAATTAAATAAAGCAAAAACCCCTTTCGGGGCTTTTTGCTTTATTTAACTTCGATTCCGAGAGACTTACACGTTCCCTCTATCATCTTCATTGCACCTGCAATATCTTTTGAGTTGAGATCAGGCATCTTCTTTTCAGCGATTTCCTTGACCTGAGCCTTAGTGATAGAACCGGCCTTCTTGGTATTTGGTGTTCCTGAACCCTTCTCGAGACCCGCCGCCTTGAGAACAAGCTGGGCCGCAGGAGGAGTCTTAAGGATGAAATCGAACGAACGATCTTCATATACTGTAATAACAACAGGGACAATATCCCCCATCATTTTTGCCGTTGCATCATTGAATCGCTTTACGAATTCACCAATGTTAACACCAGCCTGACCGAGAGCGGGACCAACTGGAGGCGCAGGATTAGCCTTTCCTGCAGGGATCTGAAGTTTAAGCTGTTTTGTTATTTTTTTTGCCATTGTGATTTAAGAAAATTTAACCTCCGAGAGAATATCCACTGAGAAGCGCAGGGCGCCCCTGGAAGTTATATTAGAGTACCCTAGACGCGCTTAACTTGCAAGAAATCGAGTTCAACCGGTGTTTCTCGCCCGAACATAGATACAAGCACTCGAACCTTACCTCGCTCATTGTCCACTTCCGATACCTTACCTTCAAGCTCCTTGAATGGACCGTCAGTAATAACCACAAGATCACCTGTTCCAAGGTCAATAGTGTGCTTAACGTTGTCTGTATTCATCCGCTTGAAAAGTGTCTCTACCTCGGCCTTTTCTAAAGGCACAGGAACGACGCCTGAACCAACGAACCCTGTTACTCGAGGGGTATTTCGAACTACGTACCATGAATCTTCAGTTACGATCATATCTACGAGCACATAGCCGGGATATACCTTCTCCTCTTCTTCTACTCGCTTACCACCCTTAATCTTGATCTTCTTTTCAGTTGGAACGAGTACATTAAAAATTCGGTCTTCCATTCCAAGAGATTCGATTCGCTGCTTTAAGTTTCGAAGTACAGCGTTTTCATATCCAGCATAAGTGTGGACCGCGTACCAATTTCGTTCGTTGTTAGCCTGTTGTTTTGACATATATTTTATATTTTCTTTATGAAAGTCTTGTTACCCACCACATCTCTCCCTTTATTTACTGATCAATTGAGTAAGCCCGGCTGCGAAGATTGCATCAAAGACGCCGAGGATAGCGGCAATGACAAGAGAAAGCACGACAACAAGAATGGTATAGAGAACGGCCTGACCTTGAGTTGGCCATGTCACATGCTTCATTTCAGCCTTTGTTTCGTTGATGTAATTGATGATTCCCATGGTGTTACTGTGTTATTTTACGGTTAATTTGCGTTATTATACGCTTCATTTTGGTATTTAAAAACACCCTTTCGGGTGCTGTTTATAGCTGCATATTACGCCTAAAAACTATTTTGTCAACCTCATTAAAAACACAAAAAATCAGCGTCAATCATAACGTAGCACACAAACAACAAAAAGGTGGCGTCCGCGAGCGAACGCCACCTTTTGAAAACTAAGGTTATTTCAAACTATCGATTTCAGCGAGCACACCCTGAAGCCTGCGGGACTTGAGATGAGGGCGTACACAAAGGCCTCACGTTCAAGCTTATACTTCGCGCTCTTTACAGCCTTAATTTATCGAATTGAATATGAGACTGTCACATCCGCAGAAACTGTTTGGCTGCCATTTGGAATTTCTGGAATAACAGGTGTTTTTGCCTGATTCATAACAGCATCACGTGCAGAGCCATATGCCATCGGGTAGTACCCACCGTAACTTTCGTTAAAAGAGGCAACACCTTTGATCTTCACACCTAGTGCTGAGGCGATTTCTTCAGCCTGCGCACGAGCTTTTTCTACAGCCTCGACACGAGCTTGCTGCCTTACTGCATCTATATCATCAAATGTGAAATATGCACTTCCCGGCTTCACACCAAACTGACCCACTCCAGCAATGAGCTCTCCGATTTTATTATCACCTTCCTTGACCCCTCTAAGCTTCACCGTCACTGTCTGATTAGTGGTGTAACCGATAATCTTAGGACAAGAATTGTATACCGGAGGAACGGGGGCAATAGCTTTGCTATCACCAGAAGCCGAAACGGAAACATTACATGGAGCGTTGTAATCATACAATTCATTTGTACTGTATGACTGGTTTGAAATATCCTTAGCGTCAACGCCATTCTTCTTGAGATACGCTACGGCATTATTACTCTTTTCAGCAGCCTTATCCTGCGCCGCCTGAACCGTGGCACCATTCTCTGTTACTGTCCAAGAGAATGTAGCAACATCAGGAATAGCTTCCACTTCACTATGGCCTGTAACAGTAATGACTCGAGACATGTCAGTAGGACTGTCACCTACCGATGGAAGAGCTTTTATTTCCGTAACTATCTTCGTAGCCAAGAGAACAGACAAGAGTGTCAGAGCAAGAACTCCGGCTGTGCGTAAATGATTATTAAGCTGCTCGTTGTTCATATTTATATATTTAACTATTAGACCTCTATTCTATCACTTCACACAAATTTTCAAAAAGATAAACAACAACCTCTACTTATCTCGTGTAAACAAACTTGCCGCAACAAATATAAACCCACCGGACATATCCGCCACAAGGTCAAGCAAAGAATCGTTTAAGTCTCCGCTACGAAACCACTCGAGTAACCATGGAAAATACTGTGGACTATAGAGTGAAGAGAGTCGTTCCATAAATTCCCAAAGAACTCCTATGAAACAAACCGTTGAAACGGAAACGAGTAGTAAATTGAGAGACGTCAATTTGGTTTGAGGAGAATTAAAGTATCTATAGAAAAACCACCCGAGTATCACCCCTCCCAACACATGGTATACCTTATCGAGACTCTTTATTTGTCCGTACAAGCCAAAGTAGTTCGAAACAAACAATCCAAAAATAATTACGATCAAACCGATAATAATTGGTGACAAATACTTTTTGATATGGAGTTTCATATATTTACCCTGCTCTTACCACCATAATAACAAGAACAAAACAGCCAGTACAATACGATACCATCCAAATACAGCGAAACTGTGTTTTTGTATATATGCAAGAAATGTTTTAACAGCAATGAGTGCCACTAGGAACGATACGGTGAAACCTATAGCAAGCGATCCAAATTGATCCATTGAAAAACTCCCCGCATTTTTAAAGAGATCTAGTCCGCTTGCCGCAAGCATTGTCGGAATAGCTAAGAGAAATGAAAAATCTACTATAGTCTTCTTGTCCACACCAATAAGCTGACCTCCGACAATTGTTGCAGCAGAGCGAGAAACCCCTGGAATAATAGCTATTGCCTGGAATACTCCCACCCAGAAAGCTTGCCAGTACGTAGGCTCGCTATTACCTTCGAACGTAGGTGCACGCTTCTTTATAAGACGTTCAAATACAATAAGGGCAACCCCTCCAACGAATAGTGCGCCAATAACCACCCACACATTACCAAGCAGATATGTTTTTACCAATCTGTAAAAAACTAATCCAATTACTGCGGTTGGAATAAATCCAACAATAATCTTCCCCGCGAGAGAGAAGCTTGAAAAGATACGTTGCCGGTACAGAACAACAACAGCCAAGATAGCTCCGAGCTGAATAACGACATCAAAACTCTTTGTAAATTCAGACTCTCCAATTCCTAATAATTTCCCCGCCAAGATCAAATGACCAGTTGATGAAATAGGTAAAAATTCTGTTATGCCTTCTATGATGCCGAGTAGTAGTGCGTGAAAAATATCCATTTGTACTAAAGTTTTCCGATAGAGTTATTAAATGTGTTCTTCACCGAAGAAAGAAGCTAATGCTTTATCTACTGCTTCGTACAATTCCTCAAGAGAGCCCTGATTATATACTATCCCATCGGCCATATCGATACAGGCGCGCAAATTTTGTGAACTCGGATCAGAAGAAGACATTTCTCTTTGCTCATCAGACTTAAATCTTTCCAAAGTTACATGATCTGTGGAAAGATTTCTTTTAACAATTCGCTCGTAACGAAGTTCAATATTCGCATCCACCGCAAGTAAAAAGAAATTATCCTTATCTCTCAAAAAAGAAACCTCTCCGGGGGTACGGAGAGATTCAATGATAGCGTTTTTTCCTTCGGCCGCGGCTGTCTCATAGAGAGACAAAGCGATGAAAAATGGACCGTTTTCATGACGGAGACTATTGGCAACTGTGGTGAAGCTATCACGATCCACAGGAAGACCTCGACGTTTAACCTCGGTGGTCAAAAACTCTCGTGCCGAGTAGTGCATAAAGTCTTTTTTCTTTGACAGATATTCAACAACCGTTCCCTTCCCCGCACCAATAGTTCCAGTAATACCGATGATAATCATATTGGAAATATTCTAACATATCAGTTGCCCCTTTTTACCGATATCCGTGTATAAAAAATAACAGACAATAGGAACCAGAAAGTTCCAAGGCAAATTCCCCCAACAACATCATTAAAGGTATGTACGCCCAAATATATGCGACTATAAGAAACAAGCATTGGGACGCCAAGTCCCGCAATAATCAAAAAAAACTTACCCGTTCTAGATTTAACATGAGAAAGATATGAGTAGGTAAGAAGGAAAAAGAAAAGTGTTGCCATCGCAGCATGACCGCTTGGAAAGCTATACCCTGGTGCCTGAATGATTCCATCAACTGGACGTGGGATTTGAAACCATTGTTTCAATAGCCAAACGGAACCGCCACCAAGCGACATAAAGATAACAAACTGGAAAAAGTGATAAATCTTTTTATGCGACAATAAAAATATTCCAAGCACTATGCATAAAATAGTAATACTTTGAGGACTACCGATTTTAGAAACAAAGATCATAAATTCACTAAATGACATATATGGATAGTATAACAAAGTAAACAAAATGGCCGGTCGCGACTAGAACGCGACCGGCCCCTAAACCATTGATGTTATGCCGCAGGAACAAGACGCACGTGAACACTTCCCCTTTTCCCCTCCTTGATTGCCAGCGGCCGGCCATCAAGGGAAATGGGTACAATGCTGTATTTCAAGCCGCAAAAAAATTTGTCGTTACAGAGACGACCAATCGCGGCTTTGGTGGCTGTTATTCGGCGCTCCAGACCGATGTTCAGGGAATTGACCTTTCCGCTCCCCTCAACCTTCACCGGGTGTGCTTTGCAGTCCTCGTGCGGACAGATTATAAGTTCACACATACCCAGATTGGTCTTGGCGTAGCGAAGGTTCTCGCGGGCCCAGCGACGAAGCGAGCTCCATGCACGCTTCCTGGTTGTCGTCAGGTGGTAGAGACAACCAGGTATTGTTAACCACGAAGCATCCAGCAACTCAACCTCAATTTCCGTACGAACACGGGCGAGCCTCGGATCGATGCACCCGAGGACGCATCGATTAACCTTCCTACGCGGAAACTCGACAATTTCATTACCGTCCCGTGCCGTTCCTTTGGCATCCAATTCGAGGCAGCGTACAACCGGTGTGTAATCCAATTTAGCCGAATGCCTTACCGACTTTGCCATTGCCTCGACCAACTCTCGCACCGCCTTGGTATCCTCTCCGTAGTCAATGATCACCAGCACCTCGGCTGGCCGATGTAGAGAAAACCCCATTGTTGAGATGGTCATCATCGCCTCCAACAGCTTTCTCCAGTGACGAGACTTGAAGATCTCATTAAACGGCATCATGTGGCAAAGAGGGTCATATGCCCCCCTCACCAAAAGTTGAACGGCCGACGGGGTGAACCGAGTGCTCGGACAGATGACTAACGCCCGCGAATACTCAGCCTTGGGAGAACTAAGTGTTTCGGGTGGGTGATGAACTACAGGTGTTATTTCAAACATACGACCCCTCCTTTTTGTTTTTCTTTTTCATTTTTCCTAACTAACTTGGTTGTGAACGTGTACTGTTTTTTGGAATCCTTTTCCCGTTTTCCTAAAGGACACTATTACTCAAAACTGTCAAACCGTCAACGATCTTATCTTATACCACTATCAAAAGAGAGCACGACGTTTGTATATTGATCTTCCTCTACCACAACCTTTTGAGGCGAAAGTGCGGGCAGTATCCCCTCTCCACCAGCCACAACGGTGTAGTTTCCTGGGGCAAGCATAATACTAAAGGATCCATCTTTGGAAGAAGTAGCTATCATTACTGAACCATACTGATTAAGGAATTTGATCGTGGTTACAAGAGGTTTATCACTGCATTCTTCCTCGCTACCCTCCTTCATCACAGGGCAAGTAGGCCCAACCATCGCAACACCCTTGATTCCTGATTTATACAACACAGGGGGTGAGTAACTCTCGCGGCGGGAATACGCTCGATCGGCCGAAGAATAACTTTTTACTGCCGCCTCATTTTCACTATCATATATGGCCATGGTCTTTTGATATTCGCGACCTATAAAAAACACAAGAATTGGTACCGCCCCGAGAAGAACAAGAGCGCTTGCAAGTTTTGAATACCAGGTGACATTATTAAAATCTATTTTCATACGTTTAAAATTATAACATTGCCTATGCAATAATACTCGTGCAATGTGCGCATCGCTTTGCTGCGATTGGAATTTCACTCAAACACTCTGGGCACTTCTTCGTTGTCGGATCTGCTGGTTTTTCATTACGAGACCGCGAAATTAATTTATTAATAGGGGTAACAACGAAAAAATAAATAGCTACAGAAACCAAAAGAAAAGATACTACGTTGTTCAAGAAATCACCATACATAAAAATACTGTCATTAAGAACAAACTTTGCCTCCGAAAAATCTGGAACCTTGGCGATTGCTCCTATAAATGGAGTAAGGATATCCTTAACAAGAGCATTCACCACCCCGTTAAAGGAAGCTCCGATGACCACACCGACAGCTAAATCGACGACATTACCCCGGAGAATAAACTGTTTAAAACCTTTAAGCATGGAGATGTTATTAAGTTTAGGCTATTCGTACCCAATTACTATATAATATTTATATGAAAAACCAAGCGTATGCTGAACGCACCAACGAAAAGATGAAGGAGGTCCTCATGAACCCCGCAGCAGCTGGCCCTGAAATACATTATTACATGATTCGCGGTGGTTCGAAAAAAAAGAATATCACCGTTTGGGAATCTGGTACGGTAGGCGGTGAATACATCAAAGCATATGGCCACTATCATATCGATGACTTCATCGAAACATACTGGGTGCTTGAAGGCCAAGGACTTCTCCTCTTACAGATGCGTAAGAAAGATAGCATGGGAAAATTTATCGATGACGAAATAGATTCATTCGAAGCTATTTCAGTACGAGCTGGTAGCAAGATCGTCATCCCCCCATTTGCCGGCCACTTGATGATTAACACCGGATCAACATGGCTCGCCACATCAGATGACAGTCCGGTTAATTTCGATGCTGGGGACTCTGCAAGTCAACCAGCTCATGCCGACTACGAACCACTTCGAAAACTGAATGGCTTTGCGTATTATGTTATCGAAAAGAACGGTAGACCTGAGTTCGTGAAGAACCCGAATTATAAAACGATTCCCGATATCACCCATCGAACAGCCTAAATCTCTAAGAATTTACCTGAGGTTTCTTTGAAGTCTTTCTCTTTGGACGCTTTTTATGTAAATCAATTACCCGATTGAATAGATTTACATATTTTTTAGCAGATGCACTCCAAGAAAAATCCTGTGCCATAGCACGTGACTGAATAGCTCGCCATTTCTTATTATCTCTGAAGTTTTCAAAAGCGCGAATTATAGCAATCATCAACGATGATGAATCGAATTTTTCAAATACAAAACCTGTTCCTACTCCCTCGTCGGGATTATAATCCTCAACCGAGTCAGCGAGACCACCTACCTTGCGTACAATAGGTACAGCTCCAAGTCGCATTGCTTCCATCTGCGTCAATCCGCAGGGTTCATATTTTGAAGGAATAACAACGGCATCTGTTCCTGAAAATACGAGATGAGGAAGGTCTGAATCAAATTGAAGGTGAATACCAACCTGAGTCGGGTTTGCTGCCTGCAACTCTTGAAAGAAAGTCATCAATTCATGATCTCCCTCTCCTACAACGATAAGTTGTATTGGTAATTCCTGAAGCAATGTTTGAATGATAGGCTGAAGGAGATTAATCCCCTTTTGACTCCACAAACGGGAAACTATACTGATCACAAATGTTTTTTTATCAATTGGCAAGCCAAATCGCTCCTGCAACGCCTGCTTATTTTTTAAACGCCTCTCCAGTTTTGAGGTTGTAAAATGTTCTGGTACAAAAGGATCATTTCGCGGATCCCATAGGTCAATATTAATACCATTCAGAATACCGAACAGCACAGACCTCCTCTCTTTTAAAAGATCTTCAAGCCCTTCACCAAAATCTTTAGTTAGAATTTCCTTGGAATGATTTTCTGAAACAGTCACTATTGCATCCGAATATATGATGCCGCGTCGCAATGCATTTATTTTTAATAATCGATTGCTTTCAAATGACGGAACCTCTGAATGCCCATCATCGTAATCCATCTCCTGCACGAACCGATGATTAAACATTCCCTGGAAAGCAAGATTGTGGATGGCAAGTAGCGACGCAATATCGGCAATTTCAAGGTCGTTCTTGTATACCGTTTTCATGTAATTAAACATATACCCCATCGGCCAATCCGCACCAACGATTATATCTGGCTTCCACTCATCATGAAACTTAAGGAATTCAAGGACACCTCGAGACAACAAAGCCCAGCGCACAGGGTCATCTCCATAGCCGTACACATTAGCGCGCTGTTCGTAATATTCTTGATTCTCAAGAAAATATGTCGTAACCGGATCGACATCTTTCACCGGGGTATATCGTCGCACGTTACAAATAAGATTCTTTGGACCCTCCTCATTATCAGTAGGCACCTCTAAATGCTCATGAATGAGTTCAAGCTCATATACATCAGGATCAATATTCAAATATCGTGGGATGAAGACTCGAGCGTCATGACCAAGTTTCTGAAGAGCCTTGGGTAGTGAGTACATTACTGCAGCAAGACCACCCACCATAGCAAAAGGGGCAGCTTCGCTTCCTACGAAAAGGATTTTTAATCCTTTCTTTGATCCAAAGAGTTTCATAATGTATATCTATATTAGCAATTTACTGTTGATTTGGAAAATAGAGTTTGTTTATATAATCCTTCACCATACGAGTGGCGGTATATCGTTCTTCCGTAAGACCAACAGTACCACGGATACGAGAAATCCAATTTCGCGGGATTCCGGAAGCGTCGCGCTCATAGAATATCGGTACTATTTTATTTTCGATCGTGTCATATATATCTGTAGAAATATGTTCATCATCAAGTATCCAACCTAAACCACTCCAGTCTACTTCCCCCACCCAACCGTCTTTAGTGCTGCACTGAAGAGCTCCATTAAGTGCTGCCTTCATCCCACTAGTGCCACAAGCTTCGAAGCCGGGAATGGGGGTATTAAGCCAAACATCAGCACCAAGCACCAACTCTTTTGCCACGTTAATTGAATACTCCGGAACATAGACGATCTTACCCAAAAACTCTGGCCGTGATACATATTCTTTTATCCGTGCCACTGTTGCTTGCCCCTCTTTATCGTCCTTATGCGCCTTGCCGGAAATAATGAAATGTACCGGCCCGTCGGCTTTTTCAACAATTTGAGCAAGTCGTCCTAAGTCACTAAATAACATTTCTGGACGTTTATATGAAGCAAACCGTCGAGCCCAGACAATGATAAGGGTGTTGGGGTTTAGTTTTACTCCTGTTTGCGAGTCAATGTAAGCAACCAAATTTGTGCGCAAAGTCATTCTTGTCTTCCACAGCTCATAATCATCAATGTCCTCAAGAGATAGTGTTGGCCACCCCGGGGTTCTCCATCGTGGTAAGTAGACCCCATTGGTAATAGGGATTAATAAGCTATGTGGATGAACCTTCTTTTCAAACTCAACATGGAGAGCGCTCACTCCATTCGCCCGCGACGCGCTACCAAGCATGAATTTAGTGGTTGAAAACATTTCTGGATTTTCCTGTCGGGCCCCAAGTAGAAAGAATTCTTCAAAATCAATTCGATGGCGGTTGAAATAATGTTTAACAATTCCACGCAGACGATCTCTTGAAAAGTTTATTCCCGCAACAGATAGGATGGTGTGTTTCGACGCAACAATGTGCTGCTTCATCATCTGAACAGCCGCGCGAAGACTCATTTCTGGATGATCATGAATATACTCAGCAAATAGTGCCAGCGCTACAAAACTAGTATGACCCTCGTTGAGATGATATACCGTTGGATGAATATCTAATGTGCGAAGCAACTTTACTCCACCTATACCGAGTAAGAGCTGCTGTAAAATGTTAATGCTAATATCCGACCCATATAAAGAAGATAGAATCCTCTGAATGTCACCGCTGTTTTTTTCAGTATCAGTATCAAGAAGATACAAACGCGAGCTTCCATGAATTCGTTGCCATACTTGCAGACAAATCGTACTGTCCGCCACATCAACATTAACAATCATTGGCTCACCGTTTGCCAAACGTAGTAATCGAAAGTTGTGATTTATAAGACTAATACGGTTCTCCGAGCGAAGCTCTTCCGAAGATGCTTCTGTACGTTGGTTATAAAAAAGACCTATGGCAGAAAACGGTATGCCTTGATCCCCTACTTCTCGAACAAAGTCTTCAGCAAGCATACCAAGCCCTCCGGCATAGAGGGGTAAACCTTGAATACCGTACTCTGCACAAAAAAATGCTACGGACTTTTTTGATAATATCTTTTTTATAATTTCAGCGGTGTCCTGCGGACCTGCAATTTTCACTGATTCAATTCCTACCTGTGATGGTGAATAATCATTACCGCCCGGAAACACAGCGTCACCGACGAATAACATGTCCGAAACCTTTAACTCATAACGATCCAAAAGGCGTTTCAACCCCGTTGCCTTATTAAAACCTTTGGAAAGAAAGTCTATAGATGTTGTACCTCCAATAACAATCTCTATATCCGGTAAAAGAGGCTCAAGTTCAGCTTTAATAGCTAAGCGTTTTTTTTGATCAGAATCCCACATCTCTTTTACCTCAATCGGCGCCTTTTGGCCATAAGCCGAAAAGGTTATCTGTGATCCTCTATCCTCGATGTAGTCTCCAAAAATTTGATGCTCGGGTGGAATATCATACCGATGAGAAGCAATGAGATCTTTTAGTGCAACGATAGTTTTTCTCTTAAGATCTTCTCTGAAGAGCTGCTCGTCCACTAGCTGCCACTCACCTATTTCAGCTTCATATTCATAACACTGACTACCGTCTACCGGCAACATAACAAGATCATTGACCGGGCCCTTCCAAAATGGCAAAAATTGTTTTTTAAATTGTTCAAAAGAGCCTCCTGAAATGACGACTACCTTTGCACGCGTCGCTAGTTGTGCCAGCAATTCAGCCATCTCTAATCCAAGAGACTGTTTGCTCTCAGCAAGAGTACCGTCAAGATCGAAAGCGATAATCTTTTTTACCTCTTGGGAAGAATCAATCATGGGTGTTCGCTCCTATTATATCCCAAATACGCTATCATTAATAAATGATTGAACAATTGTCTTCTGAAGTTTCGCCTTTCATTCTTACACTATTACTTAAATATAAATATTTAGTCCTTTTTCCCATTCTCGTTGTGGAAGGCCCCATCGTCACTATACTGTCGGGAGCCTTGGCCACACCCGAAGCGCACGTGTTTTCCATCGTTCCCCTGTTCTTCTTTGTTGTCTTCGCCGATCTCTTCGGCGATACGTTCTATTATTTGATAGGAAGGTACGCTGGTGAAAAGGTATTAAATAGGATCAGCGAGAAAAAGCATGTTGATTATCACCAAAAGATTACGGACTATTTTGAAAAATATGGTGGACGAACGTTGATTATTGGAAAAATAAGTCACGGTCTCGGATGGCCAGTGATGGTATTTGCAGGAAGTGTACATATGAACTACGCAAGATTCATGACATTTAATCTTTTTACCAGTCTTATTAAAAGCATTGTCCTGATTTTAATAGGATACTTATACTCCGAGAATTATAGACAGATAGTTTCTTATTTCGGCTCAGTAAGCGCAACGATTACAATAACAGCTCTTGTTGTGCTACTGATATATCTATTCGTCTATTCGAGAAAGGTTCGATGAACCCTATCATGAAGCTTTAATTAAGATTGCATAAGCTGTGCATAACCAGGTGGAAAACTTGTTGACATCATGTGGATGAGGTATAGCATTAGACACAGGGAAGCACGGATTGTCAACAATCAACTAGAGGAAACATATATGGTGTCGCACAGTTACAACCGAAAAATCGACCTGCTCGAAGCAGTCACGCAGTTACTGACGCAAGGGTTACCACCACCGCGTCTGAAGGAAGCAATTCGCAACCTCAAAAAACAGCGGGCTCTCAGCCGACCGGCTATCGGCTAAAACAAGGCTGGCTTTGCGCCGGCGCTGAAAAGGACCGATCCCCCGCTTACGCGATGGACCGGCCCTTTCTATTAAAAAATCTCTCCACCTTTTATACCCAATAGACTAAGATAAGTGCCATTACGATCAACGACACGAGATAATATCCAATGTTGATCCACCATAACTTCCAAGGTTTTTCCTCCCAGAGTCCGCCGAGCAAAACAGGAACGATGTGTTTTAAAGCGGTAACTACCTGAAATATTAAAACCAGTAAAATCTAATTAATCCCTAAGAATCTCAGGTATCCGACTTCGGGGAATCTTTCTTACAAACACAGTCTTTTCTTTCTGAATATAAACCTTCACTAAACGGTGTAATCCATCTAAAATAAGCCACCTTCCTTTATTCTCCATAATATCTATTGGATGAATTAAATCAGCAGCTTGGACTTTGGCGTAATGTGTCTTTTCAATCTCAGGATGTTTAATAACATCCCAGGCTTTAAGGTTGTAGTCGTCTGTCCCTTCCTTTTCCCAAAATGGAATATCAAAATGCCAAAGCAATTCATTTATATCAATCTCTTCTGTTGGCTCATCTAAAGCCCAAACCTTCTTTGAACTCCAATCAAAATCAAATCCAACATCTTTAATAATTTGTGGTACTTCAGAATCTTTCATTCCTAGAGTATATCAAAACAAAAAGTTCGATTCCTAATAGCCTATTTCAACCATATACCCGACGGGAGATTATAATTAGGGGGCGCGACTACCGGAACCTTATACTGGAGGTATTTTACGACCGAAAATACTTAAAATCCCTTATTGAGAATCTATGGTTAATTAACCTTTAATCTATTAATCAACTTATTAACATCCCTTTGATTCTTAAGAATGATCAATTCTTTCCCTTCGATACCCTCTTCAACTTTCTTAAACATTTTTTTACGCGGAAACCTTATGACAAATCTCATATGACTCCATTCCAATCTATCTTTATTGTTTCCTCCCATATCAGGTCTTACTTTGTTGAAATTTAAAATATATCTTTTTAGAGACCTCCACAGAACAACAATCTTAGGCAAGTCAAAAACTATAACAGTGTCCGCCACTTTTACCCTGTCTTCAATGTTCCTAATATAATTTCCATCGATGATCCATTTTTCTTCTTTTAAAATACTGCCCACGCTTTGATTGAACTCGTCCATCGGCGTTTCCGTCCAATTCTCTTTCCAATAGTATTTATCCAAATAATGAACAGGGAGATTCAAAATACTACCCAACTTTGTTGCTAGGGTTGATTTACCAGATCCAGGACAACCTATAATAATTACTCTATTCAAGAAATATTTTATTATTTAAAAAGGCAGAAATTACTCTTTTGTGACCGATAAAAATATCTTCAGGCAACTGATCTAGAGGAAACCATTCCCATCCATAACATTTATCAGGTTCGATATTTTCTGGTTCACCAATAACACTACTCGCCAAGAAATTTATATGAATATAATGCTTATCTTCACCAAGCATTGGCTCATTCACAATACTCAAGAAAGAAAGGTTCGCGTTTAAACCAGTTTCTTCTTTAAGTTCTCTTTTTGCAGCATCCACCAAATACTCCATATATTCCAAATGTCCTCCTGGTAAACCGTAAAAGCCATCGCTTGAAGGTTTTCGTCTTTTCCCTAAAAGTAACTTATTGTCTTTAATTACAAAGATATTTACAGCAACTTTGGTATATTTATCCATTCGATAAGTATACCAAAGTCAGAATAAGCTCCATTTGTATACCCTATCTGAATCTTATTATAACCTTACTTGAATCTGACTACCGCACACATCAAATTGATCTAGGGGATATTCTTTCAACTTAATCAGCTGTTGATTTTGAAACAAGAAAACGTACAGAAAAAATTGAGACTATTAATAGCGGTAAAAAAATGAAAAAAGCACCTAGTGGGTTATGTTCAAAGCCCATTATTCTGTAAACCACCATTGAAATTAAAACTACAATTACCTGTAGAACTAATATCTTATTTTTTCTTGCGTGATGCATTTACAGTAAAGTATACCCTAAATTATCTATAGACGTGGGCGCCTGCCGGAACCTTATACTGGAGGTATTTTAGGATAGAGAATACTTAAGAAATGTAATTGAGGTGTTAAATCTGATACAAAGAGAATACCCGCAAGCACAACAGGTGTGCTTGCGGGTATCGGTCAGGCAGCAAGTGCCAGAACCTTCTGCGTTTCATGGCGATTGTCGAGAGACCCGACGCAGCCAAGGTCTTGCTTAGGGACCCAGCTATGTGCAGTCCCTGGCAGAACCAGCGTGAGCGCGTGTTCAGGGAGACTGATCCGCTCTCCGCATACTTCGACGTCCAGACCTTCAGATTTGTAGAAGGACGGGAAATCGTGCTCGTGAGGTTCAGTTCTCTTCCCCCGAGGAACAGACTCCATCCCGTGCCGACCAACAGCAAGGGATTCGAACAACGCAGACTCGGTGGTCAGGTCAGCGACCAAGAATGGACCTTGGACTCGGAAACTGATTCCACCGAGTTTTTGCATAATCTCCGTTGTTTCGGAATTCATTCAATATCACCTCCTTCTAGGACTATTTGGTCCGATCTTAGTATAAAAACATGGTGTGTTATGTAAACCTGTTGACACAGCTTGACAACCATACTACCCTACAGCTATGGAATTACTAACCCCGAAGGAAAAACGCATCTTGGGTGCTTTATATAAATTAGGTGAGTCCCCTATTAGTAAGATATCCAAAGAAATCTTGCTTAATAGAACTGCTCTCTATCACACGATCGAAGAGCTTCTTAAAAAAGGATTGGTGACAAAGATTACAAAAGAAGGAGGTGCTTTCTTTCAAGCAATTTCTCAAGACGAGTACAGAAGCTGGGCAAAGAGAAAAATCAGCTCCCTCACAGAAGAAACATCAAATCTGGGCGACTGGCTAAATAATCAGCAACAGCAACTCCCTACTCTGTATTCTGATATTCGATACTTTGAAGGGGTTGAGAGCGTTAAGAATCTTTATGAAGACAGCTGGCGAGAAAACAAAGATAAGAAAATTTATTGCATTACCGATTATGACAAAGCATATGACACGTTAAATAACTTTCTTGAACAAGAATACTTCCCTGATAGAGTGAAGAGAGGGATTTCTATTAAAAGCTTACTTCCTCAAAGCACTTCTGGAAAAAGAGATATTTCTAGATCAAAAGAACTTCTTCGGGATATGCGTTTCTTAAATACATTCAAAGATTTAGGAATTGAGCTAAATATCTATGGGTCGAAAGTCTCAATTGTTGCCTTTGATAAAAAGAAACCTTCCGGTGTCATAATCAAAAATGAAATAATTGCAAAAGCATTCAAAAATATCTTTGAATCACTATGGGCAACAACAAAACCTATAAAGTCAGAATAAACACCATTACTATGCCCTATCGGAATCTTATTATAACTTTGCTGAATAGAGATATTTGTACCAATTCAATAAAAAATCAATATCTTAGCCTTACAAATTCTTAGATCTATAGACAAAGATGCTGACAATAAGAGCAAGAACACCTAAAGCAATAAAAATCTCTCTGAAGCCAAAGTTTTGTATCAGGACTGTTCCTATAAGAGCGGCCATTCCAGTAATAATATATGCAACTGATTGCAGGTCTGCCCATTGAATCGAAGAGTCTTCCTTATTAACATGTTTCGTATACAGGGCATCAAATGCTGGCATACTCAACGCACTCCCAATACTCATTAACACCAAACCCACCAATAAAGAAATATTAGAAAGTGAAAGACCAATTACAACAAAAGATACTCCCTTCACAGCATATCCCGATGCAATCAACTTTTTCTTTTCTGAATAACGAGTTTCAAATTTTCCTAAAAAGAAAAGAAAGATTCCTGTGAGAATTGAAAATAAAGCCAATGAAGAACCGGCAAAGAGGAAACTACCATTCAGAGACTGAATATAAGTTACATAAAACGGAGTAAAGATTGCCCCAATAAATGTCATCGTCGAGCTAACAACAATCATTATTTTAAGTTCTTTTTGAAACATCGCTAAATTATAGCGTATGTACCTGTAGATATCTAAGCGTGGGCAGCTATCCGAATCTTATTATAACTTTAGTCGAACACATGAGTACGATCGACAGCCTGTTTAGGTCACTTAAAAAGATTAAGACCTTCAAGATTTAAAATATGATGGAATTAAATTCTTTCCATTGTCACTAGATAAATTAACTCTCCATTCGAAGTGAATGATTGGATCAGGTCATTAGTTTTTACTGGCCACCCTGGCGTGAAGTTAAAATCCCGTACCGCGACACCGCAAAGACCTGATCTTGGATAAGCATCCGTCTCTTGTTTCATTGTTATCTTTCCATTGTCTACTGAGTAAACTGAAGTAAGCGGAGGCATTCCAGATATTGAAAGTGATGCCTTATCCATAGCCAGGTTCGAAACCGTCCATCTATACTTACCCTGATCATTGAAAAAGTAATACTGGTATTTTTCATGCAGAGCATCATCAGGGTCAGGAACCAACCCTGGCTTTATATATGAATAGGTCCGACTCCAGTCTCCGATAACGTCTTCAGCCTGGCATAATCTATAATCTTCTTTACTCAAAACTATTTTTTGAGTATCCGTTCTAGGTTCAGTCGTCTCTTGAGAACTTGAATTCCCTTCGTCTATTATCATTCTACAAATATCTGCAACAGTATTCCCGTTTTTATCCCGATTTAAAACACCCTCCGTCTCAATTGTTGGGTCAATTGTTAAACCTTTTATACACTCTTCTCTTGCCATAGCATCATTAAAATGATCGGAGCGGTACAATACACCCTTAGTTAAATAAGCCTGCGCGGTGACACCTGGCAACACTTTAGTGCTAGTAATTTCATTAAGCACCTCTATTGCCTTTATCTTATTACCACTGGAGTAATATTGTTGTGCTACAAAAAACTTCCCCTCCATGTTTTTATATTCTTGATAGTCTGTCCAAAGAGGAAGAAGGAATACTACAAATGCGACCAGAACTCCCCAACCAAAATGCTTAAAACCATTCGACTCTTTTACCTCTTTTTTCACTAGCTCAGAACTACCGTTGTTTATTTCAGCAAAGGCACGATTAATCTTTTCAATATCCCATCCACCCTGCATATTTAATAATTGGATTATTTCATCTTCCCTCTTTCCCTTGCTCTGCTGATCTTTAATAAAATTCATCAGTTCCGGGTATATTGAAACTTCTGTTCTCTTTTTTATTTTAGATTTCCACCCCAAGTATATCCATATCGAAAATGAAAAAATTGATGCGAGAAAAAAAGCACGCATTAAACCAACACTAACTACAAGAGCCTCCGATGTTCCATATAGGTCGTAATACAGCCAACCACCAACACGAGCAACGATACCGAGACCAAGAATAAACCAGGCGGCCTTAATCATTATGTTTTTATTATAACCTAAAGTTCCATACTCCATCCAAGTTCGCCTATTTAATTCACACATACTCCACCAACATCTAATCGTGGGCGACTATCGGGAATCGAACCCGAATCGAGAGTTCCACAAACTCCAGTGTTAACCTTTACACCATAGTCGCCATGTATTTTGCCGTTGCATGAAATTTCTCTTTTCGAAAACCTCACCAAGACAGCACCGCCGCCGTACTACGAATAGCTCGGCGGCGTCTCAGTTATACCAGATAAATGGTTAGAAAGTCTAGCGAGAGCATAAAGAAGCGATGAGAGACGGTTGAGATATGCGAGGGTTGTCGGGCCAACAAGGGTCCCTTCTTCGTGGACTTGCACTACCCGTCTCTCCGCTCGACGCGCAATAGTACGAGCGAAATCAAATTTAGCAGCAAGCTCTGTACCTCCTGAAATAAAGAATGATTTGATAGGGGGTAACATCTTTTCAGCCGTATCTATAATCTGCTCCACCCTCTTTACCTTCTCCTCAGCAAGACCTTTAGGAAACCCTGCCACCTCAGCTTGAATGATGAAAAGTGTTTCTTGAACTCCATGAACAATAGATTCAAAAGTGACAAGGTTTCCATCAATTTCAATTGAGACTTTAGCATTTGCACTCAAAACCTTCACAAGACCGAGGAATGAATTGATTTCATCAAGACCACCTAAGGCCTCTGCTCGAGCAGAACTCTTTGAAATTCTTTGATCACAACCAAATGTCTTTGTGGTTCCCCCATCCCCTTTTCGCGTGTAAAGCATGACTGTTATCTAAAAAGAAACGATAATGGTCCATTTTGATCAATGATATCCCTAATGGCACTGTAATGAACAAACACTTCTTGAACACCTGCGGCATAAGCTGCAACCTGATATTCCTGGAAGATGATAATTAAGCCGGTATCAGCAAACATGAAGGAAGAGAAGTTTTCCTTGTCTGGTGTGGTTCCTGATGTAATTTGCGGATAGATATTTTCATCACTGCCGATCTTTTTCTGAAGTTCCGCTCTGGTATACGAAGAGATTCGCTGCAGGTAATCGCTGGAAGAAAATACATCATCAAGAGTTACTTCCATTCCTGTTGAGGTGTTGTAGTTCAATGTCTCGATGAAGTGTCCTGGATGTGCAGCCCCTGATTCAAAGAACGATTCAATCAAACGAATTGAAATCAAATTCGGAATAGTGGTATTTGGCTGAATTGAGTAGGTGACATCAAGAGTACTTAGTCCCGATCCAGGAAGAGAATCACTAACGTCGTTATTTGATTTCTTAAAATCAGAAATTAATTCATTTATATTTGTAGAAATAGATTTATTGATTTTTATTTGAGCATCGGAACGAGTCAATCCAGACAACTGCGGATAGATAACATTAATACTATAACCGGCTTTACTATTTTCATCTTTTATTATCTTACTAGTCACTACCATCTTTTGTTCAAGTGTCGGAGGGGTTGTTGTCGCAACCTCATCAGTCTGTGATTGCTCCTTTGTTTTTGGGACAAAAACAATTACCAAGATTATAGCGATTACTATAATACCGACCGAAATCCAAGTGCGTGATGTATGTGTAGCCATGGATATAGTATATCAAAATGAAAAAATGCACGGGGTGGGTACCAAGCATTTCTTCATTCTAACTTTATTTGTGCGCGGGAGAGGACTTGAACCTCCACACCCGTAAGGGCATAACCACCTCAAGGTTACGTGTCTACCGTTTCACCACCCGCGCGCATATTTGTCAAAAGCCCTCACTAGGGAGTCCCCACTATACCTAAAATTCCATTCACTTTCAACCATTTTCTTCTTAAAAAGATTTTTACTTTTTCGTAATACATACCCGACTTTAGTATTCTGGATTCTCTCCTACAACGTTTCAACTTTTGTAATCAAAAAAGCCCGCTCTAAAGCGGGCTTTTTTGATTCTAGAAACTACTCAGCTTTCGGTTCCGCAGATGTCGCAACCTCAATCGGAGCTTCATCTACCTCTTCTTCCTTAACATCAGTATTGTTTCCACTCATCATTTCCATCTTCATTCGCTTACTAATCTCTTTAGCAGCCTTATCTCGAATGTAGTAAAGCTTAGCTCGTCGTACCTTAGCTCGCTTTGTCACCTCAATCTTGTCGATAGACGGAGAGTAAAGAGGAAAGATTCGTTCTACGCCATATCCTCCTGACATCTTTCGTACGGTAAAAGTCGCACCAGCTTCTGCTCCATGCTTTCGAGCAAGGACAAGACCTTCAAACATCTGAATTCGAGTCTTTCCTTTTTCCTGGATCTTTTGGTGAACCTTAACAGTGTCGCCAGAGCGCATATCAAGATTCTTACGAGAGTCTCGATTGATGGTCGCAAGAACGACTGCCTTTTTTGTTGGTATTTTAGCTGCTGTCATATAGGGCATCAATATAACAAAAGGTGGAGGTTTTGGCAAATATTTCCCCTTTCAGATATTCGACCCGAGTTAAAAAGACTTAACCGCCTCTAAGAAATCTGTAGGTTGCGGTGCTTCAAACATATGAGTTTTACCATCAATGTCCTCTATTTCAATGGAGCGGGCATGTAGCGCAAGGCGCTTAAAACCGAGAGCCTCTGGATGATTAGCGGCATAAAGAGAGTCACACACCACAGGGTGGTTTATAGCCTTAAAATGGACACGTATTTGGTGCGTACGGCCAGTTCGAGGGTAGGCTTCTATATACGAAAAATTCATCGGTATCTCATGCGGCTTACTCACACCGCCATCAATTCGACCGAGCACTTTGTAATCGGTCACCGCTGGGCGCATATCCCCTCTTGCTTCACGCTGGGCAGACCACTTACGAAAGTCGCTTCGGCTTCGGCCAATCGGACGGTCAATCGTTCCTTTGTCTTCTTTAACCAATCCCCAGACAACAGCGTTATATACCTTACGAACCTCTCGTTCCTGAAACTGTTTTTTAAGATATTCAAAAGATTCCTGTGTTTTGGCAATAACCATGACGCCGGAAGTTTCTCGATCAAGACGATGAACAATGCCTGGTCTGTATATGACAGTGCCGTCTTGAAGGATCATTGGTTCTCCTACTTCCTTGATAGCAGGATAGTTTTTAAGAAGCCAGTCCGCCAGCGAAGGTTCTTTTGTCTTACCGTCACCATGCACAACTAAACCGGCTGGTTTGTTAACAGCAAGGATGTGTTTGTTTTCAAAGATGACAGTCATCTCTGATGGTAGTTCATTCAACATGAAAACCATACTAGCATGGAATTGAAACAAATCGAGATTTGATGTATGCTGGCTTCCACGGGAGATTAGCTCAGTTGGTAGAGCAACTCATTTACACTGAGAAGGTCACAGGTTCGAGTCCTGTATCTCCCACAACACTCTTACTTGCCCGTAGTTACTGTCACAGCACCCGAAGTACCAACGCCTCCTGCTGCGTTATATGCTTTAGCCGAGAAAGACGTAGTCTTACTTGGACTGTTCGGTGCTTTCCAAGCACAAGAATAAGGACTTGTAGTGTCGGTACATGTGACTTTCGGTCCAGCGTAAAATTCAACCTTAGTAACACCCACACTGTCAGAAGCACTAGCCTGGATAGTTACAGTGGAGCCTTTGGCAACAATAGCTCCACTCACCGGGCTTGTGATCGAAACGGTCGGAGAAGACGGGGTAGGATTCGGTACAGGATTTGGCAAAGGACTCGGTGAAGAAGGGGCGCTTCCTAAAGGGAGCTCAAATGTATACTGTAGGGAATTATCAGCATTATCACTCGCAATAATTCGTAATGTGATTTTTCCGCTAGCAGTACTGCTTGATATACCCGCCTGATATACAGCACCGGCTGAAGTTACCGACAACGGTATGAAGTTAGTTCCGTCTACTGAATAACTAACTAATACGGATTTCATTGAGCCGCCTACAGGGTCAAACTCTAGCTCTATTGTGTTAGAGACCGCCGGATCATACACATCACTTCGGGCACCCTTGCTAAAATAATAAAGCCTTTTAATGGTGGGAGGATTTGGATCAGCAAGAGTTGTGTCGAAGGATGCCACCACCGATCCTGTCAAATTCTGCGATTGGTTTTGATAAGGGAAAGAAGCACTAAACTCGTACTTACCCGACGAAGGCAAGTTAACTGTAGACAGAACGTCAGAATCATAGTTAACGCAGGCCAAACCTGTTAGGCCCACACAGGCCTTAAGAGAGCCCGTTGATACTGTGAGACCGTCTTTTTTTATAACAAAAGGAATCTGATCATTCTCACCTGTGGCATAATCTTGCCGAAGAATAGGAGTAACAGGACCTTTAAAGTTTGCTAAGATTTTAAGTATATTTGGACTGTTTTGGAACTTTGCAAACCACACACTCGGTCCTAAGCCCAGATATACTTTAGTGCCTGTAAGTGGAGAGATTATTGATGGATCTATTGGGTAAAAAGTAGAGGAAATAAACGGGAAGCGACTATTGGTTGCAAAATCAATGTAAGGAGACTTGAATACTGAGGGACATGCTCCAGTTGACGGACAACCATGCCTAAACTGATTTGACACAAAAGCAGCAAAATAACCTGGAGGACGCATCGTATAAATTGTTTGAGTATAAGGCAATGTAAGTGCCCCAGGTCCATTTCCGGAACACGACATACTTTTATAATCTAGGAAATGAATATACGGAGTCATATTACAATCTTCTAGATCAGGATACTCAGTAGTTCCGGCAGGTCTATTCTCATCGAACTGTACGGTATAACTTTTAAGGTCAGAAGGACTGTTGGTAAACGTCATACCCCTGCTAATCCCTTTAGATTCTGCATACAGATAGTAGAAATCTTCTCTCGTTTCAGTAGAATTATGAGCACTCGTTGGAGCCTTAACTAAGTAATTGGTGCTTAGATCAGACACATAAATACTTTTTATAGTGCCGGGAAGATGGACACCTAAGGCCGAAATAAATCCAAAAAAACTTTGATTTGTTGGTAGATGAATAAACTCAAGGCTGCCAGATACTGTACTGAGAGTATTATTGTTTTTATCTTTTGGAATGAACTGAATCAAGTGTTTTGCTTCACTAATACTTACAGGAAGTGTTGTGGAACCAGTCAAGCCATCAACGGTCACACCTTCCTTAAATACAAACCTGCGACGATCATCAGGACTCATTGGATAATCAATCATAATGTCGTAAGGGCCCATAGAGTCCAGATAAAATATTTTTGGGTTAGAATCTAATGACACTCCAATAGGCCACCGATTATTACGATTAATTATAGTTATCTTAGGTACTGCCTGAAAAACAGTGCCGCTGGTCTCCTTTATTGCCAGAACATAATTTTTAATAAAAGTGACATATATATCGAAACGATAAAAATTATTGGAAAGAGTGAGCGTACCGCCATGGACGGCGTTTTCTGCTTTACTGTTGTCCGCAGTAAAGTAGGTGTCTAATGTGGTTGTACTTCCACGCAGAGCAACGACAGTAGGAGAGCCTGTATTATAAATTACACCGTATGGAGAATATATTATTGATTGTTTGACATTAAGAGTTTGATCAATATCCGTACGTTTATTCACAAGAGTAACTTTGAGAGTTTTAGACGTCCATGATGAAAGCGCTGGACTATCGACTCCGTAGTCTAGAGTGCCGGGAGTAACCAAAAGAGTTGGTGTGACGGTTATAAAAACTGGAATAGTGCTTTTCCGTACCCCATTCTCGTTCAGATAGATAGCGCTTACATAGTTTCCAGGTTTGACCACATCATTGTCAACACTAATAGTTGCTTGGAAAGTATCGGTGGTTTTATTGGCAACATTTAAAGTAGCTTTATCAAAGCTAAAGGTAATACCGGGTGTCGACGTACTGAAGCTTAGACTAAGATTACCCGTACTGGTGTCCTTAGGAGTGACAGAGAAGCTTTTATTTGTAAGGCTATTTTTCCTGCTTGGGTCGGTTGTTAAACTCCAGAAAATAGGCGTAGAGAAAGCATTAGTAGTCAGTGATAGGGCAGCTTTAACGTCTACCTCACCTGTGCCCTGATCGTTATAGGTCATGCCGAGATTCTTGGCGGTATACTTTAAAGAAACTTTTATCTGATCCGGAGTGTATAGAGGATTGGCTTGTTTTATTAAAGCCACTACTCCCGCCACGTGTGGTGTGGCCATTGAGGTGCCGGAGATACGAACATGCTTAGTATCAAAACATGTTGGAGATGTCGAGAACGCATTTCCCCATTTGGCAGCACAAATGAGGTAGCCCGGAGCGGCAATATCTGGTTTTTGTAAATCAACACCATTCCAGATCACTGGACCGCGAGAAGAAAATCCGGTAATTGGGTAAGTACATTGACCACCAGTTTGTGACGTTTTGCAGGCGGCGGCAACCGTAATAACACTCCGAGCAACACCTGGTGTACCAATCGTACCTAGAGCAGAACCTGAGTTGCCTGCTGCAATAACAAACGTAACGCCGGCAGCAGTTGCATTATCAACCGCCAGACTCTGTGGGTCATCTGGTCCACAATCTGGGGTATATGCTGCGCCACAATTTGCTCCCAAACTCATACTGCCGACATCGGCATGATCAGCAGGATTACCATCGTTATTGGGATCAACAGCTCTATTAACACCTGCAATAACTGTAGAAAAATAACCTGAACCAGCAGCACTCATTACCTTGTATGCAAGAATGCTGGCGTCCGGAGCCACACCGTAAAGCTGAAGATCATTTTCCAAACTATCTTTAACTATTCCTTTACCAGCAGCAGTCGCGGCCACATGAGTACCGTGACCATGATCATCCATAGGGTTTGAATCATTATTATAAAAATCATATCCACCAACAACCTTACATGTGGAACCTAAGCACCCACCGAGGTCAGGATGGGTATAGTCTACTCCAGTATCAATAACGGCAATCCTGATACCCTTACCTGTAACCGGGTTGTTGTTTCCATCTTTGAGAGTCCATACATACTTGGCGTTAATTTCGTCGAGAGATGTATCAAGAAAAGCTTGAACTTCCCTATCAAGGGATACCCTTTCCAACAAAGGACTCTTGCTCAAGGCCACAAGAGAGTCTTTATTTATATCAGCAGAGAGTCCGTTGATAATTTTAAGATCACGCTTAATCTTACCCTGACTACCGAGTGTTGCGGCTAACTGATTTTTGGCACCATCAAATTCATTAGACTTATTGATGCGAGAGGAGGAAGAATCTGCAGGATTATAAAATTTACTAAAAGACAACTTAGCCTTGATGATGACCGGTATTGTAGTACTGCCGTTTTTGAACGCTTCAGTAATAGCAGGATCAATTTTTCCATTTTTAGAAAACGCAAGTAATGTCTGAGAGTCTATTACCGAGACAGCAGGTTTTGGCTCCGATAGAGTTGGTTCTGTATCGGTGACAACAGGTTCTGAGACTGCAGTTGAATCTGTTTCCATACTACTAGCCGTGCCGGTGTCGACACCAGCAGCGACACTTTCGCTTGAGGCAGAATCAACACTCGAGGTGTCTTTTTTTGAAGCATTACTATTTCCATTGGTCTCTGATTTTTGGTCAAGGTTCGGCTTAGCTACAAGCGACAAGGGGTCAATATCTTTCACCTTCAGCACAAAGAAGAAAGATGTCACAGCAAAAAGGATAAGTAAGATAGAAGTAAAAACAGATTTCGTTGTAAGCATACGTATCAGCTAGTTATTAATATTACATTAATGATATTAACTAAATGTCAGATTAGCAAGGGAGAAATTAGGATTTCTTCCAGGTAAAAACAAGAGGGGCTTGGGAATACTCATTAAAACCTTCAAACAATATCCTAATCAGGATGGTTTTTTATATTAAGTTAGGACGAAAAATTGGAGTGCCCCAATCTCTTATTTTTCTGTTAACAGATAAAGAGTATATGGATAGAATCGAGGAGGGGGTAAATTTCTTAAGTAATTAAAGTGATTTCAGTTTTCCTAATATATTATCCTTCGAAATGGGACCTAAAATTCTTGAATCAATACTATTTGATCTGTTATCGCCTAATATAAAGTACTGGTTTTCAGCCAAAACTATCTTTAAATTTTGAGACATAGATCCGTGAGCATATGACTCATCCAAGACAACCCCATTTATATAAACCTTAGCATCTTTTATTTC
>JAZKIM010000006.1:67292-67509 GCA_040384865.1 Patescibacteria group bacterium
ATAGTTTCGCCTGGAACAGCGATAATTCTATCAACAATAGAATCACACTTACCCGTAAGATTTTGAATTCCTGTTAAGCAAGTCACGACTACAATGTCACTCCTCTGAAAAGAGCCCTTGTCTTTCACTAAAATTAACCTTTCACCATCTTTTACTGCTGGCTCCATATGAGTGCCTCGGATAATATAAATATCGATAGGAAAATTAGAATGAAATA
>JAZKIM010000007.1:0-41399 GCA_040384865.1 Patescibacteria group bacterium
AGCTGCTTCCGGATGCGGACGTACAGCTTTTTAAGAAGATTCGCGCGGTAGTGCTGGCGATGGAAGATATCGACCTCGGAGTGGACGAGCGTGGGGACGTGGTTGTACTTTCCTGCCACATACTTGCGCATGCCATAGGGCAGAACTTCAGACTTCGGGTGCAGGATGGATTCTTCGCTGTTGGGTACCAGCATAGCTGGATCCTGACTCCGGCTCGAAACATTATTGACACCTACCCTGTCGGAATACTTGGCGGTCCCTTGCTAGTTGAAAACAGCGATGCAACATCTCCAGGAAGACGACTGTATGAGGCCGATCCTGTAAGGCTCAATTCCCATCTCCGGATAAAGAAGCGAATCATCAAGCGATCTATTGGTCGCATTGCCAAAGAAATATGTCGCGTACGCGCGTCGCTAGAATAATGGTCGTCCATCGACTAAGTTTGGGGAACTTGTCCTAAAACCCCAAAAGAAGCAGCAGCCGTCCAAACCTTGGGCGGCTGTGTTTATTTAAGAGTTAACTTCAAATCAAGTCCTTTTATTATTTTCTTTAAAAACCCAATGGAAACTACCTTACCCCACCCTTTCTCTCTCCCCTCCATTCATCAATCTTTCCATGATGACCGCTAAGGAGAAGTTTTGGTACCTTGTATTTCTTCTTTTTGAATTCAACAACTTCAGGACGGGTATATACATCCTTAGATGCTTTGCGTGATTCTTCCCTACTGTCAAAATTTCCAAGTACTCCTGGAATATGTCGCGCAATGGCATCAATCATGATCATAGCCGGCAATTCCCCCCCTGTAGTGACAAAAGGTCCAACCGATATATCTTTCATCTTGAACATCTTTTTAATGCGAGCATCGATACCCTCATAGCGACCACAGACGATGATAATATCTGAAAACTTTTCACCCATATCGATAGCAGTTTCGTTCGTAAATTGTAGACCCGAAGGAGACAAAAAAACAATTTGAGCCTTCCTGAAATTCTTTCGGTTCATTGCGAATCTAAAAGCTTTGTCGATTGCCTTCGCCACAGGAAGCGCCTGCATGACCATGCCAGGACCTCCTCCATACGGCTTGTGGTCAGTTCTAAGATATGGCTTTTCCTTGAGACGCTGGTTACCTGTTGGTCTTACAAAATCTCGAGGGTTATAAAACTTCCAGTCAATCTTTTTTTCTCTCTGACCACGGGCAAGAATGGATTCTCCGAGATATGAAGAAAAGCTCTCTGGGAAGAGAGTTACAAGATGGAATGTCATTGTCTTCTGTATTGGCTTTTTCATAAACAAAAATCAGTGGTCTTATAATGCCACTGATTTTTGTTTATGTCTATTAACCTTCTTTTTCTTGTGTCATATTATACATGCTTACATTGCTGACGAGGCCGATGGAGAACTGCCCATTGAATCACAATGTTTACAATTTTTCTTATGGGTCACAACTTCATAGATAGCAGAAAGACCTACGAGAATGTAAATGATTCGAGAAACAACAGCAGCTTGTCCCCCAAACAACATTCCAATTTCCCATCCAAAGAGACCGACGAGGAGCCAGTTCAATCCTCCAATAGCAAGAAGGATAAAAGAAATCGTGTGAAGAGATTTCATATATGTAAGATTAACTTAATAAACCGACACCTTAATTGTACTCCCTACTACTCGAGTTTCAAGTCAGCCATAGCCTCATCCACAGACTTCATAGGACTATCCTTTCGTGGCATTCCACCTTCAGGTTCATTGATTTTTAGATTAACTCGAGCATTATTCTTCATACCAACCACCCGAAGAAGAGTTCGAATAGCTTTAGCTGTGTTGCCGTCGCGACCAATGATCTTACCCATGTCAGATGGGTCAACAACGAGTGTAAGAAGGACTCCCATTTCATCTACTGTGCGGTTAATCTTAACCGCGTCAGGATTGTCGACGAGAGATTTAATAACGTAGTCAAGAAATTGTGTGTCTCGTTCATTCATAGCGTTCTTCAGTAAATATAGTAATACGATAATTATACAACCTACCCACCTGCCCGCAACCTCTTTGTGGGCATAAACAAATACAGCCCCCTAAAGGGCTGTATTTGAGCTTTAAGCTGCAACCGGTGTCTCCACGGGTGCTGTTTCTGCAGGTTCGTCCTTTTTAGCGACGGTCTTTTTTGGAAGAACGTTTCGCTTCTTACCCTCAATGATCTTGTTTGAAACAAGAAGGTTGTGAGCTGTATCGGAAAGCTGTGCGCCTTTTGAAATCCAGTAAATGATTCGATCCTTATTAAGAATCGTATTTGTCTTTCGGAAATCGTGTGAACCAAGTACTTCCTGAGCCTTCTTCTTTGCTGCGTTCTTAGACTCAGTCAGAACAAGCCGGAATGAAGGCTCGTTTTTTCGTCCAATTCGCTGTAGTCGGATAATTAACATGTGTAGGCAGAATACTAACAGAAAGGGCTTATGACGTCAAACCAACAGTTTATTACTTAAGAAACTTGTTGGTAAACGCTCGGGTTATAGGTCCAAAAAATCCTGTTGCTGGTATACCATTAATACCCTGAAATTTAACAAGGGCACTTTTTGTAGCTGGTCCAAAATAAGAGGTTTCATTGCCTGGAGATCCGGGACCTATAATCGAAACTTTAAATTTCAACGCATTGAGGAATTTCTGAAGGCTTTGTATATCAGACCCTGTCATACCTATCTTAAGGTCTCTGTAGAAGAGATTGATAGCAGGAAGGACTACGGTCGCCACCGGCGTTGTTGTAGATGTAATTTGGCACCTTGCACCTGTTAGGATACTGAACAAGTCCCCTGGTCGACATGTGTTTGGAAGAGTAATCGCAGTAGTACTTGCTACGGGCGTAGGATAGTAAATCACCGCACCACCCCCACCACCGCCGCCAGTTGCTGTACCGGGGTTCAATTGAGGATCAGTTGTTCCACCTCCCGATGACGCAGCTGTTGTTGTGAGGGTGTAATCAGAAGAAGTGGCAAGATTTGATGATGCATCCCAAACAGAAATTCTAAAGTGATACGTACTGCCAGCGGTAAGACCAGTAAGATTGAATACAGTAGACGTGGCAGAAGCGCTTGAAGATGAAGCCGTTCCGTAACTTGTAGTCAATCCGTAATCCAAAGTACTTGTAGCTAACTCATTTGTTACAAAAGATATACTTGCTGTAGTTTGACCAGTAGATGAAGCGACAGAAGAGATGACTGGAGCTGTTGTATCTGGGACAACGCTTGATTTCAAACTAAGAGCCACCGTGTCGAAAATAGATACCACATCATCAGTGAATAGAGAGATATAAATATCCGTACCGACAGCAGTCATACCAGCAGGTGTGTTACCAACCTTGTATGTCCCAGTGACAGAGTGTGATCCTGTGGCAATGACAGATATAGTGCCGTCCTTGTAGTTTTCAACGTAGATATTAGATCCGAGAGAAAGAATACCTCGAGGACCGGAACCTACCGATATAGTATACGTAACAGTATTCGAAGTGGTACTAATAACAGAGACGGTATTATCGTTCCAATTTGAAACGTAAACCTCATTACCATTTACAGCTACGCCACGGGGGCCGCTTCCAACAATTATAGTATCTGTAACAGTGTTGTTTGAAGAGTTAATAACAGAAACCGTACCCTCCGATGATCCTCCATAATTTGATCCGAAGTTAGCTACATAAAGATCTGTACCGTGAGCTTTAATTCCTCGAGGCCACGCTCCGACATTGATAGTATTGGTAACTGTGTGTGTGGCAGTGTTAATAACAGAAACAGTCCAAGAAACACTGTTTGTTACATACATTTTAGTACCAAGGCTTGTTACGTAATATGGTTCAACTCCAACAGATATAGTATTTATTACATCGTTGTATGTCCCACTTAGAGGATCTGCATCGATCACAGAGACGCTATCACCTTTTAGATTTGCTACATATACTTCCTTGCTTGTACTGTTGTATGCAAGGCCATATGGCTGATCTCCAACCGCTGTAGTAGCTATAACACTATTGTCTGTTGTATCGATAACCGTAACACTGTCTGATCCCTGATTTGCTACATATACGATATTTCCGACAGTAGTGAGTTGATATGGCTCAGTTCCAGAATCAATATTTGGATAGGCCGTACCGATTACAATATCTTTAAGATCTCCAAGGTTGCGGTACGTATCGCCGGTCAGTTCCGGAGACGCGGGCACAGAGAAACTACTCTGAATATTTGGCGTACCGTCTGTGTCGGACACGCTAGTAAAGCTTGCATTACTTGAGATGGATGAAACAGAGAGGTCAGGCGATGTCTCTCCACTTCCGACAACATATGTGCCGGAGAGTGTACTACCTGAGACTACCGTGAGATTAACTACCGCCCCGGTATTTAATGTGAGACGCATCTTCGATCCAGGACCAAGAGCTTCGTTGAAGTTTGCAGTAATATTTACCGATTGACCTGATGTGTACGTGTCGTTAGCTGAAGTAGAAGTAATAGAAGTAAGGTGAGGAGTACAAACATTAAAGAGGCCATCTGTAGTAGTATCGATTACCGAAACATTGTTGTTGTTAGAAACATACATTTTAGTACCAACTACAGCACTAAAAACAGAAAACCCTGGTAAATAGATATTTTGAATAACACTGTTCGTGTCAGTATCAATAACAGATACAAAATGTGAATCTGCATTACCTACATACAGTTTTGTACCGACGAGAATAGAAAGACGAGGTGACGCTCCGACGGGAATGGTCGCCGTCACCGTATTTGTATTTATATTAATAACAGAAACCGTATTTGAACCATTGTTATTAACATACAGTTTTGTGTCAGCGAGTAGTGAGTAATAGGGCAAAGTTCCTACCTGAACAGTCGTGGTAATAGTGTCTGTAGTAGTATCAATGACAGCAACTCTGGCAGCAGTAGTTACATTAGCGTACAAATTTGTACCGACAGCAAAAGATTCATATACATTTCCCGTAGTCGGTATATTGCCAATATTACTATCAGTGAGCGTATTTATAATAGAAATAAAACTTGAGGAATAATTATTGACATACAATTTTGTACCGACAACAGTAGATGACATAGGTGCTACACCAGTAGGAATGGTTGCGATGACAGTGTTTGTATTTGTATTAATGACAGAAACTGTGCTTGAGCCAAAGTTATTAACATACAGTTTTGTGCCGACCACCGTATTAACTTGTGAACCTGTAGTACTACCTACAGGAATGGTTGCGATGACAGTGTTTGTATTTGTATTAATGACAGAAACTGTGCTTGTACCAGTGACATATAATTTCGTACCTACGATAGAAAAATTGTTTACAGAATGCCCAATATTAATATTAGTAGCAATATCTGTGGTGGTATCAATAACTGCCACTCCTACGGACGATGAAGTATATACATATCTCCCAACAACCGCGAAGCCGGCCCCGACTATGTCTCCCTCAATTGTACTGCAGGCATCAGTTACGTTATGTACACTCACCTCGCTCAAACTGGCCGCGTTGTTACCAGGTACATCCTGTGTAGGATTAGAAAGAGGAACATCGTAATCAATTGTTAGAACATCACTCAAATCAACAGAAGATGCGAGAACAAGGATAACCGCCGATCCTGAAATACTAACTGTAGAAATCGAAACTGGTGAGCCGTCTACATTTACAACAAAATCACCAGTTGCTGGAGTAGAACCTGTATCGAGAGCTTCATTGTAAGTTAAAGTGAGAGTGTTCCCATTTACTCTCGCATATGAAAGAACAGGGACTGTTGTCTCAGTATTATTTGTAACACTTTGTCCACTTAAACTTGCAGCATCGCTCCCTGCCCCATCTTGTATGCGATCTACCCCAGGAGTGTAATTAATAGTTACTGAATTACCTGAACCAACATTATTTCCAAGCGCTACGAGAACCACCGATCCTGAAATACTAACTGTAGAAATCAAAACTGGTGAGCCGTTTACATTTACAACAAAATCTGTGGTTGCAGGGACAGAGTCATCATCTAGAGCTTCGCCGTAAGTGAGGCTGAGAGTAGCACCATTCACCACTGCAGTAGAAAGGACGGGAGGTGTTTCTTCTGTATTATTCGTCACACTCTCACTACTTAAACTTGTTGCATCATTGCCCGCCATGTCTTGTATTGGGCCGTTTCCACCAGGGGGTGTGTAATCAATAGTTACTACGTCATCATAATCTACAGGACTTGCAAGTGTCAAAACAACCGTTGATCCTGTCACATTGACGGATGAAATTGATACGGGAGAGCTGTTTACATCTACTACAAAATCACCAGTTGAGAGAGTGGAACTAGCTGCATTAAGTGGTTCATCGTAAGTAAGAGTGAGTGTTGCACCGTCAATACCAGCATCAGACAAGACAGGAGGGGCGGTATCCGTATTGTTTGTTACGCTCTCCTCACTTAAAAGCCCTGCATTATTTCCAGCAGAATAATCTTGTATAGGATTATCTCCAGGAGAATAACTAATGTTCACGGTATCACCCATACCTACAGGACTTGCAAGCGCCAAAACAACGGTTGATCCTGTCACGTTGACGGATGAAATTGAAACTGGTGAGCCTTCTACATTTACAACAAAATCACCAGTTGCTGGAGTAGAACCTGTATCGAGAGCTTCATTGTAAGTCAAGGTGAGAGTGGCGCCATTTACAGTAGCCGCTGAGAGATCGGGATTATCGGTATCATTATTTGTCACACTTTGCCCACTTAAACTTCCTGCGTCATTACCTGCAATGTCCTTGACTGTCCCACTGCCTTCGTAATCAATAGTTACTACGTCATCATAATCTACAGGACTTGCAAGTGTCAAAACAACAGTTGATCCTGTCACATTGACGGATGAAATTGATACGGGAGAGCTGTTTACATACACGTCGTACTCACTTACTGAAGGAGATCCGTCAAGTGCTTCGCTGTAAGTAAGAGTGAGAGTCGATCCTTCAACCCCCGCAGAAGACAAACCTGGAGCAACAGCGTCAACTATAACAGCTGAATTATCTCCCAAATTTTGACCCTCTGGTATGGAGTAACTTGTACTGTTGTTTGGGGCAGTATCAAGGTCAGTAATGTTGGCACTATTAATAGCTGTGATAGTAAGATCCGAAGAAGCTTCTCCCTGTGCTACCGTGTAATTTCCGTGAAGAATTAATAGATCACCTTCATCTGAGACAAGGTCTATAGCCTGACCAGTATCTAGTTGGACGTTCATTGTCGAACCTGGATCCAAATCCTCGTCAAAATTTGCTGTAATGGTTATCACAGAATTTGCCAAGTGAGTACCACTAGACGGTGATGAGGTAAATGACTGAAGAATAGGGGGATTGGAGTCATCTATGATGGCAGCACGTATAGTCCCAAAGAAAGTAAAGCAGGCAACAAGAAGGAATACCCCTAACACAATATATTTATTGTCGTAAATCTTCCCTAAAAAACGCCATCCTGTTGTCTTTGATCTTTTTGGTATATTCATGTTTTGATAAGTACTCTACCACCACTCCTTTTGTATAATAATATGGCGTCAGTATACTAAAATCAGCATCGTTTGTTAATAGCAGATCCTTCTGTTAGCATAAGGCTACACAAAAATCTATGAAAAAAGACTTAAATCTCCACAAGAACTCATTTCAGAAGGCCGCAAACAAGAAAATCACAGGTATAATTAGCATCAACTCCAAGGGTAAAGGTTTCATTTCCCTACCTGATGCAGGAAAAGATGATGAGGATATTGTTGTTCAACCTGAGAATATCGGTCTTGCACTTCACGGCGATACCGTAGAAGCAGAAACATTCGCTGGATACCGCGGAGCGCTCGAAGGAAAGATTATTTCCGTTGCAGAGAGGAAGAAAACAAAGTTCGTCGGTGTGGTCATGCGAGGCACCAAGAATCCAAATAATTTTTACCTTGAACCGGATGATCATCGGGCACATATCACCATTCACCTTGCCAATGCAAATGAGGGCGAATTTACAGGAAAGGTTCACGAAGGTCAAAAGGCCTTTGCTGAAATCGTTTTAGATAACTGGACGGAAGAAAAAGGGAGAATTCCTGACGGTCGACTTTTAGAAATAATTGGTGAGAAAGGTGACAACAATGCAGAAATGCACGCCATTGTACTTGAGAGAGGATTCGACACCACCTTCCCTGCCGATGTTCTCGAGGAGGCTGATGCGGCAAGCAAGAAACTTTCCGCTTTCAGCGCAGAAGAATTGTCAGAACGAAGAGATTTCCGCGACACCTTTACATGCACCATTGACCCTATAGATGCCAAAGATTTTGACGATGCTCTTTCATTAAAAGACATGGATGAAAAAGATGAACAAGGTCGACCGCTCGTCGAGATCGGCATTCACATCGCCGATGTTGCTCACTATGTGGTCCCTGGAACCGCTCTTGATCGCGAAGCTAGGAAGCGAGCCTTCTCTGTATACCTCGTAGATCGAACTATTCCAATGCTTCCTCATGTCCTTTCAAACGGAGTATGCAGTTTGAACCCGAACGAAGATCGTTTCGCTTTTTCGGCGGTATTCATCATGGACCGTGATGCAAAAATCCGTGACAGGTGGTTCGGCCGAACTATCATCCATTCAAACAAGCGATTCACCTACGAAAACGCACAGGAAGTTTTGACAGCGAGTAAAATCACTCCAACTGGGGAATTTGCTGCAGAGCTCCTCGAATTCAACCGTCTTGCAAAAGTCATGCTTGCTCGCCGAAAGGAAAAAGGCGCCATTGACTTCGACTCGACTGAAATTAAATTCAAGCTCGACGAAAATGGAAAACCTATTGCCGTGTACAAAAAAGAGCGTATTGACACGCATCGCCTCGTCGAAGAATTCATGCTTTTAGCAAACAAAGAAGTTGCTGAGTATATTTACAACAAAAACAAAAACGCTCACATTCATCTCACCGGCGTCTATCGCGTTCATGACTTGCCTGATCAGGAAAAACTTCACGACCTAGCTACGTTCGTAAACGCTCTTGGCCTTGATTTCCATCCGGGAAAGACAATTACACCAAAGGATGTCCAGCATCTTATAGATCAATCCGTTGGTCATGGTGCGGAAGCGGCAATCAAAGTGGCGACGCTTCGCTCAATGGCAAAAGCACTATATTCAACAAAAAATGTTGGGCACTTCGGTCTTGCTTTTGAGTATTACACTCATTTTACATCACCAATTCGTCGCTACCCAGACCTCTCCGTTCATCGTATTCTTGCCGACGTTTTGAAAGGTAAGCCTGTCACTCAAGAAATGGTGGCGACGCTTGAAAAGATTTGCCAGGACTCATCGCGACGAGAAATCGAAGCGGCTGATGCAGAAAGAGCATCTATTAAATACAAACAGGTTGAATTCATGATGGACCGCGTCGGACAGACATTTGAAGCAACCATTTCTGGTATCGCTGAATGGGGTATGTATGTCGAGGAGCCAGAAGCAAAGGCAGAAGGTTTGATTCGTGTACGCGACCTACCAGGTGATTTCTATACTGTTGATCAAAAAAACTACAAGATCGTTGGTGAAAAGACAAAGCGTGAATTCCAACTAGGACAGAAGATAAAAGTTACACTTAACAGTGCGGACTTAGACAACAGAATGTTGAATTTTTCAATCGCGGAATAAAAACTTTACGGCTTTGGCACTTCCATTGCCTTCAGTTTATCTTTAACATGTTGCACTATTTTATCGAGATCCCAATCTGCCTTTACTAAATAATCATATGCTTTTTCCTTCAGGGTCAAAGAGAGAGTGTTGATGTCATTAAGATTTGTCAGCACGACAACAGGCACCTTCTCTCCCCAAGGATCTTTCCTGAGATTTTTTAACATAACAATACCGTTTGTATGAGGCATCAAAATATCGAGGAGGATAAGGTTTGGATGATTTTCCAAGGCTTTTGTAAGACCATCATCACCGTCAGTTGCCACCAATACTGCAAAGCCTGATTCCTCAAATTGATCTTTCAGAATTTGAGACATTGAGGATTCATCTTCCACTATTAGAATTAGTTTCTTCTGTTCAAGCTGAGTTGTCATAACATTATTTTATATTAATAAGCTTTCCCAACCTCCCTACACCGAACCTTGAGGCAGTACCGTATGGAAGAGAGATCCAGAACCCTCCTCGGATTCAAACCATATCCTGCCACCGGCTCGATCAACAAATTGTTTCGTTATATAGAGACCGAGTCCTGTACCGTCTGGTACTTTTTCTCTGGCGTTAGTGGCCCGATAGAGCTTTGTAAATATCTTTTCCTGTTCCGAAACAGGTATACCGTAACCAGAATCCTTAACATCTATGCTAATTCCCGATTCATCTTTAGTCAATGAGATATTGATTTCGCCGCCCTCTCGGTTGTATCTAATGGCATTGGTATATAAGTTGTGAAGAAGAATCGTCATAACTTTTTTGTCCAAATACACCTTATTCAAATCACCAGTGTATATCTTATGAACTTTTATATGCTTCTTCTTTATATCCTCACTCAATTCAGAGATTATTTGGTCTGAGAATATCGCTAGGTCAAATTCTGATAATTTTATTTCAGTCCTGCCGAGCTCTATCTTTGAAATTTCCAAGATGGCATTCACTAAATCCACCATTCGCTCTACTGCTCCAACTATTTCATTTAAATAACTTTTCTGCTGATCTATACCCATCGTATCGCCAGAAGTGAGATATCGTTTCGTGTACCAGCTAGCGATAGTTAGAGGCGTACGAAGCTCATGAGAAACAAGGGTAATAAACTCATCCTTTGCGTGATCAATCTCCTTTTCCTTTGTAATATCTCGAAATACAAGGATGGCTCCTATTATCTTATCCTTCAAAATAATAGGTGAAGCAGTGCTGTATGCCGGGAACCTATTACCTTTAGAACGTACATAAAATAAGTCACTTGATGAATTCTGCAATCCTGAATCAAGGGTCAAGGCGACAGGACTATCTTTAAACGGAACCCTTTCGCCTTTCTCATTCTCCAACATCAACACATCTGAGATATCGGTACCGATCATCTGAACGCCATCCTTCCCAAGAATCTTTTCTGCCAATTTGTTTATAACAATAATTTTTTGATCAATATCAACAGCAATGAAGCCTTCACCGATGCTTTCAATGAGTGCCTTATCCTTAACCACTTCTTCCTGCAATTTTGCAGTTCGTTCCCTAACCTTTTTCTCAAGATCTTGCATATATTGCTGCAGTCGTCCCTCAAGTAATTGTCGTTCAGTAATATCTTCAGAGATTCCAAGGAGATATTGTGGGGTACCGTTCTCATCGAAAATTGGGATTTTCTTTGTATGCAACATACGCGAGCCATTCTTGGTGTGTATTACCTCTTCTGGAATATCATGCAGCTTGCCGCTCATGAGCACCTCGCGATCCTTTTTAATGAAAAAGTTTGCCTCTTCGGGTGGAAAGAAATCAATGTCGCTTTTACCAATCAAATCCTTACGATCAAAACCAAGCAGCTTTTCTCCAGCCTTATTGAATCGAACAAATCGAAGGTCCTTTGCATCTTTGACGAATATCATATCCGGAATGTTTTCTACTATTGAATCAAGAAACTTTTGTGCCGAATAGACCGAATCTTTGTGATCGGCAGGATTCATTCTCAAGACACCTTTTACCTGGCTTATAAGCTTTTTTAACACGATAAATTAAGGGTGTATTAATTGTACCAGTTTTAATAAAGCAAGGGTTACGATGTAAACAGATCAATTAACGACCATTTCTCTAACCCTTATTTAGCCACAGCTACAGCATCATCTAATGCAATTGAAAGAAGCTTTGAATGACCTTCCCCACCCATGGTAACTCCGTATATAACACCCGCACGAGACATTGTCTCTCGATTGTGTGTGATCAAAATAAGCTGCGAATGCTTTGATAGTGATTCGATCATGTCACCGTACTTTCGTGAATTGGCTTCGTCGAGCGCGGCATCTGTTTCGTCTAATATAATAAACGGTGGTGGATTGACTTGTGACATAGCAAAAAGAAGGGCAATCGAAGTAAGAGCACGCTCACCTCCGGAAAGCATCATCAACCCTTTGGTGCGTTTGTGCGGGAGGGCTACATAAATATCTATACCTTCTTGGACTGATTCTTCCTCCTCACCAGAAGAAGCTAAGATATCGGAAAGATCATCTTCGCCGAGGATATCAGTTTTTCTACGACGACGGCGCTCTTCTTTAACAATATCCAATCGAGCGTCACCACCACCAAACATCAACCTGAAAAACTTCTCAAATTCGGCATTAATCTTTCTGATACCCTCCTTAAACATAATATTAAGTTTATCTGTCAATTCAGCAATCATCTGCGTCAGTGTTTCGCTCGACTTTTGCAAGTCTTCCAATTCCCTGCCCAGAAACGCATCACGCTCCTCAGCTTCTTTATACTCTCTCATTGTTTCATCTCCACCAGCACCCCCCATTTCTTCTAATCGAATTTTGTTCTTTTCAATAGCACGACGTCGCTCCGTCTGCACCTCGCGAGGCTCTACTTCAATAGCGTGCTTTACATCCTCAGGCATGATCGCCAATTCAATCTTTTCATAGAAAATAGCGTCACGGTTAGTGATCATTGTCGCCTCTTCCATATCATGTTTCCAATCTTCTTCAGCAGCTCGAATGCGCTCGTCTCGGAATTTAATGTGTTCGAGTTGGCTATGCAACTCATTTTGTCGTGACATAATCCTCAAAATTGCCTTCTCTGACTCAACATTCTTATCCTTTTCCTTATCAATATCTAACTTGATCCGAGCATATGCATCAGCCTGCCTTATCTCCGCATCACCAACATCTTGAAGATTCACTTCAAAGCGTTTCATTTCTGAATTCACTCGATCAATCTCACCTTGCTCTGCGACAACGTCAGCAGCAGCTTCAGTAGATTTATGATATTTTAAAAATTCTCCCCAGAGTACTCGCACCTCTTCGAGAGCCTGCTTCAGAGCAACAACTTCTTCGATCAAAAGTGCCGCCGCAACTTTCTGATCAATTTCCCTACTCAACTTCTCAACCTCAGCAAGATATATCTGCTTTTGGCTAGCTTCCGCTGCATCACGGATTTTCTTATCTATTGCCCTTTTCAAATATGCCAATTCACCCTCAAGTCGTCCGAGTTCTCTAGTCAAAGAATCCTTTTTACTTCGTGTCTCTCGAATCTGGCTTTCAAGAGTAATAAGTTCGGAACTCTTTGAATTTTCCTTTTGTGCCGCTGCCAACAACGACTTATGACCAGACATCTCTCCCTGTAACTTTTCCAACTCTTCTGAAGGTATCCTTCTATCATCAACGATACGCGCGCGCTCTAGCTTTATATATGCCTCCTCACGCCGGAAATATTCCTGATACATCGTTATCAATTCCTGTTTCAAAGTCTGAGCTTTTTCAATCTTCTCCACTTGTTTTCGCAAGAACTTAATATGTGGTGCAATTTCACGTCGAAGAGACTCTACTTCTTTCATATGTTCAGCAGTCTTTTCCAATTTCTTTTCACTTTCCTCCTTTTTATATTGATAGACCTTAAGACCAAGTGCGTCCTCGATCATCTCACGCCGCTCAAGAGGCTGTGCTGAAAGCAATCGGTCCGCTTCTCCCTGTGAAATGATATGGTGTCCGGAAGAGCCAATATTCGCGTATGCCAAAAGCTCCACTACATCCTTGAGGCGCACCTGTGTGCCGTTTATATAATATTCATTAACACCATCTCGATGAACCACACGCTCAAGTGCGACCTCGTCGAAATCAATATTGAACATTCGATTAGCATTATCGAAAACCACCTTCACTGACCCTCTATTCGAGCGAGGTGTATCCTTTCCTCCATTAAAAATAAGATCTTCTCCTTTCTTTCCTCGCATCGACTTTATCGACTGTTCACCGAGCACGAACCGGAACGACTCTGCCACATTCGATTTACCCGATCCATTAGGGCCCACGATGGCCGTAATGGAAGAATTGAATTGCAAAATACCCTTCTTAGCGAATGACTTGAATCCATTGATTTCCAGAGACTTGAGTTGCATTTGATGGTTATTTTAACAGAAATTAGCTTTAATTTCATTGATTATATCCTCAATGGTTTTATTCTCTGTCATTATGGTCAAATCTGCGTACTTTTTATACAAATGTCTTCTTTCTTCAATAAGCTCATCAATCGAGCGATCAGCGAGCTTTATCAATCTTTTCTTCCGATCGAAACTTTCCATTCTTTTCTTTATCTCTTCAATTGGAGTATCTAGATAAATCACCTTTGAGTTTTTCTTAAGAAAATTCATACCCGCACTAGAATAAATAATACTTCCCCCAGGAGACACGACCGTACCATTATTATTCATAAACTTTAAACTAAGCACGATTGAGGCCTCCTTTTCTATAAATACCTCATCTCCAATTTTTTCGATAAGTTCCGGCAATGATGTCCCCGACTCATCTTCAATCAATTTATCAATATCAAAAAAATCAAAATTACACTGCTCAGCAAGCAATTTACCTATTGTGCTTTTCCCTGCCCCTGACATACCTATAAAAGTTATGTTCTTCATTGTGTTGTATTGTATAACATTCATCTAAATATTTATTATTTTTTGAACCCCCATTCATCACTTATTTTTTATGATCATGATCAGATATGGGCAGAGGGACAGCAACAATTCAACTGACCAAAAGTACAGTCATGACACCAAGCCTATTAGTTAATTCAATCATCACCGCAACCACGACCATTACGATATGCATCCTTTGCTATCTCATCATCATTAAATGGACAAAACGTCGCTATCGGAGAATCCGAATGCCGAAACGTTTCAGAGAAATCGTGCCCGAGTGAGCAAGGCAAGGAAAAAGCTTCTTCGTTTACACGAAGAAGTTTTTTACTACCAACCCTTTTTTTCCAATGCTGCCTGAGCAGCCTTCTGCTCCGCCTCTTGCTTAGACTTTCCATCACCAGAAACAATTACATCTTCTCCAAGATATACACCTACGGTAAAGACTTTATTATGATCAGGACCAGCCTCTTTAATCAATTTATACGAAGGAGTAACACCTACTTTTTCTTGTGCTTTTTCTTGAAAGTGACTTTTAGCATCTATGAAAGCCTTGTTTTGAACAATATCATCGATCAACTCGAAAAGCTGTGCGGCAATAAAGTCACGAGCGGCACCGTACCCTTGATCAAGGTAAAGTGCGCCAGCAAATGACTCGAATGTATTAGCTAGAATGTATTGTCGTGCGCGACCTGTATCTTTAGCTTCACCCTTTGAAAGAAGTAGGAAGGAATTCATTCCTATTTTTTCAGCGGCACTGGCGAGCGTATTTGAATTCACCAAAGCAGAACGATATGCGGTAAGTTCACCTTCGGGCTTTCCTGGGTATTTGTGATATAGGTAGTCAGTAATGACCAACTCAAGCACAGCATCGCCCAAGAATTCCAAACGCTCATTGTGCTCAAGCTTAATTGCTCGATTTTCATTTAAATAGGAGCGATGGGTAAAAGCCTGCTTAAGCAGGTTCTTATCATTAAAATTTACACTGGCATTTTTTTCAAAGACGCTGAAATCCATATAGAGATTATGTTTAGTGGCCTGAATGTACCACGAGAATATAGCTTTGACAATCCCTTTTCAAAAACCTTTAATTGTCTACGTATATTATTTCTTTAAAATAATATTAATTGCCTTGGTCACGATCGGCAGGATGTCGTTATAGAAATTAAGGGTGAGAATATCCTGCATCTTGAACCATTGGGCATCGTCGAGGCCGCCACTTGTTCCAAGTGTTAACGGTTGATAGTTCGCTTCGGCCAAAAAATATTTTACCTGTTTTCGAATCTTACCTTCTTCAGGATGTGAGGCCACATATTCATTGCTTGCCAATTCCTCCTTAATGACAATATCGACTCCCATTTCTTCTTTGATCTCTCTTACTGTTCCCTCCTCAGCATTTTCACCAGCCTCCAACTTACCCTTGGAAAGTGTCCAGTGCCCGAAGACATCATGTACGAGTGCTAAATAAATTTGCTGACCATCACGAGCGTAGACAACAGCGCCGCCCAGAATCTTAATAGGCATTTGATCGAACGGTACATCCTTTGGCTTCTGTTTCTTTCGAGGAGAAACCTCATCCTTACCTGGCTCGCCCAGCTCCTTATATACCGCACCGAGCACGCCGTTCACAAATTTACCGGAAGTATCACCGCCAAATGTCTTTGCAAGTTCAATGGCTTCGTTAATGGCAACCTTCGCAGGTACTTCTTTTTTATCAGCAAAGAGCAATTCATACAAACCAAGACGAAGAACATTTCGGTCAACAATGGAAATCTTTTTTATTGGCCATTCAGGAGCAGCTTTTTCAATGATGTTATCGAGATCACTTCGCTTTTTTAAAACACCGTCGGCTAGAGTTTTTACAAACGAAAAATCGCCCATACCCGGAGCGAATTCTTCTACGTTTCTTTCCACAATATTAGCAATAGCAGCGTCGTCCAAAGAGCGAAAGTCCCACTCAAAGAGTGACTGCATTACAATGGATCGTGATAGATGCCTATTTGCCATATATTTTCAAATTTCAGGATGTTGTGGTCGCGAGGATGGATTGAGTTTTGGGACACCCCTCGGCACTGGATTCAGTATATCAGATAGAAAAACAGCCGCCAGCGGCTTGTGTTTATCTTGAAGCTACAGCTTTTTTCTTTGCCGCCTTCTTATCAGCTTTTGCCACAAGGTCTACAACAATCTTTCCTTTGTATTTACCGCAAGTAGCGCACATAACATGCTTTCGCTTTGGCTGACCGCAGTCTGCACAAAGAATAACACCTGCCGCTGTGAGAGCGTGGTGGCTTCGTCGAGTCCCGGTCTGACTCCGAGTATGTCGCATATGATTTACCATAGGGCTACAGTATACATTTTTCTTATTTTTACGCAACAAAAAGAGCCCGGAACCATTTGCAAAGCAAACTGGTTCCGGGCCCCACGACAATACTCCTAAGTAACCACCACGCCTCACCGAATCATTCCCCCATAGCGGTCAAAGAAGATTCTTTCCCTGGCCATCACAGCCAAAGCCTCCTTGAGATACCGCCGATGATAGACGGCGATCCTTGCAAACAACCCTGGTTCCAATGGGCAAAGTAGGACCGTGAGGTCTTTCTTACCGCGCAGACTGACCTTGCTGCCGACTGGGATTACCCCCTGCACATCTTCAACCAGGAAATGGGTACTGGAACCACCTTCGGTTCCAACGGCTTCATGTTTGACTTGCTCCACATTAGCCAGTTTCAACCCGAGCACGTCCTCAACTTCACGGACTGTCTGGTGAAGCATCGCTTCCGTATCATATGTCTGCGCGGTAACCTGCGGAAAGAAAAGGTCATTCCGCTGCGACGGGGCGAGCAAAACGATACTTTTGTTGTCAGGGTCACCCACAGCAATGACCAGCGTGCCAAAATGCGACGACTTGTCGACGCTGGTTCTCGGAAGCGGATCGTCGAATCCCGCAAAAATATCACGACCCCTGTCGACAATCACGGTCGCCCCAGATCCAGGTTTCGGCAAGGGGGACTTACCCTTTTTACTTTTTGAAAACTTTTTTAACAAACTATTAACTGCCCTACTCATAAACTATGGTTCCTTTCTAGGAATGGTTGTAACGTTTATGAAAGCCCGGAAGGGACTTTCTAGATAAAATACTACTCAGAAAAGATGAATTGCCAAGAGCTCAAAATCACAAGAGTGATTTTATAAAAGTCAGACGATGGATATAAATCGGGCCGAAGGATTTAATAGCATCAAAGTGTTCCCTCGTACCATAACCTTTATGCTTAGATAGTCCGTATTGGGGATACTTTTTTCCGAGTCGGCACATTAAACGATCCCTGCTTACCTTTGCATATATGGAAGCAAATGAAATAATTGGCTCCTTATCGTCACCCCCGACAATGGTTTCTTGATACAGAAAATCATCAGGAGCCTTTAACCCTCCGTCCAACAAGACCAAAACATCATCGAAGCTAAATTTAATTTCTTTATGAAGTTTTCTTAGATTTCTATTTATTAAAGATTTGATACAAACAGCAATTCCCCTTTTGTCGATTTCTTTCGCCGATGCATAAGACAAAGAGAAAGATATGACAGGCTTGTTTTCGTTTCTAACCAAATGTGAAAACCAAGATTCTCTTCCCGCTTCACTTAATCGCTTTGAATCGCGTAATTTTGGAAGACTCGATGATTCCTGACGACCCCGGAACAAGTCTTTTATTCTTTGCGTTTTTTTACGCACCTCGTCAAAGCGAATAATCGAGGTGCAAACTGCCACCGGCCCCGCCACAGGACCACGACCAACTTCATCTATACCGATCAGGTATTTAAAACTCTTTTTTGGGGTTTTTTGGAGTTTCTGCATAAAAACTTTATACTGTATCCACACATGCCATCTCGCTTTGTCCATCTCCATTCACACTCTCATTATAGCCTCCTCCAGGCTCTTCCTAAAATCAAAGCTTTAGTTAAAGCTACGGTTGAACGCGGCATGCCAGCAGTAGCCCTTACCGATGCCGGCAATATGTACGGGGCTATCGAATTTTACAAAGAGTGCCAGAAGCAAGGTATTAAGCCAATTCTCGGTGTCGACTTCTATGTCGCAGTCCGTACTCGTCACGATAAGGAACCCCGGATCGACAACCGCCGCAGCCGCCTTGTCATGATTGCTAAAAACGTTGATGGCTACAAAAACCTCATAAAACTTGTTACCGATTCACAAATCCAGGGATTCTACTACAAACCGCGAATTGACAAGGAACTCATTGAAAAATACAAAGAAGGACTCATTGTCATCAGCCCATCATTTAGTGGTGAAATTGCTCAATCAATAAAGGCTGGAAATCTTGAGAATGCAAAAGCTATCAGCGATTGGTACAAAAAACTTTTTGGGGACGACTTCTATCTTGAAATAACCCACCATCCTGAACTTGAAAATCATCAGGGAAACATGAAAAAGATTAGAGACTTCGCCGAGGCGGAACATGTTCCAATTGTCGCCGCTCACGATACATATTATATAAACCGAGAAGACAAAAAGGCGCGCGAAACGCTTGTTTCAATTCAAGATCAGTTCAGCGAGCGAAACACCGACGATGAAGCAGACTTTTCTTTCATTACACCAGACGAAGCTGAAGATTTTTTTAAAGACATGCCCGAAGCACTCAATAATTGCCAAAAAATTGTTGAGAAATGTGATTTACAACTCGAACTTGGCAAATGGCTCTTTCCTAACTTTATCGTGGAGAGCGGAAGAAGTGCTGACGATGAATTACGCCAACTTGCATATGCAGGTCTTGAACGTCGGCGCCTAGCACTGACACCTGATGTAAAAGAACGTCTTGATTACGAGCTCGAGGTCATCAAGACAAAAGGTTACTCTCCCTACTTTCTCACCGTAGCCGATCTTCTCAAGTACGCTCACGCAAACGGCATCCTCACCAACATTCGAGGATCCGTTGCCGGTTCCATGACTACATATCTCACAGGTATTACTAATGTAAACCCACTTGAATATAAACTTCCCTTTGAACGATTCTTAAATCCAGAGAGACCCTCTGCTCCAGACATCGACATGGACTTCGCCGACAACCGCCGCGATCAAATGATCGACTATTCCCGACAAAAATACGGTCACGACAAAGTGGCCCAGATTGGAACATTCGGTACTATGATGGCAAGAGGAGCTGTTCGAGATGTTGCACGAGCCATGAAATATCCCTACACCCTCGGAGATCGTATAGCGAAGCTCATTCCGATGGGACAACAAGGTTTTGCCATGACTATTGATCGTGCTCTGGAAATGACACCTGAACTTAAAGAAATGTATGACCGAGAACCAGATGTTAAAACCGTCATCGATATGGCAAAAAAGATTGAAGGCTGTGCCCGCCACATCTCCGTACATGCAGCCGGCGTCGTCATTTCACCAATTCCTCTTACCGATATCGTTCCCCTTCAGCTTGACCCTAAGGGCGAAGGTCGCGTCATTACACAGTACGACATGCGATCAGTAGACGAAAACAATGCTGGCCTTTTAAAATTTGATTTCCTTGGAATCAAAAACCTCTCCCAGCTTGCTGATGCCGTCGCACTTGCTGAAAAAATCGAAGGTATTAAAGTAGACCTCGAAAATATTCCTCTCGATGATCCAGGGACATTTGACATGCTTGCCCGTGGTGAGACCGAAGGTCTCTTCCAATTGAACGGCGCAGGGATGACAAGATATCTCAAGGAACTGAGGCCGACGACCATTCATGATATTAATGCCATGGTGGCCTTGTACCGACCGGGACCAATGGAAACCATTCCTGAATACATTAAGCGAAAAAACAATCCAAAGCTCGTCAAATATGAAGATCCTCGCATGGAAAAATTCTTGAAAGAATCACATGGACTTATCGTATATCAGGATGACCTTCTTTTTTGTGCCATCGATCTTGCCGGGTATTCATGGCTTGAAGCCGATAAGTTCCGAAAGGCTGTGGGTAAAAAAATACGAGAGGAAATGGCTGCCCAAAAGGAAAAATTTACCGCTGGTATCGTCAAGAATGGTCAGACGAAGAAATTCGCTGATCATCTTTGGAAACTGTTTGAACCATTTCAGGCCTACGGTTTCAACAAAGCTCATGCCGCAAGCTATGGACGACTGGCATATCAGACTGCATACATGAAGGCAAACTTCCCTGCCATCTATATGGCAGCAGTACTTACCGGAGCACACGGCGACGTGGAAGAAGTTTCTATCTACATCAATGAATGTAAACGAATGAAGATTCCCGTCCTTGCACCAGACATCAATGAATCATTTGGAAACTTCACCGTCATAAAAGGTGGTGGTATGGACGCAGAAGGTAATCCAATCCCAGACAAGATTCGATTCGGGCTTTTCAGTATCAAAAACTTCGGTGAAGGTATTGGTAATGCCATTATCGAGGAACGAAAAAAGAACGGTCATTACAAAACCCTTGAAGATTTCCTCAATAGAATTAAGGACAAGAATTTGAATAAAAAATCTCTCGAAGCCCTCATCAAGGCGGGAGCAATGGACGCCTTTGCTGATCGAGGTGTCATGCTTGCTAATCTTCCAGACCTACTTGAATACAACAAAGAACAGCATAAACAATCGGAAAACCAAGATTCGCTTTTTGGCACAGCAGTTGTCGGTACGGAGAGCCATCTCCGCCTTGTAGCGGAAAGTACAGCAACAGCTTCAGAAAAACTTGCCTGGGAAAAGGAACTTCTCGGTCTTTATATCTCAGGCCACCCGCTTGATAAGTACAAAGAGATTCTTGCCGGACGTGACATAAATGTTGAGAAGATAAAAGCAGAAGGTAAAGAGGAAAAAGCATATGTTATTGCCGGTATTATAGAAGAAGCAAAAGAAATCATCACAAAAAAAGACTCAAAGCGCATGATGTTCCTCCGTATCGCCGACCTTTCAGGCTCAATAGAAGCCGTAGCCTTTCCAAAGACCTATGAACAATTCAAGTCAATCCTTTTGCCTGAAAAATGCATTGTCCTCAAGGGCAAGTTTTCGAACAGAAACGGCAGTCCGAGCCTTCTCATTGATACCGTTAAAGCGTTGAATTAGGCCTAAAACCTGCTACTATAGGTATTACTTATTAGTAAGCACTATATATGTCCACACCGAACCTCGAACATGTCCGCCATTCGCTAGCCCATTTGTTGGCAGCGGCTATTACCGAACTCTACCCGAAAACCCTCAACACAATCGGTCCCTCTATCGACAATGGCTTTTATTATGATTTCGATTTCTCTCTTGCTGACATTACCCTTTCAGAAAAGGATTTTCCTGCTATCGAAAAAAAGATGCGTGAGATTTTAAAAACATGGAAAGGATTTGTACAAAAAGAAGTTTCGGTTGAGGAAGCTAAAGCATACTTCGCTGACAACGAATACAAACTCGAACTCATCGATGAAATTGCCGCAAAGGGTGAAAAGATTACCCTCTATACTTCAGGCCTCTTTACTGATCTTTGCCGAGGAGGACATGTCGAGGACACTTCTCATATAGCCTCTGATTCGTTTAAACTTTCTCGAGTTGCTGGTGCATATTGGAGAGGAGATGAAAAAAACAAAATGCTTACCCGAGTATATGGACTTGCGTTTAATACCAAAGATGAACTTGTTGCGTATGAACTGATGCAGGAAGAAGCTGAAAAACGCGATCACAGAAAACTGGGTAAAGAACTAGATCTTTTTATCTTCTCAGACGTTGTCGGAAAGGGACTTCCTTTGTGGACAGAAAAGGGAGCAACGGTTCGAAGAGAGCTCGAGCGCTTCATTATTGATGAGGAGATTCGACGAGGATATAAACACGTCTTTACCCCAGATATTGCTAAAATCGATCTATACAAAAAATCAGGTCATTATCCTTACTACAAGGATTCAATGTATGCGCCAATCAAAATTGATGACGAAGAATTCATGCTTCGACCAATGACATGTCCTCACCATTTTGAACTATATCTTTCAAGACCTCGCAGCTACAAGGAGCTCCCTATGAGGATTGCCGAAATGGCGAAACTTTACCGATATGAACAATCAGGCGAATTATCTGGCCTTGTTAGAGTAAGAAGCTTTTGCCTCGCCGATGCGCATATCATTTGCAAAGATTCAGAGCAAGCCGGTCAAGAAGTTGATCGCGCACTTGATCTGATCGAATACATTGCCCAAATATTCAAACTACAAATGGGCACCGACTACTCATATCGACTTTCCCTAGGCGACCGAAACAATGCAGAAAAATACTTCAAGGACGATACTGCTTGGGACACAGCAGAAGAAGAGCTTCGAAAGGTTCTTAAGAAGAGAGGGGCAACCTTTATTGAAGCAGCAGCAGAAGCAGCTTTTTATGGACCGAAAATTGATATCCAAATGAAAGACGTGCGCGGTAAAGAAAATACGGCATTTACTGTTCAATACGACTTCGTCATGCCAAAACGATTCGAACTAACCTACACAGATTCCGACGGCACCAAAAAAGAACCCCTTGTGGTTCACAGATCTTCCATCGGTGCTATCGAACGCATAATGGCTTTTCTCATTGAAAAGTATGCCGGCGCCTTCCCTCTCTGGCTTGCACCAATTCAAGTTAAGATAGTGCCGATTGGTGAACGACAGGAAGTATATGCTCGAGAAATTCTCGAGAAAGTTCGAGCTGCAAATATTCGTGTTGAGTTAGATGAATCCGGCGACAGTCTTGGAAAAAAGATTCGCAATGCTAAGTTGGAGAAGATTCCATACACGCTTGTTATCGGAGACAAGGAATTGGAAGCCAAGACGGTTACTGTTGAAAGTCGGGATAAAGGTAATATCGGAGCACACCTAGTGGATGACTTCATCAAACAAACAACAATTGACATCGTTTCAAAGAGCTAATAGAATTCAACCAATGAAATCCATTTCTGAATCAGTACAAATAACGAGGACTTCCGGCATTAGCAGCTGGTTCTTCTTTAGTACGCTGACCTAGGATCAGGTTTTTTTGTGCTAACAACAGAAAAAGCTGATCCATACGGGTCAGCTTTTTCTGTTGTCCGAAGAGCGCACTGAACCTAAAAAGTCGACTCAGTGCGCTCCTGTACCGCAGGATTAACAACCAACATCGACAACACATACCATGCAAAAACCAGCCATAAAAATCGCAGTATTAAAGCCTCGTGCCACCTTCGGTCACGGCGTAGCAAAGAAACTCATTACCGACCACGGTATCAATGCAGAAATCGTATTCTATGGAAATAATCTCGAGGTGTGTAGAAAGTTAGCGGAAGGCGAGACAGATATGGCTGTGGTGCCCCTGGAAAACAATATCGCAGGTCTCGTGCCGGACTGGATCACTTGGTGCAATGAAGAAGCGCGAACTCCTCTTGGACCCCGCGCCGAAATCATCCATGAGATCGTTAGCGATGTCGGTCAATGTCTCCTTGTCAGACCAGGTGTAAGCAAAGAATGTATAAAGAAGATACTTTCTCATGAGCGAGCGCTGAAGCAGTGTTCGACAATCATAGCCAGGCTCGGAGTGCCGACAATGGAGACAAACAGCACGGCCGCAGCAGCAGAACTTGTTTCGACAAGTGCTGAGATCGAAGGATATGCAGCCCTTGCCGCTGAAACAGCAGCCGAAGAGTACGGATTAGAAATACTTCAACGTGATGCCGAAGATCAAGTTGGTAACGTTACCAGGTTCGGTATCCTTCAACTGAAAGAAAAAGCTTCAAAGAGTATCCCTTTCCTCACAAAGGACACTAGTATCAAGCGCGTAATTGTAAGATTCGGCCTGCCAAATACTGTAGGCGCGCTTCATGCAGTAACAGCGATACTCCTTAAGCATCATGCCAATATGACTTCGCTTCGTGATCTTCCGCAAGGACTGGCGAAAAGATATTCCTACAGTTTCTACATGGAGTATGACATTAAGGCGAGTGAAACTGCTGCAAGTATTCTCGCTTTGAAACAAATAACAGAAAATCTCACAGTCTTCGGCAATTTCTTTGTCGAGGACAGGGGGTTATAGTTCTTTTGACAAGCAAACCAAAACCCCGACGCTTTAAGCGCCGGGGTTTTAGCTTTCGTTTTAAATGATGAAGTTTACGCTACAATACCTTGTTTCTGCATATTCTTCATTTTAAACACCTCAGCCTTTGAAAGACTAGGGAAAGATGAAGTTGCTGCAGAAACATTTCCAGCAAGTGCTGCCTTTCGGCGGTTGATCATGACGTACGCCACAAACGCGCTCCAGATAACGAGTCCGAGTGTGAAGAGAATAGTCTTCATGCTGAAGTCGATACCAGTTGCAGGAATCTGACTAAGGTAGATTCCAGAAACCGGAGTACCCTGATCAGGAGTTCGGATAACCGTTACCGCAGCTGTCTGACCTTGAACGTTCATATTACATGAAGCGCTTATTGCCTGACCGTTTCCATATACCGTAACATTTGCTGTCTTTGTTCCGAACGAATTGTAATTCATGTAGGCTGTCTGATTACTTCCGTAAAGACCATCAGTACCGTTCCATGAGTAAGTGTAATTTCCAGATGTTCCGCCGTTTACATAAGCAGTCCAAGTGACTGTCTGTCCAATGTTAGAAACAGAAGGACTAGCCACGCAATATGCGGACAAATTGGCATTGCTCTGACCCTGAATATTTACATTACATGTTCGAGTGACTGACTGATTTCCAGATTGGATAGTAACAGTCGCTGTCTTTGTACCAGTTGAACCGAATCGGCCAGTGAAAGACTGAGAGTTACTTGAAATGCCGTCTGTACCGCTCCATGAGTAAGTATAGCTACCTGTACCACCAACGGCAGAAGCACTGAAAGCAACATCCTGATTAATATTTGCGTAACTTGGATTAATCACACAGTACCCATCAAGAGCTGGAGCAGCTGGTGGTGTAGTAGGAGTTGTCGTTGTTGGAGGAGTGTTAACTACAACAGTGTTGTTGTTAACATTGTTATTCACAATATCACCAACGCTTGAGTTTGAAGCTGAGGTAGAAACCGAATTCGCCTTAGCCGCCGCCTTTGCGTTAGCTACTGCTGTGTTCGTTGTATACACATACGAAGGAGAAGTATATGAAGGAGTTGAGTAAGTCGAAGGTCGAGTACAACTTGAGCTTGTGCAAGAAGAGTAAGTAGGCGCTGAATAACGATATGTAGGGGTTGAATATGAAGGAGTTGAGTATGAGTATGAAGGCGCTGAGTAATATTGGTAACCACCGCAAGATGAACAATCACTACTGTAAGAATCAGCGGTGTAGTAATTACTATCCGCTTCATAATAATTGTCATCAGCACCACCATACCAAGAATCAGCATAATAATAGCTGTCCTCGGCACCGCCGTACCATGAGTCTTCAGCACCACCATACCAAGAATCATAAGAATAATCATCGGCACCGCCGTACCATGAGTCTTCAGCGCCGCCGTAATAATCTTCAGCACTCACTTGCGCAGGGACTGCGAATAATACAACAGCGAAAAGGACGGCGCAAATTCCGATGAAAGTGCCCAATAGCTGGTTTGTTTTGTTTTTGTTCATAATTATTTTCATATTCATAGTAAACACATTATATACCATCATTGACATTTAGTCAATAGCATGACAATTCACCGTCGTATATTCTTAATTAGCCCTTAATCTCCTGAATACCTACGTATTCTGCCTCAACAACGTATCGGTCTGCTTTTGTACCGAAGCTGTCACATGTTGATAGTGTAAGCATGTTTTTCTTGCCGTCAAATCGAACCCAGGTATCGTTCTTGTCCACCTTTTTTACTAACTGTACCTTATAGGTATATATATGTTTTGTCGAGTATATTTTTATCTCATCCCCCACCTCCAGATTATGAATACTATTAAACGCTTTATAAGCCTGGTTCTGCACGGCACTGAATCCCGTACTATGACCAAAGATAAACATATTTCCAGCACCAGGCATACCCGATCCAGGGTAATGGACGACGCCTCGCGTAAGCTCCGTATCTAGATAATCTGGATTAGTACTCTGCGGGTTTCGTACCGCAATATCAACACCAGCTAGAGGAATGACAATTCTAATAGGATCTTCAGCGGTAATTGTCACACCTTGTATGGTTGGTTTTGTGTTTGCCACAGTAGGTGAGGATTTTACAGACGGCTCAATATAGCCGCCCATAACCACAAGTTTAGCCTTTTCAAAAATACTTAATTCCTCACTTTTGGTTTCAAATTCGCTTGGAAGTAGGTTAAGAGAAGCTAAAAGAAACACCGTAACTAAAAATATACCTGAAAACCAGGCTACGAACTGAACTTCGTGAGGCTGAAAGAGTTTTTTCATAAGAATATTACGCTTGATATTATATAACTCTTTTACTATCTCGTCAACCTATCGCTATTGACATATACAGTAACTATGATATATTTGGGCCACTATGGAAAATAAGAATACAAACAATGTTTTAAGGGTGTTAGTGATCGGAGGCATCATCGCTATCCTAATCTTTTTAAGCATCGGCATCGTGAGAATCATCCCTCGCGCTCTAAACGCTCTTGCTTCTGCAAGCGTTTCTATCAGCTCACTGTTTAAGAACGACGTCGCTACATCGACAGTGCCAACCGGCAGTGGTTTCGTGGTAAGTACCACTACCGCTCCATCGCAGCCGTCATACCACAACGCCTCGTCTACTAACGGCAGCATCACTATTCAACCAGCGACCTCTACAAACCAAGCCTTTACATCTGGCGGTTATAATTATAACCCATCTAACACAGTCGGTGGAAATCCAGATCTTGCAGTTACTATAACGTCTCGAGGGGTCATTGACCGAAACTCTGGGCAATATATTGAAACTAACAACTTTAATACGAACGATACAGTCATTGTGAAGTTTAAAATTGAAAATCGTGGCACAAGTGGAACTGGCCCATGGAACCTTCGCGTGAACATGCCTGCTAACAACAACATTGACCGCATTCGCGATTCAAACGGTAACGGCTCACTTCCTCCTGGAACAGCAGTTACGGGTCAAGCTATCTTTGATCAACCTATTGCTGGGACAAATACAGTGTTTAGTATTGCCGCTGAACCTCAGACATCTGTCGTTGAACTCGACCAAGCAAATAATATTGCAACAACTTACTTTAATGTAAGTGGATATAACAATGGCGGCATTAATACCGGTTATCAGTCAGACATCAGCGGGCAGATCATCGCAATTGGTATCCTTGATGGAAACAATAATTTTGTCGCAACAACCAACCTTCATACCTATGATCGAGTCGCTATCAAGTTCCGAGTCTCAAATACTGGTAGCGTTGCAACTCCAACCTGGAACTTCCGTATCAACTTCTCAAACGGTCAAAGTTACACCTCTAATGAATCTAGTCTTGCTGGAAACACCTCACTTACCTACATTGTAGGACTTCAAAATATTCAGCAAGGATACAATACTGCAAATATCTATCTCGATAGCGGTAACAATATTGTTGAATCCAATGAAGGGAATAATGTCATCTTAGCATCTTTCAACACGACGTATTAAAGTTAAGAAATTAGAAAAGTAAAAAGCGACAACCTTGGTTGTCGCTTTTTACTTTTGTTTAAAAGATAACTAGCAACCGCCCTTCTTTACAACAACACGCACACGTTCGTTTGTTTGATCACCACCACCATTAACACCAGGTGCACTTCTGTAAAACTTTATTGAAGTAGAAGTTTTATCAAACCACCACAATCCACCCCAGTAGTGTGAGAATACATTTACACTGGGACTAGACATAATAGAATCCCCTATAAATTCTCTACCGCCCATATTGTATCCTTCATAATACACTATAGTGTCAATGCCAAGGTCCTTGCCGAAAGAGAACTCCTTTGTTTCTCCCTGTGCAATGGGTTGAAATCCGCTATCGTAAGCATTTGGACCAGAAAGACTACAATCTAAAGCGGTACTCCCCCCTCCTCCACCAGACCCCATGTTAGTCCACGCTGAAGAAGTAGCAGCGACACAATTAGTTCCAGCTTCATCGCAATATCTTCTTGCACCAACATCACCAGCAGCAAGGAACTTTAGGTTTGAAGGCATGGTTGCTGTTGTAGCAATTTGAACCTTGGTGTCAAAGATGGCGTCGAAGAAAGAACGAAAGCCTGTAACACGAAGAACTCCTGCTTTATCCTGGGCTGAAGTGCCAACGTTGATAGGGGCATCTGTGTTGTTTCCGGGGGCAGTAGCTGTTGGGTTTGTCCACACACCTGCTGCATCAACTAAACTGATACCTGACAAAATGACAGCGAGAGTGCAGAGAGAAATGAAGATTTGTTTTGGGTTTTTCATATAAAATCAATTATATCACCGCAACCAAATAGAAAAAGTATAACTGTGTACAACTATATGTTTTCTTGAAAAGAAAACTAAACAGAAGCTATTACAACAACTCTAATCTTCCAGTTTGTAGTAGTAATACCAATGTGAGCTGAACTATTTTTTGCTCCAACCTCCACAGCGTCCTCGTGCTCTATAGCAAAAACAGAATCATTATTCAAAGTGGTAATATAACCTGCAAATCCAGTATATCCTTCCATTGTCACCTCATCCCCTGATGAAAAACCACCTCCGCAAGAGCTCGTTACGCACACAAAAGACCACTTTATACTAAAAATAGTCTTCCCAGGAAACGGATTAGTAACGGCAAGGTTTCCAGCGGTCTGTGATGGGTTAAAGGCACTCATTGAAAGGAGCCCGGAATTATAGACCTGAATAATACTACTTTCCCCTCCTCCACCAGACCCCATGTTAGTCCACGCTGAAGAAGTAGCAGCGACACAATTAGTTCCAGCTTCATCGCAATATCTTCTTGCACCAACATCACCAGCAGCAAGGAACTTTAGGTTTGAAGGCATGGTTGCTGTTGTAGCAATTTGAACCTTGGTGTCAAAGATGGCGTCGAAGAAAGAACGAAAGCCTGTAACACGAAGAACTCCTGCTTTATCCTGGGCTGAAGTGCCAACGTTGATAGGGGCATCTGTGTTGTTTCCGGGAGGAGTGGCACTAGGGTTAGTCCATGTACCTACCGCATTAGCAAGACTTAGACCAGAAAGCGTAATGACAAGTGCAAAAAGAGTAGTGGCAGTTTTCTTAAAATTCATTTGAAGATTTTAAAAGGTTAATGAAGTAATTATATCAGATAAAAAATGATTCTGTATATCGTCAAACAAAAGGTGTTGATAGAATCAAGCACGACTATATATCAATATTCGCTGTCCTTGCATTCGTTTGAATGAACGTCTTTCGGGAAGGTACATCTGTACCCATTAATACTTCAATGATCTTGTCTGCTTCTGTAGCATCATCAACAGTGACACGCTTAAGTACACGCTTCGTAATGTCCATGGTTGTTTCACCAAGCTCCTCGGCATTCATTTCTCCAAGACCTTTATATCGCTGAATGTGTATCTTTGATGTAGATCTTGCCTTACCCTTCTCTGTTGTTGAATCCTCTTCGGCCTGAGCAACCTCTTCACCGGTATTTTCAGCTGGAGTCTCATCACCTTCAGCCTGTTCTGCTTCCTGAATTGAAGCTTCATCGACACCTTCTTTTTTCAGAAATCGATTCTTTTCATCATCGTTATAAAAATAATAAACTTCCTTTCCCTTCTTTACCTTGTAAAGAGGCGGCTGGGCGATATATATAAAACCTCCATCGATGAGTGGTCGGAAATATCGATAACACAAGGTAAGAATAAGAGTTCTGATATGTGCGCCGTCAACATCAGCATCGGTTGCAATGATAATCTTATGATATCGAAGCTTCGTAATATCGAATGTGTCGCCAATGGCTGTTCCAAGGGCAACCACAAAATTTCGGATTTGCTCAGAAGCAAGCATTTTATCGAGACGGGCACGCTCAATGTTTAGAATTTTACCTCGAAGCGGAAGTACGGCTTGTGTACGTCGATCGCGACCCATCTTTGCTGTACCGCCCGCAGAATCTCCCTCCACAATGAAGAGTTCTGACTCTTCTGCCTTTCGACTTTGACAGTCGGCGAGTTTTCCCGGGAGAGTCATACCTTCTAGAGCACCTTTTCTAAGCACCGAATCCTTAGCAGCTTTAGCAGCTTTGCGGGCACGAAGAGCAAGCAAGCTTTTGTTAATAATAGCCTTTGCATCTTCAGGATTTTCCTCAAAGAATGCAGCGAAAGCTTCGCCGAATACAGAAGACGTAGCTCCCTGTGCTTCCGTCGAACCGAGCTTTGCTTTTGTCTGACCTTCGAACTGTATCTCCGCCATCTTGATCGAGACAACAGCAACAAGACCTTCCTGGACATCTTCACCTGTAAGAGTGTCGCTGTCCCCCTCCTTAATCATATTATTTTTCTTAGCGTACGAATTGATGATACGAGTAAGTGAGGTTTTAAAACCTGAAATATGAGTACCCCCTTCAGAGTTGAAGGTATTGTTTGCAAAAGCAACAATCTTTGAGTTAATGTCATCAATATATTGGAGAGCAACTTCAACCTGCACGTTATTTAATTCCTTTTCAACATAAAAAATATTCTTATGAATTGACTTCTGAGTGTGATTATAGAAAGCAACAAGTGACCGAAGGCCTCCTTCGAAATAGAATGTCATTGATGGCATGTCTATCATTTCATCTTTGAGATAGAAGGAGTCGTCGAGCACTCGGTCGATTATTTTTACATCAACATTTCGTGCATCGAGAACGTTAATTTCAAGACCTTTCACCAAATATGCTTGCTGTCGAAGATGATTCATTACTTTGTTCCAATCGTAGACCACCCCATCTTTAAAGATCTCGGCGTCAGCTTTGAACATAACAATCGAACCATGACGCTTGGTCTTTCCCGTCTGTTTTACCTTGTATTGCGGCTTTCCAATTTTGTATTCCTGAACATATACTCCACCATCCTTATGAACGGTTACCTTTGTATGGACAGACAAAGCATTTACTACCGAAGCTCCTACTCCATGAAGTCCACCGGAAACTTTGTAGCCCTCACCACCAAACTTACCTCCAGCGTGAAGCGTGGTCATAATTGTTTCAAGAGCTGAAACTTTTGTCTTCGAGTGCATATCCACGGGAATACCTCGACCGTTATCAACGACGCGAACATACCCATCTGGAAGGAGTGCCACTTCTATACGATCAGCATGACCACCCATAGCCTCGTCACGAGAGTTATCGAAGATTTCAGTAATAAGATGATGAAGACCATCAGGACCGGTGGTACCGATATACATACCCGGTCGCTTTCGAACAGGCTCGAGACCCTCCAATACGGTAATTTCATCAGCCCCATAATTGCCCGTTTTGAGTTTTTCTTTTGCCATAATGTTTAGCTATTATAACAAAAACCAAGCGCCTTTGCACTTGATTTTTGTGGGGAAAATAGTCTTAATTTAAGAGTTAATTAACCAGTTCGGCACGTGCAGCAGTGGCTTCTGAGGAAGAGACAGAGGTATCCTCGGGCTTAGTACGTAAGTCACTCCGAATTTCAGAACCTCTATCTTCAGTCAACTGGATATCTACGCGCGGAGGAGCCGTCATTTCAGCAAAACGTCTTTCATTATCCAGCTCTTCCTGCGTCTTTGTGACTTCAGAAGGTGTGTTGAGTACAAACACATCGAAATACATATAGATGATAGCTCCAGCAATCACTAATATGAAGAATGACAGGACTGACTTGGTGATTATACTTTTGTTACTTGTTGGTGTATTCATACTTTTATATTTTAATCTTCTATAGACGAAGGATTCAAACGACAAGCCGCTGTTTTTGAAGATGAACCAGCAGCGTTACTGCAAGTAAGAGTATACGACTGAGCTGAAGTGATTGGCGCTGTTAAATCTGACCCCGTAGGAAGACTGACATCATAAGCTTCGGTATATCCCTGACCAGAAATGGTGCAATCTTCAGCTTCTACCACCTCCCAATTCATAGTACAAGACTGATCTTTTTGCACCGTATTCGGAATCATTTTAAACAGAGAAATGACTGGCGGCAACCCTGATGAGCTGTCATCTTCAGGACCATACTCTTCAGGGTCAACAATTGGATCGTTATTAGTAATAACGGTCACTCCATTAAAGTTTATCCATCCCACAACATCCGATCCCCAAGCGTACCCCTTCAATCTTGAAGTTGCAGGATAATAAGTCAACCCTCCATTTCCGTCGGTTTGTGGAGAAGCATGATTAGATCCTGAAAGGTGTATCCACCCCGCCCATCCATCTGTTCTTTCCGCACCACTACAGTTGCCTGTTTGGGTACCAGAACAGGCACGAGCCCAACCCGTGATCGCACCAGTTAAGAGATCAATATTTGGTGAGCATGGCCCGTTTCCACTCGGACATGATGAAACATCTGCGGGATTAAAACTTACCCAACCTATATTCGGAGACCATGAGTAACCACTCAATGCTCCAGTTGGCGATACCTGAACGCTATAGTTAGAACCTCTTACACTGATCCAACCAATATTTGATGACCATGCAAAGCCTGTTAAATATTTGGTTGATGTGCCCGATCCCGACTGACCGAATGCTACCGGACGATCACCTATAAACAACAATACAGCGAAGAGAAATGTTACGCCGATAAATATCTTTGGAACGTGGGTGTGCTTCATATGCAGATCATTATATCACTAACAGTACAATAGGGAATGCAAAATTATCCACTGTCTACTCTGACCTAGCGCACTTGCCAACCTTCCCTTGAGTTCATATCTTCCGTGATCTTCTGCATGATAGAGTTTACCTCTTGATCAATAAGAGTGCGGTCGTTCGCCTGAAATACTATTCTGTATGCATATGAAGTGCGTGGCAACTCATCTTCTTTCTTTTTTGTAAAAGTATCAAACAAGCTAGTCATCACCAAAAGATCCGTACCATATTGTTTAATAATATCGAGTACTTCTCCTTCCCGACCAATTTCTCCCGATACAAAAACCGCAATATCGCGGACCATAAATGGATATGGTGATATCTTCTTGAATGTTGTCTGCGAAAGCGGAGGCAATCCGGCCGATGGGTTCACATCCGCACCAACATCAGGCAACTCTTCGATTATCTTAATCAAATCCACCTCCATCACGCCATCGATCTTGTTAATTTCCCCTATCGGCTTATTTTTCAACATGATAAGATCGTCAACGACACACACAGTTTGAATGTTTATTCCCAGAGAAGAGATCAAATATTCATGAATATTTCTAATTTGTTCATTTACAGAAATATCTTTGGTATTTTTTAGCTGCGCTATACCTACAGAAAGAGACAAATGCTCTTTTTTACCACCGAACACTTTTCCAATTTCAAAAATTTTAACATTCGTCTGTCCAAGTAAATCAACATTGCGCAAATTGAACTCCAATTTCTCCGCGATAACGGAAGAAATATCATTACGAAGCTTGCCTCGTTCAGCGTTCAAGGGATTCTCAAGCACCATATCGCCATCATCTTTTAATGTATGAGTATAGACTTCAGAAAATCCCTTCTCAACGAGATACTCGCGAATGAGATTTTTATAAAAAAAGCTTTTATTAATCGGTTGCTCAAATGTAGGAGTTGGAATTCTGACGGGAACCTTTTCATATCCGTACAAACGTCCGACCTCATCGGCAACATCTTCCAGCGCCAAAAGGTCTGATCGATAAACAGGAATAGTAAGAGCAAGAGTATCAGAGTCTTTTTTTTCAACCCCAATCCTGCACCATTTCAAAATATCGATAACTGTTTCTGAAGGAATTTCACATCCAAGCAAAGAATTAACCTTACTCACTTGAATATCAAAATAACGCTCCACTGAAGGAGAAGAATATTGATCAACAATCTCTCCGAATTTAGCAGCAGGAAGCAAATCATTAATCAAGCTAGAGATCATTTTCATGCCGACCCCCGCTCGTTCGGGAGTGACCTGATTTTCAAAACGCTTTGACGAATCATTTCGAATACCGACAGTCTGAGAAGTGCGGCGCACACTCGAACCTTTAAAATTTGCTGCTTCGAGAATAATATTCTTTGTGCCTATGGTGATCTCAGCCCTCTTACCTCCTTTGACGCCAGCAATGGCGAGTGGACCAACCTCATCAGCAATCACAAGTATTGAAGATTTTAATTCTATCGTCGTACCATCCAATATCACAATCTCCTCACCTTCCTTTGCCAGTCTCACAACAATATCACCTTGAACTTTCTCTGCATCAAATGCATGCATCGGCTGACCGAGCTCCAACATAACAAAGTTAGTAAGGTCAACAATGTTATTAATTGATCGCTGTCCCAAAACTTCAAGCTGTGTCTTTAGCCATTGTGGCGAGGAAGCAATTTCAATACCTTCAATAACCCGTCCAATATATCGGGCACACAATTCAACATCATCAATCTTCACTGAAAGCTTTCGAGAAACTTCAGACACGGGGACATCATTTATTTCTGACACTATTATTTCTTGCCGAACAATCGCACCCACTTCTTGCGCTATATATCTATGAGAAAGACAGTACGGGCTTCTGTCAGGTAATACCTTTATATCAAAAACAGTATCGCCGTTTTTTGTTTCCACACCTTCGACTTCAAACGTTTTCATGGTCAGCAATTCAGCCAACTCCGCAGGCTGTGGCAGAGGTTCTTTAAAATATGACTGGAGCCATTTATATGAGACGATCATGTTGGAAAATTAAAATTGATTTACAAAACGAAGGTCGCCTGAATACATGTACCGGATATCATCAATGCCGTACTTAAGCATAACCATACGATCTACCCCCATACCAAAAGCAAACCCAGTCCATTCCTTTGGATCAATACCGCCAGCCTTCAAAACATTCGGATGGACAAGGCCAGCACCCAAAACCTCAAGCCATTTGTCTTTCCAACGAATATCAAGCTCTATTCCTGGCTCCACGAATGGAAAGAAGCTTGGTCGAAAACGAAACTCAGTTCCCTTACCGAAAAACTCCTCAACAAACACTTGTAGCGCTCCTTTGAGATCTGCCATAGAAACATCCTTGCCAACCATCAACCCTTCGACTTGGTAAAATTCGGCCTCATGCGTTGCATCTGTCGCTTCGTTTCGGAATACTTTTCCCGGAGCAAGAATGCGAAACGGTGGTTTATGTTCCTGCATGTATCGAACCTGCACAGGTGAAGTATGCGTTCGAGGAAGAAGTCGTTCACCGTTTGAACCGGTATCTTTAAGCCAAAAAGTGTCCTGCATATCTCGGGAAGGGTGGTCTTTGGCGGTACCCAATGCATCGAAATTGTAAAATTCAGTTTCAATTTCAGGACCTTCAGCAACAGTAAAACCCATCTTCGCAAAAATGCGAACAATTTCATTAATCACCTGGGTGGTCGGATGCAAATGGCCTCTACTTTCATTCATAGTCATTGAATCCTAGTATACGACATTGTTTTCTTATGAGCTATCTTGCTAGTTAATAGCCTTACGGGGCCTTGAAAAAATCCCAAATATGTGTAATACTGTAGCCCTTATATATGGGTTATCTATTAACCATTTTTTCTTCGTCGGTTGTCTTTCTGCTTGTCTACTTTCAAGTATTCCTTCTCCTTACTCTGTTTGAGCACGAGGAAGGGGGTCAGGAACCTAGTAAAGGCGACCTGTCACACACACTTTACCGAAGGCCCACCGTGACCATTTTGGTACCTGTTTTCAATGAAGAAACCACGGTAGAAAAAACGATCTACTCGATACTCGATTTGAACTACCCAAGTGAAAAACTGAAAATCATGATCGTCGATGATGGTTCAGTTGATAATACATGGAACCTCATCCAGAAATTCGTCAATCATCCCCAAATTCTGCTTCATCAAAAAGAAAATGGTGGTAAGTATACAGCTCTCAATTACGGCATCAAACACACCACTAGTGAGTTCATTGGCTGCCTTGATGCAGATTCATTTGTTGATCGTGAAGCTTTGAATTATATTCTCCCCTACTTTGACGACGAACAGACAATGGCTGTTACTCCCTCAATGAAAATACAAAACCCTGACTCTATGCTCGGCCTCATGCAAAATGCCGAATATAATCTTGGAGTATTTACTCGAAAGATATTCAGCATTCTCGATGCGCAGTATGTTACACCTGGGCCCTTCTCGATTTTTCGTAAAGAGGCCTTTAACAAAGTTGGTGTTTACAAACACGCACACAATACCGAGGACCTCGAGATGGCACTGAGGCTTCAGGAAAAACACTACAAAATCACTAACGCCCACAAGGCACTCGTATATACAGCCGGTCCGCGCACGCTTTACAAACTATATAAACAGCGAGTTCGCTGGACTGGCGGATTCATTCAAAACATCATTGATTATCGCCAAATGATCCTCAATCCAAAGTACGGAAACTTTGGTATGCTCATTCTTCCAACAGCACTTTACAGCATTATAGGATCTCTCTTCTTTCTCTGCTATTCTGCCTTCAACATTGCAAGACAAGCCTATGAACAGTATATTCATTTAAAGGCTGTGGGTTGGAATATAGACTGGAGCGTGATCAACATACCCCAACTGACATCAGAATGGTGGTACTACAATCTCCAACCCGCACTCTTTCTTGGCCTACTTACCATTATTCTCATAATATTCGGTGTCTGGTATGGTAAACGAATGGCCGGGGTTCCCGATCACCGCTTTTCAGACATATTTTTCTTCCTCGTCCTTTATTCACTTGTCTCTCCCCTCTGGCTCGTTACTTCAGTATATAACACCATCCGTCACCGAGACGCAGCCTGGAGATAAACTAATTATGAACAATAACCCCTCATTTCGACCTCCGCTCGACTGGAAAAAATACCTCTTGGCTTTTTCCATTACCGCCGTCATTTTCGGCTTTGGTATGTTCATTAATGCCAAACTTGATCAGCAGCGATATGGCGATATACAAAACATCCAGGACCGCATCGCGCTAGACCTTCTTTCATCTGAAACACAATTCGACCTTCTCCAGGAAAGCTCCTGCAAAAACGTCGGCGATTCAGTCCTCTCTGACGAACTTAATTCTCTTGCGGAAAAGCTTTCTTACATGGAAGCAAACAATCAAAAGGATAGCGAACTTGATTACCTCAAGCGCTACTATTCACTCCTCGAAATCAAAGACTATCTTTTAATGAAACGACTTAGTGAAAAGTGCAAATCAAAGCCTATCTCCGTTCTCTACTTTTATGGGAACAAAGATGATTGTCCTGAATGTGAAAAGATGGGATTTGTCCTTACCTACCTCCGGGAGCAATATCCTGACCTTCGTATTTATTCATTCGATTCAAACCTTAGCCTTTCGGCTATCGATACACTTAAATCGGTATATGCGGTCAATAGTCATAACCTCCCCGCCCTCATCATTAGTGAGAATACTTATACTGGATTCCGTGACATAGATGCAATAAAGATACTAATACCTGAGCTAAAAAAGATAGATGCACAACGCATTGCCAGCTCAACCTCCGCACTTAAAACATCCTCCACATCATCAGCAACGAGTACGAACTTAAAACGATAGGGCTTTCAAGATACTTCGAGAAGAGTTTTTTAAAGCAGTAATATATGAACCTTGAGTCGCTGCCGGTCTATATTCTTTAAATAGAGCAGCCTTACCTGCACTGTTTGCCTTAGTTAAACTCGTCCCCGTCCCTGGCATCATGCCGTATGTACCCATATTCTCAAGGTCAACACATTCGCTATACACCTCAATACTACACGGCTGAGAACTTTGTGAGTACGTCCCGAGTTGGTAAGTAGCACTGGTGTTAAAGTTTGAAAAGATAATCGATTGACCCGCTTGATAGTAAAGCATGAGCAAACTATTGGTTTTGTAATCGAGGATCCAGTGCGAGTTGCCACCGCAGGTGCAAACAGATTCATCCAAGGTAACAAGATGAAGACCTCCCCAAGGAGTTTCAGATGAGGAGCTTGATTGCGCCGACGTTAAAAGCGGAATAGATCCGAATACGGCAATCATCGTGAATACTGCAATTTTTTTTAGTTGTATTATCATACGCCTTTTAATATATTAATATTTATTGGAACGGAATTGCTCGTACCGCTTGAATTTTTCACAGTAAGAATTGCCGGGAAATACCAGCTACCGTCAGCACTCGGATTCTGCTTATTCATTTGTGTTCGTATTTTATCAACAATAAAATCGCGTACTCTTGGATCAAACTTGCTCATTTGCTTTTTAATACCCGCTGAAAGTGTCGTATCTACAGTTAATTGCATCGAGGTGGTTGAAGCTGTTTGAACAGCAATAAATTTTCCTGGCACCTCAATAGAGATGACTACAGTGTTTGTTGCTTGAAAATTCTTACCGTAAATGATTATTGTATCGCCATTACCGATATTGGTTGCTGAAAGACTGGTAATTACAGGAACGCTCGACAAGAGGCTTTGTGTCGGCTGAGCAATTGAAACTGTCGTAGTTGCAATAACAGATCCAAAGGACAGTGCATTGAGCTTTTGACGAGTCAGTGCCCCAACAAAACCAGTCCCTTGAGAAAGACCTGCCGGCACAAGGATTTCATTCCTATAGAGTTCCTGAAAGGCGATTACAGCCCTCTTAGTAGCAAGACCGAAATAGGAAGTCTCAAAGCCAGGAGACCCGGCACCACTCGAATTTACTCGCGTTGCCACATTTGAATTTAAAGCCTTTTGAAGCTCTCTAACATCAAGACCAATATCTCCTTGTCGAAGATTTCTAAGGAACACATAAGCGTTGGCGGAAAGAGGCGCCAAAAGAACCACCAGTAGACATATCATTGAAACGAACACTACCTTTTTATGCATGCAAAAATTATATCACAAGGGAACTGATTGTTCCCTAATCCATATCAACTTTCACTTTATAAAAAAATATATTTAATATCTATGATAAAAAATAAAAAACACACTCGTTAAGGAGTGTGTTTTTAGTTTTGGAGCCACCTCCCAGATTCGAACCGGGGACCTACTGTTTACAAAACAGTTGCTCTACCAACTGAGCTAAGGTGGCGTATATTATGTTGATTTTACAAACTCTATCACCGGCCCGACCATCTTACACGCTTTTCTTACTTTCTTCAATATTCTTTAAAAAGAAGGAAACGGCACCTTTATTTCTGGGAATATTCTTACCCCGGACAATATCGCCGATGGTGTGAAATCTCTTGCCGAGTCTAACGAAAATTCTCAAAAAGAAATTCTCCACCGCTACCAACATGTCATGGAGAGTCTTCTTTAGCGACCCGTAACTGACGTGGGTGATCTGAAACATTATCCTGTTGTACCACTGCTCGAGGTGGGCATCACGCTCAGGAGTCGATATTCGAAAATTTGTCCGACCAGTCGACATCTGGGTATTTTTATTCCATACCACGACAGCCATGGCAATGAATGAAACACATAAAATTGTGAGAGCGGTAGTCATAAGAATTACTTCTCGAGCGCGTTGAAGCGTGCAAACCGTGCTACTTCGATTTTCTCACCGAACTTCTGGATGGCATTATCGATAAGCTGCTGAATAGTAAGATCTGGATTCTTGATAAACGGCTGTTCAAGAAGAATACTATCTTTGAAATACGCATCGAGTTTTCCAGCAAGGATCTGTTCCTTAAGGTTATCAGGCTTACCTTTAACTTCCTCTGCGAATACTTCCATAGCCTTTGCCTTGGCATCTTCGGTCACTTCTTCTTTCTTAACAAACTGAGGATTTGTAGCTGAAACATGCATGGCAATATCATAAGCGAGAGTTTTAAAGTCTGCGTTGTTGGCAACGAAATCTGTTTCAGACGCAAGCTCAACCATAGCGCCGATAGTTCCATTCGAGTGAATATACGCCTGCACTGCACCAGCACCAAATGTTCGGTCTCCTTTCTTAGCTGCAATTTCAGCCCCCTTCTTTCGAAGAAGGACAATTGCTTTTTCCTCATCGCCACCAGCCTCCTCAAGAGCCTTCTTGCACTGCATTATAGAAATACCGCCAGTCTTGTCTCGGAGTGCTTTTACCTGATCCATTGTGATTTCAGATGCCATAAAATATTGAATGTGATAAAGAATATTATACCACGGGGTATAAGGCTTATAAAAGACTATTTTGCACCTGTGACCGCAGCCGCGATGACCTCCTTCTTACCTTCGCTGTAGGCATTTGCAATAGCTCGAGTGAAATATTCAATACTTGCCATAGCTGCATCATTTGCAATTATAGGGAAATTCAAAACGCTGATATCGCAATCAGACCCCGCAAGACCGATAACTGGAATACCCATATCTCGAGCTTCTGTGACAGCGATGTATTCTTTCTTTGAATCAACCACAAAGAGCGCACCTGGGAGTTTGTCCATGGAAGTAATACCGCTAAAAAGACCATTAAGTCGGTCGATTTCTCGGTCAATCATGAGTCGTTCTTTCTTTGTGTACTTTGAAAGTTCACCCTTTTCTCGCTGGCTCATGAGGTCAAGAAGTTTTTCAACTCGCTTTCTGATATTACCGAAGTTAGTAAATGAACCACCAACCCAACGTCCTGAGACGTAAGGCTGTGCAATACTTTCAGCCGCATTCTTTACTGACTCCTTTGCTTCACTCTTACTAGCTGCAAAAACGATCTGCTTTCCTGAAGCAGCGACCTTCTTTACAAACTCAATAGCTGCCTGAAGCTGGATTTCAGTCTTTTCGAGATCAAAGATCTCGATGTTGTTCTTCGAGCCGAAGATAAACGGCTTAGCGGAAGGGTGTCGGCGTGACTTTACAAAGCCGAAATGAGCCCCTGCGGCGAAGAGCTCATCGAGTAGATTTCCTTTATCTGCGGTCTTTGGTGACAT
>JAZKIM010000008.1:0-47319 GCA_040384865.1 Patescibacteria group bacterium
ACCACGTGTCGCTTTTGGCAGATGAGCTTGAAGATACTGATCGGTAAGACCGGTAGCCAAATCAGTGATGGCCTGATTGGCTGGAATGGAATTCATATTTACCATTATGCCATGCGAAAGAAGGTAAAAGAAGGTGCTTGATTTCCAGAAAAACCATGCTATAGTTACGTTCAACTTTCGGCTCATGCCGATTTTTATTTACTTCAAAAACTGGGCCTCGCCCGACATACTCAATACATCTATATGGAAATCAGAAACATCGCTATCATCGCCCACGTGGACCACGGCAAGACCACTATCGTAGACTCAATGATGAAGTACACCGGTACTATCAAAGACTCAACGAGCATGGACTCAAACGCTCTTGAACAAGAACGTGGTATTACTATTTATGCCAAAAATGCTTCACTTACATATAAGGAAACAAAGATCAACATCATCGATACACCAGGTCACGCCGATTTTGGCTCTGAAGTGGAACGCGTACTTCGATCTATAGATTGCGTGCTTCTCGTAGTAGATGCCCAGGAGGGACCAATGCCTCAAACACGTTTTGTGCTTAAAAAATCTATCGAACTTGGTTTAAAGCCAATTGTCATCATCAACAAGCTCGATAAGCCTGCAGCAAACCCTGACCGCGTGCACGAAGAAGTCTTGGAACTTTTCCTTGAGCTTGGCGCCAACGATGATCAACTTAACTTCCCTATTGTCTACGCCATCGGACGAGAAGGAGTTGCTAAACGAGACCTTAAAGAAGAATTCGTAAATTTCGATCCCTTGTTCGATATGATAATAGAGAAAGTTCCACCTGCTCGATTCGCCCCAACAGAGGTGCTCACCGCCCAACCATTCAACCTCGCCTATGACAACTTCCTCGGACGCATGGCTGTTGTTCGCGTGTGGAGCGGCACTATCAAGTTCGGACAAACTGTTTTTATAAAAAAACCGACTGGTGAAATGCGAACAGGAAAAATCACTAAACTCTACACCTTTGAAGGTGTAGGTAAGAAAGAAGTGACAGAAGCGGTTTCAGGTGATGTGGCAATGGTTGCCGGCCTCCCTGATATTTTCATTGGCGAAACAATTTCGGACAGCGCAGACATAACCCCTCTTGAATCTATCCATGTAGACGAGCCAACAATTTCCCTCAGTTTCCTCGTTAATGATTCGCCCTTTGCAGGTCGTGAAGGAAAGTTTGTCACCAGCCGACAGATTCGAGCACGACTTGAAAAAGAGCTTGAAGTAAACGTCGGTCTTCAAGTTGACTTCACTCAAGCTGATTCATTTAAAGTATTCGGGCGAGGTGAACTTCACGTTGCAGTACTTCTCGAACAGATGCGCCGTGAAGGTTATGAACTCCAGGTCTCACAGCCAGAAGTTATTCTCAAAGATATTGATGGTGTTAAAAGCGAGCCGTTTGAAGAGGCTGTTATCGATACCCCTGACGCGTTCTCTGGTGCCGTTATTGAAAAACTCGGCAAACGAAAAGGTGTCATGTCGTCAATGAAGCAATCTGACGGTATTACTCGAATGACGTTCGATATTCCTACCCGAGGGCTCCTCGGATATCGAAGCCAATTCGTTGTAGATACAAAAGGTGAAGGTATTATGTCGAGCCGTTTTATAGGCTTCCGACCGTACGTCGGCATCATCGAAAAACGAGCTGTTGGTTCCATGATCTCTATGGAAAGCGGCAAGGCACTTCATTTTGCGCTCGGCAACCTTCAGACTCGAGGTGTGCTATATATTGCTCCTGGTACAGAAGTGTATAATGGCATGGTCATTGGTAATACATCGAAAGGTGAAGAAATGGAAGTGAATCCGACAAAAGCAAAGCAACTCACTAACATGCGAGCGTCAGGGACCGATGAGACCATTTATCTTGTCCCTGCTCTTGAGGTCACCATCGAACGAGGTCTTGAACTCATTAACGATGATGAATATTTGGAAATTACCCCAACATCCGCACGATTGCGAAAGAAACTTTTGACCAATACAGACCGCGCAAAAGCAGGAAGGAAATAATTAGAAGAAAAACGCCCTGAAAAGGGTGTTTTTCCTTCCCCCTTGTATTTTATATAAGCTGTGGTATAATGTTATCCGGAATCTACTCAGGCTGCACTTGTGCAGCTCAAAGGGCATGAAGCCTAGATGGAAATCCATGTTCACGCATCGTAATATGAAAACGCCAGCAGACAACGCCTTGCCCATTCAAACGGGCAAAATCGCAGCAGTCATCAGCCTCCGCAGCATCAAGGCCGCCGTAGTCACGATCAAAGAAAAAGACGGCTCGCAAATCGAAGGCTACTACCACGTCAGCGCCTTCACGTATCCTCGTGCCGGCTTGCTCCAGCCCTTCTTCTCGGAAGAAGAGATGAAGCGCCCGCCCAATGTTGGTGACATCATTGCTTTCGTCGTCGAAGGTGACGACGAGTTCACTCGACGCATGGCCGCAATGAAGACCCGCACTGGTCGCGAAGTAGCCACCGAAGCGGATATCCAATTCCAGGGCAAAGACAAAAAGAAAATCGTTCACGCCTGCGTGCTCGCGCAACTGCAACAAGTGCAACGCGAAATCAATGAACGCCCTGTCTTTCGGATCTACGAAACCCCAGACTCCACCAACTTCCTCTTCGAGGGGTCGATGCAAGCCCTCGAGGCCACCGAGGTTGCGGCCTTCTGGGACGAAGGACTCACCGTCAAGGAGTTCTATCGCGGCGACTGGGTCGTTTGCGACGGTGATCCGCGGATCGCCTACAAGAACGGTGATTCCCTGGTGGGCGGAGAAAACAAACACGGAGATCGCCAACCAGTCAACTAAACTCCGCAGCACCACTTAGGTGCAGAAAGCTCAAGCCCCTGTTCTCGACTATCCATGTCGGAGCAGGGTGCTTTTTCTTTTGGGTATAACCTTGATCTTATTTCTCCAGTGATTGAAACAAACCAAGTCGATTACCTTCAGGGTCTTCGAATTGTGCGTAAAAACCCATATCCCCCATTTTCTCTTTTGGTACAGCAATAGATCCTCCTCGCGACTCAATGTCTTCTAAAGTCTTATCGATATCATCAACTTCCATGACAAACGTTACCGACTTGGCCCGAGGTCCTTTCTTTTGCAATCCTCCATTTATACCTCCAACTTCTGTGGACTTTCCCTCGCTATCACTTTTTACAGTACGGACAGAGACATAATCTTCGCTCCACGGTTTGAATTGCCAACCAAAAACTTCACCGTAAAATTTCTGTGCTTCTTTCAAATCTTCAACTGGAACTTCGAAATGAGAAACTTTATTCATAGTATTTTAATTAGCATTTATAATACAGTCCACAGTATATGCTTCTTAATATTAAGAATGCATGAAATTATTTAAAACAAAAAGCGAGCCCTTGCGGACTCGCTTTTTGTTTAACGGGAGATTAATACTCTCGTCGTGGACCTCTGTTGTCGAAATCTCGTCGTGGTGGTCGATCTGCCATTGGTCGTGCCTCATTTACTGTGAGCACTCGGCCATCAAGATCCTTACCGTTCCACATAGAGATTGCGGCTTCAGCATCAGCGTCTTCCATTTCAACGAAACCAAAGCCTCGTGAACGGCCAGTCATTTTTTCAGTCATGACTGTCGCAGATACTACAGAGCCAGCTTTTGAGAAGGCATCTTTGAGAGAATCTGAAGTAGTTCCCCAAGAAAGATTACCAACGTAAAGTTTTTTTGCCATGTATTCTATGTTACTTGTTTTGCGTCCCTAGACGACCTCTCCTTGCCACGTAACGAGTACAGGCTACTAAGATATCTACGAACGGACACAGTATACAGTACTTAGGGAAAAAGGCAAGGCATGGAAAGTAGATTTAAAATAACTTTTTAGCCTATTCCGAGGATATAAAAATCTAACCTCTACTTATCATTTCCCTGATCTTCCTTCCCAGCTCTTTCATATTGCCGTGACTAAGTAATCCTAGATAAGACTGTACCGTGTCTTCCACGCCTTTCTTAGCCGCGATCTTCTTTAGCATCCGTTTCCTGGTAACGGTCCTTAAAACACGATGGTCCGAAAAGTGAACCCAGCCCAGAAAGTCATTACCGGATGCCACGGTCCTGATTGATATCTTCTTCGGGTGCAGTCGTAGCCTTAAGTTATTCCACAAAAACTCACTCATTATTTTAATGGCATCAATAAGCCATCCTCTGTCTTCCGAGACAATAACAAAATCATCGGCATAACGAACGTAGTATTTTGCCTTGAGCCTATGCTTCACAAACTGGTCAAACTTGTTCATGTAGACATTCACCAAAAGCTGAGAAGTGAGATTACCCAAAGGTAAGCCTATACCCTTATCGGTTGTATAGAAACTGCCGACAATTTCTGAAATGAGCCAAATGATATCCTTATCAGGGATATAATCCTCAACAATTTTAATTAATATTTTCTGGTTAATGGAAGCAAAGAATTTTCTTATATCGCATTTCAAAACCCATACCGTTCTCGTATGATTTTTTGATGCCATATACATATAAGACTGAAACTGCTCGATGGCTTTTTGTGTTCCCTTTCCAAATCTGCAAGAATAGGACTGTGCTATAAAGGTTCGGTCAAAGAAAGGGGAAAGAATTCTGTATATTGCGTGATGCAGAAGTCTGTCTCGAACACTCGCTTTATGAATGTTACGAGGCTTCGGATCGGAGATATTGAAGGCCTCATATGGAGAGTGCCTATATGTCTTTGTGGCCAATTCCCTGTGGAGCGAAATTATATTAGCCATCAGGTTTCTCTCAAACTCCTGCACATCCTTTCTAGCCTTTTTGCCTTTGATAAACTCCTTCCACGCTTCGAGCAGATTTTCGATTGAAATGATATGCTGATACGAATGATTGAGTCGAATGAGAGTCATCCCACGAAGTCTACCCCCCCCGAGACTTTTACCACTACTTCAGCGTCTAAAGACGGTCTATGTCTTATGGTACGGCTATTATCAAACCATACCGAAACTGCACAGATATTCATTAGGGCAGAAAATTGATACTTTATTCATAGAAATTATGGAGGCAATATCTAGTGCTAGCTTCTTACAGAGAGAAGATAAACTACCTTGGATTAGACTAGCATCCAGAAAGACAGATACCTTAAAAGTATTGCTTATGGTCCTGTGGGAGACAAAATCCTTACAAGATAAAAAATATGTTGCCCTATCGGTCCAGCTGGATGAAATTGGAAAGATGCTTGGTGGTTGGAACGGCCAAGTATTAAAACAAAACTCTCCAGTCACGAAGACGGGAGAGAAATGAAGAGAGTTGCGAAACGGCCAGCCGGGTTGTTGTCATTCCAGTCGTTGTCAAGCCAATTCCAGTTGATCACGACCTTGTCACCGTCATCGTAGAGGTACGGGACGTTGAGGTTGCCATTGCGGTTACGCACGAAATGTATGGAAAGTCGTCTGTTCCACCACCCCTCGAATACTCTTGGGGTTGTATCGTATTCGGCATCTGTAATGCCTTAACTCTCCATACCAAGTATCTTCATTTTTTGAAGTGTCTACATCCGTCACTCTATCCGAAACCGTGGTCGCAGATATTCTCGACAGATGGATACTGGGGTCGGTAGCAGGAAACCGCAGTCTCCCGCATATTCACCTACTGCCATCATGTATGTTATCAGATTTTTTGTAATGAAATAGCTCCACACGGTTGTGCAGAGCTGGAGTTTGAGACGCTATTCTCCCGAGCGTTTGGCGATAAAATCGCCGAAGGGCCAAGTCCAAGGGTCTAAGGCATCCCAAGGTTCAAGGCCTGAAGCTAACTTTCGAAACGGCCAGCCGGGTTGCTGTCATCCCAGTCGCTGCCAAGCCAATCCCAGAAGATCACGACCCCGCCACCGTCATCGCAGAGGTACGGGACGCGGAGGCTGCCACCGCGGCGACGCACGACTGAACCCCAGAGGAAGAGAGCCTTCCCTTTGAAGAACTTCCGAAAGGCTTCGATGCCATTTTTCCGGATTTCTTCACCGTCGCGGAGCGTCAAGCAGGTCTTGAGCATGTCTTCCTTCTGGAGATGGGCGTAGAGGTCGTTGCCGACGATGCGTCCCGTCTTCTGTTTGTCGTGGAGCCATTGATCGACGTTGGCGAGATCGTACTCCGCAGGCCCGTTCGCTTCGAGGTCGGGATGCAGAACGTCTTTGACCCAGTCGGGATAGACAGGCTTCACCGTGCGGTCCACCTTGATGAGGGTGTTGAGCGGCGGTTCGACAGGTTTGGGTTTCTCGGTCAGCGTGGCTTCACCACGGGCGAGTTGCATGACGATGGCGAAGTTCTGACCCGTACTGAGCCATTCGATATCGGTGGCGTTTCCGCCGTTACGGTTTACGGCCTTTTCGAGCTTGTGGCCCGGGCCTTGTCCAAGAATGAACGTGTCACTCATATTACTGACGTGTCCTTTCGGTTGTTGTGAGCGTGCCGTAAAGGCTTGCTCGGATTGTTGTTGATGCGTGGTTTTCGCCACAGCAGAGAATGGCCTTCCATAAGGCCGCTTTCTTCTGTAGCGAAACAAGCAAGTTAGCGTTTTAAAGAACTGGGTGTATTATACTACTTATATAGGGTAATGTCAAACTCACTTCTGCCCTTTATATTGGGCTTATTCTAGTACTCCCGAAAGGATTTGCACCCTCACCTCTCCCATTGAACAGGGAGGCTCTTCATCAAGCTACAGGGGCATATAACAAAAACTACGAGGTTAGCGCCGCCCGGAAGATCATCGACCGTGTAGTCTTTGTTCTCTGACACGTAAAATGGGATGTCTAGAACAAGAACCGTTGCCTTATAAAAATTAAAATTTTAAAGTAGCAATGCGCCGCTTTCCTTCAAAAAATCTTTTACGTCCAACGCTTGAACAAGCTTTGTCTTTCCCAGAGACACTTTATTATTAGACTTTTTAATAATTGATTTTATTTCGCCAGACATAATTCCAAACGTTGAACCAATTATTTTTTTCTCTTCAAGTCCAACAATATTCAATCTCCTCATATTTACATCATCATATCCAAAACCTAAAAAGATAATTACTTCAGCTTCTTTCAGGGTAGAGTGTGCTCTTTTTACTACCGCGTCAAAAATAATGTCCTTCTCACTAAGAATATTAATTCCCCTTGTTTCTTCAACTGATGGCCTGCACAGTGTGTTTTTTCCATAAGGAATTTCCCTTATAATTCCTTCCGTGGGAATATTACCGATACGGCCATACATATGTAATATAGGTATCTTTTCAAGCTGCTTATATATTTCTTGCTCTGATTTATTGTAAGAATTTTTTAATGCATTAAAAAAGAATGCCTCTATTGATACATCGAAGTTAAATGTAATAATAGATAATTTATTTTTACCAAAGTCTTCAAAAGAATCCTTCATAATATTGAATAAATATACATACCAAGATTCTTCTTTAAAGAGTGCTTCAAGATTTTCATGTTCTTTAATCACGTCTGTGATTACAAGTTTTCCAATTTCCAAAAATTCTTTTCTCTCTGTAAGAAATTCTTCTATATATTTAGAACCCGAAAGATTAAATGATGAAAAGAAATTATCTATAACAAATTCAGAGAAACCGTGAACTTCAGTGAGGGTGCTTCTCATGTTTTTGTCTTGAAGTTTGCCCAGAATTTCTTTTTTAAATTCATTCTGAAGAGGATATCCATAAGGTTTACTGGCCCCTGCCCCAAGAACAAGAACTGTCTTTTTTGAAATCATAACAAGATTATACCAGACCAAATTTAACCTAAATTTAGGATATCCACAAAATAATACTCTATATTATAATTAGCATGGGTCGAATATTATTAATAGTTGTAAGCCTATAAAATAACCATGAAAAAAGTCTCTACTAAGGCAACTCAGGCCTTATATCCTTGGAACGATTAATCTTAATTAATACCAGAAACAAAATGACGTAAAAACGTCATTTTGTTTAAATTTAAAAATGAGCCATAAAAACATATTGAATATATTTAGACAAATTCAAAATAAAATATATGCTGAAAAGATTTTTGAGAATATACTTGAACAAAATATTGAAAGTAGCGCCTTAAAATCCATCACTCTACTTTCCCACCACTGGAACTCCCATAACTCCAAAACCGCTAACTCGAACCTTGAAACTTCTCTCGGTGTCATCACACTCCTCGGCTGGGTTGGTTACACCATCCTCGATCACGCTATCGATGGTCAACATGACATATTAAAATCCATTCCCCTTGCTGAACGGTGCATGCGCGAACTGCACTGGCGACTCAGCCTTCTCTGTAAGACACCTACCGAACGCACCGTTGTAATAGAACTCCTCACCCTCATTGAAACAGCTCACTACGCCGAATGCCACGGCAGAGTGCCCACACCATGGCACAAGTCTGCCGGCCACATGATAGGTCCGCTTATTCTCATCGTACGCCAAGACCATAGCCCGAAAAGCGCTATATTCAAAGCATCCAAAAGTTATTTTATTGAATTCCTCACCATAAAGCAGCTCTCGGACGATTTGCGCGACTGGGAGGAAGACTGGAAAGCCGATCGACATACGATAGTGACCGAACATTTACGCAAAATCATATCTTCCCTTGAGAATAGGAATAAAAATAAAGTTTCATTTAACATGATTCGAAAAATCTATACATTGGGCACCCTTAAACACTTCTGCTTCATCTTAATTCGCCGTGGTAACATCGCGCTCCGCGCACTAAAACATACTGGTAACCATCGCAACATAACACACTTTGAAAAGTGTATCACCCGTCTTCAAGACGGTGCCCGCAACGCTTTAACATATATCAAAAAGTAATTTAATTGACCTCTGTGTGACCTTTGTGGCAATATAAACCCCGTTCAATGTTGAACGCCTGCTCTTTCCGTAACATCAACACCAACCCAAAAGACCTAAAACATGAAACCTGCCAGCAGAGTCTACGAAGTCGTTAGCGTATCCGTCATCCCGCGAGGCGGGGACAATTCAGGGATCGGCGCAAGTAAAATGCTCCATCTCGATTATTTCCGAGAAGTGCCCGAAGGGCGCATCCAGGAAAGATTCAATCACCCCAACCTTCGGCTATGTGCCTATCCTGCGGAAAATGTGCGATATTTCCTACTGCTTCCCGAGGGAGATCCTCAACCAGGGAGCGGCGTCCCCTGCCCATTCGAACTTTTTCGTGTCATGAAGGATCACCGCACACAAATCGCCAGCGGCCACATCGACTGTGAAAAACTAGGGCGTACAGCGAGTATCGGCCCAGTCTTCAAAGTCATAACCGGCGCCATCTGCCCCCACTACACCTTCCAGGTGAAGCAAAGCCACATGGATGAGTTCGCCGAACAGTCTGCCGCCATCATTATTACGTCCTGATCTGGGAAGGAAAGATGGTCAACTGCGCCGCCTGAGAATCCTCGGGCGGCGCGTTTCGTTAGTAAAAATACCGGATACAAAACGAAAACCGCCTCCCGAGATAACACTCGAGTCAGGCGGCATTCAATGTTTACGCTTCTTTTTTTGAAAGCGTTGCGAGTATGCACTTAAGCAGTCGGTAATCCTCTTCGACGTAGCCTTTGCCTGGTACATACACGCGGGTTAAAGCTCCGCGAACACGCATCAATTCAAGAGGAGACCACGACTTACTGGCGTGAACAACGATTGAGCGTCGCGAGGTAATCGAATAGTGCTGATGATTGCAAGCGCCGATGATGAGCACCGCATACTTACCGTCATACCTGTCGATCCAGTTCTGCACCCGCTTCGTTTGCTTGTTTCGACTATCAAAGTACAAATATTCCGGGGCACGCTTCTTACCATGGGCCTTCAAGAATCTGATACCCTCTAAACTGAAATGTGCGGAATGTACCCGGATCAGTTCACAGATTAACCGACGGTATAGAAAATAGTGAACCGCCCACTTCAGCTGCCGTCGACTAATAGGCTCGTCAGTTACATCTTCAAGCTCTAACTTTTTGAAAAATCTTGGTTTTCTTCTCAATTTACAACGCCTCCTTTCGAGGTTGATCCAGTGCTTCGTGCGTCTAGATTCCAGCAGAAACGATACAGCAAAGAGAACATGGGGTCAATTTCTTTGATTTTTTATCTACCCCTCTTTTTGATACAATAGATCCATGAAATCAATCACCACCTTCTTGGGCAAGAATGCCCTTTATCTTGCCCTTGTTCAGACCATAATAGCAACATTAGGTAGTTTATATTTTAGCGAAATCGCCAAATACCCCCCTTGCTTCCTTTGCTGGTGGCAACGCATTGCCATGTACCCTATTATCATCATCCTAACTGTCGGAATTCTTCGACGAGATAGAGAGGTATACCAATATGTATTACCTCTTACTATAATCGGCTGGGCCTTCAGTCTTTATCATAATCTTCTCTATTATCATATACTTCCTTGGTGGAACGAGCCGTGTGCCGCTGGTGTTTCTTGTACTACAAAATACATTTCATGGTTTGGGTTCCTCACCATCCCACTATTGGCTTTCATTGGCTTTAATGTCATCATAGGCCTCATGTTCCTGTACCGCCGCCACGTCCGACAAGAACAACAAATTCAAGCTTAAGTCTTCTTTATCAATCCTTTATTTAAATTTCACCATGTCCACTGAAGCAAAAACAGTTACCGCAATAGTTATTATCACCATTCTCATCATCATCGGCGGTATTTTCGTAATGAGCACCCAGTCAGCCAACTTGCCTGACATGGTAGTCAATTCAGATATTCTTGTACGTCCTGATAGCCCTATCATCAAGGGTGAGCAAGATCACATCACCATAGTGGAATTCGCCGACTATGAATGCCCTTCATGCGCGGTAATCCATCCAGAACTAAAGAAGCTGCTCTCTTCAGAAGACGGTAAATACATAAACTTTGTGTTCCGAAACTTCCCTCTTCACAGCGGTTCAGTTCAAGCTTCTGTGGCAGTTCAAGCTGCTGGCGCACAAGGAAAGTATTGGGAAATGCACGACAAAGTATTTGAAAATCAGGATGAATGGGCATCCATATCAGCCTCCAACGAATCAAAGCGTGCGGAATTGTTTGAGAAATACGCTACGGAAATTGGGCTCGATATCAATGCATATCGTCTAGCACTTAAAGACAGCAAATACACAGATCTCATTAAGCGTGATCAGGCAGATGCCATTGCTATGAAAGTCAGTGTCACGCCCACTCTCATCATTAATGGAACAGAGATCATCAAAGGTGCCGTTTCTTACGAAAAACTAAAGGAGGTTATCGACGCGGAGTTAGCGAAGAACAACTAAATTTCAATCTTTTCAGGCTCAGCAACAACGACCTTGTTCTTCGTCAGCTTTTGATTGAACATCCTCCACACTTCCCCAAGCTCGGTACTGCCGAGTAGTTTAAACACAAGCATGGTTATACCAATACCCACAGCACCGCCAATGATTCCCTGAGTTAAAATACCACCAAAGGTATCAAGGTTCAGTCTTTCATCTACGGTATTGAGGGCTATATAGGCAAAAAAGGCACCAATCACTCCTGCACTAAAGCTTGAAAACAAAACCTTGCCCACTTTGTGCGTAAGCGAACCAAAATCGCGCTCGAAACTAATCCACAAAATAAAAGCATTAATAAGTGTTCCTATAGAAAAACCAAGCGGTAACATCAACACGCCCGCACCAGGAATATCCTCTACGCGAAAAGCAGACTCTATCACATATTTAAACATCGGATAATTATTGAATGCCATCAAAAGAAAGAACGGTGCGCCGATAGTAATGACCGAAGATATGAGGTTTATAAAAAGCGGTTTCTTTGTCATACCAGCCGCGTAGTAAGCACGTATGAATAAAAGCTCGAGACCTTGAGCGACAAGAGAAATGGTAAAAAGGGCAAGACAAGCGGCTGTGAGACGGGTATCATCCCAATCAAATGATCCGGAGCCGAGGATGACGCGAACAATTTGGGCACGAAGGACAATAAAAAGAGCCGTGATGGGGATAGACCAGAATACAATATGGCGTGCTGCGGTAGTAACATGTTCAATGAATTCAGCACGTTCGCCACGTGCAATGAATGCGCTAAGTGTCGGAAATGCAGCAAGTGCATAACTCACCCCAACAATAGCAAACGGTACTGACTGTAAACTGTTCGAAAAACTAAAGATGGCAATTGATCCTGTGGTAATCAAAGAAGCAAACGAGGTGATGAAAACAAGCTCAAGATTAGTAGCAGAAAGGGTCAAGGTACGAGGTATCGACAACTTAAACATTTCCCATACCACCCGACGGTCAATATTAAAAGTAATGCGCGGAAGCAGTCCTCTTGCTGCAACGAAAGGCACCTGTACCAGAAAATGCACTAACCCTCCAATAATAACGCCCACAACTACTCCTTGAATTCCCATAATTGGATACAAAAACAAAAGTCCAAAGATAATAGAGAGATTGTAAAGAATAGGACTCATAGCGTAAAGGAAAAACCTTTTACTAATCTGAGTGATGACACCAAGAAGGTTTGAAATTCCTAAACAGATAGGCTGAAGCAATAATAGTCGAGCAAGCAATGTCAGCTGATCCAATACAGCAGGATCTTTCATGCCCGGCATCAGCAAGGGAGTAATGTACGGCATAATAAACCAAAAAACGACAGAGACAACTATCATAAGGCCGACAAAAACCGTAAAGATAGTACTCATGAGATGAGCCGCCTCTTCCTTCTTTCTTTCAAAAATACCGCTGAAGAATGGGATCAGTACTGAAATGGAAACCAATGACGCCACGGCGGCATAGATCAAGTCTGGAATTCGAAAAGCTGCATAGTATATGTCGAGTGTTTGTCCTGCCCCAAAGTGATTAGCCAATATCCTATCGCGTACCAGAGCAAGAACTTGCGAAAGAAAAGTAAAGAAGCCAATGAGAAAAGCGGCCTGGTGAACCCCGGCGATTTCCTGATGAAAGAGTTTAAGAATGCGATTGCCCATATCGCTCTCTACTTCTTAGAATTGATGCTGCTAGTGGTGGAAGTTGAGGATTGACTCGTGACAGTACTCGACTTTTTACTTTCTACTTGCGCAGCAGGAGAGGAAGATGTTTGAATGTCCTTACTTGCCGATGACTGTGCTGAGGGATTAGCCTTCTCTAGTTCTGAATAAAGGGCATAGGCTTCCTGGAAGTCAGGTTTAAGCTGCAGAGACTGCTGAAGGGCAGCTTTGGCACTTGCTGAGTCCTTAGCCAGCGCATACAAGTATCCAGCAAGATATGCAGGTAAAGGACTCGAAGGGATGAGTGCATACGCCTGCTTATAAGCATTGAGAGCGGCGTCCCCCGCCTTCTCAACTCCAAGTAAACCAGCGGTCTGATAGACTTGGCCGAGGAAAATGTAGTTATGATAATCCGTTGGGTTCTGCTGTGCAGCAGTTTCAGCCGCATATACCGCCTGGGTAATAATAGGCTTGGTCTTTTCATCAAGCTCGTTCTTCCCTGACTGTTTCAATACCAGCTGCAATTCAATCAGTTTTGCTTGTGCGTATGATCGTAGATATGGATCGTGCGAAGGGGCGCGCTGAATAGCTGAAGCGATCAAGGCTTCAGACTCAGCAATATTTTCAGGTGTCGTGAGTACTACACCAGCCTTACTTATTTCTATCGCTGCTACGAATCTCTGCGTCCATCCAAATGCCCATGCTACTGTGCATATAAGAAGGAGAATAAGAATCAACACTGACACAAAGCCCTTCTTCTGACTTGATATCCAACTATATTCCTTGATCTTAATTACATTCTCCCGAATAAGCGATGCGGCCAAAAGTCCGGTAAAAAAGAAAGCAAAGACTAGTGTAGTTACAGTCACCATCGAAAAGAATGCAATAAACCAGAGATACATCGACGCAAGGAGCGACGAAACAATTATATACACCGAGAACTTATCCTTTGTTCCGACGAACACGGATCGAATTCCCGACCAAAATGTAGCTGCCAAAAATACAAGCCAAGCAAGGAAACCTAGAATCCCGACGGTAACTATTGTAGTCAGGACGTAACTAACACCATAATTAAAATCAGAGTTCCAAAATACAGTTTGATTTACTCCAGCAGGTTTAAACAATCCCCATGCTGCAAAGAACCTATTCGGACCGACACCAAAAAGAACTCGTACAACATCTCCTTGACCAATCAAGTCACGGGCTACTCCATAAGTCCCCTGGAAAGTCGGTCGGACGTCTATCACATCGTTCTGTGTAATTCCGATCTTACTGTAAATAAATGTAGCGATAGTCGAAGAACCAATGGTCATTACCGTACAGAACACCAAGACCAAAAGAGACGCTTTCGGCATTTTCTTTGAAGAACGATAATTGAGAGAAAGGATATATACAAATACCAGTAAAGCAATAAATCCTACCAAGAATGTCAGCGGGATAGCGAATCCAAAAACATTACTTATGATATAAAAATTCGTAACGCTAAGAAGCGCGAGGCCGAGAATAAGTGCCCCATAAAAAGCCAACTTAAGCTTCTTACCCACATCAAGGAATTCAATGGTTATAAATGAAAGAATAATAGCCAAACCAGCATATATACCAAGGTCACTCCATGCTCCGAGCGTATTCGCGACTACAGTAGAAAAAGCGCCGCCAATATTAAGCATATCCGGTCCAGCAACAAAACGGATTATATGGAAAATACTGACCACTACAAACATTCCCAAGATAGCTAAATAGGCCCAAAAAATACGTTGCTTTGATTGGAAGAAGGCAGCGACAAGTGCGATGAGCAGAAATCCTAGCACTATAAAATGAGACGTATCAAACTCCGCTCCAGACCCAATCAAGCTAGAAGGTCGGTGAATTGAAAGGAAGGAGGAAACAATAGTTAGTAAAGGAACAATGGCCAGGATAGTAATCACCTTCCAATTCGGCAAGGATATCTTTCCTGATTTTATAATAGCAAAGAGAGAGAGCACTACAGATATCAAGACAATTGTTGTCAAAAGAAGTATTTTTGAAAATAAAAAACCAACAAGACTTGAGGGGATAACGAATATCGGTAAAAGGACAATTAACAGTGAGAGTAGCCAAAACGGTAATTTATTTAACAGGGTTATTTCCTCCGGAGCTCCGACAGCCTCAATGTTCATTTTTATTTTATCCATACCTCCATTATATATGAGCACAACACTAGCTACAATGAAAAAACACCCGAGATTGAGGATAATTAGGATGGTTTAAAGTTTTATGAAGTCGCTGGATTTTTAACGTATTTTGTGATATAATGTACACCGTTGGTGTTGGAACGATGCTCGCGAGAAAGATATCGCGAGAGGAAAGTCCGAACACTCGCCAGCCACTTCCGAAAGGAATATCTGGCAGCAAGGTAGCGGGTAATCCCCGTCTGGAGCAATCCAAGAGGTGCGAACAGTGACGCCGGCATCGAAAGACCGCCGGCACCCAGCGAAAGATTTAAGACGCAAGTCATAAAAATTCCGAAGGGTGAATCTCGAGAGTCAAAGCTCGAGAGTGCAACGGCAAAATCCTTATCCGAGTGCAAGACCGCGCTTCATACGCAAAATGAGAACGTGCAAACGTAATCACCAGCGATAGAAGAGAGTCGCTCGAGCTGGCCAGTAATGACCAGCCTAGATAAATATCGTTTAATTGCTCTGTTATTAGAGCAATCACAGAATTCGGCTTATAGGCACCAACAAAAAATCAAAATCCCCTGGCTAACGCCTGGGGATTTTGTGTTTATAAAACTATTACCTTTTCTCTTACTTTACCTTCTGAGCCTCCATCGCCGTCACAGCAGCGTCTTCAATCTCACAAACTCCTCCCGCACACGCCAGCTCTTTCTTCACATCTGTCTCATCACGTCGCTCAAAGACGACAATCTTAGAGAAGTCGAGGCGCTCATACCGCTTGAGAAGTTCATTGTATTGCTTCTCTGTGCATTCTTCGTATGGAGCAAGCTGATATACATGGTTAGAACGAGGAAGGAACGAGAGACCTCCGACGATATTCCAATTCTCATAGACCCAACTTGCAACCGCGATCCATTCATCTTCCCCTATGGAAACTGTTACTGATGGATTGTGATGAGTATAGTTTTCCTTTACTAACTTCCAAAAATTGAGCTGATCGATAGCTGAAAGTTCACTACTGAACTTAGAATTTTTTGGAGCCTTGACTGGAAAGTCAATTACATATGTCGTAGCATTATCTATGGTCTGACCTACTTCTGGACTATACGGAACACCCTGATCCTTCATCATCTTGAAGAGTGCATCTGTTGCTGAAATTCGCACTCGTCGGATGTAATATTGTGAATGTCGCGCATGCATACCAGACGAACAATCTACGGTCTGCGAAAGGTTTCCTGACGGCTTAACGGTGGTAATAGCCGTCGAAGGATTAATGCCGAATCGCTTTGCATAGATAGCGTTCACTCGAACTGTCTCCTCCCGAAGGGCTCGAAGGGTCTTCGCATTTCGAACGGCTGGACAATCCCACATGCCAGTGATAGACACACCGAGCAATCGTTCTTCTTCGCAATTCTTTTTCCATTCAGGAGAAAGATAGATGAAGTTAGTAAATGTTGCCTGATATGTACCGAGAATCGTTGCGATTCTAATCTTTCGCATGAGATCCTTTTCAGTATCTTCATGTCGGGCTACCGCCTCTGAAAGGTTACAAAACTGCTTTGGTCGAAGAATGATTTCTCCACAAGGATTCGTACCGAACTTGTCCCACCACCCCTCAGAAACAGCCTTTCGAGACTCTGGGAATGTGTGTTTCAAGCCTGCTCGGTTGAATATACCTCGCTCTCCAGATCCGCTCTTTACGAGAGCTGTCCATTCATCCAAGAACTGTGTATTTGTCGGTTTTGTATTGTAAACAGCAGAGTTGTTTGAAAGCGACCGCTGAGGTTCTGACATCCAGAACTGACCCTTCTTCGCGTCTCGAACTTCACCATCATTAAGATCAGAAAGAGAAATGAGTGCAGTTCGTCGAACACCACCCGACACCACGCCCATACCAATCTGACAGATAATATCGTGCACATCTAAGTTTGAAAGGTGCTGACCTTGTCTTGAAAATATCTTTGCTCGAGTGAAATCATGAATCTGTCGAAGAGGATCGGGGCCAGATGACTTTCCACCCGTCGTCTTTAGTCGTGCGCCTGCAGGACGAAGCTTTGAATAATCGATACGAACATCATTGCCGCCAAACCACTGCTCCATGGCGAATGAAAATGAGTCTGCCCATCCTTCACGACTGTCTTCGACAACATAGTCAACCACCTTACCTGTCTGATATTTAATCTGCGGGAGCGACTGAGCAGCATAACTTTCAGCTGAGAATCCTACGCCAGCCCCTGACATCGAGAGGAACATGATCTCCGCGAAGTCTTGAAAAGACTGGGGTGCAGTGAATGAACAGTTATACACACAAGTATGGTTCTTCCGTGCGGCAGGACCAGCAAACTGAAGTGCTCGCATTGACGGCATCGCCTCATGAATAAAGATAGCCTTGTCAACTTCCGCATATTCTTTGCTGGTAAGCTTGTCCCCCAAATTTTCTTTCATGAAATCCATATAGCGAGTAACGGTTTCTCGCCACGTCTCACGTCGTCCTTGTTCCTCGATCCATCGAGAGTAGGTTCGATAGTAGATAAATTCACCGAGAGGGTTTCGGAATGATTTTTTACTTTCAGCAGCAAGCTTCTTAACATGTTCTGGCACCTCGATGTGCTTTTCACGAATCTTTGCGTGTTCAGCTCGATAAAGGATGTAAGACTTTGCAGTCTTCACATATTCACTGAGAATGAGTTCACTCTCAATAGTATCTTGAATACCTTCAACACTTGGAATAAATGTCTTATATTTCTTTGAAATACGGACAAGGTCAGCATAGACTTTTGTAGCTACAATTTCAGCCTCCTCGAGAGATCCTTCATTGACCGAAAGCATGGCCTTATGGATAGCATTTACCATTCGATCGAGATCGAAATCGACAATCTGACCGCTTCGCTTCATGATTTTCTTGATAAAAAGAGGTTCTCTCTTTTTAACCTCTCTTTCTGGAGCTTTTACAGTCTTCGTGCTGGCCTTTTTGGCCTTTGCGACAACTTTTTTTGCCGGCTTTTTTGATGGAGACATAGAACTAATTCGGTTTATATTTGTGCTATTGATAATTCGGCAGATTTCCCTCTCCGCCGCTTGCTGCAGGTAAAAAATCTTCTTACTTGCTGGAGTCATTCTACTCTTCTTCATCGTTAAACTGTGTGGATAACTCTAAAATAATGTAGATGAAAACAGTTTCAAAAAAAAGTAAATGTATGTGCCAAAAGAACACCTAATTTGAAGTGTTTTTGAGGAGATTTTTGTCAAAAATTACACGATCACCTTTTTTGATGTTTTGAGCTTCAGCCGTGCCTGCCGAAAGTTCAATAACATAAAGTGCATTTGTGTCTGAGGAGAAAGATTTTGGATAACTTTCTGGGGTAACATTCGATATGACAGTCACAATAGTGTTGTTTTCATCAATCCAAACAATATCAATGGGAAACTTCATATCTTTCATCCAAAAAGAATAGTAGCTAGGTACTGGAAATACAAAAAGCATAGCTTCGCCAGGATTAAGTGCAATCCGACCACTCAAACCAAGCCCTTGAAGCTCCTCCGTATCTGCTATTTCTGCTAGAAACTCGCTCTGACCGATTTGAACAGGAATGGTCTTATACAAACTCTCAATGAGAGGTATTTGTGGCTCTAAAACAGACTGATTATTGTAACTTACATAAAGGATAACAGCGATTCCTGTAAGAAGAATCGCTGTTATATATATCCTTTTGTTTTTTATAAAAAACAAGCTGAATGCAAATTAGACGGCTAAACTAGGCTTCGCAAGTTTCGCACTTACCGTTCTTGCATGCACCTACGCACTTCTCCCTGCAAAGACCATGCCCACAGCATTTTCCACCAACGCAACCCTTACAGTTACAGCCGTCATGACGAAGCATAATACTAAGACCAAGAAGAATAATAAAAACAGGCCAAATGATATTCCACTGAATACCATTAAGAAGACCGAAACGATCAAGGAGAAACAAAGTACCGACAAAGACAAGGATCAATCCTGCGCGCATATAAAAATTTGCTAATTTGCTAATGAAATTATTATATCATGCAAATTTATTTTAAAAATGATCAATGTGTGTATATCTAATTTTCTTCCTTCAAATCCAGGCAAACTGAATTCATACAGAATCTTTTTCCACTCGATGAAGGACCATCATTAAATACATGGCCAAGATGTGAACCGCAATTGCTGCAGACTGTCTCGGTACGAGTCATACCATGACTCGAATCATCAATCATTTTGACACTTCCGGGAAGAGCTTCGTCAAAACTAGGCCAGCCTGTTCCAGAATCAAATTTGGCATCAGAAGAAAAAAGTGGCTGACCGCACACGGCGCAATTATATGTTCCCTTTTCCTTCGTGTGAACATACTTACCGGTGAATGGCGCTTCTGTACCCTTTTCTCGAGCCACCTTATACAACTCTGGCGGCAACTTATCCTTATATTCATCGTTCATAAGGGTATGCTAGTAAATAAATATGAGTTTTTAATTATTTTTCTGAAAGATAAGTATATATTTGTGCTCCGACAACTGCTCCGACAATAGGGCCAATGATGTATGCGAGATTGAATGCCCCAATAGTAAATGCAATCGCCGGGTTCAACAATCCACCAACACCAAGAATAGCTGCGAAAGCGCTGCCAATAACAAGAGATCCACCAATGACAATACCACTCAAATTTGATGAGACCCGACCGTATACAACAGAGGCAATACCAAAGAGGAAAAAAAGAGCTCCGATAGCCTCACCAAGGGCAACACGTAAATTATTTGGAATCGATGTCGCGTCCGCCTGCCCAATACCAAAACCATATGCAACCAGTATTGCCAATGCGGCACCAGCAAACTGGCTGATTATATAGAAAACAGCGGTTCGCCAATGAATTTTCCGAATCGACAATATAGCAATAGTAACAGCTGGATTTAAATGCACCCCGCCGATATGACCGACAGTATAAACAAAGAGACCGAGAGTAAACGCAGCAAGAAACGGGGTTGATATCGGAAACTGTGCGGCCATAACTGAAAGCATAACAATAAGAGACAATGCGAACGTACCAAAGAATTCAACGATAAACGGTTTTATTTGTTTGAGCATAATTGAGTAATTAATGAAGATTTTATTTCTGTTCCTGGTTTGGTGTTGATTCCCCAATCTTCTTATGAGAATTGAATTTCTTCAGCACTACTCCGATGTAAATGAGTTCTAAAATACCCATAGTATTTATGATGAACATGGCCAAGAACCACCATATCTCGTTTCTCTTTGCGGCATGCCAAAGAGCATATCCCTTCAAGGCGAGAGCTAGTAGAGCAACTAATCCAAAGATTGGACCCCAGACGGCAAGGAAAGGTGTATGCATGCCGTAACCGAATGAATTAAAAGAATTCCACATAGTAAATTAATCTTAAAAATAATGGACATATTATACACCCGCATGTTTATGAAGGAAACGAGGCTTTTAATTAAAGACCTCGCGACATTCTCCAAAAATTATTTTGAGATTTATGTACATAAGCACCGTCCAAACAAAAAAGCCGTAAACGGCCTTTTTGTTTGGTATCACTTATTGTGGATATTATGAAAGATGCTTTGAAACGAGCTTTGTCATTTCAAACATGTTCACCATAGCCTTTCCACCGAACACTTCCTTTAGGGCAGCGTCAGCATTGATGTTTCGCTTGTTCTTTGGATCCTGAAGATCATTCTTCTTGATGTAGACCCAGAGAGCCTTTACTACTTCTGATCGAGGCATTGGACCCTTTCCGACAACAACAGCCAATTCAGGGCTGATGTTCATAGGCTTCATAAAAGCTGAATTTGTTTTTGTTGGCATATCTTATTGATTATTAGTCGGAGCCATTATACCAGACTTAAGGGTAAACAGGCTACCCCTCCCAAAGAACAACTTATATCGTCTAAAATCCAACCTTTCTTTTGAACTTTTTCTTCTTTAAAACCAAAAGGTGGATTACTTGGGTTCGATACTAAGATAGTAAGGTACTGCAAAAGTATTTTGGCGACTTTTCTATAACGTTTGTGAGACATTCGAGTCAACCCTACTTTCTACTGATCTACTAGACCACCAATATAACTTGCTTCGTAAATACACTGTTCGTTTCTGAAGATTCTCTCGGTTCCAGAGAAGTTATCTACATCACCTACAAGGTTGTTTTCATATTTCAACTCACCTTTTTCAAACAACACCGGACCGCGATATGGCATATCAACTGTTGTATTCGAGAGCGATTCCATAAGAAAACCATACACTTCCTTGTTCGCTCCTTCGTGGACAAGGCCGTAGTAGACCATCATCCAGAGAGGTTTGTCATTCAAAAAGACAACCTCGCGACCACCATATGGTTCACCGCCAAAATAGTTATCGTGATACTTATACGCACCGCTTTCGTACTCAATAGTAGTAGAACCGTCAGGCTGCTTTTTCTTTATTGAATCGTCACCCGATGCATAAGTGGCCTGGCTAGCTTCAAAAATAAAGTTCTTTAAGGCGGTTTTATCAAAAATGCTCATACGAATGATTATAGCTTGGTTCAAGCTTTCTAGGTATCCGGGTCACTCCGGTACTTTTTATTTAATACGGGCATCGTAAGTTCAGTACCAGAGTGGTGGAGCACTGTGAGGTATGTGGGTCAGGGCTAATAATCTAGCTAATTCCATTAAAACTGGTAAATTGGTAGTGCTATGAGGCTTTTACCAAAAATAATCGAAGATCCCATTGATTTGCTTATGTACACAGAACGGTATATGTGCACAAAGGATTACCACGCTCTTGCTGATTATAGTGAAGTTTCAAAAGAATATGTTCCTCAGAAAATTGGAAACGGGTTTGAATTACCTTTGTTCAAATTTCCAATAAATTTGTACGGTGATATTGATTCAATACCTAGTATTTTAAAGGAATATTTTCCGATACATCCTGACACAATCACAGATTTAAAACTAAAAAAGGAGGATGCAATACAAAACATTAATGTTTTACCAACATCTTCTATGAGAACTGTTCTGGCTAAAATAGAGAATCGAGATATTTTCATTAAACTTAGTATCAATAGGTATATAGCGCGTTCGAAAAGGAAATTAACGTCAAAACAAATTAAACACGGATTAGCAGTAACGCTTGATATCAAAGATACACTATCGGAGAAACCCTCCCAACTTCAAGATTTTGCCTTTTTACCAGAAGTGGCAGGGATGACAATTGCTATAAATGAGGAGGAGATTGGAACTGTGATACGAGAAACTAAGCCTTATCCAAAAAGCAAAGCCAATAAAGGATATATTCCATTTTTTGCCCTGTATTCTACAGACATACACAACTCTTCCGATGAACCATTACTTGCTCAGCTCTTAAAACAGAACAACGCTGATCCTTTGGATTTTACGCTTGAAAAGATAATCGAACCAGTCATTAGGCATTTTAATTATTTTGCTTCTGAAAGAGGGCTTCTATTGCAGGCACATGCTCAGAATACATTATTGGAAATTGATTCAGATTTCAAAATCGGAAGAATAATTTATCGTGATTTTGGAGGCACAACAATTGATGGAGAAGTACGCGCAAACAAAGGACTTTCACGATTTGAAAACTATTCTATTGATAATCAAAATACAGATAGGGTCGATTCAGTCATAGAGTACAGCTTAAGATATGATGAATTTATGGCCGCCCACTCATTTGAACTATTAGGGAAAATTCTTGAAAAATATTTTAAATTAGACTTACGAATCTTTAAAGAAAGGATAAAAAAGATATTTTCTGACACAGTAACCTGTAAAGATAAATTTCCTAAAGTACAATACTCAATACCAGTAGAATTGTCTGTAGGGAAATTTAAACCATTTATATTAAAAGAGGTTCCAGATTATAGATAGGTAAATGGGTCGCCCCACAATCATAAGCCTGTGGGTCATGCCGATACTAAAATTTCTTGATATCCTCATAAAATTTGTCTGCCTCAGGGTTCCTGTCTATAAATTTTTGATTTCCTTTGATAATTACTGTCGTAAGATTATTCATGTTGTCTCTTAATTAAAATTATTTCCATACCAGGTTCCCACCACGTTTCAAGCTCACCTTCACTAAGATTATCCATTCTGTCTTTTTTATCGACCGTATCGCCAATATTATATAAAAAAGCCTTTATTTCATCTTTACCTTTTTGATTAAGATGTGCAATAGAGCCGGCAAAAAGAAAATTATACAAATAGTCAGAGGAGCCTACCTCTAGATAATCACGACCAAATAAGATGCCCGCATTCTTTCGTTGTGGATTGGCTTTGAACCATAGGTGACATTCGGCACCTGGGATAAGATAATCACGACTATACTTTTGAGCTATATATTCCAATACTTCGAATATTCTTTTTCCGTGCATTTCAGGTAATTTAACAACAAGAAATTCTGCTTTTTCAAAATCAAAATCAATCATTTCCGGATTTAATATGAGGGTATTCACAGGGAGAGATGCTGGATCTTTGACATAGGCCTCATAGTCCACATCGCGGGGATTTATGAGAAGAGGATCACTCATTTCAATTCCTGATTCAGGATATTTGACATTGATCCATTCCTGAGAGAACTTCCTGGCTTTCAAGAAAACTTGTTCATGAATATCGAATTCCTCTAGTTTTAGAATTATCTCATTCGCTCGGCTGACATAATCTTTTGCCACGATTTCATCGAGGGTTGCCCAATTTTTCAAATGACCGAAGGTGTCTTTGAGTGCGAACCAGAGATCGCTGAATTCCCTCTTCTTTTCTTCCGAAAGATTGGATAAGTAGATTTCAGAGCCTCTCTCCTGGCACGAGGAAAGAATCTCTACTATTAGAAGTTTTAGTTTAGTTATCTCCCCTTCCTCCTGCTCTATTTGTTCTCTTATTTTTAATCTTATTTCGCTTGGCTCTTTTGATAAAGCTTCGATCTCAGCTTCGAAAGCTTCTTTCTCCCCGGCCTCATCTTTTATCAATTTCTTTATTTCTTCGATTTTTCCTTTAATTGCCGGATTTGTCATGACCACCCCATAAATATGATCTTTTCTAAATTGGTCAAAGGAGGTAAAAGCCAATGGGTCAGGGCCATTCTCAGATCGGGGAGTAAAGTTGGATTCATTCACGGTGTAATTATTTTACTATGAATTTTAAGTCGGAGCTAATAGCCCAGATATGTATTAATTACAAGCCAAAAGCCTATTTATTATTCTAATTCCACTATTTCGATTTTCGGGTCGGGGTTTGGTTGAGGCAAAATAGGCAGGTTTCTTGAGCTAGCTCAAGAAACTTCGTTACGACCCACGTCGAGCTATCTGTCAATGGCGGAGGCTTTCGCGTTAGAACTTTTGGTGGCATTGCCCCGTAAGGTCCGTTTGGTGATTTTTATGATGCCACGCCGACATATCTCGAGCAAAGTAAATGAAACAAGATGAGACACAAAAACGTTATGTTTGAATATCTCATTTTCTAAAAGCCCAAAAACTGAATTTGTTGTAAGATATAGTTCTTTTTGGAAAAAAGTGACAAAAGTTACAGTATTTGACGGTGTAACGTTACAGTTGAGTGTCACTTTTTCATCAAATTAACTAGTCTATTGAAAATCCTATTTTATTCTTCGGCTTCTCTTCTTCACTTAATATTGCCCTAAGTACCCTGAATATCTCCTTAAAGTTAGTTTCGTTATTCTTTTCCATTTCCTCTACTTTTTCGCGAAGTTCTTTATAGTTATCAATCATCTCTCGAAGTTTTGTGAAAACCCTGATAATTTGGATATTTACCGATATAGCTCTATCGCTGTTTAAGATACTTGAAAGCATTGCGATACCTTGTTCGGTAAAAGCTAAGGGAGCATATTTTACATTACTACCGCTCCCTCGTTTCAAGGTCGCAATTTGCGACCTTGAAAACATCTCAATTTCCTGCTTATTCAACTGAAACATAAAATCGTCAGGAAATCTTTTTATATTTCTTTTAACTGCTTCGTTCAGTCTTTTTGTAGGGACACCATATAACATGGCTAAATCCTTATCAAACATTATTTTCTTGCCCCTAATAATATAAATCTTTTCCTTTATAATATCTGTACTCAAGGGTGCTTCAGCAATACTATTTTCTTCCATAGTTATTATGGTAACAGTTTGGGGATGAAGGGAAGTTAAAGAAATTCTAAAGTTTTTTACAATGCTCAACAGGACTATGCGACGAATCGGTTGTTTTGCATAGCTATTTTAGCATCTTTTTGGATTTCAAATCGACGCGTCTCGAGCGATAAAAATCATCTACTTTTATTTAGTTTCGTCAACTGACTTTTTAAACCCCTCAAGATCTTTATTTGACCCTAAAACATGAATTTGCTCTTTAGAAAATACAGCCACATTTGTACTGCCCCTCTCTGTGATTTTAATTGAATCGTATTTCTGAGATATAAAATCAACTACCCTATCTGTTTCAATAATTCGCCAAGATCCATTTCTTAGTCTCCACATATAATGGTCTACGAAGTCACTTTGCGAAGGATTTTGAATAAGCTCATTACCATTAAAAATCGAAGGTGAACTATTATTAAAATCCATAGTTGGGGATTTATATCCTTCACTTACTAGCTGTGTGATTATTTCTCTGATTTCCTCAATATGTTCTGGATTAGTAAAGTCAAAAGGATTTTTAGCATTAAGAAGCTGTTCCTGAACGCTTCCGTTCCTAACGTCATCAAAAGCGAACTGCTTGGCAAAATCTAAATTGTCGGTAAAGAAAACTGCTTTTGCAAAATTACTTTTTGAAAAATCAAAAGATCCAATTTTTTCTTTTAATGCAGTGCCATGATATACAATATCTCTAATCTTACTTTCAGGAAAAATACTTTCTAGATAAGCTGCATATTGTTCTTTTGTTCCGATCGCTGCAAGTTCTGGATTCTGATTAAATACATGATCAACTCCTTCTTTTAAAGCAGGTCTTTTGGGTTCAATAGGATCGGTTTGAGAAAAGCCTTCCATATTTCTTTATTATATCGCTTTTCGTTAGATTCCGTAGCTATGCAAGTCTATCGATCTATTGCCCTGACGCATGTCGAGCTAGCTGTCAATGGCGGGGCGTCTCGAGTTAGAACCTTTCTCGGTTAGGGCCTGTAAGGTTAGTTTAGCATTTTTTCTAAATAGGTGTCGACGCGTGTCGAGTGATGTAAAAATAGTTTACGTTAGATTTCCTTAAGCGAACGTAAGATGTTTTGAAATACCGCTTTGATTTCCGAGTTGCTCGCGTCTTCTCCATTAGAGATAACAGCTGTAATGGAATAGGGAACACTCTCTTTACTTGCAACCATTCTGAAACTCTGCCCGCTTTGTAAATATCTGATCTTATATCCCGCAAAATTCTCTGACGGGGCATAGCTGGACCAATCGTCTCCAAATCCAGCAGGGACGTCAGAAATAAAAAATGTAACAATTCCGTTTGAAATCTCAAGTTGCTCGTAATCTGAACCAGGCCACGAATCCTTTACTGAATATCCTGAAGGATATTGAAATTCAATCAAATCATCTCTATATAAGTTAGTTGATGTGGAAGAGACGAGTGGCGATTGTTTAACTGATTTATCTAATATATTTTGAGAAACAGCAACTTTAGAAACATATTTAGCTTCTTGATATTGAGTGCCAATATAAAAAGTAAGGATAGGTAAAATAAGAATAAAAAATATCAACGAAGCCCATTTCGAGTACCAGGTATATTCATTCCATTTGATCATGTGACAATTGTATCAGAATTTACTTTAAACACTGAGCTCGAGACACATACGCGTCTCGAGCTAGCAGTTTTTGGCGGAGAGAAAGGGATTCGAACCCTTGATACCGTTTCCAGCATACGTCCTTTCCAGGGACGCCCATTCGACCGCTCTGGCATCTCTCCAATTTTAATTTTGAGTTAACAACTTAATCCTCTTTCGCATCTTGTCCTTCAACTTTTATATCAGTTGAATCGACATATGTTCCTTCTGAACGAGCAATTATTTCATTTCCAATGGCGTACAACTTATCAGCAGCGATCTTAAGTTCTTCCGGCACGTCATGCTGCTTTGCTGGATATTTATCAAAAATATTTTTCACATCTTTTTCAACAAATTCTTTGAATTTCAATTTTATTATTCTGTAATCGGCTTCGCTTATCTGTTTGTCAAAGTCATACATTTGATCCAATTCTCCACTATAAATATGTACACGAGTCGTCAAACAAGCACCCCATGTAATGTTGCCCCCATGTCTCGTGTGCTCCACAAGTATTCGCTCAAGCGGCGGCCACTGCATTTCTTCAAGAAGATACTCCTTACTGGTCTTTTGTCCTTCTTTCACTACAGCAGCTTCATTCATAGAAGTAATTATATCAGACTATCTGTATTTATCGCCCAACAACGCCTTAATTCTCTCTTCAACTGGAGGATGGGTCAAAAACAAGCGCGAAACTCCCTTCATAGCTCTCGCACCAAAAGGATTCGAAATATATAGATGGGCGGTGGCATTAGAGGCATGAGCAAGAGGTGCTTCATATGAAGAAATTCTTTTTAGCGCACTTGCAAGTCCTTCTGGATATCGCGTAATGAGAGCGCCCGTAGCATCAGCCAAGAATTCTCGACGTCGTGAAATGGCAAGCTGAATAATGGTCGCAATGATAGGCGAAAGGACAATGAATACGATACCGATGATCGCCATAATTCCTCCCGCTTTATTATCACTATCTCTGTTTCCTCCCCATATTGCTGAACGTAAGAATATATCAGCAAGGATAGAGATGAAACCAACGAGCACCACGACAACGGTTGAGAGGAGAATATCCTTATTACCAATATGTGCCATTTCATGTGCCAGTACCCCCTCAAGTTCTGACCGGCTAAGCATACTCAACAAGCCTGAGGTAACAGCAATTGCCGCATGATCCTTATTACGACCTGTGGCAAAGGCATTCGGTGCAGGGTCACTGATGATATATACACGAGGGGCTGGAAGACCTGCAGCAATGGAGAGGTTCTCAACTAGACGCTTTAGTTCAAGATGCTCTGCATTATGTTCTGGGTCGATCGGCTTCGCTCGGGAAACCGCCAAAGCAATTTTATCCGCAAACCAGTAGCTACTAATATTCATCACAACACTAAAAACTACGGCAATGTAGATGATTGACGGATCACCGTAATACTGTGAAGCAAAATACCCAAGAGCCATTACCACAGCAAGAAATGTTGCCATGAGAAGATATGTCTTGGAAATATTTGAAGACTGCTGAGTATAGAGTGTCGTCATATTAGGTATGCGTTACCTTTAAAACTTCACTTCGACAGGGTTCTGTGCTGCATCATTGTCCGCAATATCAAAGAGTGACATTGGGACAAAGTTGAATGACTTAGCAATAACGTTTGATGGAAATGACTCAATCGATATATTTAGATCACGAACTGTGCCGTTATAGAACCGGCGAGAAGCTTGAATTTTATTCTCCGTATCTGAAAGTTCACGCTGGAGTTCAAGAAAGTTTGTATTAGCCTTCAAGTCTGGATATGCCTCAGCAATGGCAAAAAGTGACTTCAATGTACCTGATAATTCCCCTTCCGCCTTTGCCTGAGCGTCAATACTACCACCTGATGATGCACCGATAGCTGCCGCACGAGCTGCTGTTACCTTTTCAAAAGCTGTTGATTCGTGTGTTGCATAGCCCTTAACGGTAGCAACCAAGTTTGGAATGAGATCATATCGTCGCTTGAGTTGAACCTCAATGTCTGCCCAAGCCTCCTTAGCCTGATTGACTAAACGAACGAGACGGTTATACGAACCGACGATCCATAAGATTATGATGGCAAGTATAATGACAATGATTATTGTAGGGGTCATGATTGTATTTTGTTATGGTTGTTGACCAGTATTATACCATATAGATTAAGGTCAATATTTTCATCTCTGTACAAAAACATATTCTCGTTGTACTCTTAAATTCGGAACAGGGTACGGAACCCCTGAACAAACAACCACAACAAACTCCTGCCCCTTACAAACAATGAACTACCTACTCTGGCTTAAAATCGCCAGCGGCATCGTCGTACTAATCAGCGTCAACACCCTTCTTTGCGGATGGGCGCGTCACTCAACTCGAAAGTTCAAGGCATTCAACTGGCTCATGGACCACAGGCCTATTTGTTGGCTCCATAGCTTCGGCCCCGACAACGAACGACTTGAGGAAATTTCGGAACCCAACCTCCTAAACCCCGATGAAACAGGCGTCGGAAGAGAACTGACCCTCATTTTTTTCGAAGTAATCGGCATACTGGTTGGCCTCTCCTTGGTTATCCCCATCATGTGGCCCGCAATCCTCTGGGGCTTCCTCATCGAGCCAAAATCTCCACCCCTCACCACGTCAGAAATGATGAGGTAGTTCCCCACAAGTGACCCCGCCCCACTCACAGTATTTCAGAAACTGTGTAGAGGGCGGGGTCTTTTCATTTCTGGACAATTTGAATCAATATGCTAGTATCATTAGGCAATGACAGCAATTTCAGCCTTTCTCCCCTACATCCAGATCGGCCTTGCCGTACTTCTTACGGTAGCGGTGTTACTCCAGCAGTCCGACGCAAACGCCGGTGGCGCTTTTGGTGCCAGCGACTCAGTCTCTACTTGGAGGACACGCCGTGGTTTTGAGAAGTTCCTCTTTACCGCCACTATTGTATTGGCAATACTATTCGTCATTTCTGCTGTCTTGGCGCTCCAGGCTTAAATTGATATACTTGGACGCATAGGCAGTATTCTCAGATAGTCTATTTATTTCGACCTTCACTTCTAACTTTCGTGAACAACGACATACCTTCACCTTCTTTCTTTGCGCGTTTACAGCACAATATAAGATCATTGGGAACGACTGAAAAAACCGTATTCGGTTTCTTCGGAGTACTCTTCATTTTTAGTGCATTTTACATAGTCAACTCATATAGTGAGAAATACATGACAGTAGTACCTGTCAATGGTGGGACAATAGAAGAAGGGGTTATCGGCTACGCTACATCCATAAACCCTGTTTTGGCCTACACCGACGCAGACAAAGATGTTTCAGCATTGGTATATTCTGGTCTTCTTCGAGCAACTGCAAACGGCTTACAGCCCGATCTTGCAAAATCAGTGACTCTTTCAGATGATGGCAAAACGTACGACATTATCATTCGAGACAATGCAACCTTTCACGACGGAACAGCTGTCACTGCAGACGATGTCCTTTTCACTATTGAAAAGATCAATGACCCTGTAATAAACAGCCCGAAGGCTGCAAGCTGGAGCGGTGTAACACTAGAAAAAGTGAGCGAGAAGGAAGTGCGATTCACCATCAAGACGCAGTACGCAGGATTCAGTGAGAATCTCACCCTAGGCATCCTTCCAAAGCATCTATGGAACGACGTTGAACCTAATCTATTTTCTCACAGTACATACAATCAAGAGCCGATTGGTTCTGGACCATACAGGGTTAAAAGCAGTGGTAAAAACAGTTCAGGTCTTTATGAATATTACGACCTTGTTCCCTTCGATGATTATGTACTCGGCCGTCCTCATATCGGCCACCTAATTATTAGATTTTTCAATAACGAAGAATCGGCCGTTAATGCCTACAAGGGTGGCGATATCAATACGATCGGAGGTATCTCTCCTGAATCTGCACAGCGTCTTGCCCTTGCTGATGGCACCGTCAAGCGCATTCCTCTCCCGCGCACCTTTGCTATATTCTTCAACGAGAGCAATGCACCTGTACTTTTGAACACAGAGGTGCGACAGGCACTTAACATAACTGTTGATCGTAATGCTCTGATTCAAGATATTCTTTATGGATTTGGTTTGGCGGCAACAGGACCAATTCCTGCTGGGTTCGTCGGTGAAGATTTCATACCCGCAACAAATTCTTCAGCGACTTCAACCTCCAACACTTCACTTTCAACAAACATTGAAAAAGCAAAGGCACTACTCGCAAACAAAGGATGGAAAGCTAACACCGACGGGGTCTTGGAAAAAGTAACAAAATCTGGTACAAAGAGTACAACTGAAATTTTAAAGTTCAGTATCTCCACCTCGAACGTCCCTGAACTAAAGCGAACAGCGGAACTTGTGGCGGCGCAATGGAAAGCAATCGGCGCAGATGTATCTCTTGAAATATTCGAATCGTCTGATTTAAACCAAAAAATCATTCGTACTCGTAAATACGACACACTCCTTTTTGGAACAGCCATCGGACGAGACCTTGATCTTTATCCATTCTGGCACTCATCACAAAGAAACTATCCCGGCTTGAACATTGCCCTCTATACCAATCTCAAGGCGGATAAGTTTCTTGAGCAAGCTCGCAGTAATGCTTCAAGTACCATTCGGGATATTGCCTATCAGGGGTTTGAGAAAGAAGTTGCCACGGACATTCCGGCAGTCTTCCTTTATTCACCTCAATATATCTACATCGTACCCGAGGAATTACAGAATGTTTTAATATCAAACATCACCTCGCCTTCTGAAAGATTTATGAACGTCAATCAGTGGTATGTGGAGACAGAAAAGATATGGAATATTTTTGTAAGACAGAAATAGAAAATAAATTTACGTATTAAAAAAAAATTAAAAATTAACATTATTACATCAACATGAAAAACATCAGAACATTCAATGATCGTCCTCAAAGACCGCTTTCAAGCGCATCAGCAGCACAGCACATCGCTCATACCGACGCCATGGCCGAGTTCAAAGGCGAAACTACACCAATGACGACTACCCCACAGGTACAACACCACCCGCAAGCCCCACACACCCCAGGAGGAAGCAATAACAATACCCGTCGGCCTCAGAGTCGCGGTGGTGTTCGCGGTATGAGACGACCCTCTCGTCCACCTCAGCGAGGCAGCGCCACTTCTGTGCGCCGACCCGGTCAACAGCAATCTGACGAAGTCTCCATCATTCCCCCTGTCGGCGAAAGTATCCGAATTGTTCCTCTTGGAGGCGTGGAGGAAGTGGGTATGAACATGACCGTCGTTGAAATCGGTGAAGATATTATCATCATCGATGCGGGATTTAAATTCAAAGATAGCGATACCCCTGGCATCGACTATATTTTACCAAACACAAAATATCTTGAAGAAAGACGACACAAGATCCGAGCGATTTTCATTACACACGGTCACCTCGACCATATTGGCGCACTTCCATTCATCATGGACCGTATAGGTAACCCACCTCTATATACAAGAAACCTTACTTCACTCATGTTGAAGAAGCGACAAGCAGAATTTCCACACCTAGCTCCGATCGACTATCGTATCATTGAAGGTAATGAACAGATCAAAGTTGGAAACATTTCAGTTCGATTCTTCGGTGTAACGCATAGTATTCCTGACTGTATGGGTGTAGCTATCAATACCCCGTACGGATATATCGTCAACCCTGGAGACTTCAAACTTACTCACGTAGACGGAAAGGTTAATCTCGAGGAAGAAGAGGCATATGGCGTCTTCGATAAAGAAAAGGTACTACTTCTCATGGCCGACTCTACAAATATTGAAAACCCCGGCTTTTCTACACCGGAACATATCGTTCATGAAAACCTCGAAGAAATCGTCAAGAGCATCAAGGGTCGTCTCATCATGGCGATGTTCGCATCACATGTTCATCGTGTGGCACATATTGTTCGCGTCTGCGAAAAATATGGCAAAAAACTAGTCATTGAAGGACGGAGCATGAAGAACAATATCGATATGATCATCTTCGCTGGCATATTGAAAGTTGGAAAAGATGTCATCATCCGACCTGAAGATATTGGTAACTATCCCCCTGATCGCGTGGTGGTGCTGGCCACAGGAGCTCAGGGTGAAGATTTCTCATTCCTTGACCGATTAGTTAGCAATAGTTACAAACACTTTCAACTTAATGACCGAGACACTGTCCTTCTTTCGTCTTCAATTATTCCTGGAAATGAAAAATCAGTTCAACGCTTGAAAGACGGTATTGCACGAAGAGGAGCAAGCATTATGCATTATCGAACATCAGATGTTTATATTCACTCAACAGGTCACGGCAACAGAGGTGAGATCGAGTGGCTTCACCGAAAACTTAAGCCCGCCTTCTTCATCCCAGTTCACGGACACCACTATATGCTCAAGCTTCACGCAGAACTTGCTGTTCAGCTTGGCTTAGCAAAGGATCACGTGATCATTCCTGACGACGGATCTATCATTGAGATCGTAGAGGGAGGAACAAAGATGGTCCGACTTCCTGTAAAGGCTCCTGACAACATGGTCATGGTAGATGGCTTCACCATTGGAGAAGTACAAGATGTCGTTATCCGCGATCGACAAATATTGTCTCAGGATGGTATTTATATGGTTGTTGCCCTCATCAACGCTTCCACAGGCAAGTTAAAGAAATCTCCAGACATCATCTCTCGAGGTTCAGTATATCTTCGAGAATCACAAGAGCTCCTTAGAGATATCAGGTTCCTCGTCAAAAATACCGTAGAGAGAACAACAGAAAGCATGCACCCTATTAACATCGACATTGTGAAAGATGCGGTATCAGAGTCTCTCAGTAAGTTCATCTTGCAGCAAACAGCAAAGAGACCAATCATCATTCCGGTGATGATTTGTGTGTAAAAAACTCGACTCTGTAGGTACTAATAGACAATCTTTGAACCATAAGTTTAGGTGGGTATCTTTTCCCTACCATTTTATCTACAAGTAGGTATACCCCTATCCTATGCAAAAGAGGATTCTGTCTGACCGTTAAAGCTATGTTAAAATGTATCTCATGGAAAATACCCTCAATAAATTACGTGGTGTTAAAGTCTTTCTTACCCTTTTTGTCGCTACCTTACTTTTTTCCTTCAGTTCATATTTCATATACTTCATAAACTCAACCTATATTGAAACCCATGTCGGTACTGAAAATGTAAGCTACATCTTTGCGTTGGGAGCATTACTCAATGTCTTAATTTATTCCATTGCACCGACTCTTCTGCGAAGATTTGGAAATTTCAAACTAACCATTGCACTTACCTCGGCCACTGGCCTTCTTCTTCTTGGGTTAGCTTGGATCAGCTGGACCCCAGCAGTACTCCTCATCTTCATAGCTTGCCAGGGTATTGCTCCTGTCATCGTTTACTGCATCGATATATTTCTGGAGAAATATACTCCCCCTGAAGAAATGGGTAGTATTCGCGGCATATACCTTACAATGGTCACCATTCCCGCAATTGTCACGCCGTTTATCGTCGGCCTAATTCTCAGTCGTCCAGACTATTGGAAACTTTATCTTATTGCTGCTGTTTTTTTAGTGCCTTTTATTATCATAATGGTATCAAACTTCCGAAAGTTCGAGGATCCATATTACCCTCGATTACACATTAAAGAAGTACTTCTTAAGTTCTATCACCATCGAAATATTTTTGACGTATTCGTCGACAATTTCCTCTTAAACCTCTTCTACTGCTGGATGGTCATATTCATGCCTCTCTATCTTCGCGAGACCATAGGTTTTGCCTGGTCAGAGATTGGGCTCTTATTCAGCATCATGTTGTTGCCATTCCTGCTTTTGCAAATTCCTGTCGGCCGCCTAGCAGATGCACATCGAGACGAAAAGTACCTACTCATATTCGGCTTTTTGATAATTGCAGGAACGAGCATGATCATTCCCTTCATCCAGGAAAGAAGTTTTGCACTATGGGCAGCAATACTCTTTACTAGCCGTATTGGTGCAAGTATTGTGGAGGTGGCAAGTGAAAGCTTTTTTTTCAAACACGTGCACGCCAACAGTACCGGATTCATTAGTCTCTACAGACTTACTAGATCACTACCTTTCATAGTCACTCCACTAGTCAGCCTCCTACTTATTTTCATTGATTTACGATTCACTTTCATCATCCTTGGCCTCATCATGCTCTTGGGTATCCGCTATGCCATAAAGATACGGCCAGACGGTCTTCCAGGCCACGAAAAAGAGAGTATCTCACCGTTTGCGTAGAGCTTTAATTTACACGACCAAAGCAAACCAAAGAATAATTGCTGCGCCGATAGCAATGACTTTTAAGTAGAAATTGTGAAGGAGCATATATTTCCAGATATTTGGTGTGTCCATATCATCTTCTCCATTTTCTTTAAGAAATTTCTTAATGACATCATCGAGTTCACCAGCATTCTGAAGTAAACGGATCTTTCCACCTTCAGAAACTGAGATGGTACCTCGTTCTTCTGAAACAACCACAGCAAGCGAGTCCGTTCTTTCACTAATACCGATAGCTGCTCGATGACGAGTTCCCATTGTGGCGAAGCCTTTGAAATCTTCAGCTAACGGAAGATGGACGCCGAATCGCTTGATGCGCTTACCTTCGATTATCATAGCGCCATCGTGTCCTGGCGTAGTATGGTCGAAAATACTGAGGATGAGTGGTGAGGAAATCTTTCCATCAAGGGCAAAACCGCCCTCAATGGTATCGTCGAGCGGATAGTCTCCGGAAAGGACAATGAGCGCACCCATCTTTAGTTTTGCCATATCTTGAACAGCATGGACAATGATGCCAGAAATTTCCGAAGAAAGATTAGCAGCGGTCCTACTTAATGTCTGGCGAGAGAGTGTAAACCATCGAAAGAACCTTCTAATCTCGCGCTGGAATACAATGACGAAAATGACGAGGAAGAAAGTAAGAATTGGCTGAAAAAGACGAATAGTTAGGCTAAGGTTGAACAGCTGGGCAAAATAGCTGACCACAAGAAGAACGGCTATTGTATTGAAAATAAAGTAACTTTGTGTTTGCTTGATGAATACCAAGAGGACGTATATGAAGAAGGCTGCAATGACAATATCAAATGCAGAAGACCAGGTGAATGTATAAAAAGCAGCCGGAATTGAATTGGCAATATCTATAAATGAAACTTTTGCCATGAGATTGTAAGTATTCATTAGTTCTGTAGTTAATTAATTTTGTAATCCGGCGCAGGTGTTAAATGCTTGCACTGATTGATTATAATGCTCGACCGCAGTCTTAAATGCATCAAGTCGACGATTATATTCCTGTGCTAAGTTATTATACTGCTGAACATTACTTTCGTAAGATGGGTCGTCAGAGCTTGAACTGTCTATGATCTTCTTCAAATCATTAATCTGTTGTTCTCGTGTACGAAGATCAGCCTGAGCAGAATCAATACTCGACTTAAGCTGAGCATCAATTGCAGGGCAAGCTGTTAATGGTTTTCCAAAATGTTGGACAGCGAGCCATTGCTGTTTTCCCTCATATACACCACGCCCAACAGCTACACCTATTTCCTGATATCGTACATCAAGAATATTCGCTCGATGCCCTGGGCTATTCATCCAAGCAAGAATGACATTGGCATCTCCTCCGAAATTTCCCAAGGCAAGATTTTCCCCTACGACAATATAGGTGTACCCGGCCTTATTAACTAAATCGGACACACTAGTACCCGAAGGTGAGACATGTTCGAAATATTGATTACTAAACATGTCTTCCAACTTCGCTTCAGCAGATTTATCCAGTTTAACATTATGAGAAAGCGTCGTAATACCCTTCTTTGTACGCTCGGCATTTGTCCTATCAATAATACCCTGAACAGTTAACGCCGAATTATTATACGAAGCAATATCTGATTTTACTGGTGGCAGCTTATCAACCGAAGTTACAACAACAGCTGAAGTCGAAGTTGCCCTTACAGAGTTTGAAGAGGTAGCAGAAGAATTAAGACCTTGTGGATACGGTCCGTTATTCATCCCTGGTAAGGATGAATATCCTGTAATACTACTTGTAGCCGTTGCTAGTCGCTGAAAGAAAGCCTTTGTCGGCTCAATAATAGAGTGACTTATATTGTAGCCCGTGTTCTGTACAGGCACTCGAAACGTAAAAAGTAGCCCGAAGAATATGAGCAATATTACAATAGGGCGAATGAATGCCATACCCGCATTGTACGCCAGAAGAGCCCTTGTTTCAACACTTTTAAGATATCAGTTTTGTCTCGATACACATAAAAAGAGGGATCTCTTTTCGAGCCTTGTCCTCCGCATTCGCGCGTGGGCCAGGTTTACTTACCTTGTGAGATATCCATTCTTCCAGACGAGTAACGGCAAAATTGTTTTTTGACAACAACTTAACAAATACCTGAAGCGGTCGGTGGAAAGAAATGGTAAATGTCTTCTTGTCAGCACCTGGATGCATATCAATCTTGTTCTTCGATTCAGAAAGATATTTTGTAACCAACCTGCCCTGTGTCTTTGTTTTTTCATCATATGACCAATCCGAAGACTGAGGTACTCGAAAAGCAGGGTGATTGAGGACCATGACAAAGCGTCCACCAGGCTTAAGAACTCGTTTACATTCAGCGAAGGTCTGATCAATTTCGGCAATATTTTGGATAGCAAGAACACAGATAACAGTATCGAACATCGTGTTCGCAAATGGCAACTTATGTGCAGGGGCGACACTAAAATCAATATCACGGAGCCGCGCCCGCGCTTTCGTCACCAATTCCGAAGAGATGTCCACCCCTGTCACCTTCGCTCCAACATCAGCAAACTTTCCGGAAAAAAATCCCTGACCACAGGCAAGATCGAGAATTCGTTCACCTTTTCTCGGCGATATGATACGCATGAGATTCGGCAATACAACCTTTTCTTGATATGAATCGGGATTTGAGAGATAGTCGTCATACCAAGATGCTACATTACCCCAAGAGGTAACGGGTTGGGCTGCACCTTTTGGTTTTGGAGTACCCTTAGCACTCTCAGACTTACCAATCATATTACTTCGCGGATTTCTTTGCATTTGTCTTTTTCTTCGCTACCGGCTTGGTCTTTACTTCTAATTCCTTTCGGATGTTCGCCCAATGACCCTTGAGCTCCTTTGCAATACTAGCCAATTCAGCCGCGTCAACACTTTTAACAGTTTCGTACCGCTTAAGAACAGCGTCAACCGTCTTATGATAAGCGTCTTCATTAACCTCCTTAAGGTTCTCAAGCTTTTCGAGGACTTCACCCTTTGCTTTCAATGACCAACCTCGGACTTTCTTCTGCATTTTCTTACCGTCTTTTGTGCCGTAAAGAAAATAGGCACCTGCTGCTGCAGCTGCCGCTATACCAATAATACCTGTCACAACTATCCCTTGATCACCTTTTCCCTTAGAGCTTCGATTTGATTTTGCCATATATTTGATATTAATTATTTTGACTGCTTATCTGACATGCGGCGACGCCGGGTACCTACCTTGCCAATGGAGAACGCTGCAAGCGTGCGGAATATAGTTCCAAACTTTAATCCTCTCTCCTTGATCTGTCCACGCAACTGAGCTATGTCTTCACTTACATGATCGCTTTCTGACCTTATCTTGTCTACTACATAGCGCACACTGCGGAGGATGTGAATTACATAGTACAGTGCCACCAGGACAACAATTGCAAAAAATACTACTACAATACTGGTAATGAGGAAGAAGATGTCGGCATGGATCAAGGTTTCCATTAGCTGATTATACTACACCTATTTGTGCCAGAAAACTATATATTGATTATCCTAGCAAAAGAAGGCCCTTTTATTGGAGGCGGCGTGCCGTGTTTGTTATTCTTTGTATCCCCCTTTACAGCAAGCAACATAACAAAGATGATGGCCATCATCACCTGAAGTGCCACTACCCCGTACATGGATATAACACCATTCATAGGGTTAACAAAGAATACAAGAAATGCAAAAGCTATTCCTCCTGGCAATGACAAGTCATGGAGACGACGAGCAATCAAAGACAAGAGAATTATACTAATAGGGCTTAATATAAGAGGTATTAAAAGAAGCCAAATTCCATTATGCTCCGGTAAAATAATTTCACGCGTAAAAGAACTAAATTCTGGAATAATGAAGTTTAATATTTCCATGATAACAGAAAGAAGAATCATTCCCTCAGCAAAGAATAGTAGGAAACCCAAAATAAAATCCCTTCTGCGAAGACGCCCAGAAAATAAACCTTTCTTTTCTACCGAAGGGTACATAGTTGTGGTAGGTGTCCGTCGAATTTCTTCGATTTTAACCTTCTCTATAAGTGGCGGGAGAAATGAATTTGAAGCAACAACATCTTGATGTGTATCAGGAAACTTATTGTACACTTCCCGTACCGCTTCTTTGATTTGTTTTTCACTAAACCCCGCTCGCAACAACATCTCCGTGATTTCGCGAAGCGGTACGGAGTTTTCTAATTTCCTTTTTATGAATAGCATTAAGCCTGGTTCGAGAGATCGTCGATCCATAATGATGTCAAGTTATACCTATACTATACACCACCTTCATAATTTAATCAGCAGAAGCAATCTTTTGAATGTGATTAAAATGTTTCTCAGATACTGGCTGAACCGAAAGTCTCATTCCCCGTTTCAATACAGGCATTCCTTCAAGGAAGGAATCTATCTTCATTTCCTGTAATGATATTGGCTTATCAAACTTTTTAACGAATTGCATATCCACCATTATCCACAAATGATCATGCTTAGGACGTTTTCCCTCGACGATTTCCTTTTCTCTTTTTACTGCTGAGGGATCAAAGTGCTCATCTTTACTGTCTACAGAAGTTTGATCAAGACGAGGTTGAGATGCCACCTTAGCTACACCGTATATTCCTGTTGGTTCAGAGGTAGAGTGATAGAACAACACGAGATCACCGACGTGCATATCGTCTCTCATAAAATTTCTTGCTTGATAATTACGAATTCCGCTCCAGCCTGTTTTCTTATCTCTTTTCAAATCATCTATAGAGTAGCAATCTCCCTCCGACTTTATAAGCCAGTATCTTCTTTGCGGTATATCTCTTTTCATATTAGTACTTTCGAATGACGGCCTTTACTATCGCAGCAACCCTCAAATATTCTTCCGGGTATATATCCTTAAAGCTCTCATTTGCAGGTCGAAGAAAAGGCTGACCTTTTTTATCAATCTGATAATATTTCATAGTCCAACCCCCGTCAACGTCAGCAATAACGATATCTCCGATTTTAGCTTTCTCCGTCTTTTCAACTAACACAAGATCGCCCTCTTCAATATGAGCATCAATCATTGATTGGCCTTTCACTTCAAGCATATATGTTGTAGCTTTTTCATTTATTAAAAATTCATCAATACTGATGGTATCAAGCATTGCTTCTTCAGCTGTAGTTGGTAACCCCGCCTCCACCAAACCAAGCACAGGTACTTCACCGTGTAGTTTATTAGGAATCAACTTGCCTCGACTATCTTTGGTAAAGACACCTTCATCAACAAGTTTGTTCAAAAGCTTATAGACAGCATTCTTTGACTTAAAACCAACAAGGGACATGATCTCCTGATAACCAGGGACACGCTTGTTCTGCTTATAGAACGAAATGATTTTTTGTTTGTAAGTATCGAATAGCATGCAGTATTTATCTAGTTTATCACGTCAGTGTTACAAGACAGAGCAATACTAGAAGAAAAAAGACATTAGACTGAAAGATCGACTGAATGCAGCGTCCCGCTCTACCTGTCGAAGCTGGGTTCGAAGTTCACGGTGTCGTCGCGCTTCCCGATCATATGATTCACCCCTTACAATCTTTTGATCGATACGATCGTTTACTTTGCGAAGCTCTTTGTTGATATTGTACACAAGTGTCATTTTTGTCATGGTATTTATATTTGTTATTAGTTTTTATCCCTGTTTGGATGATTATAGTATAAGTGAACCATGGTTCACCTGTCAATAAATAGGGGCAGGGGAGTGGGGATAACTTTACATAAACAAAAAAGCCCCGAGGGGCTCTTTTTGTTTATCATCATCTACTATTTTATTTCTCTAAAATCTCAAAACTGTTGATAACAACGTTTCCTGAATCATCCATTGAGTACGACACTGCTGCTGTGTGCGGCGTCACGCCATCGCTGTACTCTACTATCGCTCGTCCTGCTGCTTCCACTGTCACAAGACTTACTACGAAAGACTTCCCTGCTGCCGGCTTTTTTGTTGAAAGCTGATTAATATGTGACTGAAGATACACTGTTACAGCTGCGCGTTCATTTGTTGTCACCACACGATCATCCTCACCGAGATTGCGTCGAGTAGTTGTTGCCCCTGTTGTTGAAGCGTCGTTCATGTTATCCCCTACAGGTCGATGATTGTACATGTATATACCACCCCACACCAAAAGAATTATGATAATAATTGATCCGATTGTAATCCAAACTGTCTTTGTAGCCTCATTTGGGCTGTTTTGCATTGTTGATTCCATAGACCCATTATACTACTCCTCATTAAAATTGTGTAAAGATGTCCTTAGACTCGAAAGAAAGAAATGACCGTTAAAATGCTGACTACCCACATTATCCCTATTAGCAGCCAGCCTATAGCAGAGCTCATTCGCCCACTTACCCATTGACCCATAAGGGTCTTGTTGCCACTTAAAAGAACCACAAAAACCAATACAACAGGGGCGACCAGACAATTTGCCACGGCTGAATATATCAAAGCTTTTATAGGATCGAGCCCAATAAAATTAAGCATCAGTCCGACGAGCATCGCTGCTGTAAGTACCCAATAAAAGGCCTGGGCTTGCTGAAATTTTCTACCTAGTCCTTCTTTCCAATTCATAGTTTCGGCAATAGCATATGACGTTGACCCTGCTAAGACAGGGACCGCCAGAAGTCCTGTACCGATAATACCCAGAGCAAAAAGAAGATATGCACCGGTGCCAGCCAATGGAAGCAGCGCAGCTGCGGCATCCGCTGCTGTAGAAATGTTAGTAATACCGCTCGCAAATAGAGTGCCAGAACAAACTGCAATAATAAAGAACATCACCAGGTTTGAAACAAACATACCTGTCCATACATCGATGCGCATAGAAGAGATATCGGCGGAACTGATTTCATCTACAAGTCTTTGACCTTTTGAATTCACAGTTTTTTTTCCTTCTTTTTCCTCTACCTCTTGAGAACTTTGCCAGAAAAATAAATATGGGGAAATGGTTGTACCGAGAATCGCGGCTACAAGAAGAAGAGATTGTTTATCGAACGAAAGGTGAGGAACGATCAAATGATAAAACAAAGAGCTCCAGTCCAACTCGATAGCAAAGGCGGTCAATATATATGAGAATAGAATAATAGTAAGCCATTTCAAATATTGGGCATAAGCCTTATAACTAGTGAAGATTTGAAGGAACAAACTAAACAAGGTAAAACCTATAACCAACAATCCCTGATTAAGTGATGGGAATACCAGCCGTGTTGCTTCAGCCATAGCGCCAAGATCCGCTCCAATATTGAAAGTATTTGCAATAAAAAGAAGTATTGTACAAATAATGAGAAGGGGTCGAGGAAAATATATTTTAATATTTGCAGCAAGACCCCTACCGGTCACCATACCGATTCGAGCACACATTTCCTGAATAACCGCCATCAACGGAAAGGTAAAAAGCGATAACCAAATAAGCTGGGGGCCCGCCGATGCTCCCGTTTGGGAATACGTTGCAATACCAGAAGGATCATCATCGGCGGCACCGGTAATCAAGCCGGGGCCAAGTTTCTTCCAGTAATTCAGCGCTCGAGAAATTGTTGATCTGAACATTTGTTGTTTTGCCAACCGCTCGTGTTGTTATATTAAGTATATGCCTTCATTCATTTATATTCTATAGCACCTATCAACACATGACGACAAAAGGCGCACTAATGCGCCCTTTTGTCATTCCCAAAACCTTTGCAAACTATCGATTTATATCGTCACTAAATGATTCTTAACTCTAGCCTGAACTGTTTTTGAGACGGTTGGAGTTGTGGTAATAGACTCACCATTCTTTCGATCGAGGTAATTGATGTTTAGGATATATGTAGTGTCGCTGTTGAAATATTGCTGCGGGGTAGTCAACGGCGCATTAGGGTCGGCAATTGCCAAAACTCCCTGAACAACCACACGATCTCCCACCATTACCGCGGATGTGTAAGTGACAATTCCACCGCTAACCTTGAAGAGCGCTACGTAACTGACCGATGAGCTTGAATTCTGCGTAGTGATGACAAGGTTGGTGAAAACGTCATAACCATTTTCAGTTGGAATTTTACCGAAGATCTTCCCTCGAGTTAAGGTACCCTTAATAGTTCCATTGGTGAAATTTGCTGTTCCCTTTGTCAGTGCTACATCAATACCAGTGCTAGGCACTCGAATCAACGCGCTGTCGAGTAATGTATTAAGTGTTTCATCACTCATGCCGATTGGAGAGGACGGATTTGATGTATTTGTACCGCCGTTACTAGTTCCACCCGAAGATGAAACTGTACTTGTTCCATCCTCGGAACCTACTACAGCCTCCTGATCCGACTTATTTCTAAACACAAAAAAGAGGGCGAGGATCACTATGACCACCACCGCTACCACTATTGTATTTTTTACTGTTGAAGACATATTTAGTTATATTAGCTGAGAGGTGCTCTTTGCACCTTGGTGTTAACAATAACACGAACATCATTAAGGAATCATTAATTACTAATGATATAGTGCTACATCCTAAGCGATTGGATTTCTGCCCTGTATAAGCCGGACCAAGAACACCACGATCGCAATGACCAATAGGATATGGATAAAACCTCCAAGGGTATATGAGGAAACGAGGCCGAGCAGCCAGAGCACCAAAAGAATAACTGCGATTGTGGTAAGCATAAAGTTTAAAATAAATTTGTAATTGCCAAACACGATGGCAAACTCAATTGTGATCTTTTCAGATTAAGACTCCATGAAGTTCTTAACAGTCTCTACCATACTCTTAAGTGAAATGTTCGATTTTACCAAAAAATCGACAGCTCCCAATTTCTTGCCACGAGCTATATCAGCTGCTTGGCCTAAATTAGAAATCATAATGACAGGTGGTTTTCCTTCCATTCCCCTCTTCTTTAATCGCTCCAGCACCTCAAAACCATTAACAAGCGGCATGATTACATCGAGAAGAACAAGATCAGGTTTCTCTGCCTTTATTTTTTCCAACGCTTCTTTTCCATCATCGGCGAGCAATACGTCAAAACCCGCTTCTCCAAGTGCAAAACGATAGGCCTGAGAAATGAGTAGATCATCTTCGACAAGAAGGATCTTCTTTCTTTCTAAGATTGTTTCAAAGATATTCATATCTGGTATTTATTAAAACTAAAGTCTTACCCTCCGTTTTACCGCTGGGTGCCGCGGCTTACTGAGCGGAAAGGTAACCGTAAAGGTCGTGCCTATATTCAATTTCGACACACAGGTGATTTTTCCTCCCAAAGTTTCTGTCATCATCTTGGACATGTATAATCCAAGACCGTTTCCCTCAGTACGAGCCTTTACGGCATTGTCGGCACGATAGAATCGCTGAAAGATATTCGGCAGCGCTTCTTTTGGAATTCCAATTCCTTCATCTTGCACAGTTATTTGGTATTGAAAGCCTGGATTTACCGCAACGTCGATATAAATATTACACCGACGATCTGGCGAATATGCTATGGCATTATTAATTAAGTTATTAAGGACCTGGCGAAGAAGTACTGGATCGGTAGTAACCTTTGTGCCAGCCGTACTAGGCAATGAAAGAACGAGGTTGCATTTATGAGAATTAGCAACGGGCTGAAGTTCATGCACTACTTCAATGATAAATTCCTTGAGTACCACTTGCTCAAGCTTTACTGTCAATACGCCTGTTTCAAGACGAGAGACATCGAGTAAGTTTTCAACTAATTTGATCATCTTCTCATTCGACTCGTTGACGCTCTGAAGCATTTCTTGCTGTTCCTTTGTCAGATTTGATGCACCACTCAAGAGCAACATCTCAACAAACAGTTTGATGGCTGTCAAAGGTGTTCGCAGCTGATGCGATGCTAATGAAACAAATTCACTTTTAGCGCGATCGACTTCCTTTTCCTTGCTGATGTCTCGAAAAACCATTACAGCACCAATTGTTTCTCCTTCAAGTACAACAGGGGCGCTTGTCATACTAACCGGAAAAGGCTTTCTATACGCTGAAGAATAGTAATAGGCGGAATTTACTATCTTTTTACCATTATTCAATGACATAGCCACAGGGCGCTTGGTATTCGAGATAACCTCTCCGTCCTCGCCCTCAATCTTCCAGACATTGTGATAGAACTCTCCAATAGCATCTTCCTGACTCCAGCCAAGAAGTGACTGTGCTTGCTGATTGAATACAACAATGCGGCCGGTTTCATCGGTCGCAATCACTCCTTCACCAATGCTATCAAGTAAAGCTTCATCCTTTGCAACCTCGGTTTCTATAGCACGTGTTGATCTCTCAAGATCTCTCGTATATCGCTTAAGCATTTCTTCGGTATTCTTTCGTTCAGTCATGTCACGCACCACTTTTGTATACCCTTTCATACCACCGGATTCATCTTTGAAATATGAGAGGATTTCGTTTGCCCAAAATTGTGTGCCGTCTTTTCGGACCCACCAACCCTCCTGTTCAAATTTTCCCTCTAGTTTTACCTGCTGCAACTGCCTCATGTCCATGCCTACTTTCCTACCATCTTTACTGTAAAAAATAAATGGAGTTTTTCCAAGCACCTCTTCCGCAGAGTATCCCAATAATCGCTCAGCGCCCTTGTTCCAAGTCCTAATCTTACCCTTGATATCCAAAACAAAGATAGCATAATCCTTTACGTTTTCGATAAGAGTTCGGTGATATTCCTCGCTCTCTTTTATTTGACTGAATATAGCCAGCTCATCCGTATTATCCCTCATTAAAATGAGGAGCATGTCTCCTGAAGGATATATTCTACATTTAAACCAGCGCTCTATGTGCGAAACATACTCATCAAACACTATTGGCATATTTTCTGATTTTGCCTCAAGACATTTCTTATACAGGAGAGAACTTGCAAACCTGGGTTTAAGTTTAAGCAGGTTCTTTCCCAACACTTCTGACATTCCTTTTTTTCCTAAATCAAGAGCGCGCAACGCGCCTTCGTTTATATAAAGGCAATTAAATTTGTAATCCAAAACAAAAGCGCAATCACTGACTGCATCAAGGAAGCGTTCGGCTGAAAATGATAGGGTGTTTTGCTTATCGTTCATGGGCTATGATGATAGTCGATAACCAACGCCGCGTATAGTTTCAAGAATATTTCTCATTTTTCCTTTATTGAGTTTCTTTCGCAAATTCGTGATATGAACATCGACGACATTGCTGAAACCGCGAAAATTAAAGTCCCAAACATGATCAAGAAGTTGATCACGCATAATTACCTGTCCTGGATTTCTCATGAAATATTCAAGGATTGAGAATTCTTTCAAGGTAAGTTTTACTTCCTTTCCAGCACGATATACTTTCTTACTGCTTGGATTGAGAACTATATCTTCCACTGTGAGCTCAGGGGTTACTGTTTCTTTCTGACGTCGCATCAGCGCACGCGCTCTTGCAGCGAGCTCAGACACGGAAAATGGCTTCGTAAGGTAGTCGTCAGCGCCGCTATCGAGAGCACGCACCTTGTCCTCTGTACCAACATGTCCTGTGAGAATGAGGATCGGTAAATTAATATTTTGCTGTCGCAAATGGGTACAAATTTCAAACCCATCCTTCCCTGGCAGAGTAAGATCAAGGATAAGCAAATCATAATCAGTATGGTTAAGGAGCATGCGCTTTTCACCTTCTATACCGTCATTTAGGATATCTACCGCGTAACTTTCCTGTTCGAGACCCCTTTTCAATGCCTGTGCCAATCTGATGTCGTCTTCGATGATGAGAATTTTCATGTATTTACAAGGTTAATACGTATTAATTTGGACTTAATCAACAGATTGGCCGTAACTGATTGGCTGTTATTCTTACGCCTCTTATTATGCATAACTAACATTAAGCCTTTATGAAGGTGGCTGCAAGTGCTGCTATTTGGAGGTGTAGAGATCGATTTTCTGCTGTCTTGTTAGTTGCTTCAGCTCATATTCCCTTTTTGAGGCTACGCCTCTCGTCTCATACTTTTCACTGTATACCAATTCAACAGGTCGACGGGCTTTAGTATATTTTGCCCCACGTTTTGACAAGTTATGCTCCGCTAATCGTCTTTCTAGATTTGTAGTTATCCCTATATACAATGATTCATCAGCACACTTAAGTATGTACACCTCGTAAGAATTCATACTCATATAGTATACCGAATTCATTTTCATCCAACTT
>JAZKIM010000008.1:47329-69732 GCA_040384865.1 Patescibacteria group bacterium
CATAAACAAACAATCACCGACCCTTAGGCCGATGATTGTTTGTTATTCAGAATATTTAATTATTGGTTTGTCTGAAAGAGTGCGGGCCATGTGATACTTTCATTTCCGGAAGCGTCCTTGACTAGGACAACATAGTAATACCTTGTGTTTGACTGAAGTCCCGTCAAAGTAACACTATGCAAGCTACGAAGATCGAGGTTGGCAATCACCGACGTACCTGATATCGCAACACCTGAGACAACACTTCCTTCAACCAGCATCATAGGATTGGTACTGTAATAGAGGACGGCTGATGAATTCTCATCTGTGTTCCATACGAATGTCGCGGCTGAAGATGCTGTGGTGATGCCTACAGGACCAATAGCAGGAGCTCGTCTGTCAGTTCCAACTACCGCTCCTGTGCCCATTTGGGCATTAATAACAGCAAGTGTCTGAGGTCCAACCCTACCGACGGGAGAAATCCCATTTCTTACCTGAAAGTTCATGACAGCTGCCCTGGTAAGAGAACCAAAGTAGCCCGTCACCAAACCCTGAGGATAGATCGTTCGGTCTGCAGCCAAGAACACCTGCAAATCCGAAACATCACTACCGCTCATTCCGAATTGAAGTTGTCGCGTTAACAGCGCTGCTGACGCACTCGACGGGAGAAAAACAGCCCCGAGCACAAAGCTAAAAGCCATAACTCCACCAAATACCGCACGAGCCATTTTATTTGATAATAATTTCATAGTTTTAATAATTAGATTTAAAGTTAAACACACCGAACGACCTTTTGCATTCCTCATGACGTGCTCATGAGGGATTGGTGACAAAAAAACAAATGAAGGCTTCATGAGGCCTTCATTTGTTTTTTTATCTTTCTCTATTTGTGAGCTTTTAGTAAATCAGCAAACTTTTCCTGAACCTTTTGCAATTTTGGATTGATAATAATTTCGCAATAATGATTCGAAGGATTCTTTGAGTAATAGTCTTGATGGTATTCTTCAGCATCATAGAACTTTTTGAATGGTACAACTTCAGTGACAATACCCTTCCCATCTACATTTGAATCATTGATTTCTTTTATAAAAGTCTCAGCTTCCTCTTTTTGTTCTTCACTTGTGTAAAGAATTGCAGAACGATATTGAGTACCGACATCATTACCCTGCCTATTTGTAGTTGTCGGATCATGAGTACCGAAAAATACCGTAAGGAGATCACGGAAAGAAATGAGCGCTGGATCAAATTCAATTTTGATCACTTCAATATGTTCTGTCATACCAGCTGATACATCTAAATATGTAGGATTATCGGTCTTTCCACCTGAGTAGCCTGGGGTTACAGAAACAATACCTTTGAGCATCTTGAACACAGCTTCTGTGCACCAGAAACATCCTCCACCGAATACGGCAATTTGATTATTATTCATCTATATTAATTGCTGGAAATAAAAAGTTTTCGAACGGCTTCAACAATATCATCCGGAGTAACCAACGCCTTCACCAAATACTGAGCACCGAGCTTCGCTCCACGCTCTTCATCTTTTGGCTGATTAAAATTTGAAATGATAATAACAGGAATATTCTTTGTACCATCATTTGCCCTCATAGCCTCAAGAATCTGAAAACCATCCATGGCCGGCAATTGAATATCCAAAAGTATAGCTTCTGGAGAAGTTTTCTGTATTTCTACCCATGCGGTATCACCCCTATCTATTAATGTCGTCTCTGCTCCAACCGCTTGTAAACGATCAAGTAGTATTTTTCCAAGAAAAGGATCGTCCTCAACGATTAATATTCTTTTTTTCGTGAGAATCTCTGGCGTAACTGAAGTTGTGATGTCATTCATCATATATCCTTATATTATATATTGGAATTGATTTTACTGCTGTGTATAGTGAAAAAGGCCTAATTTAAGGCCCATTTTTCATCACGCAAAAACACCCCTAAGGGTGCTTTTGTAAAACTACTTGCCGCTTTTACCGCCAGCACGATTCTTTTTGACTGGTCGAGCGTTTTTTATTGCAAGACGCTTTTTTGTTTTCTTTGAGCGTGAAGTCCTTTTCTTACCCACGCCGGTTATTCTTTTTGCCATGACTACCACTATATACTATTCAGCGAAAAAAGCCCACTTATCAGCGCTACTTTGTTTTGACCGTATGTAAGGCAATAATATTTCCTTCACTATCCCACAGCCAGCCAATACATCCCGCTTCACCAATATCTTTCTTATGAAGTTTTATTTTTCCACCAGCAGCTTCGGCACGCTGAAGTCCCACCTCAATGTCAGGACAAGTGAAATAAATAACTGGTCCCTTGTCTCCTGGATGATATCCATCTCCCTTCATCAAAGCCCCACTTATACCCTTAACATTCTCATCTCTCGGGAACCACACCATCTCATATCCCGGCACATCCTGTCGTCTCAATTTAATACCTAAAAGAATCTCATAAAACTTCGTTGCCCTGTCCAAATCTGTCACTGGAATTTCAAACCACCCGACAGGATTGTAATTCATATTAAAGCTGGTTAAATTAATCAACATATATTCTCTAGGAATAGTATTAATCTATCATGAAAAACTGCCCACCGAAAAATCGGTGAGCAGTTCTTTGTTGGATGGACACTTACGATCCCTCCCTATTTGATCAGGATGGGTGTGCCGTCAACTGCCAACATTGGTTTTTTCATCGGAGGAAGATCGTCGCCACAAAAACCGTTGTTTTTGGAAAAGCAGGCTTCGCACGTGTACATAGGATAGACAGAGCCGCACACATTGAAAAGAGCCGTCCGAGTGGCTGGTGCCGCACAACCTTCAAGCCAGCACTGATAGGCACTCGGCGATGAAGGGAGCCCTGCCGACAAAAGATACAGCCGATGATAACTATTTCCAAAAAGGCGTTTGGCGAGAGTTTTGATCTTCCAGTCTCCTTGGACGGCCAGCTCCTTCGGTCGGAAGAAAATAACGCGCGGACATTTCTTCCACGCATCATCCACAAGAAGAAAGGAAGTGTCGCCTTTCACGCACTGCTGGAGAAACTCACGATCCCATTCACGTACAGGCAGCAGTCTGCGACTACGACGTGCAAAAAAGTACGATTGGTCCACTTCCCGGTTAAAAAAGACCGCCACAGTGTAGCCCTGATCTTCGATATCCGACCGAAGTTCGAGCACCAATCCCTGGTAACGGCTCCAGTGTCCACATGGGTCAATCATTCCGACGATAGATCCCTTGAGAATAGGTTGCCCCTTGGCATCCAAAATATCTAGCTGTTTTTCTTTGGCTGGCATAAGCCCTCCTTTTTTGATGTTCAGTGCTTCTCCAGAATGGATAAGCGTTCGGGGTCATGGTACAACATATGTGTTTAAATTCAAGAGATAAATCTTGAATAGTCCTAACATTGAGCCGAACCTCCTTCTCTGCTAGGATAACCGAGTGAACGACAAAACTCTCTGGGATGTAATTGTAGTTGGCGGAGGACCAGCAGGCATGATGGCCGCCGGCACGGCTGCAGAAAAAGGAGCAAAAGTTATTCTCATCGAAAAGAATGATTCTCTTGGCAAAAAACTGCTCATCACAGGCGGCGGTAGATGCAACGTTACCAACTCCGAATTCGACGATCGTAAGCTTTTGGAAAAATTCAAAGAAAACGGTAAATTTCTTTTCTCTGCTTTTTCACAATGGAGCGTCAAGGAAACCTTAGATTTCTTTCATCTTCGTGGAATGAACACAAAAGTAGAAAATGAATTACGCACATTCCCTGTTTCAAACTCAGCTGAATCTGTATGGAACGTGTTAGTGGAAAACATGAAGAAATACAGTGTCGAAGTGCTTTCTAATTCGCCAGTAGTCGAGATCGTTAGTGAAAATGAAGCAATAGTCGGTATTAAATTAAAAAATAGAAAAGTGATACGAGGTCACTCCATCATAATCGCAACAGGAGGAACCTCCCGCCCTGAAACTGGTTCTACCGGCGACGCCTATGCTTGGCTAAAAAATATTGGACACACCGTTCTTGAACCCACCCCGTCACTAGTACCGATAGCTGTCAAAGATATCTGGGTCAAACGACTTGCCGGAGTAAGCCTTACTGACATCAAAATTAGTGTTTTTCAAAACAACGAAAAGCAGAGTGTTCAAAAAGGTAAAATTCTTTTTACCCATGTAGGTGTCAGTGGTCCCACCATACTAAACATGAGCAAAGATGTTGGTGAGCTTTTAAAATATGGAGATGTTACCCTCACTCTCGACCTTTTGCCTTCGCAAGATTATGGAGCACTTAATACCAAGCTCCAACAATTATTCAAAGAACACGACAAAAAGAAGTTTCGAAATGCCCTCTCCAATCTCATTCCAAGTGCTATCGCCCCTATTGTTGTAGAGTTGTCTAATATAGACCCAGAAATTCAATGCAACAGCATCACTCGAGAAGCACGCTTAAAACTAATAAATCTCTTGAAAGCTGTACCACTTCAAGTAGATAAACTCCTTGGCGTCGAAAAGGCTATCATTACCAGCGGCGGAGTAGTCCTCGACGAGGTTGATTTTAAAACCATGCGTTCACGTCTTTTTCCAAACCTCTATCTCATTGGAGACATTCTAAACATCGACAGGCCGTCTGGAGGATACAGCCTGCAGCTATGCTGGACGACAGGATTTGTGGCGGGAAATTCTGCAGCAACCTAAATTGAATTCTCATCTCTGTTCCCATGATTTCCTTTGGATGAATTGATCTTTTCCTTTACTTTTATTTCAAGATTATCTATTTCATCTTTCTGGTCTTTTGATGAATGTACCTTTCTCTGATTTATCCTTTTAAGTTGAATTTCAACATCCTGTTCAAAGTTTTTCTGTACTGAATTTACATATTCAGACTGACCGTTTCCCTCATTTTGATCATCAACCTTTTTGATGAAAGTATCAGCACTCTTTTCAAACTCTCTTTCAACAGTCTGTCTTTTACCCTCATCCAATTGGCCCATTTCAGCAAGCTTCTCTGCCTCTTCAAGCCTTTTAACTGCTTTATTGCCCTCCCATTTTATCTTCGCTTCGCTGCCAACCTTCAACGCACCTTTAACCGGTTCAGTTACATTTATTTTTATTGGATACAAAAAGTCTCCAGGCAATGATCGCTCCGCGGCAAAGGCCGTACCGGCACCGGTGGCAAGAATTAAAGTGATGGCAATACTGGCATATACATAACGCATTCTTTCGTGTGCAAAAACGAATGTCCACCCGAAAAATGGGCTTTTTAGCGCGCCTGTCACTGGATTACTATCGGCATATGTTGAGACACGATTAAAGATCGCCAGCTTTTCTCCCGGCGTCAGTTTAACCTTCTCAAATTCCCTTATTCCTTTTTTTAAATTTTTATCCATCATGATATTTTGTTTTTTTCGTCCTCTATTACCAACTTCTGTAATTCTTTGATACCTCTATTTATTCGAACAGAGACTACATTCGCGTCCAGTTTTAATATTTCTGCAATTTCTTTTGGTGGCAAATCATCCACAAAGCGCAAGTAGACAACTTGCTGATATATTGGATCAAGGCTGCTTATTTTTTGAATGACCAGCTTTGCCTCTGATCCTATCTCTATATGTCGATAGCTATCGTCGGCAAACTGCAATCCAGCCCCTCCCTCCTCATCCGGCAGAAGTAATACATCCAAAGAAATTGACTTCTTTTTTCTGTACCAATCTATTATAAGATTAGTGGCAATGGTATACAGAAATGCTCGGGCGTTCTTTATTTCACTTTCGCCAGATGACAGTACGTCCCAAAACCTTAAAAAGGTGTCCTGGACTATATCTACTGCCTGTTCTCGATTTGACACTCGAACAAGACAATAGCGGAACAGCCTGTCAGACAGTGAGTTATAAAGGTCAATGAACTGTTTCTTTGTTTGGTCTTGCTTCATATGCGATAGACGGAGTATATGCCCCACTCTTACATTGTGCACTATAACTTGATTAAACCAAAAAAGAGCTTGTAAGAGTCAGCCGGCTAGCCCGTCGTAGCAAAGTGTCAGGGTTAGCAGGGTTTTTAAACTATATATATCAACATGAAAACATTACAAACACAAACCAAAGCCATCGTTGGAACGATGTTGGCACTTGCCCTCATCGTCGCTCCTGCGACAGGCTTTGCTAAGGAAAACAATTCAAACAAGCCTGACAAACAGGAAAAGCAAGAAAAGAACCATCAGGAGGATGGTTGCCTTCGAGCCTTCGGTCACTTGATTGCCCCTGGTTGGATCAAAGTAAATGGTACAGTATCGATTTCTGACAACTGCCGAATACCTTTCGGAATTCTTAAGAAATTAACTGGCCAAAACGGCACATCAACTCCGGACACCATCGCTCCAGTCATTAGTAACCTTAATGTTGTTGTGACGGGTACATCTACGGCTAATGTCCGATGGAATACAAATGAAAAGACAATAGGTGCGGTATTCTTCGGAACAACTACTCCAGTAGTAGTTCAGACTTCTGCTACAAGCACAGACAACAGACTACTCGTTGGGGCGACATCTACAAACTCTACTCGAATCTTTGATAGAGATTTCAGCAAGAGCCATAAGGTACGTCTCAATAATCTTACGGCCAGCACTACCTACTATGTAGTAGCAGTGTCTCGCGATAAAGCGGGGAATCTAACGATCTCTAACGCCACATCATTTAACACTAGTACGACTACAGCTGATGTAACACCTCCAGTTATCAGCAACATAGTCACAGTGGTTGGAACTTCAACAATCAAAGTCAATTGGAACACAAATGAGCTTGCTACTTCTAAACTCTTTTACGGAACATCAACTGTAAACAGTACATCTTCCCTTAACGTAAGCAGCTCATCTCTAAGCACAAACCATTCATTGACCGCTTCCGGACTTGCCACAGGAACGGTATATCACCTTCTTCCCCAGTCACGGGACGCGTCAGGCAATGCAACTACATCAGCTGAATATTCAGTAATAACTTCAATCTAAGTAATGAATGGCTAAAACAAAACACCCCTACAGGGGTGTTTTGTTTTGATTGCCACCATCGATAATCCGTAGACTAAGGAAGATTCCAGAACACAAGATCTGCGATACTCTGAGAAGTCTTGGGAGTAGCATTTCCGGCAGATCCTATGATGATAGTATCTCCACTGTTATTGTACGCATCAAGCGCACTTGCTGAAGCCAAGATTTGAGCTACTGTACCCGAAGCGTAAGCAGTATCAGCAGTACTAATCAAGGTCTGCACTGAGGTGGCACATCCAAACGCAGCACAGTTAAGCTTTGCCGCTATGAGCTGTTGCAAGAGCTGTATTCGTGCCTTGTCAATGTCAGTTCTCTTTGCACCAGAAGTCGTCTTCGGAATAGAAGCATAGAATCCACCAAAGAGCTGACTTGTCGTCGTAATTGAACCCTTATGAGGAGCAATTCCTATTGGCATAACACTACCGAGATTCGTGCTAAAGATTCCACTAGTATAGGCAGTATGAGTCTGCCAGAAACCAAGTGTTCGAGTAGGACTCTGCTTGACGTTAGTGAAAGTACAAGTCACATCAGCCCCAACTGTGATAGGGATAGTGACACTTCCGCCACTTACCTGGACCTGATACGGCGTAGCTGTGCCTGTATTAACACAAGCGATACCTGTATTTGTCCAGAATGCATTTGGCTGTGTTTCAGTTATTGTATAGCTTTGAGCAGGAGTAAGATTTGAGAATGTTGTAGTTGATGAAAGTACATTATCCTCACCTACCACACCAGCATCATCGTCGAGCGAAAACGCTCCAAGCGTACCACTAAACGCGAAGTTCTGAAGGTCGTTTGGTTGTGCGTCTTTAACAATGGTAATTGTACCAAGCTTGGTGTTAGTGACGGTACATTCTTTAGTCTCACCAAGTGCAATGACAACATTCTGACAATTACTAACATCCTCGGCCCATCCGGCCAATGCTGCTTCGGAAACATTGTAAGTTCCAGCATATACTGTGTAATCAACACTACCTCCTCCGACAATCGGACGTGTCGAGCTTCCGACGACAGTTCCTCCGTTCGCGGTGATTGAAAACACCGTGGTTGTATTAGACGAAGGGTTGGTTACTTTGTGGACAATCAAATGACCAGGAATGTCATTATTTGTTATCGTACAAGTCGCCGTTCCACCATTTGGGATGACAAGATTCGTACAGTTATTGTATGTAGTCTCATATCCAGCAGCAGCAGGTTCAGTCACTGAGTAGACACCAGAGTTTACCGTTAAATCATTCTGACCATCAGCTTCAAATGCAACAGCCTGAGCACCATTTACTTGGAATGAGAAGCTTGAAGTTGCCGCCGTTCCACCATTGTCGTTTATGACAACCTTCTTAACAATGAGAGTTGCTGGCAGGTCATCATTAGTGATAGTGCAAGTCTTACTTTCTCCAACAGCAATCGTTCCAACACAATCTGCTGAAGTACTTGAAGCATAGCCTGCGGAAGTATTTTCACTCACAGAATATGCTCCGGCATTCAAAGTGGTTGTTGTGCCGACTTCAGAGCCTGGAAAAGTTGAACTCGAAACATTTGTACCGGCCACATTCATAGTGAAGTCACCAGCAACGGCTGTACCACCGTTGTCATTGATGACATGTTTGATGACGGTCAACTGTGGGGCAATGTCATTATTTGTAATCGTACAGACAACCGTCTCTCCCTCATCAAGATTAACTGTTCCTCCGAGAACCTGAGGACATTTTGCATCACCTGTAAGCGAAACGAATGTATAGCCAGTCAAACCAACTTCATTGAGGACAATCGACGTGTTGGAATTAACAGTAGTGGTTGCGCCGGAATTTACCGATGCACCTCCAACAGTAAGACCAAAGTCATTTACCCCCGCGATACCGCCATTATCATTGATAACTACTTTTTTCAAAACAATCTTCGCCGGATCATCATTGTTCGTAATTGTGCAAGTCTTAGCATCTCCAGGGTTAAGAGTGACTGATCCATTTGCCGCACAATCACCTCCCCACACAGAGGCGGTATACCCAGAAAGAGTCGTTTCAGATGCTGTATGAGTAGCGGCAGAAACTACCTGAGCTGTATTCCATGGAACATTTGTACCATCAATTTTTCCCTGGAAATCACTTGTAGTAGCATTTCCTCCGTTGTCATTTATTACATTTTTTACAAGAGTCAATGTTGCATCCTTTGCATTTGTGATGAGACAAGTAGAAGTTGCCCCAGCAGACACCGAAACTCCCTGACAAGTGTCACCGGTCTTGGTCCATCCGGATGGCACCGTTTCTGCCACCGAGTAAGTACCAGCTGTTACTTCATATACCTTATCCAAAGCGTCCGTAATTGTACCAGCACCTCCTCCAGTGATAGGGCTCGTTCCAGTAGCGTTAATTGAAAACACTGTTGGATCAGCCGCAGGAAGAGTTGTTTTCTGCACTACGAGATGCCCTGTTTGTAGTGTGTTTGTGTAAGTACAGCTCACCGTTTCGCTCGCGCCGACATTGATATTCGCTATTCGATTTCCAAGATCAGTTGTCGAATTACTTGTTGGATCGGTACAACTAAGTCCTGTGAGACTGTAGCCTGCCTGCAAGCCTTCTGTTACTGAATATGATCCTGGAAAAAGGTTTGCAAAAGTCTTTGTGTTTGAAAGAATTGTTGTTTCTCCATCATCGTCCAATGAGAAACTACTCAAACCGCTGCCCGTGGTGGTAAAACTGAAATCCTGAGTATCATTTGGAACCGTGTCTTTTACAATTGTAATCGTTCCGCAAGTACTCAAGTCACCCATGGCAAAGTCGTGAAGCTGCGCGCTATTAGACTGAGATGATCGTGTTTCTGCAATGAATTGTGCCAAACAAGAATTCGTAGCAAAACCCAAATCGGTGAGATTGATACCTCCTTCGAAGAATATGGAAGGGTTAACCGTACCGGCCCAGCTCAAGGTTGATGTCGTGTTGTTTACACCCACGCAAACGCCATTAGTTGGAGCGCCAGGATTACAGCCAGTATTAGTACCAGGATTTGTACTGAATACGTTTACCAACACACCACCTTGCCACTTATTAAGTTGCAAATTTGAGATGGCTCCACCGTTAGTAAATTCCGCCACGACATGAAGATCTCCTTCAGTGTGGATCGCTGGACCGCCAGAAATATTATCAAACGTTCCGTCTCCTCCTAATACAACCTTATTCTGCAAGAACCAGAAACCTACCGTATTATTACCATTATCATTATTAGGTTCTCGATCTAGTCCGAAATACAATATTTGTTCTCCACTTGTTGCATAGACCGCACCAAATGCGTGAACAATATTATTCTTTGGAGGTGTCTGCGTTCCACTAGCGGCACTCCAACCCCATTGGCTTATGTCGTTAATATCTTTTGAACCACCAGTATGGAAGCCTTCATCTCCGCTTGTAGGGTCGGTAACGCAAGTTCCTTTAGTGACACCACCCCCTGTTTCGTTTAAATCACAATTAGCTCCGATCACCGTATTCCAATCCGTACCGCCGCCTGCATTGTCTATTGCATTTCCATCAACCTCAAGAGGGGTAACATTTACAGGTGAGTCCAAAAAGGACAAAGTAGCCAACTCTACACCATCAAGCGTGCTCGCAACGATGTTGTAGAAAGGACGGTAGACTATGTCGAGATTATAAGTTGCAGTAAAAGAACCTTCTTCATCTGCGGTGACTGTTTGAGTTGATTCAGTGTAGTTTTCTTCCTCAACTGTTCCGCCAAAAATCTTCAGAACAACGCTCTGAAGTGATGTGAAAAAGTTACCAAATATAGTAGCTGTTTCACTCGGATGATAATCCCCCTTGTCAGTCGACAACTTTGGAGAACTTACCTCAGATTCAGAGGTGGTCGTGGTTTCTTCCACTGCGACAATCTCAGCGTCAGTGGTTGTTGATGCCTCTTCTACAACAATATCCGAAGTTGCAGCCTCTGAGCTTTCAGTGCTTGTAGCACTCTCACTTTCTGCAGGCATAGCGACGCTCTCGCTATCATCAGCCTCCTCAGGACTTGCTACAGAACTTTCCGCAGGTGCCACGGCTGTAGTGTCTTCTGACACCGCAACCTCCTCAGGTTCTGCTTGAACAGTTTCAACTGTTTCAACCGACGATGTACCGTCATCGTTGGCATACACGTTACTGGTAAAAGCTAAGCTAACACACCATATCAGCAAAAAAGCGACTGCAGCAATCGCCAACTTGCTTACTATGGAAACATTTTTTACGTAAGTCATGTTAATTAAATAATTAATTCCAACAAAGATTAATAAAACTAAAAGAGTAATTCTTTCATAAGACATACTGCTTATTACCACTGTCCGAGAAAGACTAGAAAGATCTATAAAAACCATCCGACCGTCGACAGTTCCGAATCGAAACTACCAACTTTAAGAAAAAGTGGTAATTTTTTAACAACTTTCAAAATCGCCGACATATTTCAAACACCTTCAAATATAATCTTACACTATTAAGTATTCATTAAGAAATATATCTTTCCCCAGTAGGCCTTATCCCCTAAACACTACCGGGCTTCAACGTGAATAATCTTGGATTTTTCGGAGTAATTATTCGCGCCATCATAAACCCTGAGCACAACCTTCTGATCACCTACTTTAAGAAATGGAACGAAAAGATTCGATCCTGCTGGAAGAAATAAGTGGTTACCGAGATCAATATAGTAATTACGCTGAACACCACTTCCCGCATCTTCAGCTTCAAATGAAAATCGTACTACGTCTCCAATGACAACATTTTCACTACTTGAGTGTATATCAATAATCGACGGCGGCGTACGATCTATTTGTACAAGATAATGAGCAATCGGACCCCCAGAAACCAACTGGAGATGAAAATAGAATATACCATCTCCTGGAACAGGAATTGTGATTGATGAATCTTGTATAGTGTGAGAGTTTGACGGAACAGTACTTGGAGAACTGTCAAATTCATACCTGTAAACGGCACCAGGTTTACCCTTCCACACAAAACGTACCTCACTATCGTTATACCAACGACTCTGATTTGGGTGTGTGGGAGAAAAAACCACGAAAGACCTCAATGTGTTAGTGGCTATTGTTGAATCAAAGTTATCTACCCGATAACTGCCGGACTGTGCCATGCGTAAGACATCCGTGCCGAGACCATCGTTTGCAAGCACCTTAGTTTCTTCCTCGTCGAAAGAAAGAGTGAAGGTTCCTACTTGTTTTGGTACCACTACAACATTAGCAATCCGGAGCGAATCTCTATCCTCTCCCTCATCAAAAAGAACACAGGACAAGTTTGCTCTACCCAGGACGTTATCAATCGTATTTTCAACCATGTATAAACAAGTAGAACTCGCTATTTCAATTTCTTTTATACTAATCTTTTTTGGATCAAATACTAAACCAACCTGAACAGCGTTGACACTTTCATCACCTGTATCAACCATGACAGAAAAACGTTGCTCAAAACCCACATCATAGATCCCATATTCGGGCTGAAGACGTAATGTAGAATTATAAAGAGCGTATGGAATGCGTTCAAGTTTTAAGTACCCAATATTCTGTGCATGGAGTGCAAATAGGGCCAATACAAAAATAGGAACTAGTGCCGCAGCAAGAAGTGTATAGTAACGCCACCCATGTTCTTCGCCGCGGGAACGCCTGTGGTGTCTAAGTGCAAAGAAAATAAAGACGCACAAAGTTAAAAGTGCGATTATAAAATTTAAAGTATCAGAAATATCTTGACGCGGGATAAAAATAAGAGCCCCACCCGGACTCTGTTCAAGACCTGGGAAAACAATATTTTCAACAAGATAAAAACTGTTACCGTTAAAAGAAATTGTCTTTCCAGCGCTCGCATTCTGAGTCCACTCTGAACCAGAGTTAAAATACGAATCAATAAGGTTACGTTTTACGGGATCAGAAAAGCTTTCTCCGTAAACACCGAATTCTTTCGTATAAAACAAAACTTCAGCTCCGGCAGGCAGGTAAGTGTCTCGAAAACGTATAGCATACTCATCGTTGGTAAGGTAATTAGCAAACAAGGCGCCGACCATCTCCCCTTCATGAATAATAGGCCTTGCTGTGGTCATAAAGAGCTGATTACCGAATCCTGTTCGCTCAATACTCTGGACAGATTTTCCTTCAGCAACAAACCGCCCTGCCGGAACAGTAAGGAACACATTCTGACCGAGGTTTGATTTACTCAGAGTACGACTCACTATTATTCCTTCAGCATTTGCCACCCCTATAAGTCCAATATTGCGCGCACTACGCTCCCTTTCAACAATAGCTAAAACCGCGTCTGAGTCTTTAGCAAGAAGATTTTGTATTAATGAATCGTTTTGTGCGATTGCATCTCCTTGTGTTTTCAAATATGTCTGATCTTTCAAAATACCAGCATGAAAAGCTTCAGATGATTTTGTTGCAATTGAGGAAACATAGAGAGCACCGCCAATATGAAATAGTACGAACAGAAACAAAAAGACGCCTAGTGTAATATAAAGAGCCTTCAGGAAGGTCTTTGCTGAGTGAACTATATGTGGATCATGCCAAGAATGAAGACTCATATTTTTTTTCGTTCAAGGTACGCATCAATATAAAGAAAGGGTGTGCCCATGGAGACAACTAATGTTTTGATGAACCATCCGACAAGAATTGCCTGCACCAAAATTGGCCCGGGTAGGTCAAAGAAAGCAATAGAAAAGAACAGCATACTATCCACAAGCTGGCTTATGATATTTGATCCATTAATCCGAAGCCATAAGAATTTTCCACGCGCTTTCTCCTTGAGCCATTCATAAATGAGAACATTCACACATTGCGCAAAGATATAAGCAAGGATGCTCGCAAAGGTAATCCGCAACGAGAACGAAAAGAGTGTTAGGATGGCATTGTTAGCCCCGTCACTTAAAGATATACCGGTAAACTGGGTAGCGAATTGAGACATTAAGGCAAAGAAGATCATAAAGCTGGCTCCGTACCAGATTGTCTTCAGCCCCATTTGTTTTCCATGCCGTTCAAGGAGAAAGTGTGTTGCAAGAAATACACAAGCATAAAATACGTTTCCTGCATTCGTAGTAAGCCCAAAGACTACCACAAGTTTTGCACCGAAAATAGCTACCAACATTAGATTGACGATGACAGTACCTAGTAACCAGTTTATGCCACGTCTAGCGGAAAAAAACACAAAAGTTATATCAGCAAGGGCCGATATTAAAAAGAGCGATTCGTTCGACATACTAATATTATACTACAAAACTAAATTAACTTCTCAACATCTCCCATCTCTTTTTCTATAAGTTTTTCTGCATCCGTTAAATTTCTTTTTAGTTGTTTCAAAATTTTATCTTCTTCTTTTGTAAGTTCTCGCTTATTATTGGTTTTTTCAAGCATTTCAATACTTTCTTTCACATCATTTCTCATAAGATCAAAAGATTCATGGAGAGCTGATTCTACTTCTCTCACCTCCTTGCGAAGTCGCTTCCTGAAAACAGAGATTTTATGCCAACCGTAGAGCAGAGTAATGATAAGTGCAAAGACCATTACCATAAGGGGGATAAGAATTGAAAGAAAACCAATAGCCACAGTGCCAATACGGAACATTGCCGATTTAGATACCACTATGACAAATTTTTCGGTTGGCAAGCTCCTTGCACCTCTCTCGTCTGCTGCTTCGGCCCACAAATCATACACACCGTCAGTTAAACTTTCGTCGCTTACAAACATAAACTGACCGTCTTTGTCAGCATGAACTACAAAGCTTTTTGGTTCGTCCTTTCTTTTTTCTAGCCATATTCTTACTTCTCCGTTTGCATATGTCGTGCCTTGAACCGAAAGTATTTCTCCTGACTGCAAATTTTTTGGGTACACCGTAAATACTGGAATATCGAGACCTTTAATGAAGAATTCCGCCGTGCTGGAGCGAGCGTTTCCAGCCTTATCCACTGCCTTCACTATTATAATATGTCTACCTGGACTATATGCAGGAGCCTCATATCTGTCTGTTTCATCATTTTCCCATTCTCCCAAATCTCTCCCGTCAATCGTGATTTCATAATGGTCAATTCCTATGTCATCACTCGCATCAAAAATAAACTTTGCCCTTGGGTCAGTTTCATCTTGCCGTGATATTTCCACGACATCAAAATAACTTGGTTTTTCCTTATCAGCCGCTTTAGTACTTACCGGAATTGATGTTCCCAAAGTAAATTTGGCAATGCCCGTAGCTGTTAGTATATTTGTACCCTTTCCATCATTGGCAAGTACTGAACCAGAAGAAAAGTTTATAGTTGCCGTACCTGCAGCCTTGACTCGAAATGTAATGGTAAGAATCTTACCGCTCGACCCTTTAAATCCAGGATTAGGCACAATACCCTCAAAAACGACAGTGCCGTTAGAGTTTGAGTAGACAGGCTCTTCTGCCCAGAAAGAAAAGATTGATCCACTTTTTGATACAGAAATAACCTCTAATTTATCTTGCGGAAAAGAAACAGCACCTGAAGCGGCATTCATCGACTGATCAGAACTTCCTCCATATACGCCAACTGTGAAAGAATTACCAATAGAATAAGATCCAAGTGACGGGGAAAAAGAAAGTGTTGCCGCATTGGCAAAAAGCGGAGTAAACCAAAAGAGAAAAACAAAAGGTACTATCGAGTAAACTTTAACCATGTTTTCTTTAATAAAAGTCCGACGGCAAGCATTATTAACAGTATACCAGGAACTGCATAGTGTCGGTACCATGGCGTCTGTTGCCGTGCATCCAATACCACAACCCTCTCATTGCCACTTTTATCAACTACTTTGACAAATATATTCCTATCAAGGCCTTGGTACTTTAAGAGATACGGGCTAGAGCTGACACGAAACCAACCCCATTTCCCCTCGCGCACCTCGTAGTGATCTACTCCCGAGATCTTGTCCTGTGTCGTAAAGACGATGAAGTATTTTCCATCAAATATACTTGAATTGTTTTCTATAGTCGGGGTAAAATCTTCCGGCGGTTCTATATCGGTAAACACTTCCCTGCGAAAGTTACTGTCTCCGGGCTTTACAGAAACAACCGTATCGCGAATCAAAAGCGTAGCTACAGTACCCAGCCCATCATTTTTCATAGCCTTTATGTCCCGTAAGGCAACAGAGGCATAACCTGTATTTTTTGCCTCAAAGACTACGGAAAATATTTTGTTGTTCGCCCCGCTAAATCCTCCTGGTGTGATGCCGGAAAATACAACAATACCCGGGATTTCAACATGAGGCTTCTCAAGCCAAAAGTTTAACACCGAATTACCCTCATGAATTTCTTTAATAACAAGTTGCTCGGTAGGAAAAACTAATCGCCCTTCGACAGCATTAAGTGGCTCATCCGAATGGATAATTACGTCTATCGAGAATTGATCACCCGAGCTGACCTCTGACTTATGAGCATCGAGACGAATTTCAGCAGCAAAAATAGGTGTTGCGATGAATAGCACGAGTAATAGAAAAAATATATATGTGATTTTAGTATACGCACTCATAATATTTATCCTGTCCAATTAAAGGCCATGATTGAAAAATCTATAAGATTTACCTTTCCATCCTTATTAACGTCGCTCGAAGCGGGAGGATTGGGCCGTTTGTACCAATATGCGGCAATAGAGAAATCAACAAGATTTACCTTATTATCACCATTTATGTCTGCAGCAGGTGCAGTTTTCTCTGGTAACTGAGTTATTACATTTTTTGTTCCGACGGTAAAACCTACTACTTTGCTAAAAGCACTAATCTCGCCATTAAGTGCCCCTTTTGATTTTGTATTGTGCTGCCCTATTTCCAACACAGAAGTGTCAAAACTAAGCAGATATGCTCCATTTGCATCAGACATCTTTTTTACAAAGAATTCTTCTTCCGAATTAATACTAATTGTAATTTCTGAGGATGGAGTGCTTTGTCCAAAGATGACGATGTTATCACCTCGTCTCACCTCACTCTTATCAACCGCAATAGACGGTGCAATGAAAATATCTCCAACCTTTGTTGTTACTCCTGACGTAATACCTACAGGAAATGTAAAAAGGGACGATCGAATACCTTTGTTATCTTCAGAATAAACACTAAAAATATAGTTTCCACTGGATACTCCAGAAATGGTCACTTGAAAATTTGCATTAGCATCAGCAATAGTAGTTGCAACGACCTGAGCATCTTTCAAAAGAGTGACTGTGCTTTTTGGATATGCTTTTCCTGTAAATACTACGTTTGTGTCAGGGATTGAAGTGATACCTACGCCACTGTTTCCCCCACCTCCCCCGCCTCCACCACCCCAGGAAACAGTAGCAGATGTACAAGAAGATGTATTAAAAGTACAGGCTGAGGTACAAGAAAGTGAGCCGCCGCTAAAGCCTCGTTCGGAACATGATGCTCCACCTAGATCTGAGATGTCGCACTGCTCACCTACGCCAACAATACCATCACCACAACCTGGCACGATTGCCGATATTTCAATAGTAACGGCTAATGCACTAAAGGGTAAAAAAATCAGAGAAAGACAAAGAATGATTGAAGGTAGTAGAGAGCGCGATTTCATTCATTTTTGTTGTGTTGCTTGCGTGATAATCCAGTTATTATATTTTTTGATTGCTATTTTTCCAAATAATCCAACAATCGTTAATACGACAAGAAGGATAAGGAGTAACTGCCAAGGGAAAACAAAGAAGTTGTAGCTCGCGTTTGCCGTCTGGTTCGTTGCACCCCATGCGAGGTTTAATTTCGCTGTATACCATCCAAAATGAAAATCATTCCACTGTCTTCCAGCCATCTCAAAGAATCCTAGTGATTCTTCCTTTTGTTCCAAATTATTAACTGATTCTGTTTCCTGTCCCCAAACTACTTCAAACTTTCTAGCACTTCCGGGTAGCACGCTTCCTTCATTTTTGTTCGCCAAAAGTGTTGCCGCATTCAATCGTAATGTATTTTTTATCTTTATTTCTCCTCTCGGTACCACCCGGTCTCCTCCGGTATTATTAAATCTATATGTAAATGCTATAGGTAATGAGCTGAATACTTTTTTATTTTCTTTGATATTGAATCCTAAGAGTCCTCCCCCTTCCTCAACCTCACCAGAAACTCGTAAAAGTACCAGGACACCAATCTTCCCACCGACAGATACCTGGCCACTGCCTGTTGCTCCCGGTTCCTGACTGCCGAAGAATATAGCGGCAAAATATCCGCCCGGCTCAGCGTTTTGTGGAATAGTTATTGTGTACGGCACAAGCGTACGCTTGCCCGATTCCAAAACAACCTTACCGTCGGAATGTATCCATGTAGCAAGACCTTCCTTTGAACCAATGAAATGAGGGGCTCCAGAATCTCCACTTGGTTCGAAGTTTTCAAATGAAGTGAAGAAAGTCTTTCCCCCGTCTTGCTCATTAAAGAGCTCTATTTCTCCTTGAAGAGTTGCACCAGGATCACCTGTTATTTCTATTCTCGCAGGAGATACTGTTAAGGCCGAAACCGGACTTGCAACACCCGCCATCACGAGGAGTACGAGTACGAAAACTAAATTTCGCATTGTAGTGTAGACATCCTCCTTAAGGCAGACTCGGTGTTTCATGTACCTCTAGAAGTTAGCGGCTGCGACGTAGGTAAGAGTAGCAGAGTAAGCTCCAGCTTCTGTTTGCGCAGCAATGTTAGCGAGATACCGTGCTGAATATGTTGTGTTCGCAGAAGATCCTGTAGCTGCTGCAACCTCATCTGGCAAAGCAGCGGAGTCGAAAGCAAAGCCTGAAGACGCATAAGGTGCGCTTACAGTACCGCTGCCGCCAGTCGCAGTCATCCTGATTCCAAACTGTTCTGTGCCCGCAGACGATGCTGTGTTTGAAGAACCTATTGCGTCAATAGTATTTGCCCCGGAAGTCAACGTAGAACCGTTGATGGTCATAGTGTATCCATTTGCCGCATTGGTACCAACAATCAAATTGTGTGCCTCTACTTCAGAAGAATTACCGGCTGAATCATCAGCATACTGCGCAGCTGAAGCAGAAAGTGTTCCGAACTCAATGGTATTGTCGGAGATGCTAAAAGTTAAAGATTGAGCAACTGTAGCAGTAACTGCTACCTGATCATTAGTTAATACATTGACGGTAACACTACCAGTATCCGCACCAGATCCAGCAGCAAGAGTAATCACCTTAGAACCGTTAGTAGCAGGGTTTATGTATTGAGAGTTAGCAGCACCGCCAGTAGCATTCTCTCCAATCTTTATACATACCTCAGAAGCGGCTGCAATAATTGCTGATGCACCACCAGATGTAAGGGTAACTACACGTCCTTCTGTTCCGCTGAATGCAACGTTCCACTGTGCGGATGTTGCACCTGAAGCAACGAGAGTTTCAGCACTGCCATCACAAACTCCATCTGGAGTTGTATCTTCAAACAAATCGACATCACTGAAATCAAGAGCTCCTTGAGCATCACTTGCTCCATCAAAGTCCGAAGGGAAAGTAACAACCATAGTTTGGCTAGATGCCACGCCTGTAGAGGTTCTAAATTGTATAGAGTGATCAGATGCAGCGTCTACAGACAACCGAGTCATAGCGTCGTAAACATTAGTAAGTGAAGCGGCATAAGCTAACTGTGCCCCTCCTGTCAACATAACCATTCCGATTATTAAAACTAAACTAGTTATGGGACGCAACCTTGAAAGTATTTCTCTTTTCATAAATGTAAAAACTTTTGAGCTAAGTAATGATTAATATATACCTGAATTATACACCACCACAGAGTAACCACCTATGCTAAAACCACTGTGGATATCTTTTTGCTTTTATCAATAATTAGCAGTGGCGATGTAAGTAATTGTGCCCTCATAAACACCTGAGGAAGTGTTCGCGGTGATATTGGCAAGATAGTAAGCATTAATAGTTTCCAGGGGGGTAGGACTACTTTCTGTAGCAATAAGCTCACTTGTACCTGTAGTGAACTTCCAATTACGATTTGTCGGAGTTGGATCATGATCATAGGAAGACGTAATGGTGGCACCTCCGTCAGTAGAGAAAGATAGTGCAAACTGCTTGGAGTTTTGTGCTCCATCCGGATCATTAACAATAGTCGCTTCCGTTATAACCTCAGGCCCCGTAAGAGCTGTACCGCTATACGATATTGTGTAGCCTGAAGAGGCATTTGTAGCAATTTGTAAATTATGAGCACTGGTATCTGCTGAGCTGCCGCTATTATCTCCAGTGGCGAAGCGTGCAGCTGCTGCTGTAATGGAGCTAAAACCAATAGTATTATCTGAAATAGAGAAGGAAATACTCTGGGGAACATTCAATGTTTCCTCGTCGGAAATGGCAATCGAATTACCTAATCCGTCCAATGTGCGAACTACGAAAAAATAATCCCCAGGGGCCAAGCCTACATATATATAGTCTAAATCAGTACCGACAGAAGTGTACGTATACGGGCCGGTTGAAACTGAAGCTATACCGACCTCATAGCCGGAAACATTAAAACCGAGAGCTGTGTCTGTTCCCGCCCACGACAATTCTGCATTAGCTCCATTTAATACAGCAACCAGTGATCCTTCAGCAACATATGGATAATACATAAACCCAGAATGACTACCGAAATTGGCGGAAGACGACTCCCCTGTACTTGTTAAGTCACCACTTCCAAACAGCATAAAATTTGCAGATGTCTCATATCCGCCACCAACACCCAAGTTGAGATCTCGGATGATAAAGCTTGCACTAGTCTGATCACTTGCATGAATACAATATATAGGTAGAAATATACCTATTGTTATTGGTAATATTATTAGTAATGTTGTTTTTAAATTTTTATTTTTAAATTTCATTACCTATTACCTAATTGCGATACTTTATAAAGATTATTCATTCGTTTTTAGTATATCAAGGTGTTAAAGTGAGTCAATCACTTTAACATTCTTCTACATTACCAGGAAAAACTTGTGATAAAATATCATGTATGCGCTATAAAATAATTATCTCGATACTGATTGCAAGCGTAGCCTTAAACAGTTTTTTTATCTATAGATTTTTCGAAGTGAGAGATGATCAAGCACTTATGCAGGAACGTTATCCTTATCTTTCAAAAAGAATCTTTGCCATCAACCCCAATGACGTTATTGTAAACTTCATTCCTTTACGGGAAGCTCTTAAAGACTACGTGGAAAAGCAAGACGGTAAGGTCGGTGTGTACTTTGAATACCTACCATCCGGAACATCAATCGGTATTAATGATAAAGAAGAAATAAAACTTGCCAGTTTGTCCAAGGTGCCGATAGCCATGTCAATTCTCAAAAAGATTGAGCGTGGACAGATGTCGCTTGACGACATGCTTGTGATTGAAAAAAAACACTTAAATCAGAAGTTTGGAAACTTGTGGAAGAAAGGCGAAGGAACCAGCATTTCTATCAATGAACTAATAAGATATGCACTCGTTGAATCTGACAATACGGCATACGATTTGCTTTTTGACCAACTCACTGGTAAAGAAATAAATGAAGTTTATGAAGGTTTGGACATTCCGATAGGCACAGAAGAAGAAGAGGATCTATACCCGATCGTTTCTCCAAAAAATTATTCCTCTATTTTCCGAAGCCTTTACCTATCCTCTTTCCTTAGAGCAGAAGATTCGAATTATATTCTAAAGCTTCTCACACAATCAAAATTCAATGATAAATTACGTGCTGGCGTGCCAGAAGAAATTCTAATCTCCCACAAGATCGGAGTTTTTACCCGAATAGACAACTCCCGTAATGTGTTTATTGACTGCGGAATTATATATGTTCCAGAACGTCCATACATTATATGTGCTTTCGTCCAAGACACAGACGAGCAGGCTCAGAAACATATCTCACATATTTCAAAAATAATCTACGGTTATATAGCCAAAGTAAAAGGTGGAAAGTAAAACCACACTACTCACTTGAAATATTATCTGAGGGGGTTTCCGAAACTTGCTCTGACTCATCAACAGCTTTTTCTTCAGATTGTTCTTCTACCTCTGATTCCTGTACGGGCTCCGAAGCAGTAGATTCTTCTATGACCGTCGTATTTTCAGGCGATTCAGGAACACCTTCCATCTCAGGTCCTGTTGTAGTTCTCTCGATCACTGATTCTGATGATAATTCTTCTGAGACAGCAGTTTGTTCGATCTCTGATGTCGGATCTTCGATCGGAGTTTCAGACGTAGATTCTGAAGCAGCCTCTATAATTGAAGCTTGCGATTCAACACCAGATATTTCTTTAGATAAATCTTCGATTATTAATCCTGGTACAACGCTCTCAAATATTTTTGCGTCCTTCACTGCAAATGCTGTCCATGAGAACCTGATGTCCCGAGGAGCATCCTTATTTATTTTTAGTGTAAATTATATGGAACAGGATAAACAATTATGAAAAATAACA
>JAZKIM010000008.1:69742-70129 GCA_040384865.1 Patescibacteria group bacterium
CAAGTACCTTAATATTCTCATCGAAAAAATCCTTTATATTTTGATCCGTCATATTGTCAGACTCCTCAAAAGAAATTGATGTATTCACTACAGGCTGTGCTATATACGGATCCTCGAAAACCATATCAACTTCACTTGCGCCAGCTTTAATGATTGCAAATCCAGCCGTGTCTTTGTTAAACATCGGAGGGAGCTCAAAAGCTACTCGAGTATCAATAATATTTACAGAAATAATATCAGTGATCAGTTTTGGTGTGATTATCTCAAGCCCTGCCATTAATCTGTCGGTTACAATTTCTGACAAATTGATTGACACTGCTAATGCTTCTTTTTGAACCATGAATTGTTCAAGTATTTTTTTATTGATATCAGTCGGAGTTGTTGTAG
>JAZKIM010000008.1:70149-71702 GCA_040384865.1 Patescibacteria group bacterium
ATGATCTGACCGGCTTTAGTTGCTTTCATTGCAACTCCAGGCATGGATGAGGAAGTAAGTAAATCCCCTGCTTTTATATCTCCATTTTCAGTTGTTACTTTAACAGGCACTCGTCCAGATAAAGCTACGTAGACTTGTTTACCCTCAAAGTTCGAACTTTCATCTCCGAGAAGTAATCCTGGTTTTGTTGAAATAATACCTATAGTTTGAGGATCGTAACTTTTTTCTGATTTCTTTACTCCGGCATGGATTGTACTATCCAGACTCATAACATCACCGGGCTGAGCTGTTTCATCTTTTGTATAATAGACTTCGGCTAAGTCTGAGCCCCCAACTTTTTGAGCAATAACATAACTTCCGGCCATAACAGTTAAACTACCACTAGTATTTGCCGCCCACTGAAGTGTCACAGAACCTGTACTATTGGTTACAATACTCCCTCGCATATTAACTTGAAAAGGAACGCTTGCATCTGCAAGAATAGTTGCGTTCGCTAATGCAGTCGGCGCATTGTCGCAATCTGTACCGTTTACTTGAGGAAATGCTGCTGCAAGAGGCTCTGTACCTGACAAAGTCACTGAGCATGTCCAACCAGCAGCACCCAAAATAGCCGATTTCCAGTCAGGTGTAGCCGAGTTTACGTTTGTAACTCTAAGTACAAAATCAAAAATCCATGTCTCACCGGATCCCACAGCAAACGTCAGATCGTTATCACTTTGAAGTGTTGTTCCCGAAGCCACATTCTCATTTGTTCCTTTAACTACAAATTTTGAAGTACCACTACCTGATAAGTCAGATGAACAATCCCAAGTATCAGTGGATTCAACCCACTTTAAAACTTGTCCATCTGTACAGCCCTGCAAAAGTCCAATACCATCACTTCGAGCAATGAGTCCTGAACCGGCTGAAGTGCCTGTCCCGCCGTCAGCTGCTGCTGTGAGAGTGAGTGCATCTGCATCTATTTTTCCTGTTGAAAGTGTTACCCCCGTATTTGCAGAACCAGCAATGATTGTACCTAAAACATCTAGATTACCTGAAGTATCAACATCAAAACCTGTGTAGTCGATGATACCGGTTGTTCCCGTGAGAGCTTGTGTGCCAATTGATATTCCACCGTTTGCAGTAAGAATTCCCGCCAATGTAAGTGCGCCTGTCGAAGCAATAAAGTCAGTGCCAGCATTACCAATATTTGAAAGAATGAAGTTGGATGCGTCAACATTTTGTGCCCAAGGAGTCTGTGACCCACCGCCCGGCGTAGTACAATCCCACGTGTCGGTGGATTCAACCCACGCTAGGATCTGCCCATCCGAACATCCTTGCAACAAACCTATACCGTCACTGCGCGCGATGAGTCCGGAACCAGCTGAAGTACCCGAACCTCCATCAGCTGCTACAGTTAAAGTAAGTGCGTCCGCATCAATTTTTCCAGTTGAAAGAGTGAGTGCTGTGTTAGAAGACCCAGCAGTGATCGTACCTCCAATATCTGTATTACCTGATGCGTCCACGTCAAAACCTGTGTAATCAATGATGCCGGTGGTGCCGGTAAGAGAATT
>JAZKIM010000009.1:0-10442 GCA_040384865.1 Patescibacteria group bacterium
AAAAATGGCGATGGTGATATTGTTGGCATGTTCTCAGCCGCGAAGCCTCAAGCGGAAATACTTGATATTGCAAATTCGACCAATCGACTCACTCTTATCACTGTCATCTTGTTGCTCCTCTTGCTCGCGTTGCCAATATTTTCTCTGACCAAACGACTCCTTGCTGGGGTTTAATAAGATAACACTATACAAAAATATGAACATTGAACAAAAAAAATGGACAAAAGAAGCAGGCTGGAATACTGTTTCAGCTGCATCATTTACACAAGCACCACAGCTAGTCCTTGTCTTTGGAGGAAGCGCTTTGGTTAAAGAAGAGAGCGTTTTTACTGAAGTGAAAGGAATGTACCCCAATAGTCATGTAGTCATGATGTCTACGGCCGGGGAAATACTTGATACCAGCGTTTCAGACGGAACACTATCTTTGACAGCTGTCTATTTTGAAAAAACAACCCTGCAATTTGTCGAGCTTGATATTACCAATCCATCTGATAGTAAAGCCATGGGTGAAAAACTGGCACAGTCTTTACCATCTGCAGATTTGGTACATGTTATGGTCTTCTCTGATGGTCTTAAGGTAAATGGTACTGAGTTGGTTGGAGGAATCACCGGAACCCTTCCTTCAACAGTAGCACTTACGGGAGGATTGGTAGGAGATGGTGCTGATTTCAAGCATACGTATGTAGGGCACAACAAAGTTCCTACAGAAGGGAAAATAATCGGTATTGGCTTTTATGGATCGTCACTTTCGGTGAGTTATGGATCAATGGGAGGATGGGATCCGTTTGGCCCTGAGCGGCTCATCACGAAGGCAACAGACAATGTGCTCTATGAGCTTGATGGTAAACCAGCACTCGCTATCTATAAAGAGTATCTCGGGGATAAAGCCGATGAGCTTCCGGGATCAGGGCTTTTGTTCCCTCTAAATTTGCGTTTAAAGAACGGAGACACTGAGAACCAAGTCGTGCGTACCATCCTTGCGGTAAATGAAGCTGATCAAAGCATGACGTTTGCAGGAACAATGCCTGAAGGTGTATCAGCGCAACTCATGAAAGCAAACTTTGAACGACTCATTAGTGGAGCGTCTGGGGCTGCAGCATTGGTAGATGCAGTGAATCACGCTCCTGAGCTTGCTATTTTGATTAGTTGTGTCGGACGTAAATTGGTTCTCAAAGATCGGATTGAGGAAGAGACTGAGGCTATCAGAGATGTATTTGGTCCGCACACTGTACTCACCGGATTTTATTCCTACGGAGAAATCTCTCCGAAGACACCGACTGCCAATCAATGCCAACTTCATAACCAAACGATGACTATCACCACATTTAGCGAAAAATAACATGAATAAGGTCCTCGAAAGACAAATAAAGAAACTCTTTGGAGGTATGGAGAATATTCCAAAAGGTATAGATGAGTTTCTCAAGGTGATTAGCGCTACCTATGATCATGCAGACGAAGATCGTCTGCTGATTGAACGGTCATTAGAAATTAGTTCGAAGGAGTTAGGGGATTTGAACAAAAAGACACAAGAAGAGTCTAAAAAACTAAAAGTGAATCTTGCAGAAATAGAAAAAATGAACAACCTTATGGTTGACCGTGAGCTGAAGATGATAGAATTAAAAAAGGAGATAGAAACACTCAAGGCCCTGATGCCTCAAGTTGACATGACACCATGAGTACACAAAGGAATTTCTCAATCCGATCCAAAATAATTGCTATCATCGTAATGAGCATTGTGGGGCTTTCAATCCTAATTTACATAATTTCATTACAGATACTTCTTAAGAGCTATAAAAACATAGAGCGCGATCAGATCACTCAGAATGTATATCGTGCGCGTGACGCGATTTCAAACGCAGTGGTTCAGCTTGATGTTAAGTTGACTGATTGGGCATGGTGGGACGACACCTATAATTTCATGACTGACAAGAATCCTGCCTATATTGAATCCAATCTGGGTGTGAGCTCGATTGCAAACCTCAAGATAAATACCATGTTATTTATTACTCCTTCCGGAGAGACCTTTTTCAAGAAACTAATAGATTTTGATACAAAAACCGAACGTTCTCCTGAGTATATCGGTCAGTATATATCCTCGCATAAAGTATTTACTCTTCCGGATGCGCAAGCAAAGATTAGTGGCATCATTCTTCTTCCCGAAGGGCCGATGATCATGGCGGCACTGCCGATATTACAAAGTAGTGGTGAAGGGGATCCTCACGGAACATTATTGTTTGGAAAATTTTTGAATACCGCGCTTATTAGCGGGTTGGGAGACCTCACTCATTTATCGATGCAGATATATCCGTACGATGATCCGTCGCTTCCTGTTGATGTTGCACTTGCCAAACCGCAACTTACACGGGTTGATTCTATAGTTACCAGTGTACTTTCGACCAATTTGATCGCGGGGTACGTTATATTGCGCGACGTGTATGACCAGCCAGCACTCATTCTTAAAGTTGTCACTTCTCGAGATGTCTATACCCAGGGACTCCATACGTTCTATTCGTTCATTGCGATCTCTTGTGCGGCTATTATCGCCTTCGGCATCACTATCATCATTCTCATTGAGGTCTTCTTTATTTCACGATTTTCAAAACTAAGCAAAAAAGTCGAACACATCGGGGAGACGAAAGATTTTTCAGAACGAATTTCGGGAAATAAACGAGATGAATTCGGTTCGCTTGCCACAGTGATAAACCAGATGCTCAACGTGCTTTCTGCTTCCCGTGAAGCGGAATCAAAATCAGGGAAGCAGGCGATAGCGGCAGAAGAAAAGCTTAGTGAACGATTAACCGAACTTGAAAAGATGAACAAGTTGATGATTGATCGTGAATTAAAGATGATAGAATTGAAGAAAGAAGTGCAACAATTACAAACATCACTTGAGGCAGATACGCCATAATTTGTACAGAAAAAAAGAAGTAGTGTTAATGCTGTGATATAATTTACTAAGATATTAGAATAAATCAATATACATTATGGAACCGGAAAAACAAAAAATATTTTCACCACGCGTTATACTTATTTTGATACTGATACTACTTGCTGTCGCAGCGGGAGTACTGTTGTATCTTCGCAAGAGTGCTACTCCACGTACTACCCCTAGTGATATTACTGAAGATATTTTGATAGGATTTTCCATGAGCTCTCTTCAGGAAGAGCGATGGCAGACAGATAAGAAAGAATTTTTGAAAAAAGCCCAAGAGTTAGGTGTTAGTGTGGATGTGCAGGCATCACAAAATGATGTAGAAAAGCAGATTTCCCAGATCCGAGGCATGATAGCAGAAGGCGTAAATGTACTTGTTGTTGTTCCGTACGATGCAGAAGGACTTGCTGATGTAATCAACGAAGCGCATGCCGCAGGAATAAAAGTCATCTCATACGATCGGTTGATAAAAAACGCAAACCCAGACCTCTATCTTTCATTTGATAATGAAAAAGTAGGTGAGTACCAAGCACAATATGTACTACAGGCACTACAGAGTAAAATCGATAGTGGTAAAAAGGTTCGTATTGCGTATATTGGAGGAGCGCCGACTGATAACAATGCAGTTTTGTTAAAGGCGGGGTCGTTTTCATTGCTCCAGCCATTGATAGATGCAAAGAAAGTAGAGATAGTAGTGGATAAGCCTACTACAAATTGGAACCCTGATGTTGCGTATAAAAATCTCAAGGAATACTTAGATCGGTCAGGAGGCCTTGTTGATGCAGTGATTGCTGCAAATGATGGTACTGCTTTTGGTTCCATTACTGCACTTAAAGAGCACAACCTTGCGGGTGTAGTGCCGGTTTCCGGGCAGGACGCAGAACTCGCTGCTATAAAAAGACTTGTCTCTGGTACGCAAACAGTCAGTGTTTACAAGCCTATATCCAAACTCGCTGCTCGGGCAGTAGAGCTCGCTATAGAGTTTGCAAAAGGAAAAACAGTAGAAACCACAAGAACAGTGAACAATGGATTGATGGAAGTACCGTCTGTATTACTTGCCCCTATTCCGGTGACAAAGAACAACATCAGAGAAACTATCGTCAGTGATGGATACCATCGAGCAGAAGATATTTATAACAACTAATCACGTAACGACTGATTTTCAACGTAATTGACACATGAATTCCATACGAACAAAAATAACCAATGCGTTCTTGGTAACTGTGGTTACCACGTCGGTATTGATCGTAGGAATTGTTTTGGTGAATGTTGTATTGACCAATAAATACAAAGCTATAAACGAAAATATTTTTTATGAACAAAGTTTAAAGGAAGATATCTCATTTTTAGTGGATGATATTTATAAGGGATTTAATGGGGACGATTATACTGCGTACCAAAATAGGGAACAAAAGATCAAAGAGGTTGTCGCAGTGCTCGACACAAAGATAGGAGACACGACCAGTACTCCTGATACCAAGGTTGCGTATCGGAGTCTGAAAAATTCTTTGACATCTTTCTTTACGTACATCGATACGTCAAGAGAGAACTTGAAAGAAAACGGTTCTATCGATGGTATATCCATCGTGTTTAAAGAGGCGAGTACTCGACTTGAGTTTGTGCTACAAAATTCTACGACGTTGATACTGTCGGAGTTCAAAAATATTGCGAATACAACCCAAAAGATCCAAAAGATCCAAAAGATAACTATAATCGTAATCTTTATTATTGTTACGATTATAGCGATTACACTGGTAGTGTTTGCCGTTGTCTTTTCTCGAAAAATATCAGATCCGTTAGTTGAGCTCTCTACAGTGGCACGAAAGATAAGTGAAGGAGATCTCAATCTTGATTTGAGTCCGCAAATACTTAAAGGGAAGGATGAAATAGGTTCTCTTGCTCGTTCGTTTTCCGCGATGCTTGCAAATCTTCGAGAAAAAATACATGAAGTACAAAAGCAAATTGAAGAATCAGCAAAGGCGAATATTGACCTCAATAAATCAAAATCAGCCATTTTGAATCTCCTTGAAGATATTGATGAAGAGAAAAAGAAAGTCGAAGAAACGGTCGTCATCAGAACAAAAGAGCTCAGTGCGGAGAAGGCACGATTGCTTGCCTCTATCAATAGTCTTTCCTTTGGATTCATCATCGCGGATATGGAAGATCGCATCATTCTCAAAAACAAGGCGATGACTGATTTATTTGGTTTTGCCGAAGGAGACACTGTTACCATTGATAATGTTTCATCACTCCTTGGAGAACACTTTGATTTGAAGATGCAGATAGAGCAGTGTTTTAAGGATAAAGCAGCGTGTGAATTAAAGGAAATCGTTTTTGGAACAAAATTCTTGCGAGGTATCATTGCTCCTGTTATTGGGGATGAAGCTGGTGGATCTATTGGATATGTATTCTTGCTCGAGGATATTACCGAAGCGAAAGTGATAGAACGTAGCCGAGAAGAATTCTTTGCTGTCGCATCTCACGAGCTCCGTACTCCGCTCACCGCCATCCGTGGCAACATGTCTACGTTCAAGGAATATGGTAGTACTATGGATGAAAAAGAAAAACAGGAGATCATCACTGATACCTATGATGCGAGTATTCGTCTGATCGGTATTGTGAATGATTTCTTGGATACTTCTCGTCTTGAACAAGGAAAAACCACGTTTAAAAAAGAACCCGTTGATCTTGTTCCGCTCATCAGAGAGACGATCAAGGATCTCGATACCTTGGCTAAAGCAAAGTCCCTGACGCTATCCTTTACCGAGCCGACAGAGGCTATTCCATTGGCAATGGTTGATCACGATCGTATTAAACAAGCCATCTCAAACTTTATTGATAACGCTATTAAATATACAGAGAAAGGATCTATTGTTGTGACAATTGAAAAGGTAGAAAAAGCTGTGGCGGTGTCGGTGACCGATACCGGAAAAGGTATTTCACCCCAGAACCAATCGCTTTTGTTTCGCAAATTCCAGCAAGCAGGGGAGGAAATGCTTGCCCGTGACGTGAGTAAAAGTACCGGTTTGGGGCTTTACATCACGAAACTCGTTGTCGAAGCCATGGGAGGAACGGTCGAGCTTGCTAAGAGTGCACTCGGCGAGGGGAGTACATTTCGGCTTACCGTGCCGACAGTACTGTGATATACTGTTCTGCAGTAGCATTACAATGACATGAGTAAAATTTTTATCATTGACGACGATGTCTTCATAACCCGGATGTACGAACGCATGTTTCGATTAGCGAACCATGAGACAGTGACGGCGCACGACGGTAGCGAGGCACTTGCCATGTTAAAGGATATGAAGCCTTTACCCGACATTATTCTTATGGACGTTGCTATGCCAAAGATGGATGGACTTGAGCTGATAGAGCATCTCCATACGTCCGAGATAGTAAAGGGAATACCGATCATGGTTCTCACCAATTCTATCAAGCAGGAGGATGCTGGTAAATTTATAGAGTGTGGGGCTACACTCTATCTTATCAAGATGAATCATGAGCCGAAGGAGATAGTGCAAAAGATAGAAGAAATCATTAGTAATAAGAAGTAATAATATACCTATGACAACAATATTTATGGCCGAAGATGATCCATTGATGAGCCGCATGTATGAGCGGGCATTTAAAGCTAATGGATATGAACTTCAGATCGCTGCAGATGGCGAAGAAGCTCTTTCAAAACTTCAGAAAATGGAAACGGCTCCGACCATCATGCTTCTTGATGTCATGATGCCAAAGGTGAATGGGTTTGATGTACTGCGAGGGGTAAAACAAAACGAAAAGCTAAAACATGTTCCCGTGGTAATGCTCACTAATCTCGCTGGACAAGCAGACGCCGAAAAAGCTTTGACTCTCGGTGCTGTATTGTATTTGGTAAAAAGCCAGTATGACCCTAAACAGGTCGTGGACAAGGTAAAAGAAATCCTTTCTGCTTCTTCTCGAGGAGATGAGGTGCCTACTGTTGCGGTTGGGGTAAAGGACATACCGGCTGCATAATCGTTTGGTATATAGTTTTAAAATGGTATATACTAGAAACACTATATTATGAAATTATTTCTCAGAAAATATATCGTCTTACTTCTTATTACACTTGTCATTTTATTGGCGGGGATTTCAGTCTATTTATATAAAAAGAATACAAATAATCCGGAGGCTATTTCTCAAGCAGAGGTAAAAAGCCTGGTAACAAAAGTTGGACGGTTAATGATTCTGCCACAAGGAGAAACTCCTACTATCGCGACTGTATCAGATCCAGAAGCATTGAAAGATCAAGCCTTTTTTGCTGATGCAAAAAAGGGGGATAAAGTATTGATCTATAGCAATGCCAAGAAAGCCATCTTGTACAGTCCTTCAGAAGACAAGATTGTCACGATTGCTCCACTTAACTCTGATGCTGGTGCAAAAACTGATATCCAGACTCCAGCAGCTGAAACTTCAAAAACTGATAACAAAAACTAGTATACTGGGGGAAGAGGAATTGTTTTCGCCAATATACGATGATTAAAAAATATTTTTTACAGCAAATTTTTGGCATAGTCATACTCGTTGGTTTTTTCACTGCGACCTGTGTTTCGGCAGCTGATTTGACCAGTACGAGCTTTATCGTGCGCGATCCGCTGGTCGGTACCGGGGGAAGCTATGGCTCTTCTGCCAGTTTTTCTGCGTTTGGCTCTGGGGACATGACCAATATCGGGCGATCTACGTCTGCCAGTTTTGAAGGCCGGGAAGGGTTTTTATGGTTTCCTTATGTGATTCAAGGGGTTTTCTCTGCCGTAGCCAATGGTTCAAATGCAGACTTAACCTGGGGTGCCTCAACAGCGGGGCTGGGCTGGGATGTTTCTGGCTATAATACCGGTATCAAACCTACAGGTGGTTCGTATACTTATACAGCTCGAGGTCTTGTAACTAGCTATACCTATACTGGACTAACTCCGGGAGGATATTGTTTTAAACTTCAAACTCTTGATGCTTTTAGCAACATCATTGCAACTTCTTCTGAGGAATGTATAACAATACAACCAGTGATTACGTTTAGTATTTCTGATAATAGTATTGGCTTTGGGGCACTGTCTGCTTCTGCTACGCGCTACGCCACAGGAGATTTAGCTGGTTTTGCTACAGAGCCAACACCTCCAGCTCACATTATAATTGCTGCAACTAATGCTCCAAACGGTTATGTTGTAACTATTCAAGGTTTAACCCTTACTTCGGGCCTTAATACAGTGAGTTCAATTTCTGGAGGACCCACAGGCCTTTCTATAGGGAGTGAACAGTTTGGTATTAGGACTACAGCAACGGGTGGTTCAGGGGCTGTAACTTCACCATATAATGGTTCGGCTGGTAATTATGGTTACAGCACTACTCCAAGTACGCCGACAAACTTTGCGAGCGCCTCTGGAGTGACAACTGCCACGACATATAATGTAAACTATGCAGCCAATATATCTACCATAACAGACTCGGGAGAGTATGGAACTACTCTTACTTATATAATAAGTGGAACTTTCTAGGGTGGGGATAACTCATTATAGTGTTTTTTATATTGTATTTATGGTATAATCTAGGTATTATTACGAGCAGTTTAATTATTATTATTTACAATATGTTAATAGCAAAAAAATCTTTAGTATCGAAGTTCACCAGCACTCTTTCTATAATTGCCTTGGTTTTAGGAACTTCATTTGCTCCAATGTTCGCCAATTTCGCTAATGCCGCTTCGGTCACATCCTTTCAAGTTATTTTGACAAGAGAAAAAGCTGCTACTGTATCTAACCAGCAAATACTTTTCACTATTCCTGCCGGCGGCCTTGCTAGTGGTGAAACTATAGTTCTTACTTATGACAACAGTACAAGTATCCCTGGAGCCTGGGATTTTGAAGATGCCGATGTGAGTTATGATACAACTCCTGACTTCGTTTGTGATACCGGAGATACAGAAATCACTCTTGCAGCTTCACCTTCTGGTGCAACGGCCGGCATCGTTGATACTTCAACTACTGTAATTACTTTTACTAATGGTACTACATCAGTTGCTGCGGGCTCAGAAATGTGTTTTGAGTTTGGTACAAATGCTGAATCAGTAGTGACTGGTGTTGAACAAATTACCAATGGTTCTGCTGGAACTACTTTTCTCACCCTATCAGGAACAGTGGGTACTGTCGACAGTACCGGACAAGCTGCTATGCCTATATTGGCCGACGACCAAGTTGTTATAACTGCAACAGTTAACTCAACTATTAGTTTCAGTATTAGTGATAACACTATAGAATTTGGCACTCTTACTTCAGGTGCAGCTAGATGGGCTGATGATGTTGGCGGAAGTGTTACTGATGTAGCCGCCCATACAATGGCTGTAGGAACTAATGCTACGGGTGGATATTCTGTTTCATACAATGGAGCAACCCTTACTTCAGGTGGAGATACTATAAACGTAGCTGCCGCTACTAACAACGAAGATGGTACTCCTGGAACTGAAGAATTTGGTGTAGGGTATTCAGTAAGTGGAGATGCTACTGTTGCAACTGGCTATGACCACAATGCTACTCCGGCCAACCGTGATTGGGCATGGGTAGCAAGTACTACTACAAATGTTATCTCAGAGACAGGCCCTACTGCGACAGAGACTATAAGTGCATTTTACTTAGCCAACATTTCTGCTTTGACTGAAGCGGGGGCTTATGGAACTACTGTAAACTATATAGCGAGCGGGACTTTCTAAATATAATCTATTAGTTACCTTAACGATAATGAGCAAATACTTCAACTACAGAATACCAGTGGCACTTTTTTTGATAATGGTATTTTCTATTTGCTTATTACCAAAATCTGCGGATGCGCTGACTCTTTCTCCTACACGCTTTGAGCTTAGTGGAGACCCCGGGGAAACTATAATTCAAGAAATCACACTCTTTAACGAAGGTGAAAATAGCCAAAATTACTATTCTTCTTATTTAAACTTTGAAGCTCAGGGTGAATCGGGGACTCCAGCATTTGTCGAATCAAAAGATGATTTAGATAAGTGGATTTCTACTCATTCAGTTGTTTCAATAAAACCAGGACAGAGCATTAGTGTTCCTTTTACTATAAAAATCCCAGCCAATGCTGAACCAGGAGGTCATTTTGCTTCAGTATTTTGGGGTACTACTCCAAGCTCTCCCAGTGGGTCTGTAGTGTCTGTTGGCGCCAAAGTCGGAGTACTTATCCTCTTGTCAGTTAATGGTACTACTACAGAGGCCGGTGGCTTAGTTAGTTTTTCTGTTGTTGATAAGCAGTTTTGGCACTCGACACTTCCAGTGTCTTTTGAATATCGCTTCAAGAATGATGGAGGCGACAGGGTTAAGCCGGTAGGTACGATAAAAATCCGGGACACTATTTTCTTGCCAGCAAAAACCCTCAATGCCAATCCTACAGATGGAAATGTTCTTCCAGGGAGCACTCGTAAGTTTAGTGTTGATTGGCTTAACTACACGCATCCAAAAGAAGACGTAGAGCCGACAAAAGCTGTGGC
>JAZKIM010000010.1:0-23703 GCA_040384865.1 Patescibacteria group bacterium
CATTGTTCTGGATGGGTGGGGATATAGAGAAGATCCTGAACACAATGCTATTGCAGCGGCTCACACTCCTGTCTTTGATAGCATTTGGAAAAAATACCCACACACCCTACTCGAAGCTTCTGGAAATGCAGTTGGACTTCCCGAGGGACAAATGGGAAACAGCGAAATTGGTCATACAACTATTGGTGCCGGCAAATCAATAGATACCGATCTTGTTCGCATAAAGAAAGCAATTGATGCTGGTGACTATGAACACAACCCGGCATTCAAGACACTTTTCGACCATGTAAAGAAAAACAACTCTACGCTGCACGCACAGGGACTCATCGGAGACGGTGGAGTACACAGTCACTCTGACCATCTTTTTGCTTTTATGCATGCCGCAAAGAATGCAGGTATCAAAAAAGTGGCTATTCATGTATTCACCGATGGACGCGACACCTCGCCCCAAAGCGCAGCCCGATACATTGAAGACCTAGAAAACTTTTTACAGAAAATAGAAATTGGCTTCATTGCCACCGTGTCTGGACGATTCTTTGCCATGGACCGAGACAACAATTGGGATCGCTTGAGCAAAGTCGAACAAGCCTTGTTCGAATCGAAAGGAAATGTATGCGAAATCAAACCTTCCCAGTTCCTCAAGGTGCTTTATAAGGAAGGTAAAGTAGACGAGCATCTCGAGCCAATGATCTGTGACACTCCTGATGGTAAGGGTTGCAAAGTCAATGACAATGACGGTGTATTTTTCTTCAATTTTCGTGCCGATCGTGCCCGTATGTTGTCATCAAAAATGATGGAGCGTGCGGAGAAAAACAATGTTTGCTTCGTTACACTTACTTCATATGGCAGCGACTACAAATGCCATATCGCCTATCCTCAAACTCCAATCGAAACAACCCTAGCAAAAGAAATTTCTGCTGCCGGTCTCACGCAAACTCATATCGCTGAGACTGAAAAGTTTCCTCACGCCACCTATTTCCTAAATGGCGGAGTTGAAAAACCATATCCTGGAGAAACTCACATTCTCCTTGATAGCCGCAAGGACGTTCCCACTCATGACCTTGCCCCAAAAATGCGTGCAGAAGCCATTGCTGATAAGGCGATAGAACAGATCAATGCTGGTAGTAATTTCATTTTCATCAACTTTGCTAATCCTGACATGGTTGGACACACGGCGAACGTCCCAGCAATCATTGAAGCCGTCGAGGAAGTTGATTTGCAGCTTGGCCGCGTCGTTGACGCACTTATTGCCCGAGGTGGTATCGCCTTCATTACTGCAGATCACGGTAATGCTGAAGTAAATATTGATCCATTTACGGGAGAAAAACACACGGCGCACACATTAAACAAAGTACCGGCGATTGTAACAAAAGATGGAATTTCCCTTCGATCTGAAGGAGCCCTCACCGACATCGCCCCGACAATATTTGAGATTTTGGGTGTAAAAAAACCAATCTCTATGACTGGTATCAGTTTGTTGAGGAAGACTATTTAGCCTTTTGTTCTAGTAGGCGTATTTCACTCTCCAGCCTGACATTCTCCCCACGAACCCGCTCGATCTCAGATGCCTGTCTCTTAGTTTTTTCATCAAGCTCTTTGGATGTGCGTTCCTTGCTTTCAAACAATTTTTTCTTATATTCCTTTTGGCTGGATATGTGCGTAAGTTCTACTGACAATTTGTCTGCCTTGTTACGAAGTTGTGCTAATTCAATCTGCAATTTCTGAATCTTATTGCTAACCTCTGCTACTTCGCGCTTTTTTGGTATGACCTTTTGATCTTCTTCCTCTGAAATACTTTTATATTGTTCCATTTCCGCACGGGCACGGGTCGACTCACTATGCAATCGACGTAGTTCTATCTCTCGTCTCTGTAAATCTGTCTTATTTTGTTCTTGCAACCGCTTCTTTTCTGCAAGCTGAGTCTTTGCTCGTTCTTTTTCTACACGTTCACGTTCCTGCTTAATGTGTTCCAATCGCATCCTTTCCGATGCACCTGTATCATTGGTCAAAGTACGCTGTTTATCTCTTAAATTATTACTAGGCGTCTGCATATAAGCAGATTATATCATGTCTCCAATCAGCGAACAGGCCAAGTGTTCACCATTAATTCAAAGGGGTGTATCGCAAAATCTCCAGTAATAATAAGCAATGTTGTTGTACTTCGAGAAAAAATAATGTTATGGGGAGAAATGAAAAAATGACCATTAAAAGAATATCGAGACTGATTCGAAGTCTCAGGCTCTAAAAAATGCTCCTTGAATTGAACTTTTGTACTGGTACCACCCAAAGATGGTTCATATATATCCGGAGTTTTCTGACTTTCGTTTCTTACCAACTCCATAAACGCAATGTCATATACCTGCTGCTGAGCGGAGCTAACAAGATGATCACGATCTCTACCTAACATAAATGCTGTTGAAAATGTAACGGATATAAGAACTCCAAGAAGGGCTATGTATACAAGGATTTCGACAAGGCTAACTCCCCGCGAACATACAAATGTGGTTTTCATAACTCAGGTTCAAATATTAAAATCGGAATGTGTGTGCCAAGTGCAACATATACATACTGACCGTCGCAACCAATACCCACGGCACGTGCAGGTAAATCAATAGTTTGACCCAGGAACAATTGGTCCGAACCCTCAACGTTTTTCCAAACCTGTAATTCTTTTTGAGAATGTCCTGTTAATACAAAGAGGCTATTTTCAGAAGCAATCATTGCATCAACTGTCGCTCCAATCTTTGCATCGCTTTTTTTCACGATGGTCATTGAGGCTGAAGATTCATATTGATCTTCAACACTTAAATGCATCAATTCATTACCACCCAATGTACGCCCTAAATATATATCGTCATTAACAATTTCCACTGACTTGCCATTACCGGATCCTCCAGGTGCATCGTAATGTGTAACCAGCTGCAGGGCCGCCGAAGTGTCAAACACCAAAAGTTCCGGATCAATCGGTGAGGTGACATAGAGAAGTGAGTGGTTAAGAAATAATCCATTCACTCCCGTACCCATTTCCCGCTCCGCCAACAACTGTCCCGTTTCAGCATCTAATGAAAAGAGTTCCGATGATGCATTTTTAGCCGTTCCCAAAAATACCTGATTACCATTACTTACCACAGCCTTACCAAGTGCAGTTGATGTTCCCTGGGAGCCAGGAACTTTAAAAGACCATTTAAGCAGTGGATGTATTGGATCTCCTATATCTACCGCCTGCGCCTGCGAATTGATACTGGTATTGGCCGTGAACAGCGTATATCCAGCAACAGCAAGTGAAGTTAGTCCTGGGCCAGTATCTATTTTTGAAATAACAGATAAATTCCGCTGATCAGCAAGCGATATGATATACAGATCAGGATCTGTGGTACTTCCTGAGTTTGTCGCAAGATACATGTAGCGCCCCCGAACAACCATGGCAGATGCAACATTCATTCCATCCAGCTCTAATGATTCAGCTTCACCACTCTGAACATTACGTAAACGATCAGCATACAATCCCCGACATGTTTTTTGTCCAAAACCATTTTGCCAATCCGTAATACTGGCCAAAAGACCATTCGAACTAGTAAACAATTTGACTCCCCTTCCAATGAAACTGTTAGTAAACGAAGAAGCTACTTCTCTGTTATTACTTAACTGTGTATAAAAATTCTCCTGATTAATATATTCAAAAAAAGGAATACTCGGATTGAATAGAGTGAACCACAGACTAACAATACCTGTAAGAAATATAGCCCACAGGAAAAACGCTAGAAGTATTTCCACCGTCATCATACCCCTATCCGATTTACCTACCTTACGATCCTTGTACATGCTGAGTAAGAGAATACATAGGTGTGATGATAGAAAGAGCAATAAAACCAACTACTCCCCCGACCAATATCATCATCACTGGCTCAATGAGCTTATTAAGTGTCGTCATAATCTCATCGATATCCTGACGGTGGAGTTCAGAGATATTCAGAAGCGAAGAAGACAAAGAACCAGTTCGTTCGCCTACGACAATGAGATCTGACCACGTTTCGGGAAATATCGATCGCCGAGAGACTGATTCAGAAAGAGTTGATCCTGAAGTTACCTCTCTATGTATTTCACTAAAATTATTTCGGATGGAGATAAAGGTTACCGATTCTTCAGCGGTTGCAATAGCGTCCGTTACATTCATACCACCCTGGCAAAGCGATCCAATGACAAAAGACGTATCGCACAATTGATTCAATACAATAATATTGCCGACGACTGGCAATGTTATAACAAGTCGCTCCAGAAGTAATCTAACTTTAATGAATTCAATAGCGAGATAAAAAAGAACTCCGACTAAAACAAAGGGTGCTGTTAAAAACCAAATCCAATAATTACTCAATACAAAACTTCCTTTCATTATCATACGAGTAGAAATTGGTAACCCCACCTTCATCCCAGAGAAAAGCGGTGTAATTTTTGGATATACAAAAACGAGCAGAAATACAATGATCGCCAAAGCGAGAATAGAAATTATTGAGGGGTAAAAAAGCGCTGAAAGCATTTTTCCACGCCTTTCTGCCTGACTCCTCATGTTTTCTGACGCGCGCAATAAATTTGAAGCTAAGGTGCCAGAAATTTCTCCGACCAATATTAAAGCAAGTGTTGATTGACCCCAAAATCGAGCCTCTGTTGAAAAAGCATCGCTTACTGATTTTCCACTAGTTACCTCCATCCTAATAACTTGAAGTATCTTTACGAATCTTTTATTCCTTATATTTTTCGCAGCAATACACAGTGCTTCCTCAACCGACAGTGAGGCATCCAACAGACGGCCAAACTTTTGTAGGAAAATCCATCGTTCTTTTTTACTCATATAAGTTTTAACATTTACTCTTGTAACACCCTCTTCAACTCTTCTGCGGTAGTCATTCCGCAAGATAGCTTGTGCTCTCCGTCATCACGCATTGTCATATAGCCTTCATTTACAGCGATTTCCTTAAGACGTTGTGCGGATGCCTTTTGCAGAATTGCTCCGCGAATTGCTTCTGTGACATTCATCACTTCAAATATTCCAATCCGCCCACAATATTCATTTGTTTCGGTATCAAATCTTCGTACCAATCGCTGGCTGATCATCACCCTCACTGTCGCGGCTAATAAATATGGATCGATGCCCATATCTATGAGACGAGGAACTATATGCGCTGCATCCTCCGCATGGAGTGATGTAATGAGAAGATGTCCGGTCAATGCCACTTGCACTGCGACAGACGCTGTTTCCTTGTCGCGAATTTCACCAACCATCACCACATCAGGATCCTGTCGAAGTACACCTCGAAGTGCGTGATGAAATCCATATCCCTGCGAGGATTTCAACTGGATTTGTCTGACAGCCGGCAAAGGATATTCAACCGGGTCTTCAAGACTGAGTACTGATCGCTCTCCCGAACAGACTTGTCGCAACATGCCATACAACGTACTTGTTTTACCAGCACCTGTCGGGCCTGAAACAATAATCATGCCTTGTGAACGTCGAAGTACATCAAGCACTATCTTTTCTTGCTCTTTCGAAAAACCTAATTCGGTCATGTTTCCCATATGCTGACCATCTTGTGCAAGTAATCGCATGACCACATTCTCTCCATAGTATGTCGGCGCTACCGACACACGGACATCTATTCTTGTTTTACTTCCCTGCTTGTAGAAACGGCCATCCTGACTTTTGTCGTGAACATCTCCGCGCAACCCCGCCAATACCTTTATTCGTCCGACAATCTCTGGCATCAGTTCATTCTCAATAGATGCGTAAGTCACAATCAAACCATCAATCCTCATACTAACAATCGCATCTTGTTGCTTTGGATCGATGTGAATATCTGATGCGCGTTTTGTATATGCAGAATCAATGAGTTCATCGAGCATGCGTACGACTGTCACAATATTCCTTCGGGTAATAGAGAGTGGCACTCAGTGAGTATGAATCACTAGTGCTTAAGATTTCTTAAACTAAAGTTAAATTAACTTACAACCGAATTCATATCAAAAGTCCCCACCCTAGTTCTGATGATGCTAAGCGCCAATGCTGGTATGTCAATAATCTCTCCCAATTTGTGGGCAAATGACCGCATGTATACACCACTTTCGCAATCAATTCTAAATTTCACAATCAAGAATTCATTTATCTCATTTTTATTAAGAACTTCATTCCATCTTTTAGAAATTTCTTCTTGTCGAAAATCTCCTGATACACGACTTATCAACGAAAGGATTTGATCCCTGATATCGGATCTGCTTTTCTGATCAATTCCTATAATTTCAATATTTAATATTTTTCCTTCTTGTTTCGGAATGGAAATTTCGCCCAATCGTCCTTCACGTGCCCATTGAAACAATGATTTTCCATTAACGGGCTTTGATGAAAAAGGTGGGTACTCCATTTCATTAAAATTTGAAACATCCCTAGCTGATGATTCTACTGTCTCTGTTATACCGCCGATGTCGTATGCTTTTGTATCCATTACAAGCCCCAATACATCATACGTATCAGTCGAAACACCAAACAATACTTCTACTTCGTAGGTTTTTGATAACCCCAAATATTCTTTCCTGTCCCTGTTAGCCTCTTCACCGGCCAAAACTAGAAGCACTCCGGAAGCGAGAGGGTCAAGTCTCCCAGCATAGCTTAGGATTTGATTCTGATATTGAATCTGCTCCAGACGAAGCCTGTCTAGACATTGGAGAGGAGTTTCTCCCGTCCTCTTATATACCCCAAAAACTCCAGCCGAGGGTTTGGTGTTAGAGATTTGTTTAGTGGTCATCGGTACGATACAATGATACGCACAATGAGCAAAAACACTAGCAACCTCGGAACTGAGCCTTATAAGGGGGTTCGCGACTTCTATCCGGAACAAATGGCAGAACAAAAATATATTTTTAACACCTGGAGAAAGGTAGTCGAGAAGTACGGATACATTGAATATAGCGCTTCTATACTCGAACCTGCCGAATTATACAAAGCAAAGTCAGGTGAAGAAATCATCAATGAGCAGACATACACCTTCACCGACCGCGGAGATCGAGAGGTGACTCTGCGACCTGAAATGACCCCTACAGTTGCTCGTATGATAGCAGGCAGGCGGCGTGAAATCGGATTCCCTGCTCGTTGGTATTCAATTCCAAATCTCTTTCGATATGAAAGACCTCAGCGTGGCCGCGGACGTGAGCACTGGCAGCTTAACGTCGACTCATTCGGACTCTCCGGCATCGAAGCGGAAATAGAGGGTATTTCAATCGCCAGTGATATCATGAAATCCTTTGGCGCCACTGATTCTGATTTCACAATAAAAATCAGCAGTCGAAAACTCATGAATGCCATTTTCAATAATTGGTATGAACTCGACGAACAAAAATCTATTGCTCTCCAGAAACTAATCGACAAAAAGAGTAAAATGGAAGCTGAAATATTCGCAGGTGAAGCTGAAAAGATAGTTGGTGTTCCGTTTGAGTTCCTCAACATTAGTGAATCAAGTGATGACTATCAAGAAGCAATGGCTTTTACAGAGATTCGAGAAGCAAAAGAAGAGCTCGATACAGTTATAGCTAGCCTGAAAGAAAGAGGCATAGCTAACGTTCAATATGACGAAACACTAATTCGCGGATTTGATTACTATACAGGCATCATCTTTGAGGTATTCGATACCGATCCGCAGAACAATCGATCACTTTTTGGCGGAGGACGCTACGACGACCTTCTTTCTCTTTTTGGTGGAGAAAAAATTCCCGCTTTCGGCTTCGGCATGGGTGATATGACCATTTCAGACTTTCTAGAAACACGGAAACTCTTACCGCGTTACAGATCAGTTACAGATGCAATGATATGCGTCATCGATGAAAGTGCAGCACCTTTTGCTGACAAGGTAGCAGCAGAGCTACGAACACAGAATATAAATATTGCTGTGAATTACACTTACCGATCACCAGGGGATCAGATAAAAAGTGCCTTGAAACAAGCCATTCCCTATGCCATCATCATCGGAGAAAAAGAAGCAACGACACAATCATACGAGATCAAAGATTTAGCAAACGAAGCGGTGGTGCCAAATATACTCAGCAAAGAAAAATAAAATGAGAAAAATAATCTTCGACATTGAAACCAGGAACTCATTCCAGGATGTAGGGAAAGCTGATCCTGCCCTACTCGATATTTCAGTAGTGTGCATTTACGATTCCGAGACAGATAGCTATAGCAGCTATCTCCAAGAAGACTTGAATAAACTTTGGCCGATAATTGAAAAGGCAGATATGCTCATCACATTCAACGGTGATCATTTCGATATTCCCCTTTTGAATAAGTACTACCCGGGAGATCTCACTCATATCAAAAGTCTTGATCTTCTAAAGGAAGTACGAAAATCCCTTGGCCATCGAATCGGGCTTGGTCTCATAGCCCAAGGTACTTTAAACAAGGGTAAGGGTGGCCATGGTCTTGAAGCTATCGAATGGTGGAGAAAAGGTGAGATAGAAAAGATCATCAAGTACTGCCTTGAGGACGTAAAAATCACCAAAGAAATCTATGAATACGCCTTGGCAAACAAAAAGCTCAAGTACCAAGAAGGTGAACAAGTCATTGAATTTCCGCTACAGACAGACAATTGGGAGATAAAAGAAGAGGTTAAAATGACCTTCAGTCTTCCATTTTAACGAGCATGATATACTGGGAAACATAATTTTATCAATTAGCAGATTTTATGAATACTACAGCACAAAAACTAATTATTCCGATCGCGATTATTATCGCCGGAGGCCTCATTGCGGCAGCTATTTTCTTCACCCAAAGCAAACCTCTAACAAAGCCAAATGTTGCTGATGTATTAAAGCAAGGAGCCGAAGTAACAGTTACTCCTGTTACAGACGCAGATCATATTCGTGGGAACAAGGATGCAAAAATAATTATCGTTGATTACTCTGATCTCGAATGCCCTTTCTGTAAAAGTTTTCATCTCACGATCAAGCGCATCTTTGACGAATATGGCGCTGGAAATAAAGTTGCCTGGGTATATCGCCACTTCCCGCTTGATATCCATAAAAAGGCACCAAAAGAGGCTGAAGCTTCTGAATGTGCCAATGAGCTGGGCGGTACTGATGGTTTCTGGAAATATATTGACGAGGTTTATGCCGTCACAACGTCTAACGACACTCTCGATCTTACACAGCTTCCTGTTATTGCTGAAAAGATTGGACTTGATAAAGCAAAATTCATTACCTGCCTCGATAGCGGTAAGTATAAGGAGAAAATTGACACACAATATGCAGAAGCTCGAGCGGCAGGCGCTACTGGTACTCCTTACACCGTCATTATAATAAACGGTGAGAGCATCCCACTAGTAGACGAACAAGGACGAAGTCTAGGAGCTCTTCCATATACATCATTTAAAGCAGTCATTGAGCAGTTCTTGAAATAGTTTTAAAAGTAAATAAAAAACGCAAGCTGTAGCCTGCGTTTTTTATTTACTCCTACAAACCCAGAAGCAAATCTTCCTCAAACGCCCTGATCCCTTCCAAGTCTGGAGAATATTTTGAGATATCTGGAAAATCTAACTTCATAATTTTACCGTGTACAGCACAGGCAAGTTTTGCCAAACGCTCTGCTTGTTCCTTAGTTATATGCAACGAGAGATCAACAACGCGTCCTCCCATTGGTTCTATGAATTCAAGTACGCCGTTTACCACTGAATACTTTCCTCCAAAATCCCGTGATCCCTCAACTAGCAGTTTATAAAATACAAGCTGTCGTTCATATTCATACAATTTAATTTTCTCATTCTGATCTCTGCCGTCCCAGCTATCCTTAGCCTTGCCTGTCTTATAATCATGAACTTCAAATTTATTACCACCGGTCTCTACCACTCGATCAATCTTACCCGTAAGCTGCGTGTCGTGATCCAAAACCACTCCCTGATCCTTAAAGTTAACCTCTGTCTTGTCCGTAGCTAAAAAAGTATCCTTTTTAACCTTATAAAATGCCGCTAGAGCCTCTCTGCCGCGTTTTTCGTACATAGTGTGGTCTGTCTTCGACAAACGCTCTCGACGCAGATATTCATCAAACCAAGCAATCAACTGTTCTTCCTCAGGCAGCTTTCCTTCTCGACGCAGGCTAACGCTCAGCTGCTCAAGAGATGAGTGGATAGCAGAGCCGTAAGAGCCAGAAGGTGTCCTCGATTGTGGAAATCGAAGTAGATTTTGTTCAAGGAATGTTTGAGGTCCCTTACCTTTTACATTAAGAAAGTTATTCAAATGAGTGACGGAAAGTTGATAGTTTTCAAGCAACGATTCAAGCAACCTTCGTTCCTCTCCCAAAAATGGAGGTGTGTGATATCGGAGCCAAGATGCGGTTAACAATTCATGTGCTTCAGGAGTACCATCAACATCTATATTTTCAACACCTTCCAGTGAGCTATATATATCCCTAAGGGCCTCCTTTTCAAGCGCCTTACTATCTTCCTGTTCACCAGGGAGGAGAAACCTGAGTAGAGAGGAGGGCTCACCATCATCTCTCACTTCATATGAAGTGAGATAAAGATAGCGCTTAGCTCTAGTGAGGGCGACATAGAACAAACGAAGTTGATCGTCCTGATCATCTCCTGCTGGATCAATCGGTAAATTCAATGGAAAAGAAATCTTTTTTCCAAGCCCTCTTCCTGCCCACACGTCATCCTGACAAGACAAAACAAACACGGTTTCAAACTCAAGACCTTTTGCTTTATGTGCACTCAACAGGTATACAGATGAATTGATACTGCCAAAAGGGCTCTTGTCGTTCAGGGGAATATCATTCTTTTCATGTAGATCGACAAAATGGACAAGATCACGCAAAAGTAATAGTTCGCTCTTGTTGTTTTTACCCTTGTATTCACGGAGGGCTCGCACAAAGACACGCAAACTTGAAAGAAATGTTAGATATTCCGCACGGGCATGATCAAATCGTTCTTTACTGAAATAATATTCTTTAAACGGACTGACATAAGTCCCTTCATCCGCGGCTTTAAATATTTTACCAATATCCTCGATGTCTTCCTCATCCTCCGATTCGGCCGCAAGTATTACGTGTGCGCCAATCATCATATCGAGCATCTTCTCAAGCGGTTCATGCGCCGCTTTTACCCCAAGCTCAAGTAGGAACTTCCCCACGGCACGCACCTTCGCATCTTCACTTTCTATCATTACATAGATCCATGTCACTCGCTGCCACTTTCCAATCTCATCAGTACCCTCCTTTTCCATTTTTCCCCTGGAAGCAACGGTAGAGATTTTCCAAATGGTTTCGCGTGACAGCTTCCAAAATGGATAGCTAAGAATTTCAGGCAAAAATTGATCTGCCTCCTCTCGCGATGCATCTGCCAATGAAACAATGAATCTCGCTATCATAACAAGCTGATGAATATGTGGCTCTAGGAAGACGTTCTGTTCTCGCTCGTAGCGAATCGGGACTCCAGCACCCTGCATAAATGGCACGATTGATTCGAGCTGATGATGTTTCCTGGCAATGACAGCAATTTCTTCAGGCTTCCTGCCGCTGTCGATGAGACGCTTGATTTCTCGGGATACAAAGTGATATTCATGCAAACTACTTTTAAAACGTCGGTGCGTAATACCTTGGCTACCCTTCTCTTTTTTAGCAAGATCGGGATGTGATGAAACCAAGGTCTTTTCCATTTCAGGAAGAAGATTTTCAAGACGATTTTCTCCCTTACGAATGATATGTGAGGCAACGTCAAGAATGTCCTGAGTTGAACGATAGTTTGCAGTCATGGTGACTAATGAGACATCAGTGTAAATTCTCTTGAAATCAAGAATATTAGAAAGCTCCGCTCCTTGAAACTTGTACACCGCCTGATCATCATCACCTACCACCATGAGATTTGGCCTACCTTCATTTACCGGCGCGTCCGCAATCAATCGCAGCAATCTCATCTGAGCATCATTTGTATCCTGAAATTCATCGACGAGCATATACTGATATTGTTCCTGTAATTCATATCTAAGACGTGGATTCTTTTCAATAGCTGCAATGGTATCCAATATCATGTCATCGAAGTCATAAAGGCCACGTAGATGCATAATTTCAAAATAGCGTTCATATACATCAGCAAGAGCAATCATCTTTTCTATATTCAGTGCATCTTTAAAAACACGATTTCCTTCATCATCTTTTTTCATCATCTTTTCTTTCCAAGCAGAAAGCGGTTTTGTTTCATCCGCCTCGCAAGCTCTTTCAAGAGTCATTTCAAGAGAACGAGCAATCACGCCCGAAAGAGCTGGAACATTAACCTGTTTAGGTGCACCCCTCGAAATTTTATCTAATTTAGAAATAGCATTAGCTACTTCATCAAAACTTTTTTTACTCATTCGAGCATTAAATAACGGGGCCAGTATTTCATTAATATCCCCTAACTCTTTCTGGTTTTCAGCCAAAACAGATTTAAATTCAGACGGAGCAAGCCCAGCTTTCTTTATATTGGCAATTGAAGAAGATACAGAACGAAGATATACATATCCTTGCTCTGGATGTACAGAGCGTAATGGATTACTGTGTGGTAATGAATCAAATATTTCTTCAAGAATAGCTATCTGTCCAAGCGGATCAGCGGCAGCAAAAAGGGCGCCGCCATAAAAGAATTCAGGATATTTTTGAATTATATTTACACAAAAATTATGGAAGGTATGAATAGCAACTCGATAAGCTTCCTGTCCCATAAGTTTTACAAGACGATCTCGCATGTTCAGCGCTGCAGACTCAGTAAAGGTAAGACAAAGAATGTTCGAAGGTAGCACCTGAGTCTGCCGCAAGATATTAGCCACACGTAAACTGAGGATTTGAGTCTTACCGCTTCCTGGCCCTGCAACCACAAGCAACGGCCCTTCTACGGCGTCTACGGCCTGTTTTTGAGCTTTATTTAATTTGGTGTATGCTTCATCGAAGTCCATTTTCATAAAGACATCATACTACCAATCTTTCGTACACTGAAATTAATAGTTTTTCAATCGATTAATCTTTTCGTGCTGTCGGATCTTCTCATGAGCCTTCGCTTCTATTTGTCGAATACGTTCTCGAGTAACGCCAAACATCTTTCCCACCTCTTCAAGAGTGTGCTGAATGCCATCAGTAAGGCCGTGTCGGAGAGCTAAAATCTCTCTTTCTTTTTCTGAAAGATCATTCAAAATCTCTTTGACTTGGTCTGAAAGAATTCTTCGAGACGATTCTTGATCAGGAGAAAGGATCTTATCATCCGCGATGAAGTCTCCATAGGTAGATTTATCATCATCCTCACCTACTGGAGTGTCCAAAGAAACGGTATTTTGGTCAATCTTTTCAATGGTATATATCTTATCGACATCAAGTCCCATTTCAGTGGCAATTTCTTCAGGCAATGGTTCTCGTCCAAGGTCTTGGAATAATCGTCGTACTACCTGTTTGTATTTGGCAATGGTTTCTACCATATGAACCGGCACCCGAATGGTTCGAGACTGATCAGCAAGAGCTCGAGTGATTGATTGTCGAATCCACCAAGTAGCATAGGTCGAGAATTTAAAACCCTTTGACCAATCGAATTTATCTACAGCCTTGAAGAGACCGAGATTACCTTCCTGAATGAGATCAAGAAGCGTCAGGTCTGGAGAACGGTTAGCATATTTCTTTGCAATCGAAACCACCAATCGAAGGTTGGCCTTCGCAAGAAGACTTTTTGCCTCATCATCACCAAGCTCGATTCTCTTAGCAAGCTCTTTTTCATCATGAGCACTAATCAATGGGTATTGGCCGATTTCTTTAAGATACATCTGGATGGAATCGTAACCGGATTCACTTCGGCTTCCTTGGGCATATTTCTTGAGCATTTCTTCCTCGTCCCCTTTTACATCAAGAAGCCCACCCCCCTCGAGCACATCAACTCCGGCTACTGAGAGCTTTTCATACAAAGTTTCAAGAAAAGTAACGTCCTCTTCAATATTTGGAAAATCCTTTAAGATTTCATCGTAGGTGATAAAACCTCTGTCCTTACCTTTTTTAAGGAGATGTTCCGCCTTTTGCTCAAAATTATTTCCCTTCTTACCTGCCTTGCCTTTTTCAGGGGCTTTTTTTGAATTAAAAGCTGCTTTGCTCACAGGCCTCTTTGCCTTCACCTGCTTTGCTTTTAGAGACTTTACTGGTTTGACCTTCTTTACTGCCACCTTTTTTGTTTTAGGAGCTTTATTCTTTACTTTCTTTGCAACTTTTTTTAATGTCTTTTTCACGGTTGTTTACTTAATTTATTGATTTACTTAATTAAAACTTTATTTTTTATCTTTCTTTTGATGCAATTGTGCTAACTTTATTGAAATTTCCTGAAACTTATTGGTCAATGTTTGGACTGCTTCCTTGTCTCCCTTTCGTTCAGCAGTACTCAGCTGTGTCATATGTGTAGAGAGATTTTCTTTAAGAGTTCGCTCTTCCAGTTCATAGAGCAATTCACCTACGTCTTTTTCTATATTTACGTCTTCGCCTCCAAGCATTTCTGCCTCAAAGATCAAAACATCAGAATCAGATGCCATGAGGCTATCAACACGTTCTGCAATTTCAGCGGAAACTATTTCCTTTATCCTCGCGATAATACGCTCCGACAATTCAATGTTATTCTTCTGCTTTAAAAGAAGGGCGGTGCCTATCAATCGCTCAATGACAGATTGTGTCGAAGTTCTCTTTCCCGTCTTTGCGTCAAAACTGCCTGCTGAATTTACGGAGGCTACAGGTGTTAGACCTTCGATAGCGACCGGTTTAGTATTTTTTAATTGTTCCCGAAGATCTTCCTCCGGAATTCCCGTGTTTAAACTAATAGTGGAGATGAAATGCGATTTATCGATAGCGCTTTGAATAGCTGCTACGTATGGCAAAACTTCAATCTCTACTGCGTGCCAGAGCTTGCGCTCGTCCAACCCTTCTCTCGACAACATGTCGAGATGATATTCAATTATATGTTTTGAGTGCTTAAGCGCCTCTTTAAATTTCTCCTTGTTAGAAAGGAGTATTGATGCCGGATCCTCACCCGCCGGCAATGCGGCTATTTTTACATCCATACCGAGCGAGAGGGCGGCCGTCCACGCGCGAAGCGTTGCTTTGAGGCCTGCCTTATCGGCATCGTATACGATCATCAAATTATCCGATAGTTTCTTTATTTTTGCAAGATGCTGAAGGGTTAATGAAGTTCCTGATGTTGCTACTGCATTGGTATATCCATTTTGGTGACACATCAGGAGATCCATCTGGCCTTCAACCAGAATGGCATATTTCCATTGTCGAATTCCATCCTTAGCCTTGTGAAATCCATAAAGAACTTCGGACTTATTGAACAAGGGTGTTTCTGGGCTGTTTAAATACTTTGGTCCCTCAGTATCAGGGACACCGAAAAGTCTTCCAGAATACCCTATCACCCTACTAGACGCATCAAACAGGGGGAATATTACACGGCTGCGAAAGCGATCATAGTAGCCGTCCCCTTTTTCTGATCTCTTAACAAGGCCAACGTCTTCCATATCTTTAATATCAACGCCCTGGGCCGCAAGTATTTCTTGCGCTGTACGCCATTCGTTTGCAGCCCAGCCAATACGCCACTCCTCTATCGTTTTTTCAGTAAGACCGCGGTCAAGCAGATATTTTTTTGCTTCAGGAGAGTTCTTCTTCAAGTTGCCTTCAAAGAAAATTGTTGCTCGTTCAAGTACACTTCGAAGCTTATCCATTTCCCCTTTTGACGTATTGTCACCCTTGAATTGCTCAAGTTCAACCCCTGCCCGTTCAGCAAGAATCTTCAATGCTCCGACAAAGTCTACTTTTTCAAACTCTTCCACGAAGGTGAAAATATCCCCCTTCGCTCCGCAACCAAAGCAGTAGTATGAGTTTCTACCAGGAGAAACCATAAAAGATGGCGTCTTTTCTCCGTGGAACGGACACTTAGCCTTGTAGTTTGCTCCTGCCTTTTCAAGTTTAATATACGAACCAACCACATCAGCAATATTCAGTCTCTCTTTGATTAATTCTGAAGATGATGACATATTTTGGTTTTTTATTGTGAGAATTACAATGCGAGAGGTTCGGACAAGCAACCTGTGTTGGTTATCCGAACTTACTCGTATGATAATGACGGATTGAGTACTTAGATAATCTCCACCTCTCCCCGCGCAGCAATTTCCTCCTGCATTGTCTGAATCATCTTCTGCTTAACGCTACCCTTAAAGCCTGTTCCTGCTGGGATCAATCGTCCAATGATTACGTTTTCCATAATGCCGTAAAGTGGATCCTTGTTTGCCTTGAGAGATGCGCTAATTAACATTCGGTTTGTATGTTGGAATGAAGCAGCTGAAAGGAAACTTCGTCGGTTGAGTGACGCTTCCGCGATACCCATGACAATAGACTCACATTTTGCTTCAAGTCCTCCATTGGCCTTGATTTCAGCATTGACCTGATCGAAGTTGAACCTCTCGGTTACATCTCCAATTGAGAATGGGGAGTTACCTACTTCCTTAATCTTCACTCGTGAAAACATTTCTCGCACCACCACTTCAATGTGCTTTCGGGCAACGTTTTCACCCTGAAGCTCATAAAGTTTCTTGATTTCAGAGATGATATATTCCTGAGCTCGGTCCTTGCCGGCGAACTCGAAGAGTTCGTCAACATCGAGGGAACCGTCCGTAAGAGCAGTACCCTTTGAGACGTGGTCTCCAATCTTGACCAGCGGAATTCGTGCGTAGTGAACTGTGTATTCTATCTCGCTTCCCTTTTTAGCTGATGCCTTAACAGGCACATCTGGGAGAAGATTGATTACACGTTCTTTACCGACTTCTCGAATATTTGTAATCATACCGTCAGTTGTCGCGATGGCACCTGGATTCTTAGGTCGTCGGTTGTCGAAGACCTCTTCCACTCGAGGAAGACCGGCGGTGATGTCTCCACCTACGGTCGCCACACCTCCGGCATGGAAGGTTCGCATAGTAAGCTGTGTACCTGGTTCACCGATAGCTTGAGCGGCTACTGTTCCTACCGCTTCACCTACTTCAACCATAGCATTTTTACCAAGGTCATTACCGTAGCAATTTGCGCAAATACCCTGCGGTGTTTTGCAAGTAAGAGGTGATCGCACCATTACTTCCGTAATACCTGCTTTTTCAATATTTGCAGCGTCATCTTTTGACACCAAGTGGTTTCGCTTGAAAAGAGTACTTCCGTCTTTACCGACTACATCCTTGGCGAGAATTCGTCCGCCAACACTCTTAACGAGTGATGTTTCAATTCCAGACGCACCAACTCTTGAAATCAATACGCCTTCCTTAGTTCCACAATCGTCTTCTGTAACCATAACTGACTGCGCAACAACGAAAAGTCGTCGAGTAAGATACCCGGCTCGAGCGGTATTAAGCGCTGTGTCGGTCATACCCTTTCTTGCTCCGTGAGTAGAGATGAAATATTCAATCGGTGTAAATCCTTCCTTGAAAGAAGATATAATTGGGAGCTCAATTGTTTCACCCTGAGCGTTTGCAATGAGACCCTTCATACCTACCATCTGGGTGAGGTTACCAAGAGAACCTCGGGCGCCTGACATAACCATATCGTAGACAGAACCATTCTTGTCGAGGGCAACGGGGATAAGCTTTTCAATTTCAGACTTTGCAGCCTGCCAGATTTCAATATTCTTTCGAGTTCGCTCGTCTTCAGAAAGGAGACCATCGTTATATTGTCCCAGAACCTCTTCCGCCGATTTCTGAGCCGCCTTCACTACAGCACCTTTTCCTTCTGGAATGAGCACATCATCAATACCCCAAGTGGTACCTGACTTTGTTGCATAGTGGAAACCAAACTTCTTAAGATCGTCGATGAGTTGAGGAACATCGGCGATACCTCGGTGAGTGATAATATCGTCAACGATAGAGCTCATGACAGACTTCGTAATTTCCTTGTTCATGAACGGATAGTCGAGAGGCAAGCTATTGTTGAAAAGGATTCGTCCGACAGTAGTCTCAAATACGCTACCTTCAAACTGTTTGTACTTTATATCTTCTGGAGCAAGCACCTTAATCTGTGCTCGATACGAGAGATGGTCAAAGTTCTGTGCAGCAATAGCGTCTTCGGGAGAAGCAAAAATCTTTCCTTCACCCTTTTCACCAGAAACGATCTTTGTCATCCAGAATGCGCCAAGTACGATGTCGAGCATTTTGTTCGTAACTGTAGGCTCGCCAGTTCCCGGCTTCAAAATATTCTTGTCGGCAGCCATGATTTCAGCCGCTTCCTTCTGTGCTTCAACTGAAAGTGGTACGTGGATAGCCATAGTGTCACCGTCGAAGTCAGCGTTAAATGGAGAACATACGAGCGGGTGCACTTGAATGGCATTACCTTCGATGAGAATAGGTTTAAAGGCCTGAATAGAAAGTCGGTGAAGAGTTGGAGCTCGGTTCAAGAGGACATACTTGTCTTTGATCACCTGCTCAAGAATGGCCCACACTTCAGGAATACCATCGTCAATAAGGCGTGAAGCGCCTCGAATATTGAACGCTAATTCCCGCTTTAGAAGTTCAGAGATAACAAATGGTCGGAAGAGCTCAAGTGCCATGTGTTTTGGAACACCACACTGATTAAGCTTAAGGTCAGGACCAACGACAATTACTGATCGTCCAGAATAGTCCACTCGCTTACCGAGGAGGTTCTGTCGGAAGAGACCTCGCTTACCCTTCAATCCATCTGCGAGAGATTTAAGAGGTCGTCGTTGTGCAGCGTTAAGACCTGCAAATACAGTTCCACCGTGTCGAATAGAGTTGTCAATCAACGCATCGACAGCTTCCTGGAGAATTCGCTTTTCGTTTCGCAGGATCACGTCTGGAGCATGAATTTCCTTGAGCTTCTTCAATCGGTTGTTTCGGTTTATTACTCGTCGATAGAGATCGTTCACGTCTGATGTCGCGTGTCGTCCACCCTCGAGAGCTACCATCGGTCGAAGTGCTGCAGGAATGACAGGGAGAGCATTAATAAACATCCATTCAGGACGGATATTTGCGCGAACCATATTTCGAATAAGACTAATTCTCTTGTAGAGCTTTTCTCGTTCAGCTGCACCAGCCTTCTGTAATTCTCCTTCGAGAGTTTCGAGAAGCTTTTTTGTATCGAGGTTCTTGAAAATATTATAAACCGCTTCAGCACCAATACCAGCTTCGAAACATGTTCCATATTTCAATGAGAATTTGTGATACTGAACTTCGTCAAGAACCTTTCCAATCTGGATCATTTCGATGTCGTGCTTTGTAGCCATCAAAAGCTCTGACATTGCTTCCTTTGTCTTTTCATCTTGAAGCGTTTTTACCTTGTTCTTGTATTCACCATCAAGTTCTTTAAGGAGATTGGCTTTTTCAACTTCATTTACCTTTGTGATAAGGTAACCCGCGAAGTAAACTACTTTTTCGACTTCACCAGCGTTCATGCCAAGGATGTGAGAAACTCGAGAAGGCATAGTTCGAAGATACCAAATGTGCGCAACAGGAACTGAAAGTTCAATGTGGCCCATTCGCTCTCGTCGGACAATTGAACGTGTAAGTTCAACTCCACACTTTTCACAGACAATACCCTTATATCGAATACCCTTGTACTTACCGCAATAACATTCGAAATCCTTCTCAGGACCGAAAATCTTTTCATCGAACAAACCATTCTTTTCAGAACGCTGAGTTCTGTAGTTCATTGTTTCAGGCTTTGTTACTTCTCCATAAGACCATTCTCGGATTCGTTCAGGTGACGCAAGCTTCAAGATCACAGAGTCAAATTCATCGACTGGCTGCTGTTGGATTTTTGTATTTTGTATGTTGTTTTTCATATACGTAGATGTAGGTTTAGATGGGTTCATAGATTATCGGTCATCATCTCCACTCCCTTCTAATGGAAGGATTCCATCGACAGGATCCTTTGCTAGCTCTACGTCAATTCCGAGACCGCGGAGGTTTGACAAGAGTACGTTGAACGACGCTGGAGCATTTGGCTCAAGTAACTTGTGACCTTTAACGATTGAATCAAATGCTTGAGATCGCCCCTGAATATCGTCAGATTTGATGGTAAGCATTTCCCGAAGTGCATGAGCGGCTCCATAACCTGCGAGTGCCCACACTTCCATTTCTCCGAATCGCTGACCTCCACCCTGCGCCTTACCTCCAAGAGGCTGCTGCGTGATGAGAGAGTAGGGTCCGATTGATCGCATATGGATCTTGTCTTCAACCATATGGTGAAGCTTAAGCATGTACATGTAACCAACAGCAATATCTTGAGCAAACTGTTCACCAGTTCGTCCGTCAAAGAGCGTCATCTTTCCGTTTGAATTGTAACCAGCCTTTGTCAATTCTTCCTTAACTTCATCGGCAGTAGCGCCAGTGAATGGAGGAACGATTGCTTGGTAATTTAACTTTTCTGCAGCAAGACCAAGGTGAAGCTCTAAGATTTGACCAAGGTTCATACGACTTGGAACACCCAGTGGTGTAAGAATCATATCTACCGGAGTACCGTCAGCCATGAATGGCATGTCTTCAACAGGAAGCACTCGTGAGATGACACCCTTGTTACCGTGTCGCCCAGCAAGCTTGTCACCCACTGACAATTTTCGAAGGAGTGCAACCTCAACATGAATTCTCTTCAGAATTCCTGATTCAAGCTTGTCCCCCTTTTCTCGTGAAAATACTTTAACACCGATAACACGACCTCGCTTTCCATTTTCTAATCGCTTAGATGTATCCTTAACGTCTCGAGACTTTTCGCCGAAAATAGATCGGAGAAGTCGTTCTTCAGGAGTAAGTTGTGTTTCTGATTTTGGAGTAATTTTACCGACAATAATATCACCAGGTCGAACTTCGGCACCAACGCGGACGATACCGTCTACGTCGAGATTCTTAAGTCGTCCTTCGCCAACATTTGGAATATCATGAGTTGTCACTTCCGGTCCGAGCTTTGTGTCTCGAACATTAATGACGAATTCTTCGATATGAATAGAGGTGAACTTTGATTCCTTTACTAATCGTTCTGAAACAATGATGGCATCTTCATAGTTAGCTCCGCTCCATGCCATGAAGGCGATGAGAACGTTCTGACCAAGAGCCATTTGTCCGCCGTCTGATGTAGAAGTATCTGCAAGAACATCACCTCGCTTTACCTTCTGGTTGAGTTCAACTGTAGGTCGCTGATGGAATGCAGTGAACTGGTTTGTTCGATCGAAGTTGACCAGTTTGTATTCATGATCCTTCTTTGATCCCTTAAGAATGATCTTACTTGCGTCTACATACGAGATTGTTCCCTATTCAGGTGCAACAATTACTCTACCTGTATCGAGCGCAGCCTTGTCTTCAATACCCGTTGCAACCAATGGAGCCTCAGGAATAATACAAGGTGTCGCCTGTTTTTGCATGTTAGAACCCATAAGAGATCGGTTCGCATCATCGTGGTTCAAAAATGGAATCATAGACGTAGAAACAGAGAATGCCTGGTCTGTAGCAACGTCGATGTAATCAACATCTTCGCGTCGAACCATAATTGGCTTTCCTTTCATTCGAACTTCAAGAATCTCTTCACTGATCTGTCCACTCTTGTCGTAATTTGTAGCAGCGTGAGCAATCTTGTGACCCTCTTCCTCAAGGGCGTTCAAATACACAATTTCCTTTGTGATCTTACCGCTCTTTACCTTAGCGTATGGAGTTTCGATCATACCAAAATGGTTGATTCGAGCGTATGTCGCAAGTTGAAGCACGAGACCAATGTTCTGACCTTCTGGTGTATGGATTGGGCAAATTCGTCCGTAGTGTGATGGATGAACGTCTCGAACTTCAATACCAGCACGTTCTCGTGTAAGACCGCCGGGACCAAGAGCAGAAACACGTCGCAAATGCTCAAGTTCTGCAAGAATATTTTCCTGACTCATGAACTGAGACAACTGGTTTGTAGTAAAAAATTCTTTAACTCGTGCCTGAAGAGGTCGCGGGATAATGAATTGGACGGGAAGATTGGCATCAGTATCGATTGTAGACATTCGGTTCTGAATGTTTCGTCGAATTTGAGTCATACCGACTCGAACTTTTTGCTGAAGAAGCTCTCCAGCAAATCGTACTCGTCGTGAACCCATGTGGTCAATATCATCTTTTTCAGCCGCAGGATTGTGGTTGAGCTCGATGAGATTGACGATGGTTGTTATGAGATCATCAAGAGAGAGATTCATCTTAGCGAGTTCTTTCTCATCCATAGACTTTTCAAATCGCTGGTTGAATCGAAATCGTCCAACAGGAGAAAGATCGTATCTATCCTTGCCGAACAGACCATCTACGAATTCTTTTGCGTTTTCAGCCGTAGCAAGATCGCCATCTCGGAGTCTCTTATGAATTTCAATATATGCATCATCTACTGTCTTTGCATGATCCTTAGCGAGAGTAGCATCTATAGACGCCTTTGCATTTTCATTCTTTTTAAAGAGAGCCTGAATGTCTGAATCAGAGCTTGCACCGAAAACTCGAAGAAGCGAAGAAACCGGGAACTTTCGCTTTCGATCAATACGAACGTAAACAGCACCATCTGGATCAGATTCGATTTCAATCCACGCACCTCGAGCTGGAATGATCTTCGCTCCGAAGAAGTTCTTTCCCTTCAACTCTTGAGATGTAAAAAATACCCCGAACGATCGAGCGAGCTGGGGTACGATGAGACGTTCAATACCGTTAATAATAAATGTTCCGTGGTCAGTCATCAAAGGAAAATCAGCCATAAAGATCTCCTGTTCCTTTGTAGAACCAAGAACCTTATTCTTAAGACGAACCATCACCTTGAGAGGTGCTTCATAATTCATCTTGTTAGCCTTCGCATAGAATTCATCATGCTTAGGCTTTTCAAGTTGAAAACCAGTGAAATCCAGTTCAAACTTCTTGTCTGAATAGTCTTTTATAGAAGAAAACTCCGCAAACACTTCCTTAAGACCTTTTTCAAGAAGCCACTTATAAGAAACCAATTGTGCCTCAACGAGGTTTGGGAGTGGAGTGAGAGGCTCCTTAAACCGTGAGAAATATTTTTTCTGTCGCATCATATGTATGTATTGCGTTGCAATTAAATCAACTGAAACACCAGCAATTAATAATGAGTCTTTGAATCAACAAGCTCGACAGCCGCTGCATAAGCCTCAAGATTCTTCGAATAAGTCCTGAGGTATATGCACAGACAGCAAAAAACAGCCGGAGCGACTGTTTTTTGTTGTGAGTTTATTTAAGCATTGACCGGTTTTTGTAGAGAAACGTTTCCGCGAAGAGTCGGCAAGAACTCAATCGTCTTACGCAGGAACCTTACTATAATCGATTTATCCACAGGTGTCAACGCGATTTTGTTGACAGGTGAGGAAAACCTCAAATATGTCTAAAGGACATATCCCCAGTTTAGTTGACTTTGACGGGAAACCTTTGATTTGACACGTTATTCGAGGCGTCTTGCGGTTTGTTATCCCCTTGTGCTTGCTATGATCATATCAACAGAGAGTGACTTTGCGGCAGGATGATGGTAAGAATATACACAGATATATGTTTAATCCTGAACAAGACGAAGCAGCACTTCTACAACTCGAGGCTTTGGTGAAAACCATTCTCGAATCACCAACACTCATTGACATCAGATGCTATCACGACCTTCGAAGCCGGATACCGTCATCAACCATG
>JAZKIM010000011.1:0-7322 GCA_040384865.1 Patescibacteria group bacterium
ATGATTCGAGAATCAGATATCTGAAGAATGATAAAAATGAAGGCGTGAACTTCAGTCGTAACCGCGCACTTGATTCCGTTTCCATTCATAGCGATTGGATTATTTTTCTTGATGACGATGATTACTTCGCACCAGATACCTTAGCTACATTTTCTGATTTGATCAGAGTGCATGGCAACACTTCGTGGTTTATCACAAATCGCGCATATAAAAATGGCACCCCTATCACTCAATTTCCAAAAAATAACAAGTGGTATTCATATGTAGTTGACTATCTTATTTTAAAAAAAGGGAAAGGAGACGTAACACATTGTATCGAAACGAAAAAAACTATCGGTATTCGATTTTCACAACACATTAAACAAGCTGAGGAATGGCTTTTCTTCTACCAAGTAGGACTAAAAAATAAAATATTTTATCACGACCACAACAGCACTATTACTGACGGATACGATGCAAAAGCCGGTCTTAATTTCCGCAAGCGCACTCGCAAACAGCAGTTCATCACACTCCTTGTACTCGCCTACGAAGGAACTCTTTTACGTATAATTTACCGTCCAACATTCTTAATATATCTCTTCATGAGATTAGTGCGTATCGTTATAAAATCTTAATCCATAAGACTATATAACCATTTTTATACTTGACTTTATTAGGTTTTCGTTGTAGGGTATTTCCATGGCGTAAATTGCGCCACAACTTGAAGTTTTTTTGAAACAGGAGAAACAAATTGAAGACCGAACAAACCCCCGAAAGCAACGCTTTCGCCGCCACTGCGCGGATGATGGCAATCGTGAGGCCCGAATGGAAACAAAGGGTGGATCAACTGGCTCCAAACGTCGGCATCTGCCTAGAGGACTCTGTTCGCCAGGCTGTCGATGACTGGAACCGCAACAATCTCGGCAAAGTCCTCACCATCACCGGCTATCATGGCCGCAAGCGTGTGAACGAAATGTTCAGTTCGCGGGCCGTGCTCGACCACTTTGGCATCATCAACGCCGAAGGGGTTCACACCCAAGGACTGGCAGCACATACCGGCATGCAAGCCGAGTGGATCGTTGAAAAGGCAATCTCGCTCCGCTCAAATGGTGTGGCACTGTATTGCCCGCTGTTTCACCTCCCTCGTTTCCTCCTGACTACACTCGAAGCCTTCCGACGACGGATGAATTCGGGCGGTGACTACGCCATGTTCCCCGTGATTCCTGTTCCGGTTATTCGCCCATCTGGGCAGAAGAACCTGCTGGACACGATTGCGGAAAAGGAAGGTGGTGAGTCCGACGATGTGAACGAGTACCGTACGCTTTCTGAAGAAGAGGCTGCCTGGCGGGAGTTCCCACGCATCGCAGCCTATCAGCAAGCAAAAGCAGACGGCAGCCCCGGCGATTGCATGACCACCGAACGCTTTGGCCTCTACACTGACTGGCTGCTCCGCCGTATGGGCTGACACCATGACCTGGTTCGGACAATCCGTGTGGGCGGCGGTGATACTGACGCCCTGCTGGCTTGCAACACCATTCTTCGAGCGGAACTTCGGAATCAAGGCTGATGTGTATGTGGTGTGGTATTTCTTCGGAATCGCGCTCAGCGTTTCCAGCTACATCACCACCACGGACTCAAGTGGCCTTTCCCGACTGTTCCCTTCGTGGCAACTGGTCGCAGCGATCATTGCTGTAGGCGCAACCATTGGCGCAATAGCCAACGTGCTTGTGTTCACGGCAACGACAACCGCAACAAACGCTGCACTCGTAAGCACGATCGCGGTCGGTGGTGGAGGAGCGCTCCTATTCCTAAGCGCCTATGCACTCGGCGAGCTCGTACCAAAGTACTTCGGGAAAACCGATGTCAACTGGCCGATAACGCTCGGAAGCATGGCGTTCATCATCATAGGAGTGGTGGGTCTGGCATTCGCCAAGCGCTAAAGCGCTTGGCGACCAACAAAGTGGCGTACCGATCCGTTCGGGCGCCACTTTTTCATACCTAATTAGATAACAAGGTTTTTATGAAGTTTTTCTTGAGCCAGTAAATTGGCTCGTATTAAAGAATCAAAAGTTCCAGCATCAATCCATTCCCCGTTTATCGTTCTCACATCAAGTTCACCGGACTCTAAATACCTTTTGTGTAAATCTACTATTTCTAACTCTCCTCGCTCGCTTTGCTTTGATTCTTTTGCAAACTGAACAACTCGCGAATCATAAATATAAATACCTGGAATAGCAAAATTACTTTTTGGGTTTTTTGGCTTCTCTTCAATTGAAATAACTTTCATCTCTTTATCAAACTCCACTACGCCAAAACGTTCCGGATCTTTCACTTCTTTTGCAAAAATTCGTGCACCACCTTTAAAAGATGCTATCTGTTCCGTCAAATCTTCTTCAAAGATATTGTCCCCCAAAATCATTACCACATCATCCCCCTGTAAAAAGGTTTCTCCAATAATAAAAGCTTCGCTTAAGCCACCAGGCTTATCCTGAATTTCATAAGTAAACTTCACACCAAATTCTTTTCCAGAACCTAAGAGGTTCAAATAATCCCCTGCTTTTTCTGGCGCAACTATGATTAAAATTTCCTTGACCCCCGCCTTGATAAGCGTATTAAGCGGATAATAAATCATCGGGCGATTATAAATAGGAAGAAGCTGTTTTGAGGTAACGGCTGTGAGCGGATGAAGTCTTGTTCCTTTTCCTCCAGATAAAATTATTCCTTTCATGTAAGTGATTGTTTATATGTAACCATAATATCCTTGAGCCGGGACGTTGTCAGTTCTGGCATACTAATACCAAGTGATTTAAGCTTCTCGTTTGATAAAACACAGTTGCTTCGTGGTGCCACAACTACACTCTTCTCCAATTCTTTAACATCAATAAGTTCGTACGTGTGTGATTGGTCAACCACCTCCTTATATGCTTTCAAGATGTCTCCGTGTTCAACATACCCATCATTAACAAGATTAAGTATACCAACTGGCCTCTTTTCAGCTAGAGTAATCAGGGCTGGAAACATATCTTCGATGACAGTCACAGAGTTTGGTACTGAGATAACTTTTTTGTAAGATACGATTTTAGTAATTAAGTTTCGTGGGTGGACCTGAAAAGAAACAGGCATCCGTATCCGCACCTGTAGAACGGGCAATTCCTTTAAAGCGTTCTGCATGACAATGCGCATACGTGAATAGAAACTTCCGAAAAAATTAGGAGCATCTTCTTCGGTAAAAGAAACATCTCCGCCTCCACTGTAAATACACCCGCTCGCGATCTGTATCATATACGCACCCGATGTAATTGAAGCTAAGGAGGCGTTTATAGCACCAGCGACGTTTACTTCAACCGTCTCTTCTTTATGACTTTCACACCAATCAATTGTTGGATATGCACGCACACCAGCAAAATTCACCACCACATCCGGCTTCACTTTTAAGAAAGTGTCAACTAATAGAGGCAAATTAGAAATATCAATGCGATTTGTAAAAACTTCATGACCTTGTGCTTTTGAATACTCTGCAAAACGTCCACCCATCCATCCATTCGCTCCTAGAATATATATTTTCATATTTTTAAATTTTCTTTTTACTCTTCCACCACGCTTCATTTTCCTGGTACCAAGAAATTGTTTTTCTTAGACCTTCGTCAAAGGTGGTTTCTGGCTTCCACCCAAGTTCTCGGATAATCTTGTTATTTGAAATAGCATATCGCCTATCATGCCCAGGCCTATCATCTACATATTCGATATTACTTTCATCCTTACCTAAGATAGAGATTATTTTTTTCACTGCATCTATGTTTTTAATTTCATGGTTTCCTCCAACGCAGTACTTTTCTCCTATTTTTCCTTTATGGATTATTAAATCGATTGCCTTGCAGTGATCTTCAACATAAAGCCAATCCCTAACTTGCAAACCATCTCCATAAACTGGCACCTTCTTGTTTTCCAACAAATTAGTGATAGCTAACGGAAATAATTTTTCAGGAAAATGAAATGGACCGTAATTGTTCGAGCAATTTGAAATGGTTACAGGAAGTCCGTACGTATGATGATAAGCCATTACCAGGTGATCTCCAGATGCCTTCGATGCGCTATATGGACTACGTGGGTCGTATGGGGTTAGTTCGTCAAAAGGCACATCATTCTCACCGAGTGAACCAAATACTTCATCAGTAGAGATATGGTGAACCCGCTTGTTGCCGTGAGCGCGCGCTGACTCGAGGAGGGTGAATGTCCCCATTATATTCGTCTCTATAAATGATTTCGCATCTAGAATAGACCTATCTACATGTGTTTCAGCTGCAAAATGTACTATGATGTCACACCTCTCTAGTAGAGCATCTACAAGTGCCCTGTCACAAATATTCCCCTGCACAAACTCATACCTCTTATCCTTTTCCCATGTTAAAAGCGAATTCTTGTCCCCGGCGTATGTAAGCGCATCTAAATTAACTATTTCATATTCTGGATACGTTGTCAGAATATGATTGATAAAATTAGAACCAATGAATCCAGCCCCTCCAGTAACAAGTAATTTCATAGCTATAAGTATACACCAGGGATTTGTGGTTTAAACTTATGAGAAAAATGATCCTTCAGCCTTCTTGGCCACGTCAGATTTTGGATAATACCCAGCGTACACAGCTTGTATCATCAACTTCACACGTTTAAAATAGTTTTGCGTTGGCCCATATTCATACAGCCCTAAGATAAAGAGTCCGGAAATCCAGAAGAAGATATTTAAGAATAATTCTATATTCCCCTGCTTGCTATGCTTCCTAGATAAGCGCACCATATTTCTAATACGGTAATACACCCTAAACGGTGCAGTATTTGGATCAAACTGACCAAATATATGCGATGAGTTGGCGCCAAAAGTAAAATCAACATCATAAAGACGCGGTATAGTACACAGATAGGTGTCATACCCGAGCTTCTTTATATTCCAAGAATATTCAACATCATCTCCATATAAGAATAGTGACTTGTCTGGCAGATCAGCTTTCCTCACTGCATCGATCGGAATAAAAGCTCCGCCATACACAAACCCTTCTGTAGGAATTACCGGTATAAATGGCCCGCGCTTTATTTTTTTTGTTTTCCAAAAGAAAAGTTTGAAGAAGTGCACCAACTTACCTAAACTAAATACCTCAAAGAACGTAAAGTGGGGTTTATCATCTGGAATGGATCGCTTGTAAAAATGCTCCTTGTTTTCCAACACATTAAAACGGCTCCCAGAGAGAACAACTTTCTGATCTGGGAACAGTCTCATGATTTCCATAAATGAAGTAATCGCCCCATCTTCAGGCACCGAGTCATCATCTAACATAAACACGAAATCACAATCCGTATGTCGCGCGCGTTCTAGTGCAATATGAAAACCACCAGCGGACCCCTGATTCTTTTCTTCACGTAAAATTTCTACCCTGTCACCGTATTCCTTAGTGCCATTTTCTATTTCTTCTTTGTTCTGAGAACCATTATCCACAATAATCAGCTTGACCACATGAGGATCTTTCATCACCGCTGTCACCACTTGAGTTAAAAATTTCCACCTGTCACCGAAGATAATTGTCACAACGGTTACTCTGGGATACTGTGTATTCATAGTGGGCATTATACAGTAATGAGGGTTCTGTGAAAAGACACACGGAAAGTTAGTTGTACAGAGCAATAAGAAAATGGTAGTATTTAAGATACTATTTTATCTTTTAGACCCCAGAGAAAAGCTCCAAAACTACCTACATATTATGATAAAAAATGAAAAAATATTCATCACAGGAGGTGCTGGCTACCTGGGCCAGGAACTGGTTAAGCGTTTTTATAATCACAACGAGATCACTGTTTTTTCGCGTGATGAAGCCAAGCATTACTATCTTAAAAAGAAATTCCCGAAAGTAAACTGCATTATTGGAGACGTCAGAAATTACGATTTGCTTTATGAATCAATGAAAGGGCACACGATAGGCGTCTTTGCCGCGTCTCTTAAGCAAATCGAAGCAGTTGACCAAAACGTAGAAGAAGCGCTTCAGGTAATTGTCATGGGGGCAATCAATTCCAGAAAAGCTGCCATCAGAAATAATTTAAAATCCGCAGCATTCGTCTCTACCGATAAAAGCAGAATGGCCACCACTTTATATGGTGCTATGAAGTTCGTAGCTGGCGAAGCCTTTATCGTAAATGCCGAGAAAGAAAAAACAAAGCTGTCTTCGGTTATTTATGGAAACGTACTTAATTCAACCGGCTCTATCATTCCCCTCATCTGGGATTCGATCAAAAATAAATACGAACTGACTCTTTACGGGGAAGAAATGACCAGGTTTATGATCGATGTAGACCAGGCGGTTGATAGTATTGAACTTGCGCTAGATCATACCGGATACAATATAGTTCCAAACCTGAAGTCACTCCGAATAAAAGACCTCTTTGAGATATACGCCGACGAATTTGGCATGAAGTGGAAGTTAGGACAACCAAGAATCTCCGAAAAGATACACGAGCAAATGTTCTCCCCTCATGAGGTTGCGCGCATCAAGCACCACAAAGAGAAAGATTCTTTCCTTATCCATTATAAAGAGATTTACAATGAGCTCAACGAATACGCAGAAGACGGGTTAAGTTCACAGAACACTCTCGTGTCTAAAAAAGAACTTAAGGATATGCTCAGAAAATATAATTACTTCAAGCCGGAATAATTCGAAGCGAATGAAAAAAGTACTGATATTGGGCCATAAAGGAATGTTAGGAAATGCACTATGTAGATATTTTGGTGCGAAAAATGATTACGAAATACTCGCTGCTACCAATCGCTGGGGAGATGATGATTTTGAGGAAGAGCTCAGGGGCACCGACGCAGATTTTATCATCAACTGCATTGGGCTTATTCCACAAAGAAAACCAACTGACGCGGAATACAAGCTCATAAATACCGACCTCCCAATCTTCCTAGATACATTAGGTAAAAAGGTGATACACCCGACAACTGATTGCGAGTTTGCAGGCACAATTGCACCTGAAGCAAAGTATGAAAAGACCCACCCTCGAGATGTGGAAGATGCATATGGCCGAAGTAAAGCCGATGCAGCACAATTTTTGGAAGACTCCGGTCAGAACACGAAGATGATCCGAACCTCTATCGTCGGACATGAAGTAAATTCAAGCCTATCATTACTAGATTGGTTTTTGAATTCGGAAGGAGAAGTAAAGGGCTACACCAATCATTACTGGAATGGAATCACAACATTACAGTGGGCTAAGCTCGCTGAGGAATTGATGCACAACTGGGATGCCTATCCAACACTTAATCAATACGGCACAGATGAAAACAAGAGTAAGTACGAAGT
>JAZKIM010000012.1:0-5643 GCA_040384865.1 Patescibacteria group bacterium
GTGAATGGGTATATTGAGAAAGCTCGAAAACGGCATAGAAAATTAGAAAATAAGAAACGAAAAGAAAAAACTGCAGAAAAAGCCCTAAGCAGTGCCTCCCATAAAGTGTCGATAAAAACGGATCGTGATAGGAGTAAAGCCGGGAATCCGTCAGAAATAGTGAGAGCCACGCGAAAGAATAGGGACTGGGACATGTTTAAGAAAAAAATGGATGCTATTTTAACGAATGAAACGCTGGCATCTGGGCAAATTAGACATTTATATTGGGATTATAAAAAGGAAGGTAAGATTATAACAATTTCCGCCTTAAGCGAGGCGCTTGCTCTTGCAACAGAAGGTGATTGGGGAAGCGTAGAAGAGGTGAATGGGTATATTGAGAAAGCTCGAAAACGGTTTAACACATTACGAATTATAGAACGAAAAGAAAAAACTGTAGGAGAAGCCGGGAGTCTGGCAGCAAGAGTGAGAGCTACGATAGAGAATAGGGACTGGGAGGCGTTTAAGAAAGAAATGGATGCTATTTTAAAGGATGACACGCTGACGACTGGGCAAATTAAAAATTTATATTCGGATGATAAACGTGGAGGTGAGATTATAACAATTTCCGCTTTAAACAAGGCGTTTGCTCTCGCTCTTGCTAAAGAGGGTGGTTGGGGAAGCGTAGAAGAGGTGAATGGGTATATTGAGAAAGCTCGAGAACGGCGTAACGGATTAGAAAGAAAGCAAAAAAGAAAAGCTGTAGGAGAAGTCCTGGGCAGTGTCTCCGGTAGAGCGTCGATAGAAGAAGAGGATATCGAGATGCAGGATTCAGATCACGACAGCGCCTCTTCCTTTAGAGCACGTGATCAAGAGGCGGCAGCTGAGGCATTACATCTTATAGAGGCTGAGGATAACGGTTCTCCCATGGAGATTGATGAGGGGGGCTCAGGTGATCCTGATGGCTTGCCTAAGCAGGGGGACATGAGCAGGGAGATGAAGGGCTTGATAGATATTTACAATGACTGCGGTCTGGTAGTTCTGGTCAGAGCCGTTCCGGCATTAAGGAGAGCGTGGGTAGAAAGGCTGACTCCTGAAAACAGGCCGTTTTGGTTAGAGCAGCTCAGGGAGATAGCACAAACTTTAGAACCTCCTGGAGAAGGTAAGCGCTATGATGAAAATGGCATTGACGAGAATGCATTGCATCAACTGTTGGACAGGTATGGCGTATGTGCCACTCCCGTCAACTTTATAATAAATAATGATTGCTCGGACTTGTATGAGGAAGTGGATCAATTAAGCCATAGCGGGCAGAAAGTAGTCTTTACCACACGGGTGCCGATGCAGATGGGCCAGGTTGATATAGCTATGGAGCATACCGTGATATTTGAGCCCAAATTCGATCGGGAGAATCGCCTGGAAAGCTTTATGCTGATAGACAGCCTGAAGGATGAAGATAAGCTCGTAACATTTGCTGAGTGGAAAAGAGGAATGGAAGAGAGCGGCCAAGGGTGTTGCTGGACAATCGTAGATGAAAGCAGGGGAGAGCAATTAGATCATGATATGCTTGATGAAGAGCGATCAGCGATTCAGGCAACGGCCCATGGGAAGCGTAAAGACAGAGATGAGGAAGGAAGAAATAAAAGTAAGCGAGTGCGCGTAATGGAGGCGTCGGATGAAGAGTCGGATGGGGAAATGCCTTTATATGCTGCAAAGGCGGACAGTGAATTAGAGGAACTGGAAAGACTTCTTGACAACATGAGTCTGTTGGATTTTGCAGGGTTTGGAGCCTCCTCCTGGAAGATTGGGAAGATTGACGAAGAACTTGAAATTACAGATATAAGGAGGCTTGCCCCTGATGATAGAAATAGGCTCCGTCATACCGATGAAGAGAATAAAAAGGCGGTAGAGGAATTTTTTGCTTCAGAAGCTTTTGCCAAGGCAATGAAAGCAGCGAGCAAGGCTGTAGAAGAGCTTGGGATGATAAGACTGAATGAACTTCCCCATAATTTATTTCCTTATGAAGGCAGCAAAAGAAGCTACCTTGTTAGAGAATTCAAGTTGCAGGGCAAAGATGAATATGAAAAATATATTGGTATATATACAGCAGTATTGAAGGAGATGCTAAGAGAGGCGTACGAGAATGCGCATTATGGAAAAATTGTTATTTGTGAACCGTTTATGGGAACAGGCATAACAAGCTACTATCTACACAATTTGTTGAGAGAATTCGAAAAACAGGGGGTATCAATATCAGGGTTTAAAATAGGCGAACGGCAAAAGAATTTCAGAATAGAATTAAATGAATATAAGTATCCGCTGTATCTGTTGTATAAGCAGATAGCGGAAAATAAAGATCAATTGCTGAAGGTGTATGAGGATTATCGTAAGGGCGTATTCGATTTTATAGAGACAATCAAGGGTCATTCTGTAGAGGTGATTGCCGAAAAATTAAGAGAGCATCTGGTGAATAAGGCAGGGGAAATTTTCGAGGCGAGAAGCAAGAGAAGTGTTTATGAAGAAAAGCATGAATTTTTGCTGAAAGAATTGGAAAAAGACTTGGGTGAAGAGATTCATGGAGCAGGATTGAACGATGATAAAGTAAAAGAGTTTCTAAAGGAACTTCTATCGGGCAGGCCTAGTTTTATAAAGAAAGATTCAGAAATAGCGCAGAGAATAGAAAAGGCGTGTAGTGGAAAGCTTAAGGAGTTTAATCAACATTATCGTGTATGGAAAGAGGCAAATGAGGGCAAAGAAGCCATTGAATTTTTAAAAGGGCCTTTATTAGATATATTGTCGAAAGAAAGCTCCACACGAGTTAAAGTAAAAGAAACAGGTGATGAAGTGAAGGCCGCAGCGTTGTATTTGCTGACATCTTCGCTGACAAGTGGTCAGGGAACGGCAAAGATAGATTTTTATTATTCGACAGGACAAAGAAAAATCCTTATCAATGAAATGGCATTGACAGCCCCCTATGTCACAGCCGGGATGAAGTCTAAAGTTGGAAAAGGCGTTAATGGCCATGATTTCTATATAGAAAGCCTTGAGATAAAGATGCTGGAAACAGGAATTTTAAAAGAGGCTTATATTGACAGGATGCATGCGTTTTTGGGAGATAAGAGAGTGGCCCTGTCAAATAAGGATGCCTATGCAAGAATAAATGAGCTGTATAAAGAAATAATAGGGGTAAATGGAACGGGTGAGTTGCCTATCCTTGTGCTGGATCCGCCCTACTATAGCATACGGGAAAAATATCTGCATAGTTCTAATGTGTTCAGGTATTTTGGTACGCCTGGAGATTCTGAGCAAGTAGATGAATACCTGAGGCAATATTTTGAAGACTTAACATTAGCCACTAAAATGGTAGGAGGAAAGATATCCTATGCCAATATGACCCTGGAGGGTCAAGGCTCAGGAAAAATTGAGGAAACCCAGTTTATACGCGATCCAGGAATCGAACTGATATCGGCAAGAGAATTTGTAACGGTTCCGATGAAGAAGTTTCCAATGAAGAAGAGTGCAAAGACGAGTAAGAGGGATTATATGTCGCTCTTTAATCCGACAGCGAGAGAGGTAGGGGCGATATTAAAAGCGGGAGCCTCGTATGTAGTGGCAAAAATAGATAAGCAGGTTGTAAGGATTGTAAATAAAACAAAGAGGTTGACAAACAGTGAGCGCACCTTAGCAGCGTATATAGCGTATAGAAATAAATTACAGCAGCAAGAGCAGCGGGTAGTGATTAAAGAAGAAAATATCTCTGATGGAGAGATGGATATTGATTCAATTGAGCAGCATGATGCCTTAGCCTATAGAGGCGCCAGCAACGAACAAAGAGACTGCATCGTAAAAGCAGGCTTAGTGATTATTCGTGATGCAGAAGCAAGAGAAGTCGTAAAACCCTTCCTGGCTGGTATGTTGCATGAAGATGAGATACAACGGGCTGAGCGCAGAGTCAAACGAGCCGAGCGGGAGCTTAGAACTTCTGACAATCAGGAAGAGGCTGCCGAACGGGTAGAGCAGCTGAAAGCTGAATTAGAAGGAAGCCGGATAAGCGATGTACGTCTGGTGGAAACGATGATGGACTTCTACCGTTCAAACAGCTATGTGCCTTTGAATGAGAGAGAGTACTCAGCGATAAGTAAAGATGACCAGGTCGTCGGTATCTTAGGGGTAAAGCCTGCTGCGAATGGCCAGGAAGGAAGAGTCGTCCAGGAACTCAGCGAAGGTCGCTCCTTTACGTATCCACTGGGAGAGGAAGGCCATGTGATGTCGTTATCCTACCAGTTAGGGGAAGGTAACCGGTATGAATTATGGCTCACAGGAGTGGTAGAGATCAAAGGGGAGCAGAAGACTGATAAAGAATATGGTTTGATGATGAAGCTTGAGGAAGCTGACGTGAAAGTGCTGCGTGAAGCAGGCTTTGACGTGATCTTCTTCAAGGCGGAAAAAGAAGATACGCTGCAATCGGCACAGGAAAAAGCGTTTGGTAAAGAACCTTCGTCTAATGCTGGTCAGTATTGGTCAGAAAAAAACTTTGATAAAGCATTGGAGAAGTACGAAGAAACATTAAAGGAAACAAGACAATCAAGTATTATGGATTCCAATATGGCAGGTGCCGATGAAGCTATGCGCTGCCTGTTATATGTGTACAAAGCACTTTTGAAGAGAGCAGATATCAATTTATCAGGAACTGAAGAAGAGATTTATGCTGTCTTGAGGAGCGATATAGAAAAAGAAACCTATAAACTTGCAGATCAGGTTAAAGCGCGTGCGGAAAAAAGAGGCGAATATACAGAGGCAGAAAAAACCTTTATTGAAGCGTATGAGCGTTGGGATGCAATGCTTGCCGATAAGCGCCCTCAATTTGTAATGGCGCTACGTGAAATAATCGCTTCAAGTAGAGAGCAGACAATTTATCAGTTAGAGCATTTTACGCCAGAAAGCGCAGCACATATCTGGAATGCCTCAGGAGAAGCATGCAGAGCGATAGCGGTATCGGTTCCTACGGGCTTCCGTTTTGAGTTTGGAAGGTTTGAAGCGTTCAAAGAGCTTAGGGAAACGCTAGGATTTACAAGCTTGGGTGCATCAGAAGAGGCAGGGCATATCCTGTTATTAGAAAGAAGAAAAGAGCAAAGCGGCGATTACAAATGGATGTTGAAAGACCGTCAGGGAGAAATAGTCCTGAAGCAAGAGCATTTCATAGGGGGGCTTGAAGCGGTTCTGGAGCATGGCGGAAGCGTTGATGTGTATCCGGCGTATGAAGATGGAGAAATGACGGAAGCAGCAAATAAATGGATAGAGGCGAATGCCGGGTTGAGACACTATGAGAGCTTGTCTGGCGTTTCGGACAGCCAGCAGACGGAAAAATGGAGATATATAAGCAGTGCAGGAGAGGTGGATAGGATATGGGTGGGAGTAGGAGCTAAAGTTGTTCCCCCGACAGTGCGAATAAGGGATATGGTAAAGGCAGCGAGAGAAGGAGTAAATAACTGTGACGCGTTTAAGAAAGCAATGGATGCTATTTTAACGGATGACACGCTAACACATGCGCAAATTAGAGTTTTATATTTGGATAATAATGGAAGTAATTTCACAAAAAAATCTGCCTTAAACGAGGCGCTTGCTCTTGCAACAGAAGGTGATTGGGGAAGCGTAGAAGAGGTGAAT
>JAZKIM010000013.1:0-6964 GCA_040384865.1 Patescibacteria group bacterium
CCGTTAGTTTTACTGGCTCCGCAAATGCAGAGAAGCTTAAAACTAAAACCAATATTCTTATCTGTTCGCAAACTTGAAAGCGGCACATGCGCACCACTGAACTTACCCGACTTATTCAAAATATCAGCAAAGGCCACCAAAGCATCTCTGTTTAAAGAGGTTCCGTCCACATTTAGTGTGATTGTCTTATCAACCTTTTCAGCGTATCCCAAATGACTAATCTGAATGCCGGGAATAACAATAGAGAGAAACTGGTCAAAGACCGTACTAGCATTCGTATCAGCACCGAGAGGAGCTAGCGCGACAATCTTGTCAGAAACATCCTTAACCGCATCACCATTCGTATTTGTTGAGATTTGAGCGAGCCTCTTCTCCACTTCATTCCTCTTTTCTTCCACTTCAGCAAGTCTGCCATGGGCCGCAATATATGAAGGCAACAGCAAGACAAAACCAGCCATCGCGGTAACAATTACAAAAAGACAAGCCATAATACCAAGTCGCTTATGGTATTCAGCAATGATCATGTTTTTTTGATGTTCAGGAAGAAGATGAAGCATGGTTTTATATATCTTTTTGCTTAGGTAGTGCCAAACCAATCGCCATTCCGTAATTAAGAGATTCTGCATATTCAATCTGCGGGATAGCCTTATCAAAAGACATTATGTTAGTCCACACATTAGCAAGCTCCACATCAATGTGCATTGATAAAGCAATATATTCTCGGAATCCAGCAAGAGATGCATCTCGACCAGAAAGAACAATACGGCCAATGGAAGAAAGAAGAACGTCTCCCCCCTTGCTCTTGTCTCGATATGATTCCCAATAAGTGTATACACGAGTGATCTCATCTTTTAAAGCTGAGGCTGTGTTGATGAGCGACATAAAAATAGCTTCATTTTCCTTACTTCGTACAAAACCCTTCTCGCGCTTTACCTTCCTTGCTTCTTCCTCGCCAATGTTGAATTCTTTCATAATTGCTGCGGTAAAATCCTGACTACCTATCGGAATAGTTGAGGTAAATTGCACAGCTTCCTCACTAATGACCGACAATACTGATTTTCGGTGACGGACACTTACAAGAAGTGTTGTCCGCTTATCCCCCTTAGCAATAACAGATCGAGTCAACGCCTGGTTCTCGATGAGGAACGAAACAACCGTCATTCCACATTTTGAAAATAGTTGTATATAGTCTTCTATTACCGCCATAGGGACCACAGACACTGATGCAAAAAATGTATTGGTTTTTTCATTCTTTCTAATGACGAAGTAATCGTAAACCGCATCGGCAAGAGTAACAGGAACATTTTCCTCAAGATGAAATTCGATGTGATTGCGAACACTCTCTTCGTTTCCTATTGGAATTTCTGTAGTGAAAACATAAGCTTTTTCTTCAGGAATGGAAGCCTCCACAAAAGACAATTCGTTTGAGCGCTGCATTTTTTTTAGTGCTGCAATTAAATCGTTATTTATAGCGAGAGGTTCCCCTACTTGAAGCTCAGTTGAAAGAAGTTGTTCTCCGAAACTACCAATCTCAAGACCTCTAGGTGTTTTATTCAACTCGACGAACCTAATAGCTGTAGGGGAAATATCCACACCGGCATGAGGCATAGCCAAAAAGCGAGGAGTTGGAAAATACTTGAAAAATGTTGAGGCGAGGCTCATATAATAAAGTTCTAAAGAATGTACAGCTGCATCCGTTGGTAACTTTATTTTATCATATCTGCAACAGAACTACGAAAGCTTAGTCCCCGGTGGGACTTCAATTGTTGGTGACATGAGGGCTAAGGTTTGTTCATGCTTAGCGGCAAAAATCATAGCCTGACTTTCTAATCCAAGAATCATTCGCGGTTCAAGATTGGTAACAAAAGGATGGGAAGCGCCGACAAGAACTGCAGGGTCAGGATATTGTTTGGCAATTCCTGAAATAACCTGTCGTGGATTTTCTTCACCAAAATCCACAGATAGTTTCAAAAGCTTTTCTGAAGCCTCTACCCCTTCAGCGCTTAATATTTTCCCTATTTTTATTTCAACCCTTGAGACGTCATCAATAGTTATCATGATATTTAAATTTAGTATATTTTCTAATCCTCCTCAATGGCCATGTCGGCACCGTTACCCATCATATGACGATCAAGGAAACTTTGTAAAACAACAGCTGCCGCGCTGGCATCAATTGTTTTTTTCTGTTGATCAGCACGTCCCTGCAATCGCTCTGCTTGGATTGTGCTCATTATCTCAGGCTCAAATGAGACGGGTAAATCTGTCAAAACCTTCAACATTTCGGCAAACAATCTTGCCTCTTTCATTATAGTATTCTCCTGACCTTTAAAATTTTTCGATTCGCCCATGACAATACCGTTTACAAGCTCCTTTTTACAAATATCAGCAATCCTTCCTGGAGTAGTATCGTTCACCTGAAGCACCTCGTATGGGAATGCTAAAGCCGCAGAAGGATCAGAAATTGCCAACCCTATACGCTTATGACCATAATCAATACCGAGAAATCGCATAAATCGATTGTAGCATAAGGTATGAATTTCATTATTACGTGACAGCCTCTCGCTTTTTTGCTACAGTATCCCGCGGAGGAGTGGCAGAGTGGTCTATCGCGCTTGTCTTGAAAACAAGAGTCCTGCAAGGGACCGTGAGTTCGAATCTCACCTCCTCCGCAATACAATTAAACCGCCTAACAAGGCGGTTTAATTGTTTATGGGAAGTGAGAAAATGAATTTTTTTTACAACTTTTTATATAACGATTCGAAGATACTTTTTTCAAACATTGCCGTTGGTTCATTTTCAATGACCGTAGCCGTCTCAGTATTGTAGTCTATGTAAGCCACCTTTGATCCATATATAATTTTTGTGATATTAAAATCAAAGGGCACAGACTCATCGGGTAGACTTTTTATATACCGTTCCAATTTTATTTTTTTCAGAGCCTTCTTGCTTTGTGCCATTATTACCTTTCGTTCAAGTTTCTTACTATCTCTCATCTTTTCATAATCCTTCGGTAAATACTTTTTTGCCTTGGCCAAGTCTTTTGCTGAACTATATCGAAAGAACGTATCTCCTTTTTTAAGAGTAGCAACGATGTCGATATATATATTCCTTATACCCTCTTTTCCCTCTAAAAAGCGAACTACAGGCTTCAAACTATTGCTTGAATATCTATCTTCCAGCTCAGGCATAAGATTTAAAAACTGAAGTTTGAAATCGTCAAAAATACTTTCAAGCTTGCTTGGCGGCTCAGCTGTATATCTGGTTTGTTTTCCTTTCATCACCGAAGTAACAAGTTTCTTTTCTTCAAGAAATGGTAGTGCTTTGTAGATCAAAGGCCGATGAATAGCGGTTTTGTCTGAAATTTTAGAAATAGTTGAAGACCCCAGTTCAATAAGCGCTAAATAGATCGTGCTTTCGTTTTTACTTAGCCCCAGGTTTTCAAGTATAGTATTGTTATTCATATATAAAGTGTAACATATTGTTACATAATATGCAAGTATTCATGGCAATACGTAATAAACAACCTAAACAAAGTGAAACTGATTAATACATATTTGCTACCTCTCGCCGGTAAAACATGTATTTCTAGGATAAAGTCTTATCCGGAGCAACCGCAGCATCCCGCTACGGAGAACCTTCACAAACAACGTCTGCCCAACCGTTACAAAACAGAGCACGTCTGGCGACAACGATACCGCCTTCGCAGTATGCAGAAAAATCTAAGAATGCTACAAATTCAGGAATGGGAAACATGGCACGGGACATTCTACGGCGTTCATCTGCCCCGAGTGTTCAACTTCGAGTGCGAGGACGCACAGCTCTTCAAGCGATATTTCAACTGGTCGCTTCTGCTCGACCGGAAAGGTCCTTGTGCCGACGGTCACGGATCGCACAACTTCTTTGGAACAGATGCGCAGGCCCGCGAGGTTTTGGAATCTCCGGATGGGTTTGCAATCCGAGTGCGTGAAGACAGGGACGCTTACGGCAACTGGCGCGATGCGGTCTATGAAGTCAAACCTGGTGAACAACCACACACCTGGATTGCCCGACTGCTTCTGGTCAACAAAAGTCACCCAGACGATCTTCGACGCCGTGATGTCCACCACTTCCACTTTGAGCTAAAGGAATTGAGCGGTAATAAGCTTAAAGTACTTCAGCGCATTCGGAACGAAGCCCGCGAAGGACAGACGATCGAGGAAGTCCTGACCTTGTTCGGCGAAAACGATCCCTCTGTTCGTCGCTGGTTGCGCGAGTAGACCCAACCCTCTCTCGGGTCGAGTTGAAGAACTCGGAAAAATCTTCAGGCCACATCTTGATCGATGTGGTTTCTCACTTTCAATACTATTTAAGTCACTGTACAAAAACATGTTCGAACAGCCTCAACAGTCCTCCGCAATACAATTAAACCGCCTAACAAGGCGGTTTAATTGTTTATGTGAAACGATAAAAACTGAAGAAAAAAGATTAATGCTAGAATGCAACTTATGAAAAAAGCACTTATAGTCGGTTCAAACAAAGGTTACGGAGCATCAATCTCTGAAACAATGAAGGAAGGGGGGTTCCATATCATTGGATTATCTCGTGGGCCTAACAACACATCAGTAGACCAGCATTTCCCTATTACCGATGTATCAGACATTCCTGCTTTTACCAAAGAGTTTAGCGAGGTTCTTAAAAAGCATCAGGATAGTGATACGGTGGTTTTTGTTCCAGGGGATGTTGTCCTCAACAAAGACGAGGAGCTGTCTGAGGAAGATTTTGCCTATACGCTCAATGCTAATTTGGTATACGTGGTTGAAGCAGTAAAGCAATTGAGAGAAGAAGGTTTCGTAAAAAATATAATCACCTTTGGCTCTCAATGGTCCTATCTTGAAAACAACCAAGCCCTTGCTTCATATTGCATTGCAAAGCACCTCCTAAAACATTTTACCGAGTTACTCAATCAGGATGGAATTAATGCTTTTCATTTCTGTGTTCCTACAAGCAAAACTGATAAAGCATTGAGTATCGGAACATTTCTCAAAGATGCACATCAAGACCTTCCGTTGGAACAATCCGAATGGGCAGACCCAAGTGAAATAACCCCATTGATAGTTGAAAAATTTCTTTCTCAATCCAAAAGTCACCTCTATAGGTTTGAAAAGACCTCTGGTGTTTGGGCTACTAAAGCTCTGGAGCTAGTTACAAGTGAACTTGATGAAAAAATAAAAAAACTAAAACTGGAGCAGTTCTTTAACAATGAAGTTTTGTTGGGATTAGGAAAAAAGTTATATAAAGAACTAACTCACTCCGAGCTTGCCGAGAATAAAAAAACCGCAATTTGAACATAAGCCAAAAATTGTATAGTATAGTCAAATAACGAACTAAAAACTTACTCAATTCAACCCTCTTATGGAAACCTTCTATACTAAAAACGACAATGATTTTGGCTCTCCTGAACTCAATGAAAGATTGGACAGGGTGGAGATCAGACTAAATGAAGAGCTTAAAAAGTGCCGAGAAATCGTAGAGAAGGAAAAAGCATCGGGAATACCTGCCGACTCGGAAGATTTCAACAAGCGTGGCGAGCTGTATAAGCTTGCTTTTGACGTTGCCCCTGAAGCTCGCAGACAGGACATTGAATACCTTTTTGGTTGGATACAACCCACTAAAGGTGAGAAAGCAATAGATTTAGCAGCAGGAACGGGCATGTTTTCCATTCCTCTGGCAAAGATTACAGATGCTCGGCTATACGCAGTAGACCCAAGTGGAGTGCAATTGAATAACTTGGATAAGAAAAAAGGAGAGCTTGATATTATTCCTGTCATAGGAAGTTTATCGGAGCAATCAGCGGTAGAAGCTATGAAAGAGAATGTCGGTAATATAGATATAATCACAAGCTATGGCGGTATACATCACATCCTTGATAGAGAGGTAGAAGGCGTGATGATGAACAAGCAGAGAGAAATGTTCAAGAATGCAGGGATAATGCTTAAAAAAGGAGGTCGCTTTATTGCAGGTGATGTAGGAGGAGGGTCTGATTTAGCTCGTCATTTTGAGGGCTCGGTCAAGCAACACTGTCTGACGGGTCATACTGAAAAATGGCTTACAAAGGAAAGATTAGAAGGTGAGCTCTTGGAAGGCACAGGATTGTCTTTGGTAAGAGTGGAAGATGTAAATGTAAAATGGCTTTTCAACACTGAACGAGAATTGGCTTTATTTATGAAAGGCCTTCACGCTTATGATATGACCAACGAAGAAGTTCTTGCGGACCTAAAAGCTTATTTGGGCTATGAGAAGCAAGGCTTGCAGTTTGCCTTAAACTGGCCAATGCTTTTCTTTCATCTTGAGAAGAACTAAGCAGCAAAACTAAAACCGACTAAATCTTGCTTAACCAGACCCCAATTAACAGTTCTGAACGTATCTAACCACTCCCGCACATATTGACAGATACATATTTAATGGTATTGTGATGAAAGCTAGTCATCGTACACCTCTTCATCTGAAGAAAACGAAACAAACTAGATAAACAAGAAAGGTTAGTCTTCATGCAATATGTTCCTTATATACTCCTCGCACTAGCGGTTTACGGGCTTTTCAAGTTCGTCGATTGGTGTCGCCTGGATCACCGCCCTGCTATTTGCGTATGCAAACAAAAAGGGTTCATCGCTGTAGTACTACGGCGGGACTATGACAAAGCGAGTCGTGCGCACTGGAAGAAATTCCGCAAACAACCTCGTAAGTACAACCCCCGGGACCACAGTGCTAACTTCGGGCAGTTAATCAGAATTCCTAAGACATTCGTATTCCGCACCACCCCAGGAGCAGGTTACGAATTCGATAAATACGAAGCAATTGTTCAACGATGCTTTGTGGAAAGGGCCGAGTTTTATGTTCCACGACTCGAGGAGAACCAGCGGGATGAAACAGCAGCGTTGATACATATTTTTAAAGGCGGAGTTGCATTCAACCTCGCAGGCCAACG
>JAZKIM010000013.1:6974-43973 GCA_040384865.1 Patescibacteria group bacterium
CCAACGAATCGTCACTGACTGCGGATCGAGCTAGCAACCCGAACACCACCCCTCACAAGAGAGCCCTTCCAAGGACCTCAAACTTGTGAGGGGCTTTTCTTTTTCTATGGTACATAACAAGTTCGAACAGCCTCAACGGTCCTCTGCGACCAGAACACCCCACGCAACTAAGGTTTAATCATCTTCTCTCCAAACTTAACTATTCCGTCATAAATAGGTAATAAATCTGTTCCGGACTTTGTCAATTTATACGTCACCGAAAGCTTATCGATAGTTTCTTCATTTCTGATTACCAGCGCCAAATCCTCCAGCTTTTTCAGTCTAGTGGTCAATGTGGCTGAATTGATACTTAGGGTTTTCTCTATTTCCTTGAAGCGGAGTTCCCCGTCGCGAAGGGCGCTGACTATTCGTAGTGTCCATCGGTCGCCGAACATCTCAAAGACACGGCCGCAGACGGCTTCAGAAGGGTGTGAAATTTGCTTTGCGTTAGACATCGTGGTGTAGCTAGTATTTTAATTGCTTTAGTTTTTAAAGTGGTTTAAGATTTAAACCACTTTACTATATAAACCAACAATATCACACATATGCAAACTCTACAAAACAGACACACCAAGCTGGCACATAAGAATGATCTGGATAAGACAACGTCGGCACTCAAACTGCACAATTTCGAACCGATAGTGGTACACACCAAAGAAGAAGCTTTAAAAACCATACAGGGCCTTATTCCCTTGGGCGCTTCCATAATGAACGGCTCCTCTGAAACCCTTCGGGAAATCGGCTATACCGACGTTCTAAAGAACGGTGAGCATGGCTGGAACAACCTCCACGATGCCATCCTTACCGAGACTGACCCAGCAAAACAGGCGCTACTTCGACGCCAGTCGGTGGTTTCAGATTTCTATATAGGTAGCGCGCATGCCGTCACCGAAACAGGTGAGATCGTGATCGCATCAAATGGAGGGAGCCAGCTCCCCCACCTAGCATTCACCTCACCTAATGTGATAATCGTAACAGGCGCACAGAAAATCACTTCGACCATGGCTGATGCGTTTCGCCGCCTCGAGGAGTATGTCATACCGCTTGAAGACAAACGCATGCAAAGCGTGTACGGGTTCGGCACCGCACATACGAAGACCCTTATTCTCCACAAAGAAAATCCGATGATGGGACGAAAGATCTATGTAATCATAGTGAACGAAAAATTGGGGTTTTAAAAACATAGAACAGCCTCAGCAGTCATCAACAGCTTAAACCCGGCACATGATATAGTGGAATTATGAATTTTCCACAAGGGCTTGGAATTCTCTCGGGAGTATTTCTCATAGCAGGGTATATTCCTTATATTTACGAAGTTTTTAGGAAGACGACGATTCCCAATCGAGCCAGTTGGTTTATTTGGTCACTCTCAACAGCAATAATATTATTTGGCGTAAGCAACACTGGTACCCACGAAGCAATATGGGTTCCAGTCGCCGATACAGCTGGATGTTTTATTATCTTTATCCTATCTATATTTTACGGTGTTGGAGGATGGTCAAAAACAGATAAGATTTCTCTGAGTATTACCCTTAGTAGTCTCGTAATATTAGCTTTGACAGGTAATGCATTAATAGCGCTTTTAATGAATTTACTCATTTATATCAGTGGTTATGTTTCGACAATTAAAAAAGCCCTGATCGATCCGAAAAGTGAAAGTGTTTTTGCATGGAGTCTTTTCTTTATCGGTGTTTTATTAAACTTTCTAACAGTTATTATCGGCAGCGACACAGGTTTTGCAGTCTGGCTTTATCCTATAGTCCTCGTCCTTACAGTCGGAACACTTTACTTTATTCTAATTAAACCTATATTGTTTCGAAAATAGGTTCTAACAGCCTCAACTGTCCTCCGCAATACAATTAAACCGCCTTGTTAGGGGGTTTAATTGTTTATAGGAAGTGAGAAATCAACGATTTATGAACCTATGCTACTATTTCAGTGTATGAAATCGACAGATATACATCATCTTAAAAACGTCCAGTACAAATCTCTTGATGGACTAAAGAAGCGTTGGAAAACATATGAATACCTCAATCCTTCATTTGATATCTATGGTGATGCGATAAAAAAACTTGATCTAACTGGTGCGGAATCCGTTTTAGAGGTCGGTTGCGGAAGTGGCGAGGTCTTGTCTCGCATGGCTGCAAATGGTCATTCTGGAAAGCTTATTGGTCTTGATATCCATGAAAATATATTTTCTGAATTTCATACCAATATCGAGTTTATAGTCGGAAGTGCTGATTCTATTCCCTACCCCGATGAATCTTTTGATGTTGTCTTAGCGTTTTTTATGGTGTATCACATGCCGGACCCCCAATCTGCGATCAAAGAGTGGGTGCGTGTTTTAAAAAAGGGAGGCAAACTTATTATCACAGCCGCAACTATCGGTAATAAATCAAAAATCAAAAGCCTCAAAGAAAAAGCCGCCAATACTCAGAGTAAGGAAGTGCACAAACTTACAGCAAACTGCACATTTGAAAAGGCAACGGAACTGGTAGATTCAATTCTTAACAACCAATATACTCATGTATATAAATCAGAACTGCAAATACCTGATACAAAAATTGTGCTTGATTCTATTGACTCAGTTAGAGACACTTTCCATCCCCATCCTACAGATGCAGAGTGGCAAGAGGCTATGGGACTAATGCAAAACGAGATTAATTCTGAAATCAGAAAAAATGGTTACTTTTCTGACAAAGTAGAACGCGGCCTTTCAGTCTCAGAGAAATAAGTTCGAACAGCCTCAACAGTTCCCCGCGCATCTAAACAAAATACTATACGCATGTTATTGTGCGTATAGTATTTTGTTTTGGCTCCAGAAATAAGGTCTAGCACGTTAAGTCGTACACGCCTTAAACTGGGGCTAAAACAAACCCAGAACCTCACAAACTAAAATTATGAAAGAGTTCACAATTCAACCCCGGAGAGAGACCAAAGGAGACGAAGCTGCAAGGAAACTAGCGGAAGATCTTCAACGACTGGCGGTGGATGGCTACCCAGACATGGAAGAGGTCTACCCCACCCGTCCAATATTTCGACATATCGCGCCTTTACGAAAAATATTCAAAGACGCAGACTCTGCCAGCGTCGACCTGAACAAGGAGGCCAACCTCTACATGACCGTCAAAAAGAAGGGATACAAGGATGCTATTCTCATCGTTGATTTTCACCTAGATGGACAAGTTGTTACCGTCAACGCAACCTACTCTCATTGGATGTAACTCCATTTGTCTTTGCTTGGCCCTGCAACAATCCCGCGATACGTTGTGGGGTTTTTGTATAAGTTCAAACGGCCTCAACTGTTGTTCACAAAAAAACAAATTCGCCCTCCCCTTCTTTATTATTGATGTTACAATACTCAATATATGAAGCACCCCAAATTGCGTCCAGCTATCATATGGGAAACGCACGAATATCTTTTTCAGGAAAAAACCACTGACTGGTATTGGGCTGCTGGTATTATCAGCGTCTCACTTGCTGTACTTTCAATATTCTTTGGAAATGTTCTTCTTGCCCTTCTAATCCTTATCGGAGGATTTGCTCTTTGCGTCTTTGGTGCCCGACGTCCGAATCATCTTCGATTTGAAATTAACCACACAGGACTTCTCATTGACCGAACCCTTTATCCATACAAAACTCTCGATTCCTTCTGGGTAGAAAACAACATTCACCTCGACCTTCACTCGAAAGTTATTTTCAAGTCAAAACGAATAGTGACACCCCTTATCGTCATTCCCCTCGAAGAGGTTGACCCTGAAATGCTCAGAGATTTCCTCCTTGATCATCTACCGGAAGAGGAACATAGCGAACCGCTCGCACAAAAACTTCTGGAACTTCTCGGCTTCTAGTCATTTAGATTGAATTATGATATTTTGACCCATACACTTCAAAGAGGTGTGTAATCTGAATGCTCCCGTCGTTCAATGGATAGGACGTAACTTTGCGGAAGTTATGATGCAGGTTCGATTCCTGCCGGGAGCACACACTAGTGAGACAGACTGAATTACCTCGAATTCGATATGTAAGTTAAAATGGCAATTATGACAGAAGATACTATTGTTGTTGATAAAAAATATATTCCCTTAGATAAATCATGGATCATTCGCATGGGTATTTTGGACATGGTGAATGAACACGATGATGTTCAGAATTTTCTCGCTACTCAAGAAAATTTAGGAGACGATTTGCTTGCACTTAAGAAGGCATCTGGGCGGTGGAAATTTGATAAGGATATCGATGTTGGAGAGTCAGGTACTTTGTATCGCCTGCTAAAATATGTTTCTTGGAAACAAGAACTTCATAAGAAGTTTATCCTTCAAGAAACCTTAAAGCATCGCAAGATAAATGATGATCAAATCGTTATTCGTCTTTCTCAAACAGAGCTTCTAAAATATGATAACGGTACTTCCCAATGGGCAAGCGCAGCCGTTCTTCTTGGTGACCCTGAAAGAATCTATAATCCTCCTTTTAAACTTGATCTTACCTATAAAGCTGTGGAGCATTGGCAGATGCAAAAAGACAAAGGACTTTCTTGGCAACCTCGCCATGACGAAACAATTCTTAGGCAAGCAGAAACTTATTTAAAATTATTAAATGGAGAAAAGCCTGATTTCATTCCTGAACAGGCCGAAGACTTTTGTTTTGCATATATCTTCGGATATATAACCGCTCAAGAAGGAGAAAAGAGCTGGCCAGCACTTCGAGGACATGAAAGCAATCGAATTGTTGAAATACAAGAAACATTTAAAGCGGCAAAAGAAGGGGAAAAAATTATTTCTAAAGATCATCGGGTGGTCCAAGCTGTTGCTATGTGGGGAAAGGTAAATAAAAAAGAATTAAATATTATATATCCGCAATCTGTTAATAAAAGTTGGCCGCAGTTTTGGGATTTTCTTAATTCCTAGTCCCGACCGAGGTACTTAAACTTGATATCCAAAAATCTTCCAAAGAACCCTTATAGGGTCTCATTTCACATAATCCGAGACCTTGAGGGAGCACACACTAGTGAGACCTACCGAGGTGGGTGTAAGTTGGTAAGTTATTACACATACTTCATTAATTAAGCTAATATTAAGGTATGGAAAATAAAAAAACAGCAAAGTCTTGGTTGATACTAGGTGCGGTCTTTATCATAATTTTGTTCATCGCAGCCTACTTAATTAATTCGAAAATAGTAGAGGTGTCATACGGTGCATATACTTTGATATCGGCAATCTTCGGATTCGGTGGAGCACTCTTTCTTCTTGTTGGAATCATCAAATTCATCATCGAGAAGTTTCGAAAATAGGTTTATGGATCGTTTTGCCTTTGTTGTTATATTTCTTCTCTTTCTCGTGCTTGCGGGAGTGTATGTATTTGCTCCATATCTCTACGGGTCTGTATCAAATGGAGAGTTATCGGTTTGGTTTTACCCAGCCTTTTTCATCAACGGATTACTCGTCGTTCTCTCAATAAAGTATCTCCATAAAAAATATGGGAAAGAATATGATAAGGCTTATGCGATGTCGTATACGCCTAAAAATAAATATGGCTGGTATGCACTCTGGTTCTTTATCATTTTCATGATCCTTTTCTATACTTACGCGGTTTTGACAAAAAGATAGGCTGAGCGAAGTGCTTCAAAATGATCTCCTAAAATATTCCAAAGAACCCTTACAGGGTCTCACGTCACATAATCCGAGACCTAGCGGGAGCACCCTTTAGTGAGACAGACCGAGAGGCTTGAGAATAGGTAGGTTGCTACTTCAATTTTAGACCGAGCAAGAGCATAATATTTCCAATTGGTTTATAATACTTTCATGTCTCTTTTAAACCTCCCCCTTATCATGACCGGCATTTTTGCCTTCGTCATGCTTGCTTACTGGCTTGGCGCCTTCTTCATTTTGTATCACCTCATCCGTTTCGGGGTTGGCTCAAGTCCTAAAAAGATGTCTGTCATCTTTCTTGCCGGCTCACTCCTCCTTTCAATTGTTGTTGTACTTCTGTTCGGCCAGCTTAATTTCATACATCTATAACCATGCTTACCTTCTCTTTTTTTAATAAAACAAACTATACCTTTGAAGGCAAGAAAGATGGAGAACAAGTTATTTTGTTCCTTCATCGTCACTGGTGGACAATCGCTAATCGTATCCTTATTATCGTTATCGCAGCCTTCGCTCCTTTTGTTGTTGCTGTAGCATTTGGCCAAATTCTCATAGCTCAAAACCTTATGGCAATATTTGCCTTCCTCTGGGCCTCCTACTACCTCCTCCTCTGGTTCTTTCTTTTCTACATTCTCACCATCTACAATCTAAATAGCTGGATCGTTACCAATTTACGAATCATTGATCAACATCAGCGTGGTTTTTTCAATCAGGAAGTAGCAGAGCTCAGTCTCGTCAATATTCAAGATGTCTCATTCAAAATGGAAGGAATGATAGCTACTATGATGAACTACGGCAACATAGAGGTACAAACTGCTGGAAACGACCAAAAATTCCGATTTTCCTCAATTCCAAACCCTCAGCACGTGAAGGATGAGATAATGAAAATCGCCGATAGCGTCAAAGGACACAACGGCGTTTTCAACCCCATAGAGAACCCTCAAGTTAAGCAGTAGCCTTTCTGACCATAGCAGCAAGACGAGACTTTTTTCGATCGGCGGTACCCTTCTTGATCAAACCTCCCTTAGCCGCCTTATCAATTGCTTTGTAAGCAAGAGAAAGGGACTTCATCGCCGCTGCTTTTTCCGCTTTTGTAGCAACCTTTTTAACCTCCTTGACCGCATCGTCAAGCTTCTTTTTTCGTCTAACGTTAAAGACATGCTTCTTGGCTGAACCTCGGAGCGCCTTTTTTGCTGATTTGGTGATTGGCATATGTGGCAGTCATCGTAGCAGAATGTCTGGTAGAATACAAGCATGATTGCATATTTAGCCGGTACAGTAATACATAAAGATCTCAAATATCTTGTCATAGATACAGGGGGTATTGGCTACAAGGTTTCTGCCCCTATCGACCAAATGAAAGCGGCAAAAGAAGGTGAAAAGACCCAATTTTGGATATATACCGTAGTACGAGAAGACGCTCTTGATCTTTATGGCTTTGCCGACAAAGAAACTTTAAAGTTTTTTGAGCTCCTCATCACCATTTCTGGCATTGGCCCTAAATCAGCCCTTGGTATTTTAAGCGCCGCCCCTCTTTCGTCATTGCGCGAAGCTGTAGTAACCGGCGAAACAGCCTACCTCACAAAAATAGGTGGCATTGGGAAGAAAATTGCTGACAAGATTGTATTAGAACTCAAAGGCAAGGTTGTGTTTAGTGCAGACGAGACAATATCTTCAGCAAATAGTCTTGGGCGAGGCGACATGGACGCACTCGAGGCACTTAAATCTCTTGGCTACACCCAAAAAGAAGCACGTGATGCGCTTGAAGGTTTGGACAAAAAGATAACAGACACAGGGGCAAAAGTGAAAGCGGCGTTGAGAATTTTAGGTTCTTAACATCTTAATTTACAGAGCGTATATTCATGATAGAGTGCTGGCATGCCCGAACTCCCCGAAGTACAAACAACAGTCGACGGCATCAAGCGTGTTGCGATTGGCAAAAAAATTGTCGATGTCTGGACTGACTATAACAGTCCTTTTCATGCGCAGAAGGATAATATAAAGAATCCAGACTTTTTTAAAAGGTTCAGGAAAAAAGTTATTGGTGCAAAAATCATCAATTCGACTCGCAGAGCAAAGAACATCTTGATTCATCTTTCAAACGAGCAGACGATACTGCTCCATATGAAAATGACCGGGCACGTTATGTTCGGCAAATATGAATTTGATAAAAAGAAAACCAGAGACGCCTGGACTCCAAGCGAAAAGAACAAACATTACAAAGCGCTCGCCGACCCCTTCAACAAGTGGATTCATTTTGTACTGACACTAAGCGATGGCAATCATTTGGTGCTTTCTGATATGCGTAAATTTGGGAAGGTCACCCTCATTCCCACCGGGGTACTCGAGCAATCGCCTGATTTAAAATTAATCGGGCCAGAACCCCTTGATCCGCAATTTACCTTAAAGATATTTAAGGAAAGAATAAACAAAAAACCGAACGGAAAGATAAAGACAGTGCTCATGGACCAATCACTCATCGCTGGAATTGGAAACATTTATTCAGACGAAGTGCTGTGGCGCACAGGCATTCACCCAGAGGAGCGCGTTTCAAATATCCCTGAGAAAAACTTTAAAACGATGCTTGTTGCTATTAAAAAAACTCTTCGCAAAGGTATTGATTTTGGAGGTGATTCAATGAGTGATTACAGAAACATAGACGGTGAGCGTGGTAAGTTTCAAGAATATCATCAAGCATATAGGAGAACACACGAATCTTGTAACAAACCTGGGTGCGGCGGCAGCATCACTCGTAAAATAATTGGCGGGCGTAGTGCACATTTTTGTAATGAGCATCAAAAACTCTTGAAAGCTATTGATAAATAAATAGAAAGGCCGGTCATTCGCTTCGCGAATGACCGGCCTGATGTTCCCGACTTACCCCGCCATCTAGGCCAGAGCACGCTCGCGAATTTCCGCCAGCGTTTGATCGACCATTAGAACACCGTTCCAGAAGACAGGCTGAAGCACATTGACCTGACCAAACTGCGCCCGCACTGTCTTGTATTGTCCGCCCTGTTTCACCAAAGCGAGCCGTCCCGCTTTCGATTTTTTGCCCGGATCAGTGATCGGATCTTTCATGACCTCGCGCCACTCTCCATCAATCTCGATAGCGCAGCACTTGAAGGCAAACTTCTGCGTATCGCGATCGATTTTTTGCAAAAGCCCTCCACCTGAGCCGAAGGCAATGTTATCCGCCGACCATTTTGCCTGCTTGAGCACCTCAAGGATGGTGCCGACTGTTTGATAGTCGATACCGTCACCTTGAATAATCCGCACTTTCGGATTAAGGACTTTATAGCCCTTCGTGTTTTCCTCGTATCCGAACTTTCGGCCCAAGATTTCGAGAACCTTCGGCAAAACGATCAAAGGATCGCCGCTGTCAGGCCGAATGACCAGTGTGCCATCACGAGCAAGGACCTCGTCTTTGAGTGACCCTCCCCACAGTTCTTCACAGGCCTGGTAAATATTGTAGCTATCGCTAACAACCGCTACCAAACCTGTAGGATATCGCTCAAGCATGTTGCGGTATGCAACTGTTTCATTCTCACGTCCCCACGAAGTAATGGTACTGTGCTCTGCCGCCGGGATCGAAAACCCCGCCATCGATTCGTTGTAGAAACGGCGAGCGACCATCAATGCTTCGATAGTATCGGTGCCTTTGAAATTAACAAGGTGCGCTGCGCCACCGATGCCTGCAGATTCAACCGACGTGCTGCCGCGAAAGCCGAAGTCATGAAGTTTGAAGTCGATCTGTTCCGGAGTACCGGTCTCTTCGAGATAACGAAGGATCGTCTGCTTCATATTCCAGCTTTGTGTTGCCACGGTCGTCGGATACCACACTTGGACCAGCAAGGTCTCGAGATAGTTGGTCAACCACGGCACCTCAGGATCGGTGTTCATGACCGTCATGAGCACATTGGACGTTGGAATGCGCATACCCTCTGGCACAGCATTAATGACGATTGGCAGCCTGCCTTGATGTTTTTCCAGAATATGGCGCCAGCCCTTCTCGTTGAAGAGAGCGCTGTTGCCAAAGTGAGCGGCAAAGATAGCTTTCGCTTCTTCGATTTTCTCTTCGGTCACCACTTGGCCTTCCAAATATTTCTTAATGATCGCTTGAAGACCGAAGAAGAGCACTTCGTTGTAGCGACCACCGCGGCTTTCGAGGAACGCCATGACCCGCGTGGTTCCTTTCGGATATTGCGGGTAATGCGTAACTTTGTAGCTGTCGGTCAGCGCCAGAATGTTAATATCATTGATGTTCATTGCAGTTTGTCTTTCTGTGTTTCTGAGTTTCGTTTGTTGTTTAATTATCAGTTTTTTGTTTCGGTTTTGCAGTTTTTGTATTCGATATATCTCTCAGCCAACATTTTGTGACTTTCCTGCAAACAATCGACGAGGCCGTCGATTGTTTGCCAGCGCACCTCCTCGAGATCGTCTCCGGCTTTGATGGGGCCAAAGATATACTTGCCAAGGAAAAGTGCAGTCATAATCTTGTGTTCCGAATTCCGATAGCGGAAATCGTGCACACGATGCGAGCTAATATATTTGATGTCGCTGATTTCGATGTCCCCAACTTCCTCATGAGCCTCCCTTTTTGCGGCCACTTCCAAACTCTCATCGATCGGATCGACAAAACCTCCTGGGAAGCACCAGTCCTTTTGTCCTGCCTTTCGGCCGACAAGAACTTTTGCTTCTTCGGTATGTTCGATAACCACATCGACGGTTTGGAAAGATGTCGGATAATTTTGATGGGTCGCTGCATAGATCACGCCAGCGCGAAAATCTTCCGTCGGTCGAGCTTTGAGTGCCGCGTGCTTTCGCACGTCAGTTGCCGAAGTGTTGTAACGCGGATTATATTCCCGCGTCTGTAATTTTCCTTTGTAATGAGGAAGGAAACTGTCTCGTGATCCATATAATACCGGCTCGAAGTTGCCTGCATGTTTGGCGATAATTTGTTCAAGGTTTTCGGTCCACACCTCATCAGAATGACGATCGTGAATCTTTTCCACGACGGCTTCTGGATATGCCATTTTGATCATCATCGCTCGCGTTTCGAAGTCGAGAGGATCCCTCTTTCCGGCAAATGCGACTCGATAGCCGATAATCACCAGCAGTTTTTGATTCTGATGTCGGACATGTTCGAGAAAGTCCCGATGTCCCAAATGTAGATAGGGAGTTTGGAAACGCCCCACGACAACGCCCATGGTTTGAGTGTTTTTCATACTTAGTGTTCTATTGGTTGATTTGTTATGGTACTTAGTGTTCTGTACACACTATATACCTGGCATACTTAGTGTCAATAGTACACTTAGTTACAACACAAAAAGAATATTAGTGTCAAACTAACACTAATTATGTACTGCAAATTAGGCTTATAAGATATCTAAAGATTCCTGCTTCAAAGACGCAAACCTGTAAATAGCAGCTGGGCGCATGGCACCCTTTTTTCGAACCTGCTCGGTATCGACGATCATTCCAGATGCGAGGACTTTTTTTCTAAAATTCCGCTTATCAAGACCCTCCCCTAACACAATTTCGTATGCTTGCTGAAGTTCTGACAAGGTAAACTCTCTTGGTAATAAATATTGAATAATGTTCGTGTATTTTATCTTTGATTGTAATCTTTCCAGGGCATAGGTTGTCATCTCGTTATGATCGTATGCAAGTTTTGGAAGAGTAGCGACCGGGCGCCAAACAGTCTCCACTTCCCCCTTATAAGCACTCGCATCCTCGTCATTACAAGTAAGGGCTAGATAGGCAACAGAAACAACACGACCTCGAGGATCGCGATCTACTTTACTGAATGTATAAAGTTGTTCCTTAAAAATTTTATTTATACCCGCTTTGTCGCGCAACAATCTCTCAACGGCTTCGTCAGCAGTCTCTTCGGCCTTTACAAGTCCGCCAATATGCGCCCACCACCCTTTATATTGATTATTCACTGAGACAACTTGTCCAAGCAGTACATGCAAAGTCTTGTTTATGATCCGAAAACAAACTATGTCTGCGGCGAGCGCTGCAAAGCGAATATTTTCTGGCATCAAAGACTTTTTTTGAGGCTGATTATTCATTATATAAGTATAGCTTATACTGGATTGTTATATTTTCAACACTCTAAAAAGAACAACCCCTGCTGCAACTCCCACATTTAAAGATTCCTTTTTACCACTCATCGGAATCTCAATGATCGTATCGCACAAACTGAGTATCCTTTTAGGCAAACCCTTTACTTCATTACCAACGACAAGCGCTATTTTTTTAGGTGTTTTCATTTTTTTATAATCAATAGAGTCGTCAGACTGCTCAATCGCCACTATTACAAAACCTTCTTTTTTTAATTGACCGATTGCTTTTGTAATACTTTTCTCATACACCCACGGAATAGTCTTTTCTCCTCCAAGTGCCGTCTTTGCAATTTCCTTTTGCGTTCGACCAAACCTATCGATTGGCCTTGGTGTGTAACCACACAAAACAATCTGAGAAACACCAGCCGCGTCTGCAGTACGAAAAATGGACCCTACGTTATGGGCACTACGAATATCAGGCAAGACAAGAATGGTTTCAACGGTTTTTTTGCTCATTTTTTAATGTATGCTAGCATTACTTCCATGCTTAATCCATTCCCTGAATTGCTCGATTTTGGCATCCTCGCCCCAACGCTTATCCGCGTGGCCGTGGCTGTCTTCTTTATTAACTTCGGATGGAACAAACTTACCAAGGAGCGTGAGCATAAAGCCACATTCTTTGAATCCATAGGTCTTCGACCAGCAGGGGTATACGTCACCCTTCTTGGTATTTTCCAAATAGTTGCTGGTGTTTGTCTCATTGTCGGTGTTTTCACACAAGTGTTTGCTATTATATGTGCCACTATTGCTCTCGTCTCATACATCATAAAGAAACGACACCCTGAGATGCTCTTCACTCCATCTTCCATCTATGCCCTTCTCTTTATCATGGCGTTGTCACTTGTATTCAGTGGGGCCGGCCTCCCAGCTGTCGATTTACCGTTATAAAGAATAGACACTTGGTGGTTTTATGGTATATTTTTGAGCATCGCGCGGCATTCTGGGCCGCGCATTTGCGCCCATAGCTCAGTCGGTAGAGCACCTGCCTTTTAAGCAGAGGGTCGTAGGTTCGATTCCTACTGGGCGCACCAGATAATTTTCTAGAATTAAAATAGTTGGATTTTAAGGCTTTTTATGGAGTTTGAGTGGCCGGAGAGTAATAGAACTTAAAAATCTTCTGCTATAAGAAAATACTTCTTAAACAGGCTTTTAATCTTTACAGTCTTCGATATATTCTTTGATATTTTCATTTTGTGAGCGAATCCCTTCTTCTCTATTATATTTTGTAATAGCCTTACAACTTCATCATTAATTACTTTATAGTTAGAATAGATATTTTCTATTTCAATTACGGCTTTATTATCAAGCCAAACCTCAATGAGAAAATCGCCAAAACAATTAACATAGTAAGATTTATCGAAAACATCCTCACCCAGCAAATGACATTTGGCCTGTTTGCCGTCAAAATGCTTCTTAACTTCTACGTCTAGCAATTTCTTTCCTGCGATTAACTGTACCCACAGTACACCTCGCCTCTTTGCATCCTTTATAATATTTAATTCGCTTTGTTTACGTGCTATAAGAAACCACTGGTGAGGGTTATATAGAAAAACTGAGTTCCCGGCAGTAAGTGTTCCCATAAGTAAAGTAAAAGTATGCCCCCAAAACATGTCCAAGGACTGCAGACTATTGAATTTATATGTTATATATTCTTTTTCTTGAAGTCTCGACGGACTTATTTCCTTAGAATCAGAGGTAGCGGCACCAGCTTCTGCAAAAAAGTCCCTCATCTTTGAAATCCAAACCTGATGTAAAGAAACCATCTTTTTGTGTAGTACAACAATTTCTTTTGCCTTTAGCTTTCTAATAGCAAGGTAGACACTTTGTTTAGGTGTATTGAGCCGCACACTTTGGATTTTCTCTATGAGAGAGATGGCCGACAAGGACCCTCCCTTAAGAAGGCTAATGATCTGAGCCTCAATTGATAAGTCTAAAATTTCTTTCACCTGTTTATACTAGCAGAATAATGATTGAAAGTAAACTAATAGTTTACAAATGCCGTTTTTAGGGCTTATTTATTGATGTACTGACATAATAAATATATTATTGTATCAAATTGAACTTTGACATTGTGTCCGAGTCAAATAAACAATCAACTAGTTGAATCTATGTACCTGTTCGATATCCTGCAAAAAATCAGTACCCTTCCTCAAAACACGCACCGCGATGCCGTGGCAAGTACTATCTCCGAGTGGAGACAGAAAAACCCCCTGGTAGACAAGGTTGCCAAGGGAGAAACAACATTTGAAGCTTCCATTAGTGAGTTAGCGAATGAAAACATCCGGCTCCGCTTTCTGGATGGCAAAGATACCTGCAACAACCGCCAATTCCAAGATATATCAAAAAAGACCCTGGAGGATTTCAAAGATGTACTTTCCTTTTGGAGTCTAAGATCAATCGGGCGCGGGCTTGTATTCTTTGACCTCACAGCAACAGCAGACTTCAAGGCACACGTTAAATGGGCGGCGAGTATGTTTTTAGGAGCCACGATATTCATGTCAGCAGTGATCTGTGTACTATCTGTATTCATTGCTGAAATCAGGCCATTCATCTTGTTCCTGTCCTGCGTATCGGTAGGCTTTGGTCTGTTTCTCACAATTGCAAACTGCCTTACCGCTTATCCCCACAACCTCAGAGATAGGCGAAACCTGGCAAAAGAAAAATTGGAGGAAGCCCGATTTTTGGACAAAATGTTCTCTTTGGTCAAAAAGTAAAGCACATTAAGACCTCTCCACCTAATAAATGGAGAGGTCTTTACTTATATACTTTCCTCTTTTTGTAGCGCTCGAATAAAGAGGAGCTTGTTATACAAACCGTCCATATATTCCCTATTAGATAGGATGGTTATAATATCGTTACGTCTGCCGCACAAATTTTGGATTTCAATAAAATCTGGCTAAGAAACTAGATATTGAGAGTTCGATTAAATTAATTACAATAAATTAGTCTAGAGTAGAAAAAGACTAGAGTTAATTGGAATCGAACCTGTATGGGCTATAATTCTAGGGATGAAAAGATTTAAAAATTATCTTGGACAATTAAGATTATACTCCTTGGCGGACTTGGTTTTATTACTAATTGCCCTAAATGCTGATACCGCCCAATTCATCGGGGTTTTGATTCTCCATATCGCCTTTCTTGCGTATTTAGAAAATAAACATTCACACCCATACAGAGCTAAAGTACCGCGATGGGTTGCTTATTTGTTGGCAATTGTTGGAATTTTCATTTTTAGAAAGATTGAAGGGTTAATTTATTTATTATTTGCTTTCTTATATACTAAAAAAATAAAGAACCTAGGTTTCATGAGCCCTTTATTTAGGGGTCTGCAGAACTTATTCATCATCGCAGCGATTATCGGCTACCAATCTCCTATAGCATATGTTGCAAGTGGTTTGTTGTTATTAAGAAATCTAGCTGGCGATTTTAGAGATTTAGAAAAAGATAAGACGGAAAGAATGAAAACTATTCCAATCTTAATTGGGATGAATCGAAACATTAAACACATTCACCTCATATTCACCATCTTTACCTCTACAGTATGGTGGTACCTCTCTCCATTATCCATTCTTTGGCTTTTGCTTATCATCGTCATTCAAGTCTGTACTTACAATCTAACCCCTCGATAATTTTTCCTAAAACAGGTTCTAACATCATCTAATAGAGTGCACACGCTGGTGAGACCTACCGAGAGGTCTGAATTATCCCGAATTCAATATGTAAGTTAAAATAAAGCCATGAATAAAAGTGATCTCATAAAGCGTCTTCGAGAAATAGAACTGATTTATAAAGAGAAGGTCGTCCTGCGTTCTGGCGAGGTATCTGATTTTTATTGCGATATCAAAAAAGCTTTCGGCTACCCTGATATATTGAATGCTCTTGCAGACGCAATCGGGGGTAAAATTTCCGAAGAAGTAACGTGTGTTGCCGCTTCAGGTTATGGAGGTTTGCCACTTGCCTCTGTTGTAGCCTCTCGTTTCAATAAAAAGTTTACTGCTGTGCGGAGCTCAGAAAAGAACCATGGCAAGGGCGGGATGCTCGACGGTTATGTTCCAAAAGAAGATGACGTGGTGATAATCATCGATGATGTTCTTACCTCTGGAAGCAGTATTAAGGAAACACAATCTGCGTTAAAAGAGCTTGGTATAAATGTTGATTCTGCAATAGTCGTAGTTAAGCGAGGTGATCCAGAGTTACCAATTCCTTATTCTTTCATCTTTACGCTCGCCGAGATTGTAGAAAAGTAACCCGACCGAACATCCTAAACACCTCCATTCTTAAATTACTTAGTTAAAGACTTTTATACGGGCTGCGGGGCCTGAACAAGATTCGAACCTATTATTTGAGCAAAACTTCTACTTTATAACCTTATCAATCCAGATCATTTCATGCCCTTTTTTGAATCCAAACTTTTCTACGTAAGTGACAAATCCGTCTTTATCAGAAGCGTTTACACAACCCATAATATAAGCATATCCTTTTTCTTTAACTTGATTTAAGCCTTCCTCTATTAGTTTGCTCGCAATTCCCATTTTCCTCATTTCAGGAAGAATATATAAATTCTCCCAAGTTACCTTTTTAGTTGGGACATGCATTGCATACAATGAAAAACCCACGATCTTCCCTTCCACTTCAGCGACTAAACATACGTCATTTTCACTCTGACACCATGCACTGAGTTGATCCTTTAGCCAAAATGATTGATGTTCAAATGTAAACTCCTTTTGCCCCTTTCCTAGTTGTATAACTTGTGCAACATCTTCTACTGTCATATTTCGTATTCGTATATTCATATTATTGGACATCAGCTATGCCTGTCTCATTTGTAATTTGCAACCTTTCACTTAATTCAGCGAATTCTGCATCTACTTTAATACTTTTAACCAATTGATCTAATTTGCCAAACCCAGGATATATAATCACTGTATGGACTACTCCTTCTCCAATTTTGGAAACACCGTCTAAGAATAAGGGCAGTTCTTGAAGAACATATAATGCCACTGATTCTGCTCGATCCTTTGAAATTGTTCTTTCTCTTGCTTCAAGGATATCATTCGCAATCTCCATTACTAAATCATAGAACTTTACCTGCTTGGAAAATTCTTTCATTAAAAGCTCTCGTTGGGCAAAAAACTTCAAAGTCAGAGACTCCTCATAGGATGAAATTATTACTTTCTTTCTCTGATCTTCGTGCAATTTGCCAACCATAACCTCTATTTCTTTCTTCATTTTGTCACCCAATTCAAAAGCAAGTCGTAGAGCTTCGGCACGGCTTTTGTTTTCGATATATTTAAAATTTGTTGAGTAAAGACGGCTCGGTATCCAAATCAAAAAAGATTCCTTGGTGTAAGTGACACCGAAATCTATGAGTGATTGAATGTTTTCTGAGGTAAACCACTTATTGCCATGACTATAGCCCATCCAGAGATTATGCTCTTTGTTTAAAATGCTTTCTTTTGATACCAATAATGTGTCTTTCAGTTCTAGGGACATATTTCAATTCTAGCAAATTTAGGTTCGAACGTCCCTAACCACTCCATTCTTAAATTGCTTAGTTAAAGACTTTTATACGAGCTGAGATGGTTGGAATCGAACTAATCTATATACACAACTTACTCAGTGGTGTACCCTATTGGTCAGGTAACGATCTTAAAACAAAAACCAGAAAGGAGGACAAATGAGAAAACCATTACCTTGGGAATGGCCCGCCATGAGCCACACCAACGACCCCAAAAAGCTACGTGGGTGGATTAAAAAAGCAAAAGCTCTGATGAGAAAACTGTCTCGACTGCCAAAAAATAACCGCACTTTTGCCACGTTTGCCTGCGCAGGCGCATGGCACAAGAATCGAGACTTTCAAAAAAAACTCATCGAATTCACGATCGAACGTGATGTCGAAACGGCAACCGGCCTAATCTGCGGAGAGATCGGAGTCTATAGAACCAAGAGGTTTCGACTGAGTACGATTCTCAAATGGCTTGATCGCCTTATAGATCTTCACTACAACGAGGGTGTAGGCTCGGCTGCGAAAGTTCTCGAGGTATTACGACAGCGCAAGGTTGTAGTGTCACGGGAAAAGATCCTAGAGTACAGTGAGAAACTGAATTCAAGATCAATGCTTAGGACCTTGGGCAATCTGCTCCTTAGTCACCAGCTCCATCTCGACCCTTCGATAAGCAATGAGCAAGTATGGCTGTGGGTGGAAGCCGCTGCCAAAGACTCTGATCACGCAATTGCGCGTATGTGGCCAATTTTTCTCATTCGATCGAGAATTAATTGTCCTTATCCAAAAAAGCAGTGGATCAAGGCAATGGCAACCGCACTTCACCTCGCCTACACGGAAAGAAGAAGTGATCGCGACTTCATCGTTGAAATCATGCTCGAGTGTGCCTATGAGTACCTGCGGTTTCGTTCCTACAAAAGCCTCCTTTATCAGTACAGAAAAATGCTGAAGAAGACCTTTGAAGAAAACGAGAAAGCTCTGTCCTTTGGTAATCGCGCTCCGAGATTCAAAAATTAAGCGATTCATGAAGAGAAAACCCCCGCCAAGCAGTAGTGCTTGGCGGGAGTTCTTTTTGTTTCGAACAGGTTCTAACATCGTTTAATAGAGTGCACAGACAAAAGAAAAGGCACGCTTGCGCATGCCATTCTTTTGTCTGCTATGTCAGCAGGAATCGATTCCTACTGGGTGCACAAATGTTAAAAGATGTAGGTTTTACAGGATTTTATTTTAAAAATGTGGTGAACTCAGAATTATTAGAACCGAACTTATGCATGCTACAATTTCATTTATATGAAAAATTCACAAAAAGGCTTTGTTATTCCTTTAGTAATAGCCATCGTCGCTCTCTTTTTCATTAGTGGAGGCGCTTATGTTTATTTAAACAAGACTTCAAATAATCCCTCGTTAGACCAAAATGACAATAACCTTACCGCTGTGCAAAAGTCAGAAAGCACAGCTGGAACAACGACAGATAGGGTATCTTGGAAGGTTTATTCCAACATGTCGTACGGTTTTCAGTTAACTTATCCAGAAAACTGGAAAATCAACGATCAAAGTTTTACATACCAGGGGAATAAAAAAGCCTTAATTGAAATCGAGGGTCCTGTTCGTAATGTTCAATCTTACAATCTAACCAATGTCAGACTTTCCCTATCGGTCTCTTTCGAGGATGGCATAAAAAAGTTAGGCTATATAGGCTTGGTTAAAGTAAAAATGCCAGGAGATCAAGCGGTGACTCGAGTAGAGTTAAGCAGTCTCGATCTTATCGCAGCTGATGGTGAAGATTATAATATCGCTACAAAAATCTTCGACTCAGTAAAATTAATTTCTACTGAAACTTCAGCTTCAAAGATATATACCAATGAAAAATATGGTTTTTCTATCGAACACCCATCTGAAACTCAAATAAGTGACACAGATATATCTGGTGGCAGAAGTATATCGTTTACAACACCTCAAGGCACACTCGCTGTCCAAGTAGTGACATTGGCGTGGAATAATGGAGTATTATCTTCACCGCCCAACTGCAACGATACGGCAGGGGGTCAGGAAAGAACTATTACCAAAATTAATGGTAATGATTTTCTCACCTTCAATATGAGTAAAGAACTTAGCGGAAGATATTCAAACGTAAGTGCCACTGAGTACTGTCTAGTAAAAGGCGAAACTGCTTATAAAATAATAACAAGAGTAGACTATACCGCAGGATCTTCTAATGGCATTGATCTTGATAAAAATGCAGTCTTGAATCAAATGCTTTCGAGTTTTAAATTTATTCCGAAAGTTAGCTTAACTTCACCATCTATAGCATCAATTTCTCCCGCATCAGTTCCATTATTATCAAGCCTTACAATCAATGGTTCAAACTTAGATCCTCTTGGTGGCTATTCGGGAATTGGGTGGCTAACTCATTCACATGTTTTTGTAAAAATTACAAACAGTATTGGTCAAACAGGGATACTCTGGGAAGGTGGTTCACAAGGAGGAAATACCTCAACAGCAAACACAATCGTTGTGTCAGGTATTCCTAGAAACATATGTACGGTGTCCGAGGTGGACCGTGGTGAATGTCCCTCAAATTCAAGTATGTCCATCACACCAGGCCAATATACCCTGACGGTAATTGTTCACGGAAGAGGAACAAGTAACTCTGCACCGTTAACAATAATTAACGGAGTGCAATAAAAGTTTAGTACCTACGAATACATTTCATCGTGACTCCCGACATAAAGTAGGTTTACTATGTTTTTTTGCTCATATTCGAAAACAATTCGTATTTTGTAATTTACTGAGAAAGAATATGTATTCCCCAAAATCCCCTTTAATTTATGGACCTTGAGCTTACTATGATTAGAAGTGTTTTGAAAAAGTGCGACCCTGTCTTTTATCTCTTCTTTTAAATTATCATCTAATCTTTTATACATTCGTACAAAAGTAGGTGCGTATTGAACACTGATCGTCTGTGGTGGTTTCATACGCACGACTAATTAAATCCTTTTGCCAGAGTATCCAAGTCTCCCACAAGGGCCTTACCCTCCTTGATCTCTTGTTTTGCTTTTAAAATCGATACGATAAACTCATCTTCCTTAAACTTGATAATAGCCCGCCGAATAAGCTCGGCCTTGCTCGTTGCCTTACCAAGTTTCACCTGTTCCTCTATAAACTGATTAAGCTCCGCTGTTATAGGAATTGATATTGTTGTCATAGTTATTATATAATAGTATTATAATATAGTACTAATATATAGTACTCAGTACCCTTTTGTCAAGGCCCCCAAACGGAAGTGATCTTGCTAAAGGACCAGTTATCAAACATCCAATTAAAAGGTATCGAGGAAAACCTTTTGTCAGCAAAACAGGTTCTAACCTCGTTCAGTAGAGCGCACAAGTTCAAAAATATCATTAAACCAGAGACAACTGGAATCGAACTTATATGAAGTCAAAACCGCCTTCCAATAAACAAAGGTTGGCGGTCGCTGGTGCTTGAAATTTTAAGTTTTTCCAAACTAGATAGGCAGACTATCCATATTTCTATAATTCCTAACTATTCAATCAATTCCCTGAAAAGGACTTGTTCTCCCGGCACAGTAGGCGCCGAAGCTACCCAGACAATGGCCAAGGAAACTTCCCACCGAACAGCCGCGTTCCTGAGCTACTTCACGGGTTACTTGCCGACCACTTTTGAAGGTCTTCGTACAAAACCTCCGCAAACCTTTTGAATAATAGGATATGCTTACCAATACTGGTTTACTGCGTTTTCTTTGATTAGCCATTTATGCAAACTCCACTGTTAAAATAACACCGGCGGGGAAAAAGTAAAGTTAAACACATATCTTCCCCTACTTTCCTTCAGCCGCTTTCTCTAACTCCGCAATATTGAACTTTTTCATCTTAAGAAAAGATTCAGTCACTCGTGCTAGTTTTTCCTCGTCTTTATCTTTCATCATTTCGTCCATAGCTACAGGAACGATCTGCCACGAAAGACCGAACTTATCCTTAAGCCATCCACACTGTTCTGATTCAGGAACAGCAGAGAGCTTTTCCCAATAGTAATCTATTTCTTCCTGGGTATCACAACGAACAATAAATGAAACTGCTTCATTGAAACTAAAGTTGTGTTCATGAGCACTATCCATTACTCCAAACTCATTCCCGAGAAGAGTAAAACTGGCATATTTCACAGTACCTTCTTTGTCTGGAGTCTCACCTTTATTATGACGAAGAATCATATTAACCTTTCCGTCACGGAACACTGATGTGTAAAAACCTATCGCTTCTTCTGCTTTTCCACACACATCACCAACAAACATAAGTACTGGAGTAATCTTTTGGACAACCTCGCTCTCACCGACATACATCACCTGCCACGAAAGACCGTATTTATCATTACACCATCCATATCTTTCACTGAAAGGATATTGACCTAAATCCATAAGGACAGTGCCTCCCACTGAAAGTTCTTTCCATTTTGTATTCACCTCCTCCTTTGTTTTACATTTAACATGAAAAGAAACGGATGGATTAAATTTAAAAAGAGGCCCAGCACTTATAGCCATGAACGACTGTCCGCTCAATTCGAAGGAGACAATATCACAATCACCCGACGGGGTGTTATGAAGGGTTGTCATATCTATTACTTTCGAATCTTCAAAAACTGATGTGTAAAAACCAGCAGCCTCCTTAGCTTCCTTGTCGAACCATAAATGTGTAGTAATTTTTTGCATGACAGTGCTTAATGTATTTTAACGCAATGAAAATGAGATTAAGATACTACCTTCCACTTAACGCAAACTTCTCCAATTCCACCAAAAAATCAATTTCACCTCGATGAGCCTGGTGATACATATCTGCCAATCGATCTAGCACTTGATCAAGTGAATCTTCTTTCCACAATTGAGCCGCTCGGGCAGCTTTTTGATATACATATGGAGAGAGGCCACTGTCTTTAGCGCTTCTCGCTTTTGCAGCAACGGCAAGCGATTTGAACTGCCACCATAACACTCCATGAATTTCTTCGGCCGCACTCCCTTCTTTTATGAGATCTTGAAAAATAGTCCATGCTTTTTTATTTTCTTTCATAGCGACAGCATCGGCAAAACTGAAAACTATTGGCGACTCTTTTTTTAACCTTTCTGTTTGTTCAAACAATTGAACCTTGGTCGCATGTTTTTCTATCTTTTTTAAATCAGCAGCTAAGATTTTCTCTTCTATCAAAATACAGACGTGTTCCGACAACGCCATATCCTCAATGGATTTTGAAATGACATCTGATGACTCGGTGTTGTTTAACAAACCATCAATGACAATGATGTACTTCGGAGAAAAGAGTCCTGTGCTTCCAAGCAGCTCATTGAGCATCGACGAGCTCCAGTTTTCCGAAGAGAGACGAAAAGTTGAGGCATCAGGACGTTTACTTTGCAACGAATCCAAAAGCTCGATCAGTTTTGATCGTGACTTAGCTGTATCTTTTCCGTAAATGACGTACAACATATTTAATCAATCTTCACCTCTTCCATTTCTCCCCAATTGTCACCGGCATTGGCAGAAGAAACTATTGGTACATCAAATGTCTGTTGCTTGGTCATGATTGATTCCATTACTCGACGGACTTCTTCCGCTACAATTGGAACCAGACTTTCTTTCACCTCATAGACAAGCTCATCATGTACCTGCATTAAAAGCTTCACCTCAGATTTCCAACCTCGTTTAATAATGAGATCGTATACACAAACCATAGCAATCTTTACGAGGTCCGCCTCAGTTCCTTGAATCGGGGCGTTAATTGCCATGCGCTCAGCGGCGGCACGAATGAAGGGAAGGGCTGATTTGAGCCCTTCAAAATACCGGCGGCGGCCAAACATTGTAGTGGTATATCCATCACGTTTCGCTTCAATTTTTACTCGCTCCAAATACACAGCAAGCTCTTGAAAGGTCTCAAAATATCGGTTGAGAAATTCCTGGGCTTCAGCCCGAGTGCTACCCAGGTTCATCTTTAAAGCATTCACACCCATACCGAACAGAATGCCGAAATTTATGACCTTTGCTTGTCGTCTCATTTCCTTTGTCACCTCTTTTTCAGAAACCTTAAAAACCTCTGCGGCAACACCGGTGTGAATATCTGTTCCCTTCTTGAATATATCAATCATCTTCTGATCCTTCGACAAAATAGCGGCAATGCGTAATTCAATTTGTGAATAGTCGAAGGACATTAATTTGTATCCTTTTTCAGCAACAAAACCATGTCTTACTTGACGACCGAGTTCAGTTTTAATTGGAATATTCTGTAAGTTTGGATCATTTGAAGCGATACGGCCTGTGGTTGTCCCCGCTTGGTGAAAGGTAGAATGTATACGATCTTTTTCATCTGCCATAGTTGGTAGTGTGTCGATGTATGTAGACAGGAGTTTTGAAAGTTCGCGGTGCTGCAAAATCATATCAATGATTGGATGCGATCCTCTCATCTTTTCAAGCTCTGATTCTTTTGTTGAACGCGCACCTCCCGCTGTTTTTTTCATACGGACACCACTCTCTGGTACAAGACCCATTTTATCAAAAAGAATTTCACCAAGTTGCTTTGGTGAAGCAATATTGAATTCAACACCAGCCTCTTTCCAAATGGACTTCCCTAATTTCTCTAGTTCTATGTGATATTTCTCTGACAACTTTTTAAAGAAATCTTTATCGATCTTCACCCCATTCTTTTCCATTTGATCGACAATAGGGATCAAAGGTTTTTCTACCTGTTCATACAATTGTTCGAGATTATTTTCAACCAACTTTCGTCGCAATACTTGTTCCGCCTGTTCAACAGAGGTCGCTCCGGTGTATGAAAATACATCCTCCATGGTCGGATACGAGACGTTTGAATTCACCACCCAAAGCATAATGGTCAGTTCTTTTGATTTTTCAGGAGAGATTGCTCCAAAATTTGCAGGTGCTTTTACCATATCAGAATCTATGTACCCGGTTTCAGCAAAACCCAACCCTTTAGTTCCAAGGATTCTGTCTGCTACTTGTTTCAGTCTTGCTGATAAAGAACGAAATTCCATTTCACGAAAAAACCTATCTATAGGCACAGGGTCAAAAGTCTCCCTCCATGTTTTCGCAGGCACCATGAACTGGACAGGTGCATCACGACGAATAGTGGCAAGCATTTTACTAAAAATAGCTTCTTCTTCGCCATTCTTTAAAAGTTCAAAAACCCGCTCTGTAATACCGGCTTCTTTTATCTTCTCGGGACTTTTTTTCAAAACCTTATATATTTCCTCAATCGTCCCAAACTTACTAATAAGGATTGTTGCTGTTTTCTCTCCAATTCCAGCAATTCCTATAATGTTATCAGAAGGGTCGCCTCGAAGGCCTTTATAATCAGGCAAGAGTTCTGGTCCAAATCCAAATCGTTCTCTGACAGCTTCTTCGTTGTAAATAACAGTATCCTTAATTCCCTTCTTTAAAGTAAATACTTTTACCTTGTCATTATGAATAAGCTGCAAAGTGTCCATATCACCAGAGGCAATCATTACATCAAGATTGTCCCCGCACTCGCTCTTAGTAATCTTTCCTTTTTCATCTGCCGTTTCACAGATCGCCTTATTTTTTAAAATTTGTTCAACAATAGTTCCCAACATATCATCGGCTTCAAATCCAGGCTTGTCATACATCGGGATATTAAAAGCTTCAAACAATCCACGCGAACTAATAAGTTGTGATACCAACGCCTCGTCCGCTTTCTTTCTTCCTGCTTTGTATGCATCATAGGCTTCGTGTCGATGGGTTGGCTGTGGGAGGTCGTAGCAGGCAATTACATAATCAGGGTTGAATTTGTCGATAATACCCATAAGCATAGTCGACAATCCGTAAATGGCGCCTGTTGGAATTCCCTTACTCGAGGCAAAATCAGGGAGCGCATGATATGCGCGGTGAATAATAGCGTGTGAATCTAGAAGAACCACAAGTTGTTTTTTTGAGGCACCAGTTTTAGAACCCTTCTTTGTCATGCCCATATTGTATATGAATAGATGGTCCTCTGCTTGTCATTCAATAGCTAAAAATTATAAGAAATCATTCGTGTGTCTTCGTCAATAAATTTAAAATTAATCATATAGGTGTCTAAGGGCAACACCTCTTTAACCCGTTCAGGCCATTCAATAAAAACAAGGGTTCCTCTCTGTTGAAGCAGGTCCTTAAAACCCAACACCTCCAGCTCTCTTGCCTCATCGAGTCGATAGGCATCTATGTGAACAAACTGTGGAAAAACTGTGTCTTTGGTGTGGTAAAGTTTTTCAATAATAAAAGTTGGACTGGTTACTGTTTCTGTAACACCTAATATATTAGCCATAGCTTGTGAAAAAGCGGTCTTCCCCGAACCAAGGTCCCCCGACAAGCCAACAACAGTTGCTTTGTCCACACCCTCCCTTTTTTTCTTAAGTATTTCTAAAACATTCATTGCCTCAGCCGCAGTGTCAGCCAAACAATGAGAGAAAATTTCCATTGGCGTATATTAGCATAATTAAAAAATGAAAGAGACCCGCTTAATCTTTTGGAAGAAGCGGGTCTTTTTGATTTTCTCTCTTTTCTGAGTTGAACTTACTGTTCCCTGTTTAGTTGTCGCCGCCGGGTATCGGGTACCGGGAGAGGAGCTCCGCCTGGAGCCTCTTTCCCTGCTCTCCCGATAGGGTGAAGTTCGGGTGGCCGTGTGACCGTGCGTACCCGTACACCTGCTCAAACGGCACGCCGTCTGCCGGATCCTGGCTGCGGAGGTGGACCGTGCCCATGGCTGTGCTAACCCCGGCCTCCTTTCGAAGCAGGGCGTTAACCAGGCTCTGGAGAAGTTCCTCGTCGCGGGTATATTTCCTCCCGCCGACTTTCGGCACGGTCTTTGAAGGGCGCTCCTGGATGAAGGTGCTATCAGGCGTCTGTGCCGGCTTCGCCTTCGCGTTCGCACCAGCGATGATTTCCGCCGTCGAGCTGGGCGCCGCCACGGCTTCCGCCTTCGGAGCCTCAGGTTGAGCCTTCAGCAACTTAACGTTAGCCACCGCGAGCTGCCCCGTCAGGTCAATGACCTGCTGGCGGAGCTTTCCAGCTTCCGCCGCATTGAGCGCCCCTTCACCGGCCTTGATGATGGCTTTGTAGCCGTCGATCTCGGTCTGAAGTGCGGCGACCTTCGCCTTGATGAGAGAAGGGTCCTTCTCTCCCACCTCTTTGGCCAGGACGGCCTGGAGGTCGGTGAGTTTCTTCTCGGCGTCGCCCTTCTCGAGGGTAGCCTGCTCCTTGTCGTGATTGGCCGCGGCAACTTGCGCTGCGGCGTCCACCTTGGTTTGCTCGTCAGTCGCCGGCCAGAAGCCGAAATACATGACGAGGACGGTGGCGAAGCAGGTTCCGAGGACGAGCGCCCCCAGAAAGAGCATCACCTTCCGCCGGTAGTTTTTCTTTTTTTGCTCTTCGGTGAGGGACATATCGTTTGGATCGTATTGGTTCATGGAGTTTTTTGGTTTTTGGTTTTTGTGTGAGCGGAATGCCCACAAGCAATCTAAGACCTTCTTTCTAAAGAAAAGTCTCACATTGCTTGTGATCACCTCACCTCCAAAAAAACCAGACCAAATCACACTTTTGAATTAACTAAACAGGTTATTAAAGACCTTTTTATACTTGTGCCAGTATACCACCTTATACAAAAAAGTCAACCCCCTGCGCACGAGGCACAGAGGGCTGAAAAGGGGCTTGAACCCGACCGACGACTACTGCCACGCATCCCAATTCCACGGTTTGGGCTTTTTCTTGTCGACCGTGACATAGATGGGCTGCCCGCTCTTTTGCATCTCCCGGGCATAGGTCGCCGGGGAAACGCTGAAAGTGGGGTTTCCGCTGTCTGAGTAGCCAGTGTGGATGGGATGTTCCTGGTAACCCTCCATCACCCCATTGCATCCCGGAGCCCTGTTCTTGCCAAAGAAAGGGCTGTCCCGGTGTTGAATGATGACCGGAGACTCGGCGCGCGAGGAGCTGTAGGAACGTCCCGCCGGGGCACCTTGACGCGAACCGTAGCTTGGTTGGCCACCACTTTGACGGCCGCCCGAACGCTCAATGATGACGATCACGTCTGGGCCGAGGCGCTGCTTAACCCAGGCCTCGATTTCGTAATCGGGGCGGTTGCGAAGGGTTTGCGCCTGCGCAACAACCGCCCGAAACTCCTGCGCCGACGAGACCATAGACGACCGCCCTTCCACGTGGATATGGACTGTTTCGCACACAACGCGCGAAGGGGTGTGGTTGGACTGTTGTGGTTGCCGACGATGGCGACGGCTCTGTTTGCCGCAGGTGGTGTCGCAGGCGCTGAGGGTGAAGAGCGCGAGGAGCGCCCAAAGGATGTTTTTCATCGATTTCACTGTCTAGGGTTTCTAGCCCTTTGCCAAAGATCTGCATAGCCCGTAGTGGGCCGGGGTTCCTTGCGGATCCATGCAGCCCATTGGCGATGTTGAATTATATTCATATTATATCACTTTAAACAATAAAGTCAATACCTTTCTTTAAGAGTTATTCCTTCCCCGCGGCCAGGAAAAAGGCTAAAATAGGAGAACCAAAGATCCTTTATGCCTATTCACTTCGACGAAGAAAAACAAAATCAGAGACTCCGCCAGCTTCATTTAGACGAGGAAGAAAAAGTGGCTCAAATGTTGTCTGAAAAATACAGCATTCCCTACATAGATCTCACCCGCGTACCTATCAATACCGACGCCCTTCGTCTCATTCCTGAAGAAGATGCACGTGAAGGTCAGCTCGCGGTATTTGAAATTATTGGAAAAAATATTTCGATTGCCATTCACTCACCAACAAATGGATCTTCCGATGAGGCAATAAAAGACCTTCAATCAAAAGGATATCACCCCTCCCTTTTTATGACGTCAACCAACAGCCTACTCAAAGCATGGGGTCGTTATAAAGATCTTTCATTTGCTTTTGAAACAGAAGCTGGGTCACTCGATATTTCAAACGAGGAAGTTGAAAAACTTATCGAGAAAACAAAAAAACTAGACGATGTAACACAAATGATCAAGGATGCACTCAATTTAAAAAAGAGTCATCGTCTCTCTCATGTGCTCGCGATTGTTATGGCAGGAGCTCTTTCTATTAAAGCCTCTGACGTGCACGTTGAGCCTGAAGAAGACTATGCTCGACTTCGATACCGACTGGACGGTGTACTCATAGAGGTTGTCCGGTTTGATGTTGAAACATACAAACTCTTACTGTCGCGAATCAAATTACTTTCTGGTTTAAAACTGAACATAAAAGAAAACGCACAGGACGGACGCTATACTGTGAAGATTTATATGAGCGATATTGAAATTCGTACTTCTACAATTCCTGGAGCATACGGTGAATCAATTGTGATGCGAATTCTCAACCCAAAATCCATCTCCACACCAATGGAAGAATTGGGTATTCCAACAAGGCTTCTAAACATTCTCGAGGCAGAAATTGCTCGACCAAGCGGCATGATCCTCACTACAGGGCCAACAGGCTCTGGTAAAACAACTACCCTTTATGCCTTTTTAAGAAAGGTCTTGAGTAGTGAAATTAAAATCATTACTATTGAAGATCCTATTGAATACCACTTGCCGGGGATTGTTCAAACACAGGTAGAAGAAAAAAAAGGATACGACTTCGGTGCAGGACTCCGCTCTGCGATGCGACAAGATCCCGACATCATCATGGTGGGTGAAATTCGAGACGGAGAGACAGCGACGACAGCTATTCAAGCATCACTTACCGGTCACCTTGTGTTTTCTACTCTTCACACCAACAACGCAGCGGGCACATTCACCCGCCTTGTTGACCTCGGTGCTGACCCCAAGATTTTAACATCAGCTATTCATGTTGCCATCGCGCAACGATTAGTCCGAACACTTTGTAAAGAATGTAGAAAGAAAATTCCTATCCCTGAAAACAGAAAAAACTTAATCGCCGAAGTACTATATTCACTTAAAGATTACGAGGAGGGAAAAGAATTTCCAACATCGCCAACAGAAGCTTGGAGCGCTGTTGGCTGCGAGGCCTGCAACAAAACTGGCTACAAAGGACGAATTGGTATTTTCGAAGCAATACTTGCCGACAAAAACATTGAAAATATCATTCGAGAAAATCCGAGCGAGAGAGAGATTAAAGAAGCGGCTAAGCCTCAGCTCATTATTGATATGCGACAAGATGGTATTTTGAAATTACTAAGAGGAGTTACCACATTTGAAGAACTTGAACGTGTCATTGACCTTGTTGGAGATGGATCATGGACTCCAGAACTTTCAGCAAGTGGCCACGAATCGAAACCCAAAGAATCACAAATCGAGCCGAACACGCCGGTTGTGTAATTGTCAATTGACTTCGATACAGAGCGGGCGTATTGTTGAAACAGCAGAATAAAAACAAAACACAAAACCTTTCGATTTTGTGTTTTGCAAAAAAATTAAGACAGCTGTTTAAATCTCTAAGCAATGCTTTCAATCCGGAGATCGGAAGCCCGATAGTCCTTTAAGGATAGCTCCAGGAACGTGTCGTAAGACACGCACCAGAGCGTCCTATAAGGAAAACCGATAAAAGCGCAAACTTTGTATTGCTTAGAGATTTAAGGAGCCGTCCGTTAGTTGAGAATACTAGCACGAAACCGTTTTTATGTCAAGCACCCCCTTCCCCCAGTCTGGAAAACCTGTCAATGTCGAAGATGCTGCCGAAGCAACGTCGGTTGAAGAAAGAGTACTCGACCAAACACTACGCCCTCATCGTTTTGACGACTATATCGGTCAAGAAAACATAAAAAACAACCTCCATATATTGTTGACGGCGGCTAAAGAACGAAATCACCCCCCGGAACACCTCCTCTTCTATGGTCCCCCTGGTCTTGGGAAGACAACCCTCGCCCACCTCATCGCCAAAGAAACAAATGCTCAAATGAAAGTGACTTCAGGACCTGCCATTGAGCGTGTAGGTGATTTAGCTTCAGTACTAACCAATCTTTCACCAGGAGATATTCTTTTTGTAGACGAAATTCACCGCCTCAACAAAACAGTTGAGGAGGTTTTATACCCAGCTATGGAGTCTGGACAAATCGATATAATTATCGGCAAAGGTCCATCAGCACGAACAATTCAACTCGACCTTCCACCCTTCACCCTCATTGCGGCAACCACACGTATTGCCATGATCTCATCGCCACTTCGCTCTCGTTTCTCTGGTGGCGTATTCCGACTTGAGTTCTATACAGAAAAAGAAATTGAAAAAATAGTAGACAGATCTGCAAAGATTCTTGGTATAGATATAGAAAGCTCCGCGATGAATGAAATTGCCAGCCGAAGTCGTTCAACACCGCGAACAGCAAACTACCTATTAAAAAGATGCCGTGATTTTGCTCAAATTAAAAAAAGTGGTCTGACAAAAGATATTGTTGATGGTGCTTTAGCCCTCCTTGGAATAGATCAACGAGGACTAACCCTTTCTGATAGAAAGATTCTTGAAACAGTGGTGAATAAATATAATGGGGGGCCGGTAGGGCTTAACACAATCGCAGCCTCTCTCTCAGAAGACCAAGCAACGATCGAAGAATTTAACGAACCATACCTCATTCAAATAGGTTTCATTGAACGCACCCCACGTGGACGCCTTGTAACAAAAGCGGGGTATGAACATCTTGGAGTTGAATATCCGAACGATAAACAATTAAAACTTTCATAAATCAAATAAATGTCTGGTCATAACAAATGGTCCCAAATAAAAAGACAGAAGGGGAAAACTGATGCGCAGAAGAGCAAAATGTATTCAAAACACGCAAGGCTCATTAGCCTTGAATCAAAAAAAGCAAACGGAAATTTAAATTCTCCAGGACTTCTTGGTGTGATTGATAAAGCAAAAAAAGAAAATGTTCCAAAAGATGTCATTGAGAGGGCTATTAAAAAAGGCACCGAGGCTGGTGGCGGAATAATGGAGTCTATTACTTACGAAGCATATGGCCCAGGCGGCTGTGCAATTGTTATTGAAGCACTTACAGACAATCGGAACAAAGCGGCGCAGGAAATAAAACATATCTTATCTGAATATAATATAAGTCTTGCTGGTATAGGATCAGCAACGTGGGCATTCACAAGAACAGGCTCCGAGCTACACCCAACAGTGACTATTCCTTTAGGAGAAGACGATTTATCTATTCTTGATAAGATAGTGGACGCACTTGAAGACAACGACGAGGTACAAAATGTTTTCACTAACGCAGAATAAATACATGAGAGTTATTGCCATCGATCCGGGATATGAACGTCTAGGAATTGCTGTTATTGAGAAGACAGAGGTTGGCAAAGAACAACTTTTATATTCCGACTGCTTTAGAACCCCTGCAAAAGAAAAGTTTGAAGAAAGGCTCTTCTCAATTGGTAGAGAGGTGGAGCGCCTCATTCTAGAATACCAACCAAACAACTTAGCAATAGAAAATCTTTTTTTAAGCAACAACCAAAAAACCGCCATGCGTGTAGCTGAAGTTCGTGGAGCTTTGCTTTACATCGCAACAAAATCATCACTCTCAATTAAAGAAATGACCCCTTTACAAATAAAACTAGCTGTTACAGGGGACGGGAAAAGCAGCAAAGATCAAATTATTCGAATGGTGCATCTTTTACTAAAAATTCCTTCAAAAAAAATGCTAGACGATGAATATGATGCAATAGCTGTTGGTTTGGCATATTTTGCCCTTCATAAAAATTTGTAAATCCCTTAATTTTGAGCCTTTGAGTTATCCACACGTTTCCTCCCTCTTGCATATTTTAACCGGTGTGATAAATAGTATCTACGGAATTAATTTAATGAGAATTTAAGTAATATATGTCTGACGAATTACACAATGATGATGTTAAAGAAATGGAAGCCCCTACCCCGGCTGCAATTGTAGCCGGCACGGAAGAAGAAATCGAGGTTCCACACGATGAGTTTGATGCGCTCTTTCCAGCAGACGCCGACGGCCTGGAAGAGGAAGATGGAGCGGCTTCTTTCAAAGTACAAAGTGACGATGAAGAAGACGACTACCCTTTTAGTGCAGAATTGGAGTAAGAAATAAAATAAGCCTATTTGAAACAACCTGTTTCAAATAGGCTTATTTTATTTTTTATACTGTGAACTTAGCAAAACGTCGCTTGCCGACCTTAACAGTGAGGTTTGAATCAATAACAAAATTAAAATCTGAAATCTTTTCTCCACCAACAACAGAAACCGCCCCTTCTTTTACAAGTCGTTTATACTCCCCTATTGATTCAATAATTTTATTATCGAGCAACTCCTTCGACAAAAGAGAGCCTATTGAAACTTTAAATTCTTGGATTTCTTCTGGCACGTCTCCTTTTGAAAAGGTGTTGATAAAATTTCTTTCTGCTGCGTCCGCCTCTACTGATCCATGGTAAAAAACAACTATTTCTTTTGCTAGTCGGATTTTAATATCGCGCGGATTTTCAATCCCAGATCGAAGTGACTCTGAGATCCTAATTATTTCTGAGTCTACGACATCTGTGCAGAGTTCAAATCCTGGGACTATCATTCCATCAGTCCAGCTCATAACCTTTCCAAACATATCATTTGCGGTATCTGAAAGAGAAACCATATTTCCTTCTGTCTTTCCCATTTTTTTTCCTGTCGCGTCGGCGAGGAGCTTCATGGTGATTGCAGTCTTTTCTTTATTTATGAGTTTCTTTTCAAGATCTCGTCCAACAAGCATGTTGAACATTTGATCATTACCACCGATTTCTACATCGACTTCTAACATAACACTGTCGTACCCTTGAAGAAGGGGGTACATAAATTCATGCATGGAAATAGGTTTACCTTCTTCTGTGCGGCGGACAAACATATCTCGCTTAAGCATTTGGTCCACAGTCATAAGAGACATTAAATTGAGCACCTTTTTTAAATCAAGTTTCTTAAGCCATGAGGAGTTGTAGACAATTTTTGCGCCTCCCCACCTTGAAAAATTTAGAAATTTTGATGCTTGCTTCTTGTATACCTGTAAGTTTTTATTGATTTGGCTTTCAGTCAACACTTTTCGAGTGGCCGTCTTATCTGTAGGGTCACCAATTTGTGCTGTAAAATCACCTATTAAAAGAATAACTTCATGCCCGAGTTTTTGAAATTCTCTTAGTTTTCTTAAAACAATAGAGTGCCCAATATGGAGAGTTGGTCCAGTTGGATCAATACCAGCATAAATCTTCAGCTTTCCTTCTTTCAAGAGTTGGGAACTTAGAAAGTCAGCGGAAGGAATGATTTGTTCAACCCCGCGATTCAGCAAGGAGTTAATTTGGCTGTTCATGAAGATAAATCTATCATATTTTGAGCCTTTTTGGTATGTTAATGGACGCTCATTAGAATTATTAATTTGGCCTTAATGTTCAACCTATTACTCCAACTAGGGCTGTGATACGATTACCTATGAACACTTTATATAATGAAAAACACAAGAGAACTCATTTTGAAGACAAAAAACCTCTTCAATAAAGCCTTTTTAAGGCTTAAAAACCCCGCAGAAAGAAAGCTTATTATAAGGGACGCTTTCTTGGTTGGGGTCCTTGTTGTAATTCTTATATCCGGCGCCTTTCTACTCTGGGCAGCTAGTCTTAAAACCCCCGATCTAAACTCCTTTGATGACAGGCTTTTGGGACAATCGGCAAAAATATATGATCGAACAGGAACCGTCCTTCTCTATGACCTCAGTCAAAAAGTGCGTCGAACTGTTGTCCCTTATGACCAAATATCAGATTATTTAAAAAAAGCGACTGTTGCTATCGAAGATGCTGATTTCTATAACCACAAAGGTATTAAAGCAACATCTATCGTCCGTGCCATTATTGCAAACATTCTCACTCTTCATTTCAGCCAAGGAGGATCCACCATCACCCAACAGGTAATTAAAAACTCTCTTCTCACTGCGGACAAAGATATTTCACGAAAACTCAAAGAGTGGATACTTGCTATCAAACTTGAACGTGTTGCTGACAAAGACACTATTCTCGATCTTTATCTCAACGACACATCATATGGAGGAAACATATATGGTGTTGCTGAAGCAAGCAATGTTTTTTTTGCAAAAAAACCCTCTGAATTAACACTCGCCGAAGCTGCATATCTCGCAGCCCTCCCTCAAGCCCCTTCATACTATTCCCCTTATGGATTACACAAAGAAGAATTGAGTAACAGAAAGAACCTTGTGTTAAAGAAAATGCTTGAATATGAACTGATAACTCAGGCAGAATTCGACCAGGCGTCAACTGAAGAGGTTATTTTTCAACCTCGTAGTGTGACGGGGATCAAAGCGCCGCATTTTGTTATGTTTATTAAACAATATTTAGAAAATAAATATGGGGATGAACTTCTACAAAAGGGAGGGTTTAGAGTTATTACCACAATTGATTATAATCTTCAGCAAAAAGCAGAAGAAATTGTAAAAGAATATGTAATAAAAAACGAAAAAACCTTTAAAGCCTCTAATGGAACGCTTGTTGCCACAGATCCAAAGACAGGACAAATCCTCGTTATGGTTGGCTCTCGAGATTACTTCGACAAAAATATACAAGGAAACTTTAATGTAGCGACAGCCCATCGACAGCCGGGGTCGGCATTCAAACCCTTCGTTTACGCCACAGCGTTCAATAAGGGGTTTGTTCCCGAAAGCCCCATCTATGATGTTGCGACGGAATTTAACGCGTCATGTTCGGCTGTAGGGACACCAAACGTGCCTAATGCAAAATGCTACCACCCTCAGAACTATGAAGGTGGGTATAACGGTCTTATGACCCTTCGAACAGCCTTGGCACAATCTCGAAACGTTCCCGCGGTACGCTTGCTCTATATGGTAGGAATAGAGGATTCTATACGTACAGCTAGAGCAATGGGTATCGACAGTCTCACAACAGCCTCACAATACGGTCTTACTCTTGTACTTGGGGGTGGAGAGGTTTCCCCTCTTGATATGGCGAGCTCATATGGTGTGTTTGCAAACGATGGTTTGAGAAACCCATATACAGGAATTTTGCGCATAGAAGATTCAAGGGGTACAGAAATGGAAGCCTATGCAACATCAACAAAACAAGTTATTCCAACCCAAACAGCACGATTAATGAACGATGTTCTCTCTGATCCTTTTGCTCGAACAGCTATCTTTGGTTCACGGTATTTTGGAGACAAACGTGTTGCTATTAAAACAGGTACAACAAACAACTCGCGTGACGCTTGGATTGTAGGATACACCCCAAACATTTCAGTAGCATCGTGGATGGGAAACAATGATAATTCACCTATGGTACAAAAAGCTTCTGCCACCATCGTTGCTCCTATGTGGAAACAATTTATGAACTACGCCATCGAAAATCTTCCTGATGAGGAATTCGCAAGACCCGAGCCAACAGATCCTGACCTTAAACCATTTCTTCGGGGTGTTTGGCAGGGCCCCGGCACAGAGGTTCATTCAGAACTCTATTGGATAAATAAAAATGACATTGTTGGAGATCGACCATCTAACCCTGCCCAAGACGGACTATTCCGAAATTTTGAGTTTGGAGTAAATGGATGGGCCGGAACAGCCCAAGGGCAGAGCTCAATTAAAACAACACCCCCAAGCTCTGGAGATGGACAGCTGGTAGTAACCCCAAGCCCGACATCTTTTAGAATAGCTTCACCTTCTAATCTAAGCGCTCTCCCGAAAGACTCCCGAGTTACAATTTCTCTTGGAAACACACCGTCTCTCGCCACCAAAGTTGATTACTATATAAATGGAGCTTTAATAGGAACTTCCTTAGAAGCACCTTTTTTCTACTCTTTCATTCCAAGCCAGACCCAAGGGATTCAAGACGAGAACGAATTAAAAGCAGTAGTGACTGATTCACAAGGAGCGATGCAACAGCATCAAATTCTATTCTCAATAATCTAACTAGTTAATATCAACAAATTTCCTGTCAGGAAATTCAGAGGAAATTGCTGCTAAAAGTGGCACTTTTTTCATATAGATAGCTGATTTTATAGCAGCATGAGCAGAAATTAATATATTATTATTTTTTATTTGAACACAGGATAAATCAACAGTGATTCCACAATGTTTTTTTAGAAGAACGACAACAAGCTGTTTATCAAGAGAGGGGTCACGAATTATCTTAAATTTTTGAAGAAAATCCGAGAGACTTTGCATATAGATATTATATTCCAACCTTCAAACTTATCAAACCAAGCACTATCTATTCATTGGCATAACGAGATACAAAAAGCTTTTGTCCCCAACCCCCCTAATCACCAAAGGTTTGGCGGCACCACTAAAATACAAACAAAGACTATCCGTCTCTATGGACTGAAAAGAATCACTGATATAGCGATAATTAAAATTAATATCAATACTATCTCCTGTGATAGCCCCACTAAGACGTGCGGCGTTCTCCCCTACATCATTATTTTTAGTAACTATTTCAAGTTCTTTTGACTGAGGACGAACTATAAACTTCACATGATTGAAAGCATCACTGAAAATAGTACTTAATTTTAGTATATTTGAGATGTCTTGTTTAAGAAGAATAACTTCTGTAGTACTTTCTTTTGGGATGATCGCCTTATAATCAGGGAAGTTTCCTTCTACAGTTCGAGACACAACATAAACACCCTCTGTAGAGATAGCTAGTTGATTTTGA
>JAZKIM010000013.1:44010-44295 GCA_040384865.1 Patescibacteria group bacterium
GCTCTGTGTCCATTCCTTCAAAAACACGAATTATCTCTGTAGCGTTCTTTACAGGAATGAGAATGTGGGAAAAATCTGGTGTATTTTTAAGCTTAACTCGTTTTTCTGCCAATCGGAATCCGTCTGTTGATACAAAAACCAAAGAATCCTCGTCAGGATAGACTCTAATGCTCGAAAGTTCAGGTTTGATACTTGAGGTCGCGGAACTATACCAAACACTCTTTAAACCCCGAATAAGGGCATCTGAGGGTAATGTAAAAACCGTGCCACCTTCAACTTTTGGAA
>JAZKIM010000014.1:0-3308 GCA_040384865.1 Patescibacteria group bacterium
AGTGGGAGTCAAATAGTCTCGACTTCAACACTATTGACGATTATCAGAAGTGGGTTGGACATCATTTAAGCTTAGGCCATAGAATAAACTCCGTACAGAACTCTTCAGGAGAAACACTTACCGTCGGAGATGAAACAAATTATGGAAAAATTATTGAAATAAAAATAGGCAATGATGGATTGCTGAAAATAAACTGTGATGCGCCATATTTTATTATTAACCCTGACGCAGTTCACCCCGCAAAGCCTGTTCTAAAGACCGAAGACGGATACATTCTACAGAACGGTGATTTTATCCATGTAGTTGAAGAAGACTTCAGCATTGAGAGCATGGAATACGGCGTAGACTTTAAGGTTTATGAGCATCCAGTAAAAATATTCAGGTTCAGAGAAAACGCCGAAAAGTACATCTACGACAACAAGCCACAGTTCAGCAGAAAGCAAATCCTCGACCTAAAACAAGACTGCTACAACCTAAGTAGTACCGCTAAACACGACCACCTCATCACTAAACAATTCGATAAATTACTCGGACTATGACACCACAATTCTACCTGCCTCAAATCGAAGAGTTCCACGTAGGATTCGAGTTTGAAAGCAAAACAGACACCGACACGTGGATAAAAGAAACGTTCGCCACAAACTTTACCCACCACAACTCAAAAGACATTTCAAGAGGCATAAGCCAAAAAGCCGTCCGCGTCAAATACCTCGACAGACAAGACATCGAAAGCGTCTTGGGGGTTAAACAACTAAATAACCATGAAACAGAACTCAACTTTCAATTCGGAAATAAAAAGTACGGACATTATGAGATTGACTACGACACAGAAGAGTATAAGCTAATAATCGAGGAATGGTATCAGCCGCAAATGGTTGGACATGACACTGGTAAAAGAAATTGCAATACCTTATTCAACGGAACAATCCTCAACAAATCAGAACTCAAAACATTAATGATACAACTTAATATCAAATGAAAGAAGAACTTTTCTTATATTTGCAGTATGATGTTGCTGCATCTTTGTAAGACCTTAAATAACCGCCCCGCCTCACTGTGTTACGGCAGCAAACGTAGCCCTTGAACGCGGGGCAAGTTATTTTTTATGAATGACTTTTTAGACGAACAATGGGTTGAAATAGAAGGACACTCAAATGTATTTATTAGTACACACGGCAGAATAAAATCCATAAACAAAACTTATGTGAATTATGGAAACGTCAGAGCAGTGCCAGACAAATACTACAAACAACAAAAACTTAGAAACGGATATTGGTTCATTAAACTTGGCGCTAACAACAAAAAAATTAACTATATGGTTCATAGATTAGTTGCAAAAGCATTCATCCATAACCCAGAAAACAAACCACAGGTAAATCACAAAAACAGTATTAGACATGATAACCGTGTAGAGAATTTAGAATGGTGTACTCGTTCTGAAAATGCGAAACACGGAGTATTGGCAGGAAACATTAAACCTCCAATATCGAAGTTGAAAGGCGAGCAGTGTCATCTATCTAAATTAAAAGACGCTGATATTCAAACAATATTTAATCTTTATAAATATGGGATAGGTATAAGAAAAATATCTGAACAGTTTTCCGTAGACCAAAACACAGTAATAGCTATACTCGACAGGTCAACATGGAAGCATCTACACATTGATAACATGGTAACAAGAAGAAAAAGACCTATAATACCAGTCAACGCATACAATGCACAAACCAATGTACAAGTAGGTTCATTCCCTAATACTACAACTGCAATTAAAACATTGTCCAATCGTACATTCGTTAACACCGCATATTATTTCTCAACGAGAAAAAACGGCAAACAGAGAACGCTAAAAACAAAGGAAGGAATTAGGGTGTACTTAAAAAAGGTCGCGGCATCATAGTATATATATTTTTTGTGTGGTAAAGAGGGACTACTCTATACCCCTCATTACAGAAACGTCCCCGTCACAAACCTATCCCCCCTATGCGATTTTCCAGCACTTTTGCCAAAATATTCTTTTACTTCACCTATTGCGCTAATCAAACGACGTGAACATTTAAGGCTGTGGACTATTGCGTATTTAATCTGTTTATCGTGGTGCGCGTGCATTACGCCCCTGACATAGCGTGAATGAATGAGAAATAAAGCGTTTAAAGCGAATATGTAAGGTTCAATCCAACTGCATTGAGATAGGTTTTGAGGCTTTTAACCGTTATCTCTTCGCTTCCTGATTCAATCTTTCTTATTGTCCTGTAATCCAACGGCATTTCCTTTATTTTAATCTTTCTCGCTCGCCTTATTTCTCTAAGTTGTATATCCATGAGGCAAATATCGTATAAAATAGGCATTGCAATGCAGTATTGAGGCAAATATTTGTGGTTTTATTTGTTTTTAACAGTGAATTAAAGAGTGATTATCAGGGTTAAGCTCCTTTTTATTATGTTTGTAACATGAATAGCGTACATATACACGATAAAAACAAAGAATTAAGCCGTAGATACCTAATGTTATTCTTCAAAAACATTGATTATTTACGTAAAAAGAGGGGATTAACTATTAAGCAGGTAGTAGAAGGGTGCAGTGATTCAGAGTATAGAGTTAATCGTCATGCAATTAATAAATACAAGCGTGGTGAGTTTTGGAGTGCGCGAATACGTTATTTGCTGCGCTTTAGCGAGTTCTTTGGAGAGTCACTGCCTCGACTGTTGTCCGATGACATAGAAGCGAGTGAGGAGGCAATAGATGTGCGTGGTGTGGGAAGTTGAGGTTGGCAAATTCGCCGTGCATCTTCATTGCTGCTATATCGTAGGCTTTGGCGGCTCTTTCTTCGTTTCTTCCGAATGAGCCTAAATAATGTCGTTTGTAGTTCTTCATTATGGCCGCCTTGTATACAATGCCTATTTTCCCGCTCTTGCATACTTCTACGCCTAAGAATTTAGATTTTCCTCGTGGCTATCATATTGAATACGGCGGCGGTATGCGCATGCCTTCTTATGGTTTTGGTGGAGGAGTTCCTACCATGGCAGGTATGGTTCCTGATAAAAATGGGAAAATGAAAGATGAGGGTGGTTACGGATTAGCCTTAAAAGAAGATCAACGTCGTTTTTATGGAACTGGTGTTGGTATGGCCGGTCGCGGTACTGCCATTGCTAGAGAAGATAACTATTGCGAGATTGACCCTAATGTTGTCGACAAATATGGAATTCCAGTTTTAAGGTTTCATTACAAATGGGCAAAGGAAGAAGTTTTGCAAGCTAAACACATGCAAGAAACATTTCTATCTATTATGAAAGAAATGGGGGGAATTGTGA
>JAZKIM010000015.1:0-1589 GCA_040384865.1 Patescibacteria group bacterium
GAGTATCAATATAATGCTCACCTCTAAGCTTTACGCTCTTGTAATCTGACCTCGATTGCTCCCTGGGTGCGATAGTTACCAGTAAGGGATAAACGACGCAAAACACTGGTTCAAAAAACGTTAGATGTGCTTTCATGTTTAAAATGGTTCAAGTTCGATTTCCTTATTCGATGCAACTATATTGGTATATTTACCCTTCAAAGTCAATTTCTTATTTTGCACCTGAACTTCCGAACGCGCCTTCTCCTCTGTCTGAAACCGACAGCTCATCAACCTCCACAACCTCAGCTTGAATAACTGGTATTATTAAAATTTGTATTATTTTCTCTCCTGCTTGAAATTCATAATCCTTATCAGATAAATTCATCAAACAGGATTCCTACATATCCCTCAGGAATCTCAATTGCAATTCCAAGTGGAATAGATTTTCTTTCATCTTTTTTTAATGTTACTGATTCGGCAACATACAGATCCAGACCCGCATCTCCCTTGTAGGCGTAACTTGGTATCTTTGCATCTGGATGAATTTTCTTAAATTTTAATTGCATATTAGTATTTAGTTACTTCTTTATTTAAAATTTGTAATTTTGTTTTTGTTTCTTTAAAAATTCTTTTTGTCTGATTGGCTGCTTGATAGTCTTGCTTTGCTACAACTGTTTTTATTCCCGCATTTACAATAAGCTTTGCGCATGTATAACAAGGCGTCATCGTACAATACAAAGTCGCACCTTCAAGAGATACTCCAACTCGAGCAGCTTGTATCAGCGCATTTTGTTCAGCGTGAATTGTTCTAATGCAATGCATTGTTTCTCTTCCATCATCATGCACAACTTTATGCATCTCATGCCCTGCTTCATCGCAGTGTTTTGCCCCCATCGGTGACCCAACATATCCTGTAGTTAAAATTCTCTTATCTTTTACGATCACGCACCCTGATCTACCTCTATCACATGTTGCTCTGTGCCCCACTGTATCAACCAATTGCATAAAGTATTCATCCCATGTCGGTCGCACTTCTTTGTTGATAATTTTGATAGTCAGTTTTTTAGCCATTTCGGTAATTATAGCATCTTAGGTTTTTTGGAGCTTAGTTGACAATAGTCCTATATATGGTATAATATAGATGTTACAGCATACACATAGCACCATGAACAAAATCGTTACATTCCTTTTCGCCCTTGTTTTTTCTACTGCAGCAGCCAACGCCATTACCATTCTCACCTTCGGAGGTACAGGATACATCACCCAGAATCGGGAGTATGTCCTCACCACCAAGCTGCCGGAATATACCGTCAACGTGAACAACAACGTGACGGAGTATGTCCGGAAAAAGCATGTTGAGTTCACCTTCATCGGAAAAGCGACCTACTGGAGCCTGAGCATCGCGGCGCCTAACGGTGAAGACCTGAAGGTCGGCACTTATGCCAACGTTGCGAGATATGGATTCCAGGACATCAACCAAGCAGGACTCGACCTGTCCGGCGACGGGCGCGGTCACAACACCCTCACCGGTTCGGTGAAGATCAAGGCGGTTGAGTGGGATTCCAACGGTAAGCTCATCAAGTTTGAAGCCGACTTCCAACAGTTCG